>JAFTWB010000006.1 GCA_017465505.1 Clostridia bacterium | reverse complement strand
TGCACGCCGTGGATACTATGATATATCCGAAGCGTACAAGTCTATGCACTCAATATGATTGAACCGCCGTGTACTGAACGGTACGCACGGTGGTGTGAGAGGTCGGCTACTCAACTAATGGGTAGCCTCCTACTCGATTATCTGTTTTCGATTTCTGTAATCATATTGATTCTCTTTTCGTGTCTGCCACCGTCGAACTCTGTATTGAGGAAGATTTCAGCAAGCTTTACAGCCTTGACTCTATCGATAACACGACCACCCATACAGAGAACGTTTGCGTTGTTATGGCGACGGGTCATCTCAGCGCAGAACTCATCTGTAACAACTGCGGCTCTGATACCCTTAACTTTGTTTGCAACCATAGAAACACCGATACCTGTTCCACAGCAGATGATACCTGATTCATAGTCACCGTTTGCTACTGCGTCAGCAACCTTGAGAGCAAACTCAGGATAATCAACGCTGTCGGTGTTGAATGTACCAAAGTCTGTATACGCAATTTTCTGTGCTTCAAGATAATCTCTTACGGCATTTTTTATATCAAGACCGCCGTGGTCACAGCCTAAAGCAATTTTCTTCATTTTTATTTTAACTCCTTTTTCTTAAGTTCTCTTTCAGCCTGCGAAAGTCGCAGATATGCAGGCAAAAGCTCGCCTGAAGTTTTGGCTTTTTCGCCTTTCTTAAGTTTATCAAAAGCAGCCGCTGCAACAGAGGAAGCTTTCTGAAAACGTAAAGCGTCAGGTGCAAGCTCAACGGAAAGGTTAGTATCTATAAACTCTTTAAAGCAAAGCTCTGCCCCATCGCCTACCAGAATGATTCGCTTATCGCTGTATTTTTCGGTAAGCTCTGTTTTTAAATCAGCAATGGCTAAAGCTCTGTCTTCGCAAAGTCTGTAAACCTCACCGTATTTAATCTCAAAAACACCATTATAAACCTGATTACACCTTGCGTCCATAACTGCACAAACAAGGCAGTCGGTAAGAATCAGATTGTAAGCCATTGACTCAAGGGTAGAAACTTCAATGCAAGGCAAATTCTCTGCAAAAGCAATGCCCTTTGTAACGGCAACACCGATTCTTACACCTGTAAATGAGCCCGGGCCATTGGAAATAGCCATTGCGTCAACACTTTTCAGGTCACTGTCTGTATTTTTAAGAGCCGCGTCAAGCATAGGCACGATAGTGCGGCTATGGGTAAGACCTGCGTTAACGAAAAACTCGCTAAGAATCTTACCATCATCGCTGATTGCCACAGAAGCGGCAGTAGCGGTGGAATCAAAAGCTAAAATTCTCATATCAGCTTATCCTTTTAATAGTTCTGTCAGTAAAATTTTCACCCTGCTGAAACTCAATTCTCACGGTGTTATCAGGCAGTGCGGCTTCAATATTCTCGCTCCATTCGATTATACAAAGCCCTTGGCCAAGATAATCAAAAAAGCCAGTGGAATAAAGGTCATCCCAAGAGTTAATCCGATACATATCAAAGTGAAAAATTTTGATATCGCCGTTATACTCGTTGACAATGGCAAAAGTTGGACTGGAAACGCCGCTGTTGATACCAAAGTATGAGCAAAGGCCTCTCACAAAGGTGGTTTTGCCCATACCTAAACCGCCGTAAAGAGCAACTACTTCGTCACCCTTAAGGGTTGAGGCAAATTCTTTGGCGATTTCTTCAGTAGTTTCAGGTGAATTTGTAAAATATTCTTTCATATCAGAAAAGACCGGAGATAACGCCCTGCTGGTCAACATCAATTCTTTCGGCAGCAGGAACTTTGGGAAGACCGGGCATTGTCATAATGTCGCCTGTGTAAACAACAATGAAGCCTGCACCATTGGAAAGCTTAAGGTCACGGATTGTGATTTTAAAGCCTGTAGGTGCACCTAAAAGTGTTGGGTCGTCAGACATTGAATACTGTGTCTTGGCAACACAAACAGGAAGGTTTGCAGCTCCAAGTGCCTCAATCTCCTTAATAGCCTTTTCAGCAGCAGTTGTATAATTTACACCGTCTGCACGATAAATCTCACGAGCGATAGTTTCGATTTTTGTCTTAATATCTGCCTCTGCGTCGTAAATAGGTGCAAAATTTGCAGGCTTTTCACAAGCTGCAACCACCTTCTCGGCAAGCTCAACACCGCCGTTACCGCCATTAGCAAATACGTCAGAAAGTGCGAAATCAGCACCCTTTTCAATACAATACTCTTCAATAAGTTTAAGCTCTGCCTCTGTATCTGTGCCGAAGCGGTTGATTGCAACAACAACAGGAACACCGAATTTACGCATATTTTCAATGTGAACGCCAAGGTTAACGATACCCTTTTTAAGAGCCTCTACATTTTCATTGCCTGTTTCAGCTTTAGGAACGCCACCGTTATATTTGAGAGCACGGCAAGTAGCAACAATAACAATTGCAGAGGGGTTCAGACCTGCATATCTGCACTTGATATCAAGGAATTTTTCAGCACCTAAGTCTGCACCAAAGCCTGCCTCTGTGATACAGTAATCAGCAAGCTTCATTGCAAGCTTTGTGGCTCTTACAGAGTTACATCCGTGAGCGATGTTTGCGAAAGGTCCGCCGTGCATAACAGCAGGAGTAGCCTCAATAGTCTGAACAAGGTTAGGCTTTAAAGCGTCTTTTAAAAGGGCGGTCATTGCACCTTCTGCTTTAAGGTCTTTTGCGTAAACAGGCTTGTTGTCAACTGTATATCCTACAAGGATTCTGCCCAGTCTTGCTTTAAGGTCAGAAATATCAGAAGCAAGGCAGAGAATTGCCATAACCTCAGAAGCAACTGTAATCTGGAAGCCGTCCTCACGAGGGAAGCCGTTGATTTTACCGCCTAAAGAGCAAACAGTCTGTCTTAAAGCACGGTCGTTCATATCAAGACATCTCTTAAAGAGAATTCTTCTCTGGTCAATACCCAGAGGGTTACCCTGATGGATGTGGTTATCAATCATAGCACAGAGAAGGTTGTTTGCAGCAGTAATGGCGTGCATATCACCTGTGAAATGAAGGTTTATATCTTCCATAGGAAGCACCTGGCTGTAACCGCCGCCTGCTGCACCACCCTTGATACCGAAAACAGGGCCCAAAGAAGGCTCACGCAGGGCTATAATAGCCTTTTTGCCGATTTTAGCCATAGCCTGACCAAGACCGCAGGTTGTAGTAGTTTTTCCTTCACCGGCAGGTGTGGGGTTAATAGCTGTAACAAGAATAAGCTTAGCGTCCTTGTTGCTGCTTACTCTTTTGGAAAGTTCGTCGGAAAGCTTAGCTTTGTACTTGCCGTAGAGCTCAAGCTCATCGGCACAAATATCAAGCTGTGCAGCGATTTCTGTAATAGGTTTAAGAGTAGTCTGCTGGGCAATTTGAATGTCAGAAAGCATAAAATCGGCTCCTTACTAATATTTATCAGAATAAAAAGTTAATAACATTATAGCAGATTATTTCTTTAACTTCAACACTCAAAGAAATGTTTTGCGACAATATTTGCACAAAAAGCAATCTTCTTTTCGATATTATATACAAAAAGCTTGCTGAAACACTTTTGTACTTGATATTTAATAAGTATTTAGATATAATATTATTCTGCTAATGAAAGGCGGTGAGAGCTCTGAAAAAGTTTTTCGGTGCTATTGGCGACTATTTTGTAAATACAGACAAGATACTTTGGTTTCTTGTTATAAGCTGTACGGTTTACAGCACACTCTTGCTTTCCAGCGTAGAAAGAGCTGGCGGTAGCTTTGTTAAGACTCAGATTGCGGCAGCTGTAATTGGAATTTTAATTGCAATTGTTATTTCGGTTATAGATTATGAATACATTGCAAGATACTGGTGGGCGTTGGTTATAATCTCTTTTGGATTATTTATGGCGGTTTTCCTGTTTGGTATCACGGTTTCAGGTACCGACGACACGGCGTGGATTCGTCTTCCCGGCGGATTAACCTTTCAACCCTCTGAGCTTATTAAGATATTCTTTATTGTTACCTTTGCAAAACATCTTGATGTCCTCAAGTCAAAGGATAAGCTCAAAACCTTTTTGGGTGTAGTAAGCCTTTTGGCTCATGTGGGCATTCCTGTTCTTATTATTCACATTCAGGGCGACGACGGCTCAGCACTTATTTTCTTCTTTATTATGCTTATTATGTGTGTTGTGGCAGGTGTTCAGGCAAGATATTTTGTTATTCTCGGCGCTACTCTGGCGGTTGCACTGCCTTTGCTTTGGAATTTTTTCTTAAACGACGAGCACAGAAATCGTATTCTGGCTCTTTTTGACCTTGACTCAAACGCTCTTACATCATACGGATATCAGCAGTATCAGAGTAAGGTTTCCATTGCTTCAGGTGAACTTACAGGCTACGGCTTAGGTAAAGGTTACAGAACAGGTGTAGGTTTTGTGCCTGAGCAAGAGAACGACTTTATTTTCTCCGTTGCAGGTGAAGAGCTAGGCTTTATCGGAACAATGCTGATACTTACACTTTTGCTTTTGCTTATTGCAAAGGTTTTCTTTGTAGGAATTGACGCAAGAGATAATCTTGGAAGCTTTATTGCCTTCGGTATGTTTGGACTTCTTGCTTCACAGACAATAATCAACATAGGAATGGTTGTGGGTCTGCTTCCTGTTATCGGTATCACTCTCCCCTTCTTCAGTGCAGGCGGTACTTCTTCAATGTGTCTGTATTTCGGAATAGGACTTGTACAAAGTGTGTATTTGCATAAGCACAACAATGAAGTGATAAAACTCAGTTACACAAGAGCTGAGCGAATCAAAATATAAATTTAAGCACCCGACTAAGGTTAACGCCTTTATCGGGTGCTTGTTTTATACTGTAACAATATTTATATTTTCAAAAGGTATGTTTGTTACATCCGTTACGACGTCCTTAATTATAAGGGGTGAGTTGTTCCCCATTTCACTTTCAGGAACAACCACTGTTACAGATGTATCGCTAATGGAGCAAACGCAATCCGAAAATCCCTTTGCTATCAGAGTGTTTTCTACCGACACCTGATTCATCAATTGCTCTTCCACAAGAGCGAGCTGAGCGAGGGCTTCTTCTTTCATATCATCGTCATTTTCTACGGAAGATAAAGCCTCTAAAGCAATAGATTTCACTTCGTCCCCTGTTTTATCTCTTTTAAGGCGGGCATTTGAAAAATAATTCTGCTGGTCTTTTGTAAGCCTTGAGGTAAATTCAGACACCTCATCCACAGTAGCACTTATGTTACTGTTTACATAGGTTGCTTTGCCCAGCTCTTTGGCTTTTGTGGTATCGGCATTTGAAGAAAGCTGCCAGTTTATATAAACTGCTGCCGAAAGTGCCAGAACCAAAGAGGCAAGTACAAGATGTTTTCTTTGAATTTTCATATAATCCTCCGTTTAGTTTAATTTACTTACCGAAATATTACCGGGGCTGACAGACAAAACGGTTGTAAGAATTGATGTTACCTTTTCCTTGACAACAGGGTCATCTCCACCTGTGCAGGCGACTGCAACACCGCGGATTTTAGGCTCAAGAATTTTTGCAAGAGTTTTGTCGTCATCCAGATATATGTATTCATAAGAGCTTTCGAGAGTAAGGAGCACCCTTGCCTTTCCGGCTCCTTTAATACTTTCTATCATTGTAACAAGTTCATCGGTCAGGTTTATTTGATAATCAGTTGAAGAAAGTGAGTTTGTTATTGTATCTGTGCTATCTTTTGAAAACAAGCTGCCGCTTAAAAAAATCAACAGAATGGCAGAAAGCCCTATAAACACAAGAGCCACTCTTAATTTATCGGAGCTAAGCAGAGAGGTTATTTTTTCTTTACTGAAAATTTTCATTTTTACTCCTTGACTTTTACGTTAGGTGAAATACTTAAAGAAGAAGTGATAATTTCTTCTGCTTTGGATTTATAAGCTGCTAAGCTTTTATTTAAATATATGCTTATATCTGTAATGTTTATTACATCATTTTCATCTCTTATGACGCTTACTTCAACTCTTTCTGCATTTATGTTTTCAGCAAGTAAGAGCTTATTGACATACTCTGCAAGATAATCCCCTGTCAGCTTCAATACACTTTCATCAAACTGAGAATCGTTTTTTACAGGAGCTTCAATTTTGCTTATATTTATTTCATCCGCAACTGATTTAAAACAGGTAACAATACAAATAAGCACAAAAATGCTGACTACAAGGCGGATTACTTTTTCACAACTTCCTGATGGTGCTAAAATTTTAAGAAGTGCCGCAACAAAAAGAGAGGCACTGAAAACGCCAACAGCTGTTATAACAGAGTTCATCAAGCCCCTCCTATGGATATAATAAGTGCAGTCGTTATTATAAAAAGCGCTATTATACAGAATACAACAGATAGCATTAGCGAAAGCACTGTGCTAACAGCAGATAGCATTGAAACAGGGCTATGCAGGCTTGAAGTTTCAGCAAAGCCTTTACATATATTAACTGTGAAAAGCCAGAGCAAAAGCCTGATTATAACAGGCAGAAAAACAACCGCTACTGAAATTATCACAAATACTCCGATACCTGACTTGAGCACTCCAACGCTTCCGTGAACGGTTCTGTATGCTTCAGACAGAGCACTGCCTACAACGGGCACAAAAGAAGACATTGTATACCTTACTGCTCTTGAGGACACGTTATCCACAGAGGTTGCATAAAGAGATTTAAGTGTAAGGAAGGAAGTAAAAAGTGTAAAAACAAAGGACATAACCCATTTTACTGATTTCGAAAAAAAGCTTATCAGACTGTTAAGTTTAATATCAGGAACAATTGAAGAGGATATTCCAAGGGATAAAAAACAACTGAGAAGTGGCGAGATGATTTTTGAAAAGAACTGTCCTACCCCTTGTGCACACAAAATCATCATAGCCGAATATCCGCTTCCTGTAACAAACTGACCGCTTGATATTAAAACTGCTGTCATAACAGGAATGTATGCAAGCATAAAATCCGCTGACAAGGTGATAGCTTTTTGAACTTGCTCCATAAGCTTTATTGCAGGCATTAAAAGTACACAGGCAATACAAAGAGCAGAAACTACAGAAAGCACCGAGCTAAGGGAAGGATTTGAAACACTTTCAAAAACTGATGTAAAGATTGTATAAAGTAATAGTATGGAAAGTATCGCTGCAACAGATGGAAAAACGCCTTCTGCTTCTTTGGATACGGTGTTCAGGAGAAACTCGGCAAATGAAGAAAAAGAAAGATTTTGGGCTGTTGCAAAATTCTCGCTGTCTATTCCCAAGGACAATAACTCTTCTTTAACCTCTTTCGGGAGGCAATCACTTAGCTCATCTGCACCAACTGCTTCGCTCAAATCATCAAGAGGTTCTGCCTGAACCTCACTTATAAGAAGAAATATAAGAAAAAAGCTTAACAGTAAAATCTTTAAAATTCTTTTCATTTATCCTCCTGAAAGCTCTGTAACTATCCCCAAAAGCTCGGTAAACAAAGGTAAAGCGGTTATCAACACAAAAATTCTACCACAGAAAACCACGATATTTGATAAAGCAGCTTGTCCTGTGTCTTTGCAAGTATCGGAAGTAAATTCTGTAAGAAAACAAATGCCAACACACTTAAGCAAAACCGTAAGATAGGTTGTACTCATTTTAGAAGCGGAAAATATATCGTTTATAGATGTGATTGCGTCCAAAACTGCTCCCGTGATATATATGAATATAATCGACGCAGTACAAACTGTAAGAATCAATGAGTACTCTGCGTTTTGTTTCTTAAGAAACAAAGCAAGAATTGAAGCTATTACCGCTGCACAACACACTGTGAGGACATTCAAAACCCAAACACCCTCTTTATGGTTTCAAAGAGGTTTGAGATTTCGGAAATTATCATCATCAATGCCACAACTAGGCCTGCAATGGTGGTTAAGAGAGCTTGCTCTTCCCTGCCGCTACGGATTAAAAGCTGATTTAAAATAGCAACTATAATACCAATGGCGGCAATTTTAAAAATCATATCAACGTCCATAGTTCACCTCAGACGACAATTAAGGACAATGCACAACCCAAAGAAAACCCAAGGACACGATAAAGTCGTGATTTTTCATTTTCTTCTTCTTTGGCCTTTAAAAGCCGCTCGTTGAAAAGTTCTGTGTAAAGCTCTGCGTGAGCAATCTGACCTGTAACGTCAGTTGTACCAAGCTGAGAGCCAAACTGAGAAAGAAGCTCTTTGTCTGCCTTTGTAAGAGAAAATCTGTGGCTTATTCTATCCACCGAAGTTTCAAAAGCGGTATCATAGGGCTTATCCCCGTCAATTTCTGCTGCATCCATAAGAGGAAAGTCTTCGGTACAAAAGCTCTCGGCAACCACTCTTTTAGTATCAAGCGAACCAAAGCAAATCAAAGTTTTAGCTTTAGTAATGGCGTTGACAATGGAAGTTAGGGTTTTTCTTCGATTTATAAGCTTTATAGAAAAGGTATTTCCGAGAAGACTTGCACAAGCTATGAGCACAAAGGATAATAGGATTTTAAGCACTTAAAACATCTCCAACCGAAAGAATTCTGGACACTCTGCCGGGGGTCAAGGGGCTTGACATAAAAGCTACAGCAGAAAAAGCATTAGTGGAAAGAATCTCTTTTGCGTACATCCTTTCCTTAAGCTCCTTTGGGGTTGAAGCGTGAATTGAAGCAATAAATCTAACACCGCTGTTTGTAGCTGAAAGGATAGCTTCAGCGTCTTCTTTTGTACCGATTTCGTCACAGATAATAATCTGGGGCGACAAAGAACGCAAAGCGTGTTCTATACCCTTGATTCTGGGATAAGAAACAAGAATGTCGGAAAAGCCCAAATCGTTCTGAGGTTTGCCTCTGTAGGAACCCGAGAGCTCATTACGGGTATCAATCACAGAAGTGGTAAAAGAATACTCTGTTGAAAGAAGCCTCGCCATATCTCGCAAAAATGTTGTTTTTCCGCTTGCAGGTGCACCACAAATCAGAAGACCACCAAAGCTTTTTGCAAATCGGGCAGACATATCACGGGAAACATCAGTAATCTGTCGTGAAATTCTGATTGAGATTGAGGAAATATCACGGATGTTTATAATTTTGCCTTCGCTCATTACAGCTGTTCCGCAGATTCCTGCACGATGACCATAGGGCATTGTAATAAAACCTGAGGTTATTTCGCTTAAATGGGCGTGAACAGAAAAACCGCAGATGTTTTTAAAAGCGTCGTTTATCATTACATCGTTACAAACCAGCATATTCTGCATTGTATAGCTATCCACTATACACCCATTTTTAGCAATGTATTTATGTACTCCGCCGATGTTAAGCGCCACAGGCAAACCGACTCTTAGGCGGATTTCTCTCAGATTATTTATGTTTTCGTCAGACATATTGCAGATTGTATTTCGGATTAAGGGCACCAGAGGTGTTGCGGCTGAGATAATACGGTTTTTGGTTTTTACATCATTCATTAAAATCATCCTTTCACTTAAGAGTATGCAAAGCAGGACAACTTTATGACATAAAAAAATCCCCACGGAATCGTGGGGAAAAAGTTATTTAAGCATATTCAAAAAATCTTCTTCGGAGATTATATTGACTCCAAGGCTTTGTGCTTTTGTAAGCTTGCTTCCTGCGTCTTCGCCTGCGAGAACATAGCTCGTTTTCTTGGAAACAGAAGATGAGGTTTTGCCACCTTGCTCCTCAATAATTTTTGAAGCCTCACTTCGGGTCATTGTGGGAAGGGTTCCTGTTAATACAAAAGTAAGCCCTTTAAAAATTCCGCCTGAATTTTTCTTCTCAACGTCAGGCATTTTAACTCCCAACTTCTTAAGTTGAGCAATAAGCTCACGGGTTTCAGGAAGAGAGAAATACTGAGCCGCACTTTCAGCCATTACTGCACCGAAGCCGTCTATTGCCTGATAATCCTCGGCTTTTGCTTCAAGAATTTTATCTATGCTGAGAAAATGCTCAGTCATAAGCTTTGCTGCTTTTAAACCGATGTGACGGATTCCCAAGGCAAAAATAAGGCGATAAAGCTCATTATACTTGGATTTTTCCAAAGCTTCTATAAGGTTGAGGGCAGACTTTTCGCCCATACGCTCCATTGTGCTTATATCAATAGCACGGAGTCTGTACAAATCAGCAAAGGAATTAACCAAACCTGAGTCCATAAGCTGAGAAATAACCGCAGAGCCTAAGCCGTCGATATCCATAGCGTCCCTCATAGAGAAATGAATCAGATGACGCTTAAGCTGAGCAGGACAGGAAGTATTGGTGCAACGAATAACTGCCTCGTCTTCACATTCATAAAGTGTACTGCCGCAGGAAGGGCAAAGTGTAGGAAATGAAAAAGCTTTGCTTTCCTCTGTGTGACAGTCAAGGCGTACTACCTCGGGGATAATCTCTCCTGCTTTTCTCAGGATTACCCTATCGCCTATCATAATGCCTTTTTCTTCAATAAAAGCTTTATTATGAAGCACAGCACGGCTGACAGTTGTACCCGCCAGAAGCACAGGTTCAAAAACACCAACAGGTGTAACCGCACCTGTTCTGCCTACGTTTATTTCGATATCCACAAGGGTTGTGGATTTTTCCTCAGGCGGATATTTATAAGCCTCTGCCCACTTTGGAAATTTAGCTGTACTGCCAAGAAGTGAACGCTGAGAAAAATCATTCACCTTAATAACCGCACCATCAATACCAAAACCGAAAGTACCTCTAAGGTTTCCAATTCTTTCTACTTCACTGATTACATCCTCTATATCCGTAAACACAGAATAAAAAGGAGCAACAGGCAGTCCGAGGGACTTGAGATAATCGAGAGAATCCTTGTGGTTATTAAGTGTACTTCCTTCTATCTGCTGAATATTGAAGATGAAAATATCAAGGTTTCTTGAAGCGGTAATTTTACTGTCTTTTTGTCTCAGAGAGCCTGCAGCGGCATTTCTGGGATTTTTGAAAGGAACTTCTTCGTTTTCTTCCATTTGCTCACAAAGTCGCTGAAAGGTTTCAAAGGACATATATACCTCGCCTCTGACTTCCAAGTATTCAGGGGCGTTTTTTATAACCTTGGGTAAGGAACGGATTGTCATAAGATTTTCTGTTACATCCTCGCCCACTGCACCGTCACCTCGGGTTGAGCCGCGGACAAAAACTCCGTTTTGGTATTCTACGGAAACAGAAAGTCCGTCAAACTTGGGCTCTACGATGTACTCTGGGGAATCGGTGACTTCTCTGACTTTACGGTCAAAATCTCTCAGCTCATCATAGGAAAAAGAGTCGTGCAGACTTTCCATAGGTACAGTATGAACAACTGCTGAGAACTTTTCGCCTTTCTGACCGCCAACTTTCTGGGTAACGGAATCACTTGTTACAAGCTCAGGAAACTCTGCTTCAATATTTTCAAGCTCACGAAGGAGCATATCGTATTCGTAATCGGAAATTTCGGGACTGTCCAAATCATAATATCTGTGATTATGATAAATAAGCAAATCCCGAAGCTCTTTGGCACGTACTTTTGCGTCGTTTATTGTCATAATGAAAACTCCATTATTTATTTACTACGGATGTTCCTTTTTCTCTGAGATAAGTTGATTCAAGGTCAGCAAGGTGAAGCTTAACAGCTAAGGGGTATTTTTCGTAAGCCTGACTCATTGCATAGCTTTTATTTTCATCAAAACCGCCCATATGCCAGCGAATAGCCATAGCTTCATCCAGCTTAAGACGCATAAAACGTTCAACAAGGAAAACAGATTTTTCGCCGTGGCCATAAGGAAACATATCTTCAACAGCGTAATACGGCTGCTTCTCCCACTGACCTGTCTGCTCATTCTTTACATTTCTCTGAGAAACCTTATAAAACTGAGCCTTACAGATATCGTGAAGCAATGCGCAGATAGCAAAGCTTTCTATACTGTCGGTTTCTTCGTCAAAATGTTTCTCCATCATTGTGTTGAAAACACTGACAGAGTGCATTACAAGGCCGTTTTCGCAGGCACAGTGAAACTTTGTGCTTGCAGGAGCGTCAAAAAAATCTGTTGTAAGAAGCCAATCAAGAAGCTCCTTTGCTCCGTGACGATTAACATTCTCGGTAAAAATAGCGATAAATTCTTCTTTAGCTGTCATAAATGAAATCACCTCATAATAAGTCGGGGTTATAAACGGCTCTTTCGCCGCCGATAAATTTTGGTCTTACTCTGGCACAAAGCACCACTGCACTACCCACGGTTTTCTGCTGAGTATGAACAGGCACGGCAACTTCCTTAAGGTGCATACCAATAAGTGTGCCGCCAATATCAATGCCTGCGTCTGCTCTGATGTGCTCGACCACAACAGGCTTTTCAAATATAGTGTATGCGGTTACCGCTGACGCACCGCCTGCGTGAAGTTGAGGCACAGCGTTAACGATTTCAAGGTTAAACTTATTTGCAAGCTCTTCTTCAATTACAAGGCAACGGTTTAAATGCTCGCAGCACTGAGCAGCTAAGTAAACACCTTTGCTTTTAAGCTCAGGATACAAAACATCGTATACCGCTTTGGCGACTTCAAGACTTGAATCCTTGCCTATATTTCCGCCTCCTGCCTCACTGGTGGAAAAACCGAGAACAAGAACATCGTTTTCCTTTAACTTTGCCTGTGGCAGAAACTCATCAAGAACACTTTTAATATCTGTACTTATTTTATTTAACATAGTGACCTCTTACAAAAACGGGCACCCTTATATAAGGATGCCCATTTATCAGCTTAAATTATTCAGCAGCCTCTTCAGCAACTTCTGCTACTTCCTCAACGGGCTCCTCGTCCTCGAGAAGAGCAGCCATAGAAAGGCTTACACGCTTCTTGTCAAACTCGATAGCAACAATCTTTGCGTCAACCTCGTCGCCAACCTTAACAACATCCTGGGGCTTCTCAACACGCTTGTTGGAAAGCTGAGAAATGTGGATAAGACCGTCAATACCGGGGATAATTGTTGCAAATGCACCGAAGGTTGTAAGACCAGCAATCTTAGCCTTAACAACAGTGCCTTCGGGATAATCTCTCTTAAGAATCTCCCAAGGATTGTCCTCAGCCTTCTTGAAGCCGAGAGAAATCTTGTTTGTTTCTGTGTTGATGTCCTTGATGTAAACTTCAACTGTATCGCCAACGTTTACAACCTCAGAGGGGTGCTTGATTCTGGACCAGGAAAGCTCGGAGATGTGAATCATACCGAATACGCCGCCCAGGTCTACAAATGCACCGTAAGTTGTGAGGGACTTAACAACACCTGTGTATGTGTCACCAACTTTAACATTCTCCCAGAAAGCAGCCTTCTGCTCGCTTCTCTGATCGAGAAGAACGGAGCGGATAGAACCAACGAGCTTCTTTCTTCTGCCACGCTGAGAAGCCTCAAGAATTCTGAGGTCAACAGTCTCACCGAGAAGAACGGAAAGATCCTCTGTTCTGTTAAGTGTTGCCTGAGAAGCAGGAACGAATACACGGTTCTCCATAGCAACAACGATAACACCGCCGTTAACAACTTCTGTTACTTTACCTGAGATAACTGTCTTGTCCTCAGCAATTTTTTCTAACTGCTCCCAGAACTTCTTGGAGTCAACTCTACGCTTGGAAAGCATAATTGTGCCTTCTACGTCGTTTGTCTTCATAATGAGAAGCTCCATCTCATCGCCAACCTTGCAAACCTCGCTGGGATGAGAAATAGGAGTAGCGGAAAGCTCATCAACAGGAATAAAGCCTGACTGCTTTCTGCCTACATCAACATAAACCTCTGTGGGAGTCATGCTGATAACAGTACCCATTACCCTCTCATTTGTATTTAAGCTCTTGAGGTTCTCCTCTAAAAGAGCCTCAAAATTTTCTTCCATTTCGTTTGTTACACCGGATTTGGTCATTTCTTCCATTTTATCCAGTACCTCCTTTATAATCCTTGCCGGAGTTGATGCACCGGCAGTTACGCCAATTAAACGGGCATTGCTTAGTCTTTCCGTGCGAAGATCATCTGCAGTCTGAATCCATAATGTATCGGGACAGTTACGCTTTGCTATCTCATAAAGCTTTGAGGTATTGGAGCTTTTGGTGTCGCCGACGATTATCATCATATCTGAGGATTTCGCCAGATTTTCGGCCTCCGCCTGTCTACTGTGCGTAGCACTACATATTGTATCAAATATTTTTGCATTTGTACAGACTTTTTTTATGAATTTCAGACATTTTTTCCATTCTTTTTGGTCAAAAGTAGTCTGAGCAACAAAAGAAGCCTGATTTAATTTCTCTTCAGGAATAATAGAGAGAAGACTCTTAAGCTCATCTTCATTTTTGAAAGTAAAGCACTCTCCGTTTGTATGTCCCATTATGCCAATAACCTCGGGATGGTTACTGTCGCCTGCAATAATTACGGTGCTACCCTCTTCCCCTGCTTTTTTCACAATGTTGTGAATTTTGCGTACAAAGGGACAGGTTGCGTCTGCATATTCAATACCGAGCTCTTCGATTTTCTTTACAACTGCTTCAGTAACACCGTGAGAACGGATAACAAGCATTGTATCCTTATGGACTTCTTCAGGGGAATTTACAAATGCCGCTCCCCGAAGTGCCAGATCGTTTACAACCTCGGAGTTGTTGATAATAGGACCTAAGGTATTTACCTTTTTGCCTGAACTGAGCAGGCTCTCTACCATATCAATAGCACGGTTAACACCAAAACAGAAGCCTGCTGTTTCTGCAAGTTTTACACTCATCCTATATCCTGCTTTCTTAAATCGGCAATAATGTCCATAAGTCTGCGTGAAGCGTCCCTGTATTCTCTTGGAGAAGCTTTGGTGATACCAAGCTCTTCAGTTGTAATAGGATCACCAAAGTGAACGTACTTGCGACGCCACAGGCTGGGCTTTAGACCCTTGCAGCTGATTGCACAGGGTACGATTTTGCAGTCCATCTGATGAGCAAGCATAACTGCGCCGCTCTTTGGTTTTAAAAACTCACCTGTTTTGGAGCGTGTACCCTCAATAAAGATACCAAGAGTATAACCCTCTTCGATATACTGTTTTGCATTCTCAATAGCAGTTGTGTCACCCTTGCCTCTGTTTACAGCAAAAGCACCCATCTTGGTAAAAAACCAATTGAGAAAAGGCTTTTGGAAAAGCTCTGCCTTTGCCATAAAGCGGATATATCTCTTCTGACCAAGACCTACGAAAATACAGTCAGGGCCTGAGATATGGTTACTGGCGATGATGTATCTGCCTTCTTTGGGAATATTATTTTTGTTGATAAGCTTGTAACGGAAAAACAGGAATAAGGGAAATCTAAGTATAGCTACTAAAAAAGCATAAAAACCTTTACTCACTTTGTATTCTCCTTAATAATGTTAATAATAAGCTGGATAGACTCTTCCAGAGTAAGGCCTGAAGTATCTGCAAGCTTACTGTCCTCAGCAGGCTTCAAAGGTGCAATCTCACGGTGAGAGTCGTTGTAGTCACGCTGGATTACGTCCGCAAGGACATCCTCGTACTTAACATCCTCTCCTTTTTCAATAAGCTCATCAAAACGGCGTTTTGCACGGATTTCGGGAGAAGCTGTGAGGAAAATCTTAACCTCAGCATTAGGAAGCACAACTGTACCGATATCTCTGCCATCCATAATAACACTCTGGGTTTTTGCCATATTCCTCTGCAAATCAAGAAGAAAAGCTCTGACGGCAGGCACGGCTGAAACCTTTGAAGCAGACATAGACACCTCAGGGGTACGGATAAAGGATGAAACATCCTCATCGTTTAAAAGCACAATCTGTGCACCCTGAGCGTCAAAGGAAAGCTCAACCTTAAGACCTGCAAGGCTTGCTTCAATAGCCTTTGCGTCAGTAAGATCAACGCCTTTTCTGATGGCGTTAAGACCTATGGAGCGATAAAGAGCACCTGTATCAACATAAATAAAACCAAGCTCCTTAGCCGCTGCACGAGCAATAGTAGATTTACCTGCACCGGCAGGGCCGTCAATAGCAACTGCAATAGACATAAAAAATACCTCCGTTATTTTCTATAATAATTGACCGGCTAAGAAACCGGTAGAAAATGCAATCTGTATGTTGAAGCCTCCTGTATAGGCGTCAACATCAAGAACTTCACCACAAAAATACAAGTGGCGGATAAGCTTGCTTTCCATTGTTTTGGGATTAATCTCGCTTACCTTCACACCGCCTCTGGTGATAATAGCTTCATCAATGGGTCGTGTACCTGTAATTTCAAAATCAAGGTTTTTCAGTATAAAAGCAAGAGCCTTTCGCTGCTCTTTTGTCACTGAGTTACAGCGTGTTTTGGGGTCTATCCCCCATCTTTTAATTACGATAGGGATAATCTTAGACGGAAGAAGCTCAGAAAAAGAGTTGCTAACCTCTTTAAGATTGAACTTCTCAAAATCTCTTATAAGGCGTTTATCCAGAGTTTCATAATCAAGAGCAGGCTTTAAGTCAATATGAAGCTTATAGCTCTTTTTGCCAATGTCCTTGAGATGAGAGCTGGCACTGAGAATAACGGGGCCGCTGACTCCGTAATGAGCAAAGACAAGCTCACCGAAATCTTCGAAAACCTTTTTTCCGTTATCAGTAACAGAAAGAGAAATGTTTCTCAGGGAAAGCCCCTGCATTTCTTTACATTCATTGCCTTTAAGGGTAAGAGGCACGAGGGACGGAACAATATCTGTTATTGTATGTCCTACCTCTTCAGCGAGCTTGTATCCATCTCCTGTCGAACCTGTGAGAGGGTAGCTTTTACCGCCTGTGGCTAAGATAACATAATCGGAAAAATAAGCTTTACCTTCTGAGTCTTTAACGCCTTTAATGCTTCCGTCTTCTACTATAAGAGCTGAAACAGTGGTATTTGAGATTATTTTAACCCCGCAGTTTCTTGCGTAATTGAGCAAAGCGTCAGCAACATCCATAGCTCTGTCGCTTGTGGGGAAAACCCTGTTACCTCGCTCTACTTTTGTTTCAAGTCCTAAAGCATTGAAAAAAGAGACAGTGTCTGAAGTGTCAAAGCCGTTTATTGCCGAATAAAGAAAACGAGGATTTGTAACAACATTTGAAATAAAAGTATCGTTATCACAGGCGTTGGTGATGTTACATCTGCCTTTTCCTGTTATCACAAGCTTTCTGCCTGTGCGTGGATTTTTCTCAAGAAGAGTTACGGAGTTACCGTAAAGAGCCGCCTGAGAAGCCGCCATTAGGCCTGCAGGACCACCGCCGATTACAATAACCTTACTCATAAATTTCCACCATTAAAATGCAGCTCTGAGCTTGCATAAACGCCCTGTTCATTCCACACTGATTCGAGAGCTTCAAAAGTAGCTTTAACATCCTCTTTTTTCTCAATAACAGTTGCAACAATAAGGGCGTTAATAAGAGAAAGAGGAGCAACAAGAGAGTCAACGACTGACGCCATATCACTTCTGGCAATAAGCACTGAAGTACTGTGAGGAACTAAAGGAGATAACATATTATCTGTTATGGAAATCGTGGAAGCTCCTCGGGAATGAGCAAAGCTCATAGCATTAACAGACACACGGCTGTATCTGGGAAAGCTGATACCAATAAGGGCGTCTTTGTCGGAAATTCTGAAAAGACCTTCGTAAACACCCGAGCGACTGCCTGTGGTAATTATATGAACATTATCAAAGATAAGACCGAAGTAATAACCAAGAAAGTTTGCAAGAGCAGAGGCAGAACGAGCACCATAAATATAGATATGCTCTGCATTTATAATTGAATTAACGGCACGTTTGAAGTCATCTCTTGATGTTTCCTCAATAGTGTGTCGGATTTTCTGTATATCTTGATTTAAAACAGTTTCAAGAACGTCGTTATTGTCAATCTTAGCCGCAGTAACATCTATTCGCTGAACAGATGTTAATTTATCTTTTATCATTTCCTGCATTGCTTTCTGGAGTTCGGGATAGCCGCTGTATCCGATTTCAGTAGCAAAGCGTACAACAGTGCTCTCGCTAACTCCTACAAGCTCACCTAATTTACTTGCAGTAAGAAAAGCCGCCTGGTCATAATGCTGCTCAATAAAGTGAGCAATAAGCTTCTGACCCTTTGACATTGAGCTGAGCTTCATATCAATACGACCTAAAAGGTGTGTTACCATAATCTAACCTTCTTCGAGAATTTCATAATCGATTTATTTTACCACAATAAACTGTAAAATTCAATGATTTTTGCAGGATTTCACAATTAAATTTGCAAAAACAACTAAACTAAAGAAAAAACCTTCCTGAAAAGTCAGGAAGGTAAGTGTTACATAAATATTTCTTTTGAATTTTTGTTAATATCGTCGAATACATCTTTTGGGATTTTTTTGCCTTCCAAGGCTGAAAGAGCAGAAAAAGCGTCAGGACTGTTTCGGGTAAGTGAATGTGCGTCACTTCCTATAAGTTGGATATAACCGTTTTTTAGCATTTTGGTGAGGCGGATTTTCAAAGGAAATTCAGTAAAGGAGCAGGCGTTGGACTGAATCATAACTCCCATATAAATCAGCTCTTCAAGAACATCAAGATGTTTCATCAGGTAAGGATACCTCTCAACGTGAGCAAGAATAGGCTTAATACCGTGATTATTCATCAGCTTGGATATATAATTCATAGTTTCTCCGCTGAAAGTTGAGGAATAAGAAAACTCTGTCAGCATATAATCTGTGCTGTCATAGCAGACGGATTTAAGGTTTTCTTCATTTGAAAACAGATATTTGGTAACAAAAACCTCTGCTCCCAGATGAAGATTCACCTTATCCCCTACTTTGGATTTCAATAAATCAAAAGCTTCGTTTCTTCTCTTAAGAAAATCAGAAAGACTTTCTTTATGAGTGTAAAAATGAGGAGTAAGACAGATATCGGTAACTCCGCATTTGGTGAGCCTGTTTATAAGAGAAAGACTCTCTTCCACGGATTTTGCTCCGTCATCAACCCCTGGCAAAATATGAGAGTGCATATCATATAAAAGTTTCATAATCAATCCTCTATAGCTTCCGGAATTAACCTGTAGACCTCGCTGACCCTGTCCCTTTGCCAAAGCATAGGAGTAACACGGATTGAATAACCACAGCCCGATTCGCAAGCCCACTCAAAAGGTTTTGCCTGTGGCAAACCATAGACAGCCATAAGGGTCATAATAACACCGCCGTGTGTAACAATGACAGCCTCGGTGTGACCTGTTGAAATAAGACCGTCAACAATTTTCTGAAACATAAGGCAGACTCTTCTGGTAAAATCTGCACTACTCTCCCCTTCAGGCGGTTTTACCGAGTTATCACCCGAGAGCCATTTGTTAAAGGTTAAGTTATCTTTAAGCTCCTCAGCGGTTTTGCCTTCCCAAAGTCCAAAGTTGATTTCTGAAAGCTCGTCCACAACTATGGGCTCTTTGCCGGGGTAAATAATCTCACAAGTCTGAAGACATCTTTTAAGGGGACTTGAAAAAAGAACGGGTGCATAAGGGTAGCGGTTGTTTTTATCAAGCTCAATAAGGTCCTGCTTTCCTTTTTCGGAGAGAGAAACATCGCTGACACCGATGTAAGCACCGTTTTTGGTTTCTTCGATTTCACCGTGACGGATAAAGTGAATATTATAGGATTTCACAAAAATCACTCCTGTGGTATTTACAAAAAGTAAAATAAATAATATACTGTAAGTATAGAAAGTGAGTTGGTAGTATGAATAAGGATTTTCCACGTATTATTACAATGCTGAGAAAGGAAAAGAAACTTTCTCAAAAGCAAGCGGCTCAGGAGCTGGGAATATCCCAGGCTCTGCTTTCTCACTACGAGAAAGGCATAAGAGAATGTGGCTTGGATTTTTTAATAAAGGTTTCTGATTACTATTCTGTGAGCTGCGACTTTCTTTTAGGCAGAACTCCCGAAAGGACGGGTGCTATGCTCAGGTTTGAAGATATACCCGAAGCCGAAGACAGTTTAGAGCAACAAGGCGCAAAAGCCTCATTGGTTCCACTGCTTAATAAGAAAATTCTCAGCAATACTCTTACAATCATATACGATATGCTCATAAAAGCCAACAACAAAAGTCTAACTGCTAATGTTTCGAACTATCTGATGTTAGCTTTATACAAGGTTTTCAGAGGACTTTATTCTGCTAATAAAGAAAACCATCAGAGTATGTTTGCTATTCCTCGCTCAACCTATGCAGGATTCAGCGAAGCCCAGATGAAGGTGTACTCCACCAAGTTTGAAGCTTCTACAGATTATAATAATACTCACGATTATATTGAAAAGCTCAGTAGCATAGATTATTCCAGTGAAAACATTACAGAGGATTACCCCAAGCTTGCCAGCTCTCTTTTCAATCTTATACAGCACTCAGAAAACAAACTAAAATCAAAAGCAAGATAATTCAGAAAAAGGTGGGATTATATTCCCACCTTTTTATTTTAGTTTGTTTTTTCCTCTTTGCCAAGGCTGAGCACAAGGTAAATTTCGGTGTTGGGAGCAACTTCGTCGCCTGCTTCGTAATCACGATAACCAATAACATTACCTGTGGCAATCTCGTCGCTATGCTCACCTGTAGGGTCTGTATAAACTGTAAAGCCCATATTTGCAAGCTTTGTAGCAGCGGCACTGAGGGTCATATCCTTAACATTGGGAAGCTCGGTTTCAAGTGAGCCTTTGCTGACTTTGAAAACAATAACCATACCGCTTTCAACATCAATGGGTGTACCCTTGGCAAGATTCTGCGAAATGATACAGCCTTCGTCAATATCATCGCTGTAGCCGTCCCTTGAATCGGTATAAGCCTGCTTGTAGGTGGTAATATTATACTCTTGAAGAAGAAATTTGCTTACTGTGTCGTAGTCCTCACCTTTGTAATCCTCAAGGGTAGGCCCTGTCCAACCTGCTTCTGTTACAGGAGGCGGATTGGTTTCCTCAGACGAGGCTGAGCCTGTGGGCTCTGTGCTTTGAGGAGTTTCAGGGTACATTGCACCTAAAACTGCAAAACCGATTGCCATACTGATAGCAAGGGTTGCAACAAAAACAATAATTCCCACAGAAAGAGGCGACATTCCGTGACGCTTTTTCTTGGGTTTATTTACATTTGCCATACTTGCGGTACGGCTGATTTCATCCTGAATTGCCTTAACGGCAGGTGCTACGGAAAGCTGACTTCTCAGCTCTATAAAATCAGTAATACGGTTTTCACGTTTAACCTGCAAGCCGCTGGCTAAAGCGGTTACAACGTGAGGAGGCAATCTTTTTACGGTGTTTGTGTTCATAAGTAACACACCATTGGTGATTCGCTCCTTTGCATTTGCAGGCAGAGAGCCTGTCAGAGCGAAGAAAAGAGTAGCCATAAAGCCGTAAATATCGGTAATAGCGTCAATGGGAAAATTATTCTCATACTGCTCGGGAGCAGCACAACCTGAAATAAGCTGAGGTTTCAAGAGAGAGCCTGTCTTTCTTGCACCAATGGAAGCAAAGCCAAAAAGAAGAGCCTTGCCCGAACGGGTGATGTGAATATTGGAGGGAGAAATAGCATAATGGCCATAACCATTTTTATGAAGTGTTTCAAGAAGAGAAATCACAGGCATAAAGAGAGGTCTTGCGTCTTCCCACTCAATATGACCGCCCTTATGAGCGATATATTCTTCAAATGAGATGACCTCTTCGCATTTCTCAACAACGTAACAGGTGTTGTTGGCACGGAAGATTGTATAAATCTCATTCATTGCAGACATATCTGAAATTGTAGAAAGGAAGGTGAAAAGCTTTTCAAAGTCTGTTAAGAGCTTTTCGTAAACTTCTTTACGGGACTGATCCACATAAACACTCGCCTTCATAGGCTCACGGGAGATATAACCGGCAGGCAGGAACTCTCTTATGTAGACTCTGTCGGAGTTTTCTCTGTCAAAAGCGATGTAGCGTGTGCTCTCGCTGTTGATTTCAACTTCCTTGCCGATGATATAACGCTTTTCAAGAACTGTACCATAAGGAAGCAAAGGTGCAGTCTGCTGCTTGGTATTATCAAATGAACAATGAGGACATATAACGTTATCTGCGATTTCACGCATACAACCGATACATAATGACACTCAAATCATCTCCTGTCAAAAACAATTGGACATAATTATTTATATTAGTATACCACTTTACACATATAAATTTCAAGGGGGTTTAGGTTACTTTAGTTTACAGTTTTGGTTACTTTAGTTTACAGTTTTGTTATAAACGGCTGTTAATTTCTGATAAAACCGCTTGTGCCTCGCTTAAAAGCTGAGAAAATGGTATAAACTCGCCAAAAGGAGCTACAGGCTCTGCAATAAGCTTTTCAAACCAGACCATATCATAGAATCTGCCGAATTTATACCCCGAGGCGTTAAACCTGCCAACATATCTGTAACCCATAGCGCTATGAAAATGAAGAGAATTGTTATTTAGGGTTTCGTCATCTTTATCCGCACAAGCTATACAGGCGTTAAGACTTATGACATTCTGAAGAGCAAGAAGTTTTTCCAAAGCAAGATAAAGAGTCTTCCCTACTCCGCCTCTGTGAAAATCCTTTTTGATGTAAACTGTGGTTTCTACACTATGGATGTAGGCAGGTCTTGGTAAGAATCTTGAAGCATAGCAATATCCTACTATTTCGCCATCATACTCTGCAACGATATAAGGATAAGTTGAGATTTTCTCTTTAATTCTTCTTTCAAACTCTGCTTTATCAGGAGAGGTGTATTCAAAGGAAACGGCAGTATTTTCTACATAAGGCTTATATATCTGAGCCAGAGTTTCAGCGTCCTCAAGCTTCACAAGACGAAGGAATATGGATTTATTATTACTCATAAAATCACCTGACAAAAAGCCACAGAGCTTTCACTCTGTGGCAATTTTAGTTTAAAGAGCAGCCATTAGCACACTGTATGTGCCTGACTGACGGTATGCCCAACACAAACCGTCAACGTTAAGGTTAACCTTAACAGGTACATCAACGTATTTGTCTGTTGAGGGCTTTACTGTTTCAAAATCAAATACGATATCGACCTTCTCCGGGTCGAGAGCGTCCAGAGCTTTTTTGGTACCAACTACAACAACACTGATTTTATCGGAAGGATGGTTAAAGGTGTAGCCGTCGGGCATATTCTCTGCAAAACATCTTGAGGCAGGAACTTCAATAGTCTTGGATTCAAGTGCTGAGAAATCAAGTCTGTATCCGATTTTTTCAATTCCATCGCTTTTATTTATAATGTCTTTACCCAGAATTTCATCAACATTTACTGTGTCATTATAGGTTTCGTTTTTGAATTTTGAAAGACTGCCGATATCAATGGAGATTGAATCAAGCTCGCCATTTTCGTCAAGAGCTGATTCAGGCACTGCAACGTTAAGACTTTTTGGACTTGTAGAAAAATAGGTGCTGCCAATAACAAGACCCTCATCGTTTTTAATGCTGAAAGGTACATTCTCTTTAAGTTTCAGATAACGGAAAGTAACATCAACATTGGTATAGCTCAAGGTAATATATTCGTTATCGATTATATTCGCCTCACTACTGTGAGGATTCTCATTGTCATAAAGAGCAATTTTATAATTATTTGTTACAGTAGAGCCGTTGTGAGAGTTGACATTACCACCGATATAGGCACATTTAACCTGTTTAACATAGCTTTCAGGACCTGTTACTTCTACCGTTGCAGGGATGTTGTTATCCACATAATACCCCTCCGGAAAATATGTGAAGTCATACTTTACCTCAACAGTTTTAGTCATAGGACGGTCAATCATTACTGTGACATTAGCAGGTTCAATTTTGGAAATATCGAGGTTAAGATTTTCCGAGCATTTAACCGAAACCTCGTAGCTTTTCTCCCCTGCTTCGGTAACATCGGATAAATCAATAGTTGCTGTAAAATTATCAGGGCTTAAAGCGTCTACAACAACTCGCTTGCCATCCACAGTGACAGAAACTGCATCGTCGCTTGAACTGAAAATCTCAAGCTCCTGTGCAACTGTTTCGGGAAGACTGTATTTGAGTGGGATTTCTGTAAAGGTTTTTGTAATATTATCCGCAGTAAGAATCCAGAAAATAAAGGCAAAAACAACAGATACAATAAAAAGAACCTTTTTATTCTGCAAAAAGCGACTGAATAAAGACTTATTTTTCATCCTTCTTCACTCTCCTTTTTGCAACCTTTTTAAATCTGTCAGCAGGCTTTTCAACCTCTTCGGGAATGAGAAGATTCTGTAGGGTGATAATTAAATCATCTCTCCCAAAGTTACGCTTGAGAGTGCCGTCAACTGCAATGGAAATAATACCTGTTTCCTCTGAAACGACCACAACAACGGCGTCGGAAACCTCGGAAACACCCAAGGCCGCTCTGTGACGAGTGCCTACACCTGTATAGCGGATTTCGTTACTGTTAAGGGGCAGGATACATCCTGCGGCATAGATTTTGCCCTGTCGGATGATACAAGCACCGTCGTGAAGGGGTGCTTTGTTGAAAAACAAATTGCCGAAAACGGCAGTAGAGGTAAGAGAATTAAGCTCTGTGCCTGTTGCGGCGATATCGGTAAGGTGAGTTTCTCGCTCAAAAACAAAGAGCGCACCTGTTTTTGTATGGCTGAAAAGTATGGCGGAATCTGCAACATCAACAATAGATTTGTAGATGTCCTCACGCTCAGCGTCGCTGATTAAGCCGCCCTGAAAAATCATCTTGTAGGTCTTGGCAAATTTACTTCTGCCAAGCTGCTCGAGAGCTTTTCGGATTTCAGGCTGAAAAACAATAACTATAAGGACAACCGCCGATTCAAACACTACCCTGATAATGGTGGTGACCATCATCAGGTCAAGAAGCATAGCAAAAACATAAATAACAAAAATAAACAAAAGGCCCTTAAGGAGCTGCTCGGCACGGGTATCTCTAATAAGCTTTAACACACTGTAAATAAGCAAAGAAATAAGCAAAATGTCAATCAGGTCGTTAAACCTGAAGGTGCTCATCAATGCTATAAAATCATTAAACCATTGGCCAATAATATGCATATAACTTCCTCCAACAATATTACACAATAAGTGTAACATTTTAGCGGATGGATTGCAACAATATTTTGTTATTTTTTGCTTTTAGACATTAAATATACTGCATTGATAAGTTTGTCAGTTTCAAAAGAGGTGGTAAATACCGACGGACAAAGCCTAACAGTGCCCTTTTCTCCTGTTGACATATATTTATGAGCTATAGGGCTACAGTGAAAGCCGCTTCTTACACAAATGCCAAACTCCTTGTCAAGAACTGCCGAAACCCTTGCAGGGTCTTTATCTTTAATATTAAAGGACATAAGCGGAACAAAACGCTTACTGTCGGGCTCAGAGGTATAAAGTTCAACGTTTTTCATTGATTTTAGTGAGTTATATACCCTTTTTATAATACTCATTTCATAACTGTGAATTTTTGGTATAGTTTTTGAATTTACAAAGTCTATGCCCTTACTCAGCCCTGCAAAACCTGAAAGATTAAGAGTTCCCGATTCAAATTTATCGGGCAGAATATCAGGCTCAGAAAAGTCCAGATTTGAAGAACCTGTCCCACCTTGATATAGAGAGCTTGGGATTTTTTCTGTATTTATCAGTAGAAGACCTGTACCCATAGGACCGTACAAACCCTTATGCCCAGGCACGCATAAAAAATCCGCACCGATTTCATTTATATCAATAGGTGTTACTCCTGCACTCTGGGCACAATCCAGACAAAAAAGCACTCCGTAAAACTTACAAAGCGCCCCTATTCGCTTCACAGGAAGCTTTATGCCGAAAACATTTGAAGCGTGAGTTGCGATAACAAGCTTGGTTTTGTCATTCATACATTTACGAAAAGACTCAAGGGTTTTATCTTCATCATCATAGAAAACTTCAGCTACATCATAAGATATAACTCCCATATCCTTAAGCTTTTTAACAGGTCTGAGAACAGAATTATGCTCAAGGGAAGAAATAACGCAATGATCACCCTTTTTCAGAGTGCCGTAAATAACCGTGTTAAGGGAAACTGTACAGGATGGAGTCAGTATACAGTTTTCAACATCTTTAAGAGAGAAAAAATCCGCCGCTTTCTGTCTGCAATCAAATATAAGTTCCGAGGCTTTCAAGGAAGATTTATACCCCGACCTGCCCGGATTTGCGGAATTTTTCAAAGCGTTATTACTTGCAAGTATTACGCTTTGAGGCTTGGGATAGGTCGTGGCTGCATTGTCAAAATATATCAAAAGTCTTCACCCTCGGAAACGGAAAGTATTTTAAAACCTTTTTTTCTGAGAAGTTCAGCCGCAGCTTCGCCTTTATATGGCACAACAAGACTGTATCCGCAGGAAGGCTGACCGCTTACGGAAGGGCTTTTGATAATATCTGCGTGGATTCCGAATTTATAAAGCAGATTTCTCCCTTTTGTTGCATAGGTTATGCTGGATAAATTTATTATTTTACTTTCATTCATATAAAAACACCTCATAATTTTAGACTTAGTCAATACATACTATGTCTGAAACTACGAGGTGTTAATTAAAAGTTAAGCCAGCATATCGCTCATATTATACATTTTGGGTTCCTTGCCGCAAACAAACTTTGCCGCACTTACCGCACCTGTGGCAAAAAGTGACTTGCTCTGTGCCTGATGAGTGATAGTGAGAACTTCGTCATTGCCTGCGAAAATAACACTGTGCTCACCAACAATTGTACCGCCGCGAACTGCGTGAATACCGATTTCGTTCTGCTTTCTCTTTGCTCTGTAAGAATGTCTGTCGTAAACATACTGAGGCTCTTCGTCCATTACAGTGGAGATTGCGTCGGCAATCATAAGAGCAGTGCCAGAGGGAGCGTCAATCTTCTGGTTATGGTGCTTTTCAACGATTTCAATATCAAAAGCAGAGCCGAAAACGGCAGTTGCTTTCTTTGAAAGCTCGATAAGAAGGTTTACACCCAAGGACATATTGCCTGAGTAAAACACAGGAACACTTTCTGAAAGTTTATGAATCTTCTCGATTTCTTCCTGAGAATAACCTGTTGTGCAGATAACTGCAGGAATGGTATTTTTTGTGCAGAAATCAATTAAAGAATCCAGGTTCACAGGGTGAGAAAAGTCAACCACAACATCAGGGATTTCCTTAACCTCATCAAAGCTTTTATATTCGGTAAAGCTTAATTCGTTCTTAGGGAAAGCGTCAACGCCACAGAGAATCTGAACATTTTCGTCACGCTCTGCTGCTTCAAAAACAGCCTTACCCATTTTGCCTGAGCTGCCGCAAATGAGAATTTTCGTCATTTTTTACACTCCTTATTAAAAGTTAAGCGTGCTGAGTAACCTCTGCACGCTTAAACCCATAAACTTAATTATTTCTTGTACTTACCGATAAGGTCGTACTTATTGAGGCAGTCCTTCAAATCGTGATAGCCGTGATAGCTCATAGGCACCAGGGGAAGTCTGCACTCGCCGCAATCGAAGCCGAAAAGGTTCATTGCAGTCTTTACAGGGATGGGGTTAACATCACTAAAAAGCATATCCATAAGCTCAATGTACTTGAAGTTAAGCTTGCTTGCCTCTACAAAGTTGTTGTCAAGGCAAAGCTGGCAAATATCGTGCATTTGCTGAGGACAGATGTTAGCGAAAACGGAAATAACGCCAAGTGCACCTAAAGACATAAAGGGTACTGTCTGGTCGTCATTGCCGGAGTAAACTGCAAGATTCTCTCCGCAAAGAGAAAGTGTCTTTGAAACGGAGGAAATATCGCCGTTTGCTTCCTTTGTAGCCACGATATTGTCGTGCTTACTAAGTTCAGCGTAAGTTTCGGGCTTGATGTTGCAGCCTGTACGGGAAGGCACGTTGTAAAGAATTACAGGGATATCAACACTGTCTGCAATAGTCATAAAGTGACGGATAAGACCTGCCTGTGAAGTCTTGTTGTAGTAAGGAGTAACAGACAGAATTGCGTCTGCACCGTAGCTCTGAGCAGCCTTGGAAAGAGCAATAGCAGTAGCAGTATCGTTGCTGCCTGCACCTGCAATAACAGGGATTCTGCCGTTAACTCTCTTGGAAACGTGCTCTAAAACCTCACAATGCTCCTTCTCGGAGAGAGTTGCAGACTCGCCTGTTGTACCGCAAGCAATAATTGCGTCGGTACCATTGGCAATCTGAAACTCAATAAGCTCATCAAACACATTATAATTAACGCTTCCGTCAGAATTCATGGGAGTTACAATAGCAACACCTGAACCTGTGAAAATAGGAGTTTTCATACTAATTACCTCCGTTAATAATTATGTGGGAATCTTATAAAATATTAGTCAAAGTAGCCCTTTGCAGCTAAAAGCTCAGCAAGAAGAACACCGCCGCCTGCTGCACCACGAAGTGTGTTGTGGGACATACAAACGAACTTGTAGTCATACTGGCTGTCTTCTCTGAGTCTGCCGATGGAAATAGCCATTCCGTTCTCAAGAGCTCTTGCAGACTTAATCTGAGGCTGGTCGGGCTCTTCAAAGTAATGTAAGAACTGCTTGGGAGCAGAGGGAAGCTCTAACTTCTGAGCTGCACCTGCATACTCTGCCCAAACCTTCTTGATTTCTTCAACAGAAGGCTTGTTATCAGCGTCCTTAAAGGATACGAAAACTGCTGCTGTGTGACCGTCAGAAACGGGAACACGGAAGCACTGAGATGTAATCTTGATGTCGTCTGTGGGAACGATTTTGCCGTCCTCTACCTTACCCCAGATTTTGAGAGGCTCGATTTCAGACTTCTCTTCCTCACCGCCGATGTAAGGAATGAGGTTATCAACCATTTCAGGCCAACGCTCGAAAGTTTTACCGGCACCGGAAATAGCCTGATATGTGCAAGCGAGAACCTTATCAACACCGAACTGCATTAAGGGGTGAATAGCAGGAACATAGCTCTGGAGAGAGCAGTTGGATTTAACTGCGATAAAGCCGCGTTTTGTACCAAGACGCTTCTTCTGAGCTTCGATAATCTCAGCGTGGTCGTCGTTAATTTCGGGAATAATCATAGGAATGTCGTCAACAAGACGGTTTGCAGAGTTGTTGGAAATGATAGGACACTCAGCCTTAGCGTAAGCTTCCTCTAAAGCACGGATTTCGTCCTTCTTCATATCAACAGCGCAGAAGCAGAAATCGACCTGAGAAGCAACTTCCTCAACCTTGGAAGCGTCCATAATTACCATATCTGCAATTTTCTCAGGAATGGGAGATGTCATAACCCAACGCTCGCCAACACACTCGGCATAAGCTTTGCCTGCACTTCTGGGGCTGGCTGCTAAGCAAACAACATCAAACCAGGGGTGGTCTGCAAGTAAGAGAATGAATCTCTGACCAACCATACCTGTTGCACCAATGATACCAACTTTGTATTTCTTCATAATATCCTCCTAATAAGTGAAGAAAAACTTGAGTTTTTCTTCGAAATATTATATTATAGTGTTGTTGGGTAATTTGAAACAACAAATTTTTACCCACTATTCTTATAATATATCATTTATATAGGCTCTTGTCAAATAATGATGGCAAAAATTTCTATATTTTTATAATATTTATCTTTGGAGAAGTAATTTTTATGAAAAAAAGCGATTTTTACTACGATTTACCCGAAAGACTTATTGCTCAGACCCCTCTGGAGCGACGTGACTCGTCAAAAATGCTTGTTATGAACAGAGTCAGCGGAGAAATCATTCACAAGCATTTCTTTGATATCTGCGATTTTCTTAAAGAAGGCGACCTTCTGGTTATGAACGACTCAAGGGTTATTCCTGCAAGAATCTTCGGCAAAAAAGTTGACACAGGTGCTGAGGTTGAGTTCCTTTTGCTTAAGCAGGTTGAAAATGACAGTTGGGAAACTTTGGTTAAGCCCGGCAAAAAGGCAAAAATCGGAGCAAGATTTGATTTTGCAGGGATTATGCAGGGTGAAATTACAGACATAATTGATGAGGGTATCAGAATCATTCGTTTTGAAAGTGAAGAAAATATTTACTCTGCGCTGGACAAAATCGGACAAATGCCTCTTCCCCCTTATATTACCGAAAAATTAGAAGACAAAGAGAGATATCAGACTGTGTATTCTAATGAAATGGGTTCAGCTGCCGCTCCAACAGCAGGACTTCATTTTACACTTGAGCTTTTGGATAAAATCAAGGCAATGGGTGTAGATACCGCTTATGTAACCCTTCACGTTGGTCTTGGAACTTTTCGCCCTGTTAAAGAAGATATTATAACTGATCACAAAATGCACAAGGAATTTTACGAGCTCAGTCAGGAAACGGTTGATAAAATCAAAGCCTGCAAAGATAGAGGCGGAAGAGTAATCGCCGTTGGCACAACAACTTGCAGAACCCTCGAGAGTGTTGCAGCAAAGTACGGCGAGCTTAAAGCAACAGCTGAGAGCACTGAGATTTTTATCTATCCCCCCTATGAATTTAAGGTGCTTGACGGTCTTGTTACAAACTTTCATCTGCCTGAAAGCACACTGATTATGCTTGTTTCTGCTTTTGCAGGTTACGAAAATACAATGAACGCATATAAAATCGCCGTTGAAAATGAGTACAGATTTTTCAGCTTCGGCGACAGTATGCTCGTTCTTTGACCAGTAAATTCGGTTACCAAGCGGTATTTTCTGATTACCGTTTGGTAATTTTTATTTTACCGATGTTTACTGGATATTGGATTTAAAGGAGCATATATTATTGACAATATCACGGTATCGTGATATAATGATAACGAAGAAATTAAGGAGTTGTTGTTATGCCTGTTTTATCACGTTTTTACGGAATTGTTATTCGAATGTATTTTTTACAAAGCGAGCATAATCCACCGCATATACACGCAATATATAATGATGATGTTGCGGCTATTGATTTTATGACCGGTAAAGTTCTTGAAGGACACCTACCTCAGAAAGCTATGAATATGGTTCAGGAGTGGATTTCAATTCATAGAGAAGACCTAAAAACAATTTGGGAGACACAAGAATTTAAAAACTTACCGCCATTAGAATAAGGAGGGTTTATATGTTTCATAAAATTAAAAATGTATCTCCGCTACCTGAATATAAATTAAGTGTACAATTTGCCGAGGGTGTTACTAAAATTTATGACGTAAAACCTTTGTTTCAAAAACTCCCTGTATTTAAAATTCTTGAAAGTAATAACGATTTTAACGATGTATATGTTGACGTCGGCGGTTACGGTATTATTTGGAATGATGAACTTGATTTATCCTGCGATGAGTTGTGGGAGAACGGTGAAGAGGTAGAAACACCCTTCGACGGATTGATAGCTTTTTCTGATGCCACAGAGCTGTGGGGTCTTAACGAGAGCACACTTCGTAAAGCGATCTCTTACGGTAAGCTAATTAACGGAGTTGATGTTTGCAAATTCGGAAAACAATGGGTTATTTCAATTGAAGCAATGAAGCGGGAATACGGCAATATTACTAATCGGTAAAAGAAATTACCAATCGTCACATATCCCGTAAATATTGATGACGGTACGATGATTATTTAAACCAAAAAACATTAAAGCCTGAGAAGATTTGTTTCCTCTCAGGCTTAATTATTACTTGGATATTACTTTTTTCTGCCAGCTCTTTTTACCGCACTTGGGGCATTTCATATACCTGGTTCTGCCCATATGCATAGACCAAAGTACACTACTAAAGGTAGGTATGTGCTTATGACCACACTGAGCACACTCGTAGTAACCTGCTGTCTGCTCGATTTTTACAGCATAAACAACTCCAATGGTAAATACCACAAAACCAATTACGATTAGGCAAACTCTGAGCCAATCTGCCATAGTATCAAAAGCGGCAGTAAACACCAAAGAAAGCAAAATTGCCGATACTAATACAACTATGAATATTTCCATAGATAATAGGCGCTTGTCAGCTTTTTCTTTTTCTTTAACCATTGAAATTAAATTCTTTTCTAATTTTTCATTGTAATTACTCACTGTAACTACCTCCCCTGATAATAAATCATTTACTGTTATGCCGAGCATTTCACAAAGCTCAAGCATAATTGAAGAATCAGGCAAAGATTTGCCTGTTTCCCATTTGGATATTGCCCTGTCTGTAATACCTAACTTTTCTGCAAGCTGCATTTGAGTCAAGCTTTTTTCTTTTCGGCACTTTGAAATAAATTTGCCGATTTTGATTTGGTCCATAGCAGGCCCTCCTTTCGCCTTAAATATAGGCTGTTTTAAACCAAAAATCCACACACCAACAGTTGAATGGGGAGATTTCTACCGTTGGTAGAGTTAATATTATATCAAATCAGTGACAAAAATCAATTTATAAGTACAAATTATTGAAATTTTTCTTAAAATCATATATACTGAAAAAGTAATTCTATTTTTTAAGAGGTTATTATGTTTAAGGTTTTAAAACAAGAAGGAAACGCCAGACGTGGCGAGTTCACCACGGTTCACGGAGTGGTTCAGACTCCTTGCTTTATGAACGTTGCCACAGCAGGTGCTATTAAAGGCGGATTGTCTGCTCTTGATTTAAAGGAAATCGGTTGTCAGATTCAGCTTTGCAACACCTATCATTTACACGTCCGTCCCGGAGATAATGTTGTAAGAGATATGGGCGGTCTTCATAAGTTCACACGTTTCACAGGACCTATTCTTACAGACAGCGGCGGATTTCAGGTTTTCTCCCTTGCCAAGCTAAGAAACATTACAGAAGAAGGGGTTACTTTCTCCTCTCACATTGACGGAAGAAAGATTTTTATGGGTCCTGAAGAAAGTATGCAGATTCAGTCAAACCTTGCTTCAACCATTGCTATGGCTTTTGACGAATGTGTTGAGAACCCTGCAGCCTATAATTATGCAAAGGACTCTGCAAAGCGAACTGTCAGATGGCTTCACCGATGTAAAAACGAGATGGACAGGCTTAACTCTCTTGAGGAAACTATAAATAAAAACCAGCTTCTTTTTGGTATCAATCAAGGCAGTACATATCTCGATTTAAGAGTTGACAATATGAAAGAAATTGCTGAGCTTGCGCTTCCCGGGTATGCTATCGGCGGCCTTGCTGTTGGCGAAGAAGCTTCTGTTATGTACGAGGTTATTGAGGCAGTTGAGCCCTTTATGCCTAAGGATAAACCCAGATATCTTATGGGAGTTGGTACTCCTGTAAATATTCTTGAGGGTGTACGCAGAGGAGTAGACTTGTTTGACTGCGTAATGCCAAGCAGAAATGCACGTCACGGTCATCTTTTTACAAGTCAGGGTATTATAAACATCTCCAATGCAAAATATATTCTGGACGAGTCCCCTATTGACCCTGAATGCGACTGCCCTGTGTGCAAAAATTTCAGCCGCTCTTATATAAGACACTTGATGAAGGCTCAGGAGTCTTTGGGCTTACGTCTTGCAGTTATGCATAATCTTTACTTCTACAATAAGCTTGCTCAGGATATCCGAAACGCTTTAGACGAAGGAAGATATGAACAATTTTACAATTCCAAGAAAGATATTTACGGCAAACGAATTTAGTTAATAAATTATTTACTTGATTTATAGGCAAATAACTGTTATAATCATTTCATTGCAATGAAAGGACAGATAATTATGAATTTTATTACACCTATTATGAATTTAGCTGACGCTACTCAGGCTGCAACAGGTGCAGCTTCTCAGGGCGGTGCAGCAGGTTGCCTTGGTTCAGGCGGCTTTGGTATGCTGGCAATCTATGTTCTTATTTTCGCCGCTCTTTACTTCTTTATGATCAGACCTAATTCCAAGAAGAAGAAGGCTGAAGAAGAGCTTAAGAAAAACATCAACATTGGCGACGATATCACAACAATCGGCGGTATTACAGGTAAGGTTGTTGCTGTTAAAGATGAGGACGAGGAAATTGTTCTTGAAACAGGCTCTGACAGAGTTAAACTCAGATTCAAGAAGTGGTGTGTATACTCCAACAACACTGCTATTGCTGCTCAGGAAGAAGAGAAGAAGCGTTTAGCTGAAGAAAAAGCCAAGGCTAAAGCTGAGAAAAAAGCAAAGAAAAACCAGTAATAAAACATTAAACCCTTGAATATAATCTCAACAGAGATTTATATTCAGGGGTTTTTATTATGAAAGCAGTAAAGATAAATATGAAAGAAAGCTCATCTATGCCTGTAAAAGCTTTGATTATGGGAGTAATAATCAATGCTGCTGTTGTTTTGCTGGGGGTACTTTTCCTTAGTTTGTTTTCTGTTATAGCAGGAAATCTTTTCAGAAGTGCGGCAGAATTTCTCATTCTTGTACCTCTTGCTCTCGGCGGATACTGCGGTGGTTTCTGTGCAGGAAGAATCAGCAAAGAAAAAGGTTTATTGCTGGGTACTTTATGCGGCACAGTTGTCCTTTTGGGAATAATAATTGCAGGATTTATAACTGAGAGCAGTATTACATATATGATTTTGCTTAAAGCTCTTGCAACTATTCTCCCCTCTGCTTTAGGTGGAATCAAAGGTGTTAATAAAAAAGAAAAATTCAAGGTATAAATAAAAGTGCGTCTGAACAAGGACGCACTTTTTAATTTAGCAAAGATTTCATATCATCAGGCAAATCTGCTTTAAATTCCATTATATCATTTTTTATAGGATGAAAAAAAGAAATATAACCGCAGTGAAGAGCGTGACGATTGATTTTATCCAAATTGCCGCCGTAAAGGTCATCTCCCAACAGAGGATGTCCTATATAGGACATATGACATCTTATCTGGTGAGTTCTGCCTGTTTCAAGCACAAGCTTCAAAACTGTAAAGTCTTCATAATCATCTACAGGCTCAAAATGAGTGATGGAGGGTTTACCCCACTCACTGACTTTACGGACAATTTTGCTGTCATCACTCAACGCTATTGGGCCGTTTACGGTGCCTTTCTCGGCAATTTTCCCGTGAGCAAATGCGGTATAATGCTTTGTGATTTCCGTTTGGGAGAGAACCGAGGCGGTATGTCTGTCTTTGGCAACAAGTACGAGCCCCGATGTATTTCTGTCCAGACGATTAACTGCGTGAAAAGTAAAGCTCTCCCCTTTGCTCTCGGCATAAAAAGCAAGGGCATTTGCAAGAGTGTCCTGCTGGTGCACCTTGGTAGGATGAACAGGCATAAAAGGGGGTTTATTGAGAACCACGAGAAAGTCGTCTTCGTAAACAACATCAAGAGGAAGGTTTACGGGTGCAACACCATCCGATGTAGATTTAGGTACATCGATACATATTATATCGTCCATCTTTACAAGGTCAACAGCTCTTACGGGCTTTCCGTTGAGAAGGATTGCACCCTGAATTTTCTTAAGTTTTGCAAGGGTGCGAGCTGATACCGAGCAATAAGTTCGCAAGTATCTGCCAACAGTGAGCTTTTGAAAATCTTTGTCCACCTTAAACTCAAGCATAAAGCACTCCTAAAAAAATCACGCCTGCAATAACAAGCCCCTGTGCAAGAATTATCAGAGGTAGCCCGAGCATAAACTTTATATGACGGGTTTTGTGACGGATAAGGAGCATTGTAACAAGCTCTGCAATTGCTCCACCGAAAACTCCGCAGAGAATAAGAGTAGCTTCGCTGATACGAAACTTTCTTTTTCTGGCGGCGTTCTTATCGTATATTGTGAGGATAACTGTTATAAGGCTGATTATAAAAAAATAAACAATAAAAATCTTTTCCATAGAATACCTCGGAGGAAATTTTATGAAGAAACATCAGAATGTAGTTGTAATACTGACTTTGATTTTAGCGGTGGTATCCGTAATTGTCAGTGTGAATCACAACAAAAATATAAAGAAAACTGAAACGGTAAGCAGTAAGGCTTCAGCAATTTCTACTGAGGGTGAAGCCGAAATGCGTGGTATGTGGGTAAGCTACATATCCCTCGATATGAGCAACACAGACAGAAGCGAAGAAGCTTTTCGGCAAAAGTTTGAGGCTATTGCAGACAAGGCGGAAAGGGTTGGTTGCAACGCCTTATTTGTTCACGTCAGGGCTTTTTGCGACGCATTTTATGAATCGGAGATTTTCCCTAGTTCTCATATAATATGGGGTGAACAAGGTAAAAAAGAAAGTTTTGACCCTCTTGAGATTATGTGTGAAATCTGCAAACGAGAAAATCTTGAAATTCACGCCTGGATAAACCCTTACAGGGTTATGACAAGCTCATCAAATTTTAGCCTTGCGAAGAATAATCCTTATTTACTGGACAATTCCCTTGGGATTGAGTATGACGGTGGGATTTATCTTAATCCTGCGTCAAGAGAAGCACGAAAACTGATAGTCAATGGAGTAAAAGAAATAATCGAAAACTACAAGGTAGACGGAATACATTTTGACGATTACTTCTACCCTACTTCAAATGAGGATTTTGACAAAGGCGACTACAACAAGTACCTTAAGGGATTTGCTTCTCAGACAGACGCTATGCCTCTGCTTGAGTGGAGAAAAAGCCACGTTAACCTGCTTATAAGCGAGGTTTACAGAGAAATTAAAAAATACGACAATTCTATACTTTTCGGTATCTCTCCTCAAGGAAATATAGAAAACGACCTGAGTATGGGTGCAGATGTAAAATCCTGGTGTGAGTGTGTTGGCTATGCGGATTACATTTGCCCTCAGCTTTATTACTCACTGGAAAACCCTGCCCTAAGTTTTAAGGCAGGGCTTGAAAGCTGGCTGGATTTTGATTTGCATAACGATTTAAAGCTATATGCAGGTCTTGGAGTTTACAAGGCAGGCACTGACGCAGACAGCGGCACTTGGAAAAACAGCGAATCAATTCTCAGCAAGGAGCTTGAAATCATCAGAAACAAGAAGCTTGACGGTTTTATTCTCTACGATTATGAGGCAATAATTTCTCAGAACGCAAAGAATGAAATGGATAATTTTATTAAAGCTTTAGATTAACTCGCCAAAGCAGATTTCACATTTAAGAGAAAGAATATTTACATCAAGGATTTCTCCTCGGATGTCTTTATCACTTTCAACAACTACAGGTGTGTAATTCTCTGTTAAGCCGAAATATTTACCGTCGGTGATTGTTTCAAAAAGTACCTTTGATGTTTTGCCAATCTGAGTAAGCAGGAAGTTATCTCTGCTTTCTTCCACTGAGTTGCCCATTACTGAAGCTCGCTGAGTTTTAACGGCATTGGTTAAATGGCCGCTCATTTCAAAAGCTTTTGTGCCTTCACGTTTTGAGTAAGGAAAAACGTGAACTTTTGCAAATCCGATATTTTTTACAAAATCAAGAGAAGCGTTGAAATCTTCCTCACTCTCTCCTGCAAAGCCTACCATAACGTCGGTAGTGATAGCAGGGTTTTGCCAGAATTTTCGTATATTTGAAACGATTTTTGCATATTCTGCAGAAGTATAGTTTCGGTTCATATCCTTAAGGGTTTTATCGCAACCGCTCTGAAGAGAAAGATGAAACTGAGGACAAAATGCTTTTACTTTTGAGAGGCGTCTGAGAACATTTTCATCCAGATATTCGGGCTCAAGAGAGCCTAAGCGAATTCGCTCTATACCCTTTGCTTCTGCCACGGCTTCAACAGCTTCACAGAGATTAGAGTCTGTATCTGTACCATACAAGGAAAGGTTAATACCTGTAAGGACGATTTCCTTATAACCACTTTGGGCTATAAGCTGTGCTTCTTCAGAAATATCCGAAATAGCCTTTGAGCGGACCCTGCCTCTTGCGTAAGGAATAATGCAATAAGAGCAGAATCGACTACAACCATCTTCTATTTTAATGTAGGCACGGGTACGTTCGGAAAATCTGCTGACTTTGCATTTTTCAAAGGGTTCTCGTTCTCTGTCGTGGGGGGTGATATCCACAATCTGCTTTCTGTTAACGAGAAATTCTGAAATATACTGTGGGATTACAGTGTGATCAGAATTGCCGATGATAATATCACACTGGGAAAAATCGTTTAGTTTATCAGGATGAGCCTGGGACATACATCCGCAAAGTAAGATAACAGCATTTTCCTTCTGCCGTCTGAGCTTATGTATAAGCTGACGGCATTTTTTATCGCTGACCGCGGTAACAGTACAGGAATTGATGATAAAGATGTCAGCATTTTCGTCACTTTCCGAGTATTCATATCCTGCACCTGTGAGAAGATGACGGATATACTCAGATTCATACTGATTCACCTTACAACCGAAAGTGAAAATTTTAAAGAACATAGTTTATTCAACCTTTGATCTGGATAGGATTATTCTTTTTGTTAAGCTTATTATTTACAGCTTTGCCAAGAAGTGTATAGATTACCGCACAAACAGGAACACCGAACACCATACCGCCAAAACCGAAAAGACCGCCACCTATGGTAACGCCTACAAGCACCCAGATACCGGAGATACCGATTCTGTCGCCAAGAATCTTGGGGCCGATAAGGTTACCGTCCAACTGCTGAAGTCCGAATATAAAGATAACAAACCACAGGCAGTCCCAGGGGTCAACAAGCAAGAGAAGTATAGCACAAGGAATTGCACCGATGAAAGGACCGAAGAACGGGATGATGTTGGTAATACCAACCACAACGGAAATAAGCACGGCATAATCAATACCTATAAGAGTAAGACCGATAAAGCAAAGAACACCAATAATTGCAGAGTCAATAATTTTGCCAATAATAAACTTTCCGCAGATGTTATAACTTTCGTTCTTTACATCACGGATAAGTTTGTGAAAACGCTTGGGTACATAAGCAAGGGTAAGCTTACGGGTCTGACGCAAAAGCTTATCCTTTGTGCCGATAACATAAACCGAAACTATAATGGCAATAACTGCATTATAAAGGCCATAAAGGAAGTCCCAGATAGAGTTAAGGGCAATGTTAAGAAGATGAGATGTTGAAATGAGGCTTGCATTTTCACCGAGAATAAGCTTGCTTGCAAAATCTTCAATGGCCTTAGTGTCGGAAAGGTCAACAGAGAATGTATCGTTAACCCAAGTTGCCACGTGCGTAAAGGCAGTGGAAAAATGTGCAAGATAAACAGGCAATTGGTCAACAAAGGAATTGATACTGTCCACTACGTTAGGAATAAGGATAGCAACAAGGAAAGCGATAATTACACCTAAGAAAACGTAGGTTGTAACAATTGATAAAACCTTGCGTACAACAAGCATTTTAGGCTTTTTTGTGCCTATTTTTTTATAAAGCCTGTTATAACAAAACTCATAAGGATAATTGATAATAAAAGCAAGCATTAAGCCGTAAACAAGTGGTGCAACAATTTTGGTGATTGTTGCGATAATCTGCCACGTCCACTGATTAAAAAGTGCAAAAACAAGAAGCACTACTGCACAAATGCAAAGGGTGACGGTTTTGCCGACAACCTTTACTTTTGAAGCAAAGTTATCTGTCTGATTTGGATTTTTCATATTCATATACCTCCTTCTTAAACTTACATATCACCGAAAAGGGACATCTGGGAGCTTTCGGGAATACCTTTAAGAGCACCGATTTCTCGTAGTGATTCAATAACAGCCTTGGTAACCTTGGTTTTCTGCTGCATTTCTTCAATGGAGAAATACTCGCCCTGCTTGCCACATTCTGCAAGAGAAATTGCGGCGGCTTCACCGATACCGGGAATTGTCAAAAAGGGAAGTCGGAGCTTGCCGTCTTCCACAACAAATTTCTTGGCTTCGGACTTATAAACATCAATGGGAAGAAGCTCGATACCTCTTGCCTGCATTTCATTGATTATCTGCAAGGTTGCAATTTCAGATTGCTCTTTGGCACTTGCTTCATTACCTTTGGCTTTTATGGAAGCGATCTTTTCCAAAACTGCGTGTCTGCCCTTGCCTGCTGTAAGGCCGTCGAAGTTATCTCCTCGCACTGTAAAATAAGCAGCATAATATTCCAGAGGCTTATGCACCTTATACCAACCCAGACGAAGAGCAGCAATCATATAGGCGGCAGCGTGAGCCTTCGGGAACATATACTTGATTTTCATACAGGAATCGATGTACCAATCGGGAACGTTGTTGTCTTTCATCGCCTGTATATGGTCTTCTGTAAGAAGCTTGGTCGCCTTACCTTTACGAACAATTTCCATAATCTGGAAAGCCATTTTAGGCTCAAGACCCTTATGCATAAGGTAGGTCATAATGGAATCTCGTGTACCGATAACTTCTGAAATTGTGCAGACACCGTCACGGATAAGGTCAGCGGCGTTGCCAATCCAAACATCAGTACCGTGAGATAGTCCCGAAATCTGTAAAAGGTCGGTAAAGGTTTTGGGTTGAGCGTCAATAAGCATTTGTCGTACAAAGGGAGTTCCAAGCTCGGGCAGTGAATATGTACCTGTAACTGAGTCGATATCTTCAGGTGTAACACCCAGTGCCTCAGTGGAAGTAAAGAGGGACATAACATCGGGGTCGCTCATAGAAACTTCCATAACAGGTATGCCTGTAAACTCCTCAAGATAATGATAAATTGTGGGAACATCGTGTCCGAGCTCATCCAGCTTACATATAGTGTCGTGGATTGAGTGGAAGTCGAAGTGAGTTGTAATACTGTCGGAGTTTACATCATTTGCAGGGTGCTGAACAGGGCAGAAATCGTAAACCTCCATACCCTTGGGTACAACAACCATTCCGCCCGGGTGCTGGCCTGTGGTACGCTTTACGCCTGTGCAACCGATTGCAAGACGGGTTTCTTCTGCTTTTCCAAGGGTAAGGTCACGCTCTGCTTCAAATTTCTTAACATAGCCGAAAGCGGTTTTATCTGCAACAGTTGCAATTGTACCTGCTTTGAAAACGTTGTCTTTACCGAAGAGCTCTTCTGTATAGCGGTGAGAGCTGGACTGATACTCACCGGAGAAGTTAAGGTCGATATCAGGCACTTTGTCACCCTCAAAACCAAGGAAGGTTTCAAAGGGAATTTCGTGGCCGTCCTGAATAAGATGAGTACCGCACTTCGGGCAATCCTTGGGAGGCATATCGAAGCCTGAGCCGTAACTGCCGTCGGTAATAAATTCTGTATATTTACATTCAGGGCAAACATAGTGAGGACAAAGAGGATTAACTTCGGAAATACCTGACATTGTTGCAACAAAGCTTGAACCAACGCTTCCTCGTGAACCTACCAGATAACCGTGAGCCTCAGAGTTTGCAACAAGCTTCTGAGCGGTCATATAAAGCACGGAGAAGCCGTATTTGGTAATAGAGTTAAGCTCTTTGTCGAGTCTTGCCTTAACGATATCAGGCAAGGGGTCGCCGTACATCTTCTTGGCTCTCTCCCAAGTAATTGAGATAAGCTGTTCCTCAGCACCTTCGATAAAGGGTGGAAAGTTTCCCGGAGGAATAGGCAGGATTTCTTCGCACATATCGGCAATAAGGTTGGTATTTTCTACTACCACCTCATAAGCTTTACTCTCTCCCAGATACTCAAACTCTTTGAGCATTTCGGCAGTAGTTCTTAAGTAAAGTGGTGCCTGATTGTCGGCGTCGCTAAAGCCCTGACCTGCCATAAGAATACGGCGAAACTCGGAATCGTGAGGGTCAAGGAAGTGAACATCACAGGTAGCAACAACAGGCTTGTTGAGCTTTTGTGCAACGGAAATAATCTTGCGGTTAATCTCGTGAAGCTCTTCTACAGATTTTAAAGTGCCGTTGGCAAGTAAAAAGCGGTTGTTGCCGTCGGGCTGAATCTCGAGATAATCGTGAAAATCAGCGATTTCTTCAATTTCCTGGTCGCTCTTGCCTGACATAATAGCACGGAAAAGCTGACCTGCTTCACAAGCAGAACCGATAATAAGCCCCTCTCTGTGCTTTTCCAAAACAGAACGTAAAATTCTGGGTCGTTTATAGAAATAATCAAGGTGTCCGTAAGAAATCAGCTTATAGAGATTCTTAAGTCCTGCCTGATTTTTAACAAGAATAATCTGATGATATGAAGGAAGCTTTTTGAAGTCGCCTCCTGCAATTTTTGTGTTGATTTCACCAATAGATTTAATCTGGTAATCATCCTGCAAACGCTGAATAAGCTGCAAGAAAATATGAGCGAGAATGTTGGCGTCATCACAGGCTCTGTGGTGATTGAAGTCAGGCAGACGCAAAAATTTTGCCACAGTATCAAGCTTGCAATTTTTGATATCTTTAAGAATACTGCGGCAGATTGCCACGGTATCGATGGAAGTATAGTTATATTCCCTGCCCATTTTTGAGCAAACCTCACGAATGAAAGAGGTATCAAAGGGTGCATTATGGGCCACTAGAACTGCGTCACCGCAAAACTCAAGGAAATCCGCAACAGCTTCAGTGTCCGAAGGTGCGTCACTTACCATTGAATCGGTTATTCCTGTAAGCTCGGTAATTTTGGCAGGGATAGGTCTTTCGGGATTTACAAAGGTTGAGAAGGTATCGGTAATTACGCCGTTTTCAATTTTAACGGCACCGATTTCGGTAATTCTGTCTTTCTTTGCAGAAAAACCTGTTGTTTCAAGGTCAAAGCAGATAAATGTACCTTCAAAATCAATATCCTTTGAACCAACAACGGCAGAAACAAGGTCATCAACAAAATAAGCCTCTGTACCGTAGATAACCTTAATTGGCGTACCGTTTTTAGCCATAGCTTTTGCGGTATTCATAGCTTCAGGAAAAGCCTGAGCAACGCCGTGGTCTGTAAGGGCAATTGCCTTATGACCCCACTGTGCGGCTCTTTTAATAAGGCTTTCGGCAGAAGAAACACCATCAAGCTGTGACATATTGCTATGCAGGTGAAGCTCAACACGTTTATTCTCGGCATTATCCTGCACCTTAACCTTTGAGGCGGTTGCAATGGAGCGAGCGTTTATAACATAAGCTTTTATAAAGGGGTCAAATTCATAATCACCACGGACAAGAATTGTATTGCCTTTTTTGACATTTTCAAGAGGACGACACTCATTGATAGGAGCAAAAACCTTAACAATGGTTGAGCCTGAATAGTCTGTAATATAAAGCTGGATAATGTTTTTATCTCCCGATTTGGTAACCTTGGTTTCCATTTCGAAAACATCACCCCAGACAACAACCTTGCCTGAATCAAAGGAAAGAGAGCTGATAGGTGTGGGCTTACCTTTAATGGCATTACCCCACAAAGGCTTTACAGAAGGCAAAAAAACCTGTGGTAAAAGATTTTCGTTTTCTCGGATTTCAATAACATCCTTAGCTTTTACTGCTTTATATTCGGAAGGTGCGTCGCTTTCGGCAAAACGCATAAGCTCTTCACGGCGAAGAGTTTCTTCAATATGGCTCTGCTGCTGAATATAGGCTTCGTCATCAATTTTAATTTCTCTTACACCGGAGAAAGTAAGCTCAACATCAAAAATAGAAAATTCATCTGCAAGGATTGCCTTAAAGTTATCTGTAAAACCCATACCCTTAAGGAGCATTTCGCCACCGTGAAAAAGCTCAATATCAAAAACATTGCCCTCCACTGTGAGAATACTGTCGGCCAGAGTGCCGTTTAAGGCAGGCATAAGACGCTTGAGCTGAGAAATGATGTGAGGATAATAAGATAATGCAAAGCACTCTTTTGGGAAAGTAGGATTCACTTTACAGGATTTAAGCTTTAAAGCAGAAATAAGAGCCTTCTCTAATGAGAAAAGCTCTTCCCTATCCACAAGATTATTAAAGCCCAGAGTAACTTCCATAACTCGGGCTTCTTTATTGACTAAAAGTTTAATAAGCCGTGAGGACTTCACGGCTTGAGAAACCTTTGATGTATCAATGTATTTTTCGAAATATGAAATAAAAGTATTCATTTAAACCTCGTCAGAGCTTTTCAATCTCCTTTAAAAGCTCTTCAATAATCATATCTTCCGGTACTTTTCTGAGGATTTCGCCTTTTTTGAAAATAAGGGCACAACCGTCGCCGCCTGCAATGCCGATGTCGGCTTCTTTGGCTTCACCTGGGCCATTTACTACACAGCCCATAACAGCAACTTTGATGTGTTTATTAACACCGGCTAAACTCTCCTGCACCTTATTGGCAAGGGAGATAAGGTCGATTTTAGTTCTTCCGCAGGTAGGACAGGATACAAACTCCACCCCGTCGTTTCTAAGACCCACTGAACGTAAAAGCTCCTTAGCAGCAACAACTTCTCTCACAGGGTCAGCGGTAAGAGAAATGCGGATTGTGTCGCCTATTCCGTGAAGAAGAAGAGAGCCTATACCTGCACTGGACTTTATAATTCCGCCGTACTCTGTACCGGTTTCCGTTACACCAAGATGAAGAGGATAGTCTGTCTTTACGGAAGCAAGCTCGTAAGCCTTTACAGTTGTAGCGACAGTAGAGGACTTCATAGAAAGGACAATGTTGTTAAAATCGAACTTTTCAAGAAGCGAAGCGTGATAAAGTGCACTTTCACAAAGAGCCTCAGCGGTAGGGTGACCGTATTTTTCAAGGATACTCTTCTCAAGAGAGCCTGAATTTACACCGATTCTTATGGGAACGCCTGCATTTTTACAAGCGTCAGCCACTGCCTTTACCCTATCATCACTGCCGATATTACCGGGGTTGATACGGATTTTATCAACACCTGCTGCAACACACTCAAGAGCAATTTTATAGTCAAAGTGAATGTCTGCAACAACAGGAACAGTGAGAGCTTCTTTAAGGGCGTAAATAAGCTTTACATCCTTAACCGTGGGAACAGCAGCACGGATAATCTCACAGCCTGCCTGCTCAAGGCGTTTTGCCTGAGAAACGGAAGCTTCAATATCCTCAGCAGGGGTATTGAGCATTGACTGAATAGAAACAGGTGCGTCGCCACCTATATAAACACTACCAACTTTGACCTTTAATTTAGAGTTCATAATAAACCTCACACAAAGAACTTGAATATATCCTTAAAGGTGATTACTGCCATTAAAAGAAGTAATAAAACCAAGCCAACGGCATTGACAATTGCTTCAAACTTTCTGGGAACAGGCTTACGGAAAATGGCCTCAATAAGGAGGAAAACAAATCTTCCGCCGTCAAGAGCCGGGAAAGGAAGCATATTGACAATACCTAAGTTAACGGTAATTATCATCATAATATAGACGATATTTCGTACTGCGTCACCAAAGCCTGACTTAAGACCTGCCTGAGCCATTTCAACGGTAACAGAAGCAATGCCCACAGGACCTGAAAGGTCGTTAAAGCTGAACTCGCCACGAATTAAACCAAAAAGGGAGTCATAAACCATACGAACAACCGAAACAGTCTGACTGCCTGTTTCTCCCAGTAAATTAAAGAGGTTGTTATCCTTAGCCTCAAGATAGAAGTCAACGGCAAGCTGAGGGGTATCGTTATCGGAAGTAGTATAGGTGAAGAAATCTACATTTTCTAATGTGAGCTTTTCATCTCCACGCTGAACCTCAAGAGTTGTACGGAATCGCTGACGTGTTTCTTTAATCTCAATGGCGTCAATGGTAATCGACTCGTTGGGAACAGCTCTGCTAAGACCAACAACCGCCTGTTGCAAAGCTTCGTAGGCGGCTTTATTGTTTTCAGCTTTGTTAATAAGCAACGCACCCTCGCAAACAGCATTGAAAGCAAGGTTATTCATATCATCGCTTGTAATCTTGCCTGTTGAAGCAAGATTTGCGTAGGCGTCATAAAGAGCGTTTGTGCAATCCTGCTTATAAATCTGGACATCGTTGCCGTTAACCTCGCTTACCTTAAGGGTAGACAAAGCGTAGGACAAGTCCATAGAATTATTAACCTTATAGCCGTCAACAGAAAGCACCTTATCCCCAATCATAAGACCAGAGTTTGCACTGTAAGACTTAGGACTGAAATCGGAAATTGTTGTGTTGGTAAAGTAAGGTGAAGGTGCAAGCATAATCCCCATAAAAATAAGGCCGAGGATAATGTTCATCAACGCACCTGCGATAATAACAAGCATACGCTTGTGAATCTTGGCGTTATTAAAGGCACGGGGATTGTCGCTTTCTTCATCCTCACCTTCCATAGCACAAAAGCCGCCTATGGGAAGAAGACGAAGAGAATATGTGGTTTCCTTACGTTTAAAGGAAAAGATTTTAGGACCCATACCAAGGGCAAACTCATTTACCTTAATGCCTGAAAGCTTTGCAGTAATAAAATGACCGCCTTCGTGGAAAAAGATAATAAGCTCAAAAAGCAAAACAGCGATTAAAATAAGACCTGCGGTGGTCAGAATATTCATAAATACGGACAATTAGGTCATCTCCGAAATAAAAATTAAACTTTTGAAAGTACAAAATCCCTTGCCGCTTTATCGGCAGAAATCACGTCTTCCACTGTGTTTATGGGACAGGATTTGACGGCTTTTAAGGACTCCTGAACAAGCTGGCCAATCTGTAAGAATTTAATCTTATTATTTCTGAAAAGCTCGTTGGCAGCTTCATTGGCACCGTTTGCAATTGCAGGAGCTGTACCGCCGATTCTTAAGGCTTCCTTGCAAGCATTAAGGCACTTGAAGGTTTCATAGTCGGGCTTATCAAAGGTAAGTGTACCAATTTCCCACAGGTTAAGTTGTTTAACAGGAGAAGGTACTCTGTCAGGATAAGTGAGGGCGTACTGAATGGGAATACGCATATCTGCAAGTCCGAGCTGTGCAAGGACTGAGTTGTCTACAAATTCAATAAGAGAATGAACAATGCTCTGACGATGTACAACAACATCAATATTGTCCACATCAACGTCAAATAGCCACCTTGCCTCGATAATCTCAAGGCCTTTGTTCATCATAGAAGCGGAGTCGATGGTGATTTTAGCACCCATACTCCAGTTGGGATGATTCAGAGCTTCGGCAACAGTTACATTTTTAAGCTCCTCTTCCCTTTTGCCGAAGAAAGGGCCGCCTGAAGCGGTGAGAATAAGCTTTTTCAGTAAACTTTCTTTAGGACAAGCCTGCAAGCACTGAAATATTGCACTGTGCTCGCTATCAACAGGAAGAAGCTTCACGCCATTTTCCTTAACTGTACGCATAACAAGGTCACCACCTGCAACAAGGGTTTCCTTATTTGCCAGAGCGATATTTTTCTTAGCCTTGGCGGCGGTAAGAGTAGGAAGAAGACCAATCATACCAACCAAAGAGTTAAGGACAGTGTCGGCTTGTTCAGTTGAAGCGGCTTGCAGAAGCCCTTCCATACCGCTTAAAACTTTTGTATCTGTATCTGCAATTGCTGTTTTCAGCTTATTTGCTGAAGCTTCGTCATACATAACAGCAAGTTGGGGCTTAAGAAGCCTTACCTGCTCTTCCATAAGCTTTACGTTGGAGTTAGCAGTAAGAGCACAGACATTCATATTAAGTTTCTTCGCAACATCAATTGCCTGTGTACCGATTGAGCCTGTTGAGCCTAAAATAGAAAGTGTGTTTGTCATAATATCTTCCTTATTATTGACCTGAATAAAAGTTGATTATACCTGCCAGATAAGACCCATTGTGTAAGAAATGAAAAGTGCAAATGGAACTGTAAACACAACAGAATCAAAACGGTCCAACATTCCACCGTGACCGGGCATAATTGAGCCGTAGTCTTTAATCTTACATTCACGTTTAATAAGAGAAAATGTAAGATCTCCAACAACAGAAATAACGGCACTGTATATGCCGATTAAAAGAAGTGCAGGATAATTTACAAGCACGTTGTCGTAAAAAACAAACTGATATACAAGACCTAAAAGCTGAGAACCCACTACTGAGCCGATAGCTCCGCCTATAGCACCCTCAACAGTCTTCTTGGGGCTGATAGCAGGACAAAGCTTGTGTTTACCAAGGGCTGAGCCTGTAAAATATGCGGCACTGTCAGCAAACCAAGGCGGAACAAGGGCAACGCAAGCAAAGAAGCTGGCAAATTTCCACTGAATACACACAAGTCTTGCAAAACAAAGAAGAGAAAGGCCTATAAAAATTGTTCCTGCATATACAAACAAAACATCAGTTATGGAGTGCTTTTCGTGTCTGAGAATTTGCATAAAGACCAAAACCACGGTATAAACATAAAAAGGTATAAACCAGAAATCAGTAACAGAAACCAGCACCGAGGATACTACAAAAAGAATACTAAGGATTAAAAACCAAGGGTCTTTATGAAAATTCTTGGCTGTTAAAAACTCAAATTCCATCATACAGGCAATTACACAAATTGCCACAAGAACAATCCAGGGAAAAAACTCGCTGGCAATCATAATGCCGATAGCAATTGCGGCTGCAATACCTGCGGTAATAAGTCTAGTCTTCACAAAAAAACCTCCAATTAGCCAATTTAAGCAAAAGCACAATTGACCGGGAAATAAAATCGGAGGCGGTGCTTAAACACCGCCGTATCTGCGATTTCTTTTAGAAAATTCAGCAATAGCCTTATCAAGATCATCAGTTGAAAAATCAGGCCATAATTTATCGCTGATATAGTATTCGGCATAAGCCGACTGCCACAAGAGAAAGTTGGAAACTCTGAACTCTCCGCTAGGGCGAATAATAAGGTCGGGGTCAGGCTGACCTGCGGTATAAATTGAGTCGGAAATAAGCTGTGCGTTGATATCATCAACAGAAAGCTCACCGTTTTTTACTTTCTCAGCAATTTTCTTTGTAGCAGTAATAAGCTCATCTCTGCCGCCATAATTCATTGCAATATTGAGAACCATACCTGTCCTGTCTTTTGACTCTTCCTCGTTTTTGTTAATAAGAGCCTGAAGCTTGGGAGAAAAGGCAGTTCTGTCCCCTAAAAATTTAACGACTATAGTATCGTCTTTAAAATCTCTGAGAGCTTCGTTGAGGTATTCCTCAAAAAGCTTCATAAGTGCATCAACCTCTTCTTTGGGACGACGCCAGTTCTCGGTAGAAAAAGCATACACTGTAAGGTGCTTTACACCGATATCGGAGCAATAACGGGCAATTTTGCGGAAGGTCTGAGCACCTGCAGTGTGGCCCATACTGCGAGGAAGTGCACGCTTTTTGGCCCATCTTCCGTTACCGTCCATAATTATACCGATATGAGCAGGCAGATTTTTTACTTCTGCCTGCTCCTTGTCTTTTCTTTTAGAAAACAAAGCCATATCAGATAGCCATTACTTCTTTCTGCTTTGCCTGACAAATCTCATCAATCTTTTTTGTAAACTTGTCGGTAAGCTTCTGGATTTTTTCCTGACCGTTTTCAAGGTCATCTTCTGTAATCTCAGAATTTTTCTTCATTTTCTTAAGCTTTTCAATAGCGTCTCTACGTTCGTTACGAACCTGAACCTTGCTGTCTTCTGCCTGCTTGGAAACATCCTTAACGATTTCCTTACGCTTATCTTCGGTAAGGGGTGGGAAAACAAGACGGATAATTTTACCGTCGTTCTGAGGATTGATACCGATATCAGAGGTCTGAATAGCCTTTTCGATTGCACGAAGAATAGAGGCGTCATAGGGCTGGATAGAAAGTGTACGAGCCTCTGTTACAGAAACAGCAGCGAGCTGCTTAATAGGTGTGGGAGCACCGTAATAATCTACAACGAGCTTATCAAGGACTGAGGGGTTAGCTCTGCCTGCTCTGATTCTTGCATATTCACTTTCAAGGTGATTTATGCGTCTTTGCATAGAGTCTTCTGCATTTTTAATAACTGTATTCATAACAAATCTCCTTTTGCTTATTTTTTGTTGGTAACAAGAGTACCTACAGGCTCACCGCAGACTGCGTCGTAAATGTTCATAGGATTCTCAATGGAAAGAACCATAATATCAATATCGTTCTCTCTGCACATAGTAGCAGCTGTGCCATCCATAACTGCAAGGTGCTTTTCTACAACTTCATCAAAGGTAAGTGTGTCATACTTGACTGCGTCAGGATTCTTCTTGGGGTCAGAGTCATAAACGCCGTCAACCATTGTAGCTTTTACAATAATATCTGCCTCAATTTCTGCTGCTCTTAAAGAAGCAGCTGTATCGGTTGAAAAGAAAGGATTACCCGTACCGCAACCGAAAACAACAACTCTTCCCTTTTCCAAATGTCTTACAGCCTTACCGCGGATATATGGCTCAGCAATTTCACGCATAGAAATAGCGGTCTGAACACGTGTATCAACACCTAACTGCTCAAGGGCGTCACAAACGCCCAAAGCGTTGATGGATGTAGCAAGCATACCCATATGGTCGGCTCTGGTCCTGTCCATTTTGCCACTGGATCTTCCACGCCAGAAATTACCGCCACCAACAACAATTGCAACCTCAACGCCCAACTCAACACATTTCTTTATAGGCTCGCAGATTCTAAGTACAGTATCAAAATCGATACCGGTTTTTTGTTCACCTGCAAGGGACTCGCCCGAAAGCTTAAGCAAAATACGCTTATATTTAGCCTGCAAAGTAATCACCTCGTTAATGTATATTTAATCACACTAATAATACTACATTTTGTAGGTTTTGTAAAGGAAATAAAGCAGTAATTTTCAAATCTTTAATAATTTTTACAAGAAATTAAAAAAGACGTCGGGCATAAGCCCGACGTCGGAAAAGTTAATAGTTAAAGATTAAATTACTTAACCATAGAAGCAACTTCAGCTGCGAAGTCGTCCTGACGCTTCTCAATGCCATCGCCCTTCTCGTAACGAACGAAGCCTGTGATAGCAATTTTGCCGCCAAGCTCCTTAGCAACGGAGTCAACGTACTTGGAGATTGTAAGGTCGTTGTTCTTAACGAACTCCTGGTCAACAAGGCAGTTCTCCTTGTAGTACTTAGCAACCTTACCGAAGAGAATCTTCTCGATAATCTGCTCGGGCTTGCCCTCGTTGAGGAGCTGCTCACGCATAATCTTCTTCTCGTGCTCAAGAACATCTGCAGGAACTGCCTCAGCGTTGAGGTAAGGTGTGTTAAGAGCAGCAATCTGCATTGCTACGTCTTTACCACAAGCAACGAATGCGTCGCTCTTTGTGTCAACGTCTGTGTCAAATGTAACGATAACACCGATTTTGCCGCCTGCGTGAACATAGCCAACGCAAGGAGCCTCAAAACGAGTGAAACGTCTGATCTGGAGATTCTCGCCGATTGTGAGAACCTTCTCCTGTAAAAGCTCAGCTACAGTCATCTCAGTACCTTCTGCCTTGCACTCCTTAAGAGCGTCAACATCAGCAGGATTCTGAGCCATAACTGTCTTTGCACAAGTGTCAACGAAGTTCTTGAAATCGTCATTCTTAGCAACGAAGTCAGTTTCGGAGTTAACCTCGATAACTACGCCAACTGTGTTTGTATCGTTAGTGAGAGCATAAGCAATACCCTCAGCAGCAATTCTGGAAGCCTTCTTAGCCTGCTTTGCAAGACCCTGCTCACGAAGGAAATCGATAGCAGCGTCCATATCGCCGTTAGCCTCTGTAAGAGCCTTTTTGCAGTCCATCATACCGCAGCCTGTTTTCTCTCTGAGTGCCTTAACGTCCTTTGCTGTAAAACTCATAATCTAAAATCCTCTCTGTATATTTAGTTTAAAACGTATTTATAGAGATTAAGCCTCTGCCTCAGCTTCTGCTTCTTCCTCAACAACAGCAGCAGCGCCCATCTGGCCCTCTCTGCCCTCGATGATAGCACTTGCCATTGCGCCTGTGATAAGCTTAACAGCACGGATAGCGTCATCATTGCCGGGGATTACATAGTCAATCTCATCGGGGTCACAGTTTGTATCAACAATAGCAACTACGGGGATACCGAGCTTCTTTGCTTCTGCAACTGCAATCTTTTCTTTTCTGGGGTCTACGATGAAGAGTGCGCCGGGCATCTTATCCATATCCTTGATACCGCCGAGGAACTTCTCGAGCTTTTCGATTTCAAGCTTGAGCTTGATAACTTCCTTCTTGGGAAGCATATCGAATGTGCCGTCAGCCTCCATAGCCTTGAGCTGGTTGAGTCTGCCGATTCTGCGACGGATTGTTGTGAAGTTTGTGAGCATACCGCCGAGCCAACGAGCGTTTACATAGTAAGCGCCTGCACGCTCTGCCTCTTCCTTAACGGAGTCCATAGCCTGCTTCTTTGTACCAACAAAGAGAACGGACTTGCCCTCAACGGAAAGGTCACGAACAAAGTTGTAAGCTTCTTCAAGCTTCTTTACAGTCTTCTGAAGGTCGATGATATAGATACCGTTTCTCTCTGTGAAAATGTACTCTGCCATCTTGGGGTTCCATCTTCTTGTCTGATGACCGAAGTGAACACCTGCTTCGAGAAGCTGCTTCATAGATACTACTGACATTTTATTTTCCTCCTTAGGTTAAAACCTCCGATGAGCTTTGAAATTTACTCTTTTAAGATAGCCCGAATGTCACAAGCTACACCTTCAGAGCAACCCATCGTGCGTAATGCCTTAGTATGATACCAAAAAATGCAGATAAAGTCAAGGGTTTTTAAGGATTTTTTTGTTATTTTTATAGTGTAAAAGAAGAAACGCCCTTCTTTCTCAGAAGAGCGTTTCAGGATTGATTGGTGATATAAGAAAAATTTACCATCTGTCAAAGAATTTGTGACCGCCGTGGCTTACAACAAAATTCTGTGACTCGTGGAATGCGCTTTCGCATACGTTGGGTGCATAAAAGTAAATTACCCTGTGCTGAACAGCAGCACCGCCGTTATCGAATACATACTCGATAGCGTCTAAAACATCTTGGTTGGGAACATTATCAAGGGAAGCGGCATAACCGTTACCGGTTCTAACTGCGTCTACTGAAGGGTAGCCGTCAGTGATCATTGTGTCTTTGATTGCCTGAGCAACAAGACAGCAACCGATATAACCCTGTCCGCCTGCTTCACCCATTACAAGGTGCTCAAGAACATCTCTGTCATAGTCAGAGAGCTCTACGCTGTAGCTTACATAAGATGTATCAGGGTTGTCAATCTGAAGCAGAAAATCCTCACTCTCTGTCGCACAGAGAACTGCCTCTCCTGACTCTTTTTTCTCCTCAAGCTCAGTTACTGCTTTTGCGGTTGCCTTTTTTGCAAGGTCAAACGCCTGAGCTCTGGAGTAGGACTCATCGTCCTGCTTTGCTGAAAGAATTTTATCTTCCTTATAAGTCTTGGTTACAAGCTGAATGCTTCCTTCGGGTCGGCTGTCAGACTCTACAGCTGCCTCTGCGTGGTTTGAGTTTGCAAGAACACAAACAAGGCAGGGTGTAACAGCAATTGCCATTACAAGAGCGAGTGTCAAAACAGCAGTCGATCTTTTGAATGCTTTAATCAAATTTGTCCTCCTTATTCCGAGCGCATACAAAGTAAAGTTCTGTGCATACCGCTTTTGCGGCTGAAGCGCTCTAAGACAAGAGCCTTATTGAATTGTCACACTGTGCTCGGCTTCAAGTTTCCAAAAGGAAATTTTATTTTGGAGCTTTGCAGAGATTCAATGAGGTCTTGTGTAAGCAGTAAAATTTTTGCTTGATCACACAATCCGAGGTGTATTATGGCATACTTTTTTGGATTTTGCAAAAATTCACCGCCTTGTTTTTAGTTCTATAAGAGAATTATTTTACCGCTTTTATTCTTTTATAGAATTACGGTTCGTCATATTATACAAAATTTATCCTCGTTCTTTATGTGAGTTGCTAGATGGCACAAACTTTCGATGTCGTTATTTTAACGAAAGAACTTACTTTGTTTAATGGTTTTTTGTTTATTTCTGACATTTGTTGCGACTAAAACCGTATCTTCCCCAATTAAGGTAATATCGCTCCAAGGTATGATTACATCTTCACTTTTACCAAAAATCCCCAATAAACGAGGGCGTCCAAAGATTACTACCGAGCGAACAGAAGCGGTGAGAGTGTCTATTTCTACATCGTCTATAAAGCCAACTCTGACACCACTTACGCTGTCGATTACTTCTTTTCTTCTAAGGTCTGCTACCCTGCTTATCATCTCTTATCCCCTTTAAAAGCGATTTTAGAACGGCTTATACAATACTATATTTATTATGAAAAATTTGTTTTAATTCGTGCTTTGCGTTTTTTTAAGTGAGTCTTTTTTGAAATTTTAGGTAATTCTATTGAAAAATAATCAAATTATGTTAAAATAGAATAAATTTATCCTTGGAGGGATTTTATATGAAATCATTAAAAATATCCTTCCCCTTGGTTCATAAGAGGTCATCACTGCCTACACTTTGCATTTTTCTTGCAATTTTAGGTTGTTTACCCATATTGATGGTAATGTGGGTTGCACTGTGCTCTCAGTTTACAAGGGTTGAAGGTACAAACGAAACCGTCTTTTATAATGTATATATATGTATAAGAGCAATATTTGCCCTTGCTTTGTTGGCAGGAGTTACCGTTTTTGACTTAAGACGTGCAAGTGTCGCTTTGCTCCCTGCGGCTGTGCTCGGTGTTATAAGCTCTGCGATGAAGCTTATAATTGATTTTTCAGCTTATACCAACAAAAAAGCCCTGGCGCAGTCTTTGTCAATGCACCCCAGTTATACTCAGAATTATATAGACATTGCTCAGGCAGGTCTTGTCTTTATAACTTGTGCTCTCGTACTTGTTTATATCCTTGGCTTACTCAAAACAGGATTCCCTGTTATTCTTTCTTCGGTTGCTTCGGTTATTATTATACTTTATTCCGTAATTTCTTATGCAACAATCTACACCGTAAGCGGATATACTCTCTTCGTAAAAATCTATACCGTTCCTCTTACTATCGGCGCTATTCTGTTCTGTCTTTCTTCAAAAACAAGAGCTCAGATAGAGGGTAAGGCTAAGAAGGAAAAATATGTTCCAAGGAGAATGAGAAAGTGAAAAAAATTAAAGCCGTAGAGCTTAAAGAACACAAAAAACTGATAATCGCTATGATTGCTATTGCAGTTTTTATGCTCATCTTTTCTGTTGTAAGGATTGACTTTACTCCTGCCGGGGTTGCCATTGGATTCAGCAGTTTGGGCTCAATTCTTTCTGTAATTCCACTTACAATCGGAACATCCGCATTTATGATAATAAAAACAAAGAAACCCGCTTTCGGCGAGTTTCCCTGCTATATTATTTCGGTTTTTATTGTAATGGCTTTTGGTGTTCTTTGGTTTTTCCAGCTCTTACAGGGCCTTGAAATCTTAGGAATTGCAGTTTGTATTCTTATGTTTTACCCTTATCTTGTTGCCGGACTTACGGTAAGAGGATGTATTTATAACAAGGTTTTCGCCTTGGGCTTTGCAGGACTTCTGGTTGCTCTTTCGGTTATCGGGGTTGTGGTTATTTCCTTATTTATAGGATTCAGCTGCACTTATCTTATTCTGCCGTTGATGTATGTTGAGCTTATGCTTAATCTTATGCTTTTTGAGCTAAAGCCGCTTAAAAAGAAATCCGAATAAAAATTTACGCCGCAGTTTTAATTAACTGCGGCGTGTTTTTTAGTAGTATGAATAGGTATCTACAACAGAATCCTCGTAGATAAACTTTGCTAAATCATAGCGAGCTCTGTTCCAGTTGTCAACAAGAATAACCGAACCTGCTTCATTATAACCGTAGCTCCAGGTGCCTTCTGTGGGAACAGACAGCTGCTGAACCTCGTAGCTCAGGTACGTAAGAGCACCGGAAACAAGAGTAGTAATCTCACTGTTTTTAAGATTTGTGGTAATATTAGGACCGACTGCGTTTACTATCTGAACAATCTCTGTAAGAGAAGCTGAGGTTTTGAGCTGGTCGATAACTGCGTTAAGGAATTTACGCTGCCTTTCTACTCTGTCCCAGTCTGAGCCACCGTATTCGGTGCCGTTTACATAGCCGCCTCGGTTTCTGGCGTACCAGAGAGCTTGCTGGCCGTTAAGTGTAACCATACCTTCAACTGTGTCATAAGGCAGGTACTCAGACTGTCCGTTCTGGGCAATCTGGTCGTTGATGTAATAGATTTCATCCTGAGTGAGATAAATCTCAACCCCACCCATAATGTCAACAATTTCCTTGAAAGTTTCGAAGTTAACAATAGCGTAACGGTCAATCTGGATACCATAGTTTGATTCAATGGTTGCAATGGAAAGCTCTGCACCGCCTAAAGCGTAAGCGGCGTTAAGTTTTGAAGAATAGTAACCGGGAATTGAAATGTAGGTATCTCTTAGAAAAGAGGTCATTTTGATTTTTTCGTGACGATTGTCAATGGAAAGAAGAATCATTGTGTCACTAAGGCCCTCATTGCCGTACTGGTCAGCACCGAAAAGCATAATATTGAGGATATAGGGGTCAGTGAGAAGATTGCCGTCCTCATTGTCAAATATAAGCACATCGGGGTCGGTTTCTCCTGTCGGGCTGGTTGAAGCAGGTTTTTTTGAGGGCTTTTTGTCGATATCCTCGTAGTTAAATTTATTAACTATGGAATAATAACCGATTGAAGCCACTCCTCCAACAAGGAAAATCACCGCCAAAACGCAGCAAATCACTTTGATAACAAGCAATTTTTTCTTAGACTTTTTATGTGGATCAACGCTTTTGACAGCAGAGGAGCTGATGTCTACAAACTCCTGATTATTGTCTTCTTTCATTGCTTTACACCTTCTTGAAGTCGTAATACTCTGTTTATCAATTATAGCCAAGTAAGGAAAATTATATTTCCGAAAAAGAAATATTGCAACAAATCGTCAAACTTTCACAAAAACTTCAGAAAAAAAGAGTTTGTTGTCAATCAAGCTCATCAAGAGTAAGACCAAAAGAAGGTAAAAACTCTTCCATAAACACCTTCAAAGCAGGCAGGTCAATTTGCTCAAGGGCTTGCAAGGTACTGCGTTCTGCCTTCAAAAACTCTACGTTACCCATTTTCAGCTCTTCCCTACACTTACACAGTGCCGAAAGCTTATCGGCGGCTTTGACGTATCTGTGAAGCTTTTCGTCCCCAAGCTGAGAATCCACCAAGGGTGCATAGTCATCTCTTAAATCCTCAGGAAGCATAGAAAGAAGCTTCTGCTCACTTAAATGCTCAATGTTTTTGTAAGCTTCTTTAATGGCAGGGTCAAAATACTTAATAGGAGTGGGCATATCCCCTGTGATAATCTCACTTGCGTCGTGAAAAAGCCCCATAAGTGCCGCACGCTCGGCGTTAAGGTTTTCACCAAATCGTTTGTTTGCTATGCAAACCAGTGCGTGAGCAAAAATTGCCACATCAAGGCTGTGCTCTCCAATGTTTTCTTCCCTTGTATTGTTCATAAGTCCCCAACGATTTATATATTTCATTCGGGACAGCATAGCATAAAAATTGTAATTTGCCATAAAATCTCCTTATTTCTAAAAAATATAGTGCATTTTCAGAATATATATGATATAATGTTTTAATACGATTATATACTAATATACTTTGGAGGTAAAGTGTTTTTTATTACTCCAAATAATTTTTGAGGTGAATTATGTCATTCGGCAATATTATTCTCGATTATAAAGATGAACTTCTCAAAGACCTTGATGAGCTTTTAAGAATAAAATCTGTTTCTTCTGAAAGCCCTGACAAATGTGTTGAGGCACTTAACTGGATACTCAATAAGGCTGAAAGCTTTGGTCTTGTAACTAAAAACATTGATAACAAAGCAGGTCACGCCCAGCTTGGCGAAGGCGGACTTTTGTGTGCTACTCTCACCCATCTTGATGTTGTGCCTGCTTCTTCAGGCTGGGATTTTAATCCCTTTGAGCTCACAAAACACGAAGGCAGACTTTACGGCAGAGGTATTGCAGACGATAAAGGTGCCGCTCTTGTCACTCTTTACTGCCTCAGAATCCTTAAAGAGAAAGGTATTGAAGGCAAAAATACTCTTCGTGCAATTTTCGGTACAGACGAAGAGGTGGGTATGACAGATGTTGCGGCTTACTTTGCAAAGGAAGCTATGCCCGATATGTCATTTACACCTGATGCAGATTACGGTATTTGCAGAGCCGAAAAAGGCATTTTGCAGCTGGAACTTACCTGTCCCAGAGGAAACTGTGCAGTGCTTACCGAGCTTAAAGGAGGCACTGTTGTCAACGCTGTCGCTGACACCGCAAGTGCGGTTATCAACTGCAGCGAGAGCGACGACCACCAGCTTATGCGACTTGCAGACGCACGAGATGGCGAATTTGATTTTATGTATACACCTGACGGTATGCTTATTAAAGCTAAAGGAAGAGCGGCTCACGCCTGTGAGCCTCAGAGTGGTCACAATGCTATTCTGGACCTTATTGACCTGCTGTCATCCAATTTCAGTCTTTCATCTCTTGGAAATGTTTGCTCTTTTCTTTCTACTCATATCAGAATGGAAAGCGATGGTACTTCTCTGGGAATGAAGATGAGAGATTCTCAATCAGGAGCACTTACTGTCTGTGTTTCTACCATTGATATAAATGAAAACGGCGAGAGAGCTACCATCGACATCCGCTATCCTGTTACTTTCGGCGGCAAAGAGCTTATCAGACGAGTTAAAAAGGCGGCAGACCTTGAAAATATTGAGGTTAACGTTTTAAGCCACGCAAAGCCTCTCTATCTTGACGACACACGTCCTGTAATTTCCATTCTTAAGGAATCTTACAGTGAAATTATGGGCGAAGAGCCTGAGATGTACGCTACAGGCGGCGGCACTTATGCAAGAAAGTTAGGCGGCAACGGCGTTGCTTTTGGTCCTGTATTCAAGGGCGACCCTTCTAATCTTCACACAGACAACGAGGGTATCAATGAAGAAAACTTTATGAAGCACGCACAGATTTGCCTTGAGGCTATGTACAGGATGTTTACAGCCTGATAAGGAGGTAAGGTATATGAATACTGAAAAAAGAATCAGAGATGAGGGCAGACACCTTCTTTCGCAAGGCAACTGGAGCTCTTCTCTTGGTGTTTTCTTCTTGCTTTTTGCAAGTGTTATGCTTACACTTTTTATCCAGAGCTTTGTTGTTCTTGGGGTAAATGTTATTTTTACTCCTTTATTCAATCTGGCTGCGGAGTTTGAACCTGCCTTCTCTCTTGAAGTCGAGGATTCTTTAGGCACAGCTTTTGTAACTCTTGTTGGCGGCGTTTTCGGACTTGCGGCTTTAGCCTTGGGCTTTTTGTTTATTTTCCCTCTTTACTGCGGTGCAAAGAGATATTTTTATCTTATCTCAAAAGGTGAAGAAAGCAAAATAAGCGATGTTTTTTATTACTTCACAAATAAGCTTAAGGCTTGCACCCTTTTGGGTCTGAGATACGGACTTATGTGTGTGGGTAAATTTATCCCCTGCATTGCTCCTGCATACATTATTTTTACTCTTATTATTTCAAATGAGTTCAGCACCTTTGCTAATTCAATGCTGACTCTTTCAATTTTTGCAACAGGAATCGGCGGACTTTGTATCTGGATTTTGTGGACATCACGCCAGTTTCTTACCATTTACTTATTTATCGAAGATGATACTATGCCTTCAGGCTATTATGTAAAGGAATCTGAGAGAATTACTATGGGACAGGTAAATAACTCTGTCCGTAAGCTTATGTATTCCTTTGGCGGTTGGTTTTTACTTGCTCTTACAGGAGTAGGTATGCTTTACTTTGTTCCCTACTTTGAGATTTCTGCCGCTACATCTGCCAAGTGGCTTATCAAACTTCAGAAGGAAGTGTAATTTATGTTGGTTTCACTTTGTGTAATTGCATATAATGAAGAGAAAGTCCTCAACGGTCTTTTCAGAAATATAGCTGATCAGACATATCCTCACGAGAAAATTGAGGTTGTTCTTGTTGACAGCAATTCAACCGATAAGACCTTGGATATGATGGAGGATTTCAAGGCAACAGATTACGGTTTTAAGGATGTAATCATCACAAGCAGTGACAAAGGCAGCCAGGCAGGCTCCTGGAATGCGGCTCTTTGTAAAGCAACAGGTGACGTTATCATCAGAATTGACGCTCACGCCTCTATTCCCCGCAACTTTATTGCCCGTTGTATTTACAATATGGAGGAGTACGGAGAAACAATTGTTGGCGGCGGAAGACCTAACATTGTAGATAACGAAACAAGCTGGAAGCTCACCTTATTGGCGGCTGAGGAAAGTCTTTTCGGCAGTTCTATTGCCAATTACAGACGCCCCACAGGCAAGCAGGAGTATCACGACTCACTTTTTCACGCAGCATATAAGAGAGAGGTTTTCGAAAAAGTCGGCGGTTTCAACGAGGCTTTAGGAAGAACCGAGGACAACGAGCTTCATTACAGAATAAGAGAAGCAGGGTACAAAATGTGCAGTTTCCCTGATATTATTTCTTTTCAGCACACAAGAAGCACTCTGCGTAATATGATAAAACAGAAGTACGGCAACGGCTACTGGATAGGTCTTACCTGCGGCGTATGCCCGGGGTGTCTTTCCTATTTCCATTTTGCTCCTTTTGTTTTTCTCCTTATGCTTATTATTTTCACAGCATTTGCGGCTCTGGGTTACATTTACCCTCTTCTTTACACAGGGCTTGCCTATCTTATGTTTGACTTTGTAAATACTGTTGTGTGCTTCCTTACACGAAAGATTAAACCTCAGTTTTTGCTTTTACCCTTTATTTTCCCTATTCTGCATATCGCATATGGCATAGGTACACTCTGTGGACTTATTAAAATGCCTTTCTGGAAAAGAAAGCTGGGAAGTGCACCTTTTGACAGAATTGAGGAAGTTAAAGAGGCAGTTATAAAGAATAACAGAAAGAAATCAAAAGAAAGCAGTGAAGAAGTACTTTGAGTATTAAGCTTGATGAAAAAGCCTTGAGAGAGCTTCAACTGGCGGAGCTTGACGGGCTTAACTTTTTCGATGATTTTTGCCGAGAGAACGGTCTTACATATTATCTTTGCGGCGGTTGCCTTATAGGCTCTATCCGCAACAAAGGTTTTGTGCCCTGGGATGACGACATTGACGTTTTAATGCCAAGACCTGATTACGAGCAATTTTTAAAGCTATATAAGGAGAAAAATCCCAGTGAAAGATTTCTCCTTCTTGACGGCAGTAAGGAAAATACCTACGGCAATATTTTTGCAGTACTGACAGACACAGACCACACCCTCGTTAAAGAATATCAAAAAGATATGGATATGCCTAAGGGTATTCCCCTTGACATTTTCCCAATTGACGGTCTGGCGAATACAAAACCGGCAAGACTTATGCAATATGTCTGGACTATGGTTTACTCTTTGTTTCGTTCAGGAATTGTTCCAAAAAATCAGGGCGGTTTGCTGAGTTTTGGCTCTAAAGTTCTTCTGGGAATTTTCAGAGGCAAAAATATAAGATATAAAATCTGGAAGTTTGCTGAAAAGAGAATGAGCAGATACAGCTTTGAAACCGCTGAAAATGTAGCTGAACTTTGTGCAGGCTTTTATTTTATGAAAAAGGTTTATCCCAGAAGGATTTACGACGGAGTCTGTGAGGTTGAGTTTGAAGGCAGAAAGTACCTTGCAATGAAAAACTTTGATGAGTATCTTAAGATTCCTTTCGGCAATTATATGGAGCTTCCGCCTGTTGAAAAAAGAGTAGCTCACCACGATATTATTGAGCTTAAGCTCAATGTAAAATCCCGATAACTTGACAAAAATACATATTAGTACTAAAATACATATGAAAAATCTTTGGGGCGGGGTGAAATTCCCCACCGGTGGTATAGCCCACGAGCCTTATGCTGAACAGGTGAGATTCCTGTGCCGACGGTAAAGTCCGGATGAAAAAAGATGAAAAATGCTTTTTTATATTTTAAGCTCCGTTTTTTTGCGGAGCTTTTTATTTTGTCCCCTACCTTGGAGGTAATTATGACTAACACTATATCAGTAAAAAAAGAAAGAGGCTACAAGCTTAAAATGCTTGCAACCCTTGGTATGCTTGCGGCTATGGCATATGTAATAACTTTTATTTGCAGAGTACCTATTATTCCAAGTGTGCCTTTTCTGGATTTAGAGTTTAAAAGTGCCATTATACTAATAGGCGGATTTATTTACGGGCCTTTGCCTGCACTTGCGGTTACAATAGTAGTATGCTTTCTTGAAATGCTCACATTCAGCTCCACAGGCTTTATCGGCTTTGTTATGAATGTACTTGCCACTGCGGCTTTTGTGTGCCCTGCCGCCTTTGTTTACAAAAAGAAAAAATCTCTTGTCGGTGCGATTATCGGTCTGTCCATCGGTACTGCCTTGATGACAGGAGTTATGCTTTTGTGGAACTACCTTGTTACACCTATGTATATGCATATACCAAGAGAACAGATTATGCCTCTGCTTTTGCCTGCGTTTCTGCCCTTTAACGTTATTAAAGGTGCGCTTAACTCAAGTATTACCCTTGTACTCTACAAGTTTGTAGTGTCTGCACTTAGAAAAGCAAAGCTTTTGCCTCAAGGGGATGAGAAAAGCCAAAAGAAAAAAACAACTTTTATCTCTGCGGTTATTCTTTCAGCATTAGTAATTATCACTTGTGTGCTGGTAATTCTTGCATTTAATAATGTATTTTGATTGACAAAAATAAAATATAGGTTTATTATATAAAAAAACAGAGTAGAGCCTGGTGCGTAAAGTGCCCATCGGACGGGGAGTTGCCGATTGGACGAAGAGTATAACTCGCGGTATCAGGCTTGCATCCCGCTGAAAATGAGCTTAGGCGGACTGATTTTGCAGTTTCGCCTTTTTCTTTTTTTGCGGCAAACACAGGAGGTTTGCACAGTGAGTATTTCACAAAAATTTGTCAGTTCAGCAAAACTTTTAAAAAAGCCCCAGACTCTTGCGGTCTGTGGTATGCTTTTAGCCCTGAGAATTGTAATCGGTTATTTTTCAAATTTAACCTTAGCGATTTCACCTGACATTAAAATAGGCTTTTCTTTTCTGCCTGTAGCCATTGCAGGTATACTTTGCGGACCTGTGGCTTCTTCCCTTATAGGAGCGTTGGGCGATATTTTCTGCTTTTTACTTGCACCTATGGGAGCATACTTTCCGGGATGGACAGTAAACGGACTTCTGGTGGGTCTTCTTTACGGTTTGTTTTTGTATGAAAGCAAGCGTTTTATTCCTTCACTAATTATATGTGAAATTGTGGCAGGAGTATTTGTAGAAATCGCTTTAGGTTCACTGTGGCTTTACATCCAGTTTTCCAAAGCTTTCTGGATAAGTGCAGGTACAAGAGGAATTAAAACTCTTATTGCCATACCCATTGAAATTGCTTTGATTATCCTCTTTGAAAAAACAGTTATTGGCAGACTAAACAATCAACTTAAAAGGTGACAAAAAATATGAAAATTGTTGTACTGGATAAAAGCACATTGGGAGAAGATATTGACCTTTCCCCTATTTATGCTTTAGGAGAGGTTGAAACCTTTGAAACTACACCTGCTCACTTGGTTGCAGAAAGAATCCAAAACGCTGATGTTGTAATAATAAATAAAATCAAGCTGAACCGTAAAAACCTAAGTAACGCAAAGAGTCTTAAGGTTATTTGTGTTGCGGCTACGGGTTATGATAACATCGACTGCGAGTATTGCAAAGAAAACTCCATTGCAGTTTGCAATGTGCCCGGTTATTCTACCGACAGTGTAGCTCAAGTTACTCTTTCTCTTGCACTGAGCCTTGTGACACATCTTAAAGAGTATGAGAGCTTTGTAAACAGCGGAAAATACTCAAAGTCCGGTGTTGCCAACAAGCTGACTCCTGTTTATCACGAGCTTTCTTCCCTTACCTGGGGTGTTGTTGGAGGCGGCGGAATCGGTACAAAGGTTGCCGAGATTGCAAAAGCCTTCGGTTGCAAGGTCCTTATGTGCAGAAGAAAACAGGAAGGTAATTTCACGTTAGCTGACATTGACACAATCTGCAAGGAATGTGACATTATTTCTCTCCACGTTCCTCTTAGTGAGGAAACAAGAAATCTTATTAACCGAGAGAGAATCGCTTCGATGAAAAGCAACGCAATTCTTATAAACACTGCACGAGGTGCGGTAACAGACGAAGCTGCTCTGGCAGAAGCTATTATGGAGAAAAAAATCGGCGGACTTGGAGTTGACGTTTACTCTGTTGAGCCTTTTACAGAGACACACCCTTTTACGAAAATTCTTGGTTATGATAATGTATGTCTTACCCCTCATATGGCTTGGGGTTCTTTCGAAGCCCGAAACAGGTGTATAAAAATGATTGGTGAAAACATAGAAAGCTTTTACAAGGACGAAAGAAAAAACAGAATAGTTTAATATATACAGAAACCGCCCTGAGCTAAGCTCAGGGCGGTAACTTTATGTCAGGAAATGACAGATATTAACTTATTAAGCAACAACCTCTGCACGGAGAGCGTCCATATCGGGCTTCTCTGTGTAGATTGTAACGAACTCTGTCTTGTCAGCGATGTTATAGTCATCGATTACAACCCAGATTTCCTCAGCTGTGTTACCAAGCATATCAGCAGTCTGGGGTGAGCCGCCTGCGTTGATGATGATACCGTAGGTGCAACCCTCGGGAAGTGCTGCATCGATGGAGAACCAACCGTCGCCTTCTTCCATCATAGCAACGCCGGGCCAAGTTGAAAATGCGTTAGTGCCGGAAACAGGATCCCAAGCCCAGAGGCTGGGTACCCAAGTCTCTTCAGGATTGAGGTGGATTGCGTGAACCTTGATACCGCTTGCAGCGTAGTTGTAGATGTAATCAACGTTTGTTGTACCAACTGCAACAACACCCTCTGCGTTAGCAGGTGTTTCCTTAAGCTCATAAAGCTCGATAGCAATAGACTCTGTCTTGTAGTCGGAGCCTACCTTGTACTTCTTCTCTACGGAAGGAGCAACTGTAACCTTATCGCCGCTTTCGTTATAAGCGTAGAAGTTTGTGATAACTGTACCAATGCTGATCTTGAAGTTAGCAAGGTGCTTCTGAAGAGCAGTAGCGTCCTTAACGTTAACCTTACCTGTGTAGTCGTAGTCAGCAAGAGCAACCTGAGCGTCTGTTAAGATTTCAACCTTAGCAAGGTGCTTCTGGATAGCAGTAGCGTCCTTGATGTTAATCTTACCGTCACCTGTTACATCATTGTTCTTGAAGGAAGGAGCAACGTAATAGTTGTAGTAGTAAGTAACAGTCTGGTCTTCCTCTGTGAATGTGCCCTTAGCTTCGCCCTCAACGCGGTCAAGCTCGTACTCAAGGCTTAAGGAAGAGTCAAGAGCAGTTTCATAGCCCTTGCCGATTTCGCCTGTGATTGTCTGAGTTGTGAGAACTTCATTTGTCTTTGCGTCAACGTGTTTAACTGTAACCTTGGAATCTGTAGACTCAAGAGCAATTGCGTCGAAGCTTGCCTTGTCAACAGCGATCATAGCACTGGAGGGTGCGAGCTCGAACTGGTTGTCAGTTACTACCATAATTTCAGAAACGCCTGCACTGTTCTCATCAGCGATAACAACCCACTCGCTAACGCCAACATCAGGAAGAGATACAACCTGAGATTCGTTTACAAGAGAGTTAGCCATAACAGCAACCTTGTCCCACTGACCTTCAACGTCGTTGTCTACAATGTAAGCAATGTAGCTTTCTACGCTGGAGAGAGATGTTGCGAACTTATAGTTAGAGGAATAGTTGCCTGTTGCGTCTGTGAAAGGAGCAAAGTTCTTTCTGATATCGATGAGGCCTCTGTAGTAAGAAACGAGGTCTGCGTTGGAAACTGCGAGATTCCAGTCAATTTCGTTAACCTCTACGGGAGAGGAGTAAGAGTTGTGGTCGCCATCCTTGGAACGAGCAAGCTCTTCACCTGCTACGAAGAAGGATGTACCCTGAGATGTAAGGATAATAGCTGCAGACATCTTGTTCATTTCGATAAGGTCTGCATATCTTACTCTGTAGTCAGCGTCTTCGCCACGTGTTGAAGCAACGAGTCTGTCATAAAGTGTGTGGTTATCGTGGCAGGATACATAAGTTACGCACTGCTCAGGAGTCTGGGGAGTCCAAGTGCCACCTTTACCGAATGTATTTGCACGAACACCGTATGCGATACCCTCATAGCAGGACTTAGAGCCCTGGAGGAAGCCTGTTGCTGTGTTGGAGAATACGTTACCCTTAAGAGCGTCACGGATCTGGTCGTTGAACATACCGATTCTGGAGTCAACGGAAGCAGCATTTGTCTGAGAAGCACCAAGAGTCTTTGTACCTGCACAGGTTACAGGGTCAAATGTGGAAGACATATTCCAGCCTTCGCCGTACATAATGATATCTTCGTCGATTGTGTCCAGATCTTCTCTGATGAGGTTCATTGTTTCAGCGTCGTGAAGACCCATAAGGTCAAAACGGAAGCCGTCAACGTGATACTCTTCTACCCAGTAACGGCAGGAGTCGATCATAAACTTTCTGAACATTGCACGCTCGGAAGCTGTATCGTTACCGCAACCGGAACCTGCAGACCAACCACCCTGAGCGTTGAAGCGGTAGTAGTAGTTGGGAACTGTCATCTGGAAGAAAGATGTTTCGGAAGCGTAAGTGTGGTTATATACAACGTCCATAATAACGCCGATACCAGCCTCGTGGAGAGCCTGAATCATCTGCTTACACTCTCTGATTCTAACGTTACCGTCATAGGGGTTAGAAGAATAGCTACCCTCGGGAACGTTGTAGTTTTTGGGGTCATAACCCCAGTTGTACTGGTTAGCAAGATCCTGATCTTCCTTAATGGAAGCAAAATCGTAGAAGGGGTTAATCTGAACGTGAGTTACGCCAAGCTCCTTGAGGTAGTCAACACAAGTGGAAATGTTACCCTCGCCGTTAACTGTTGTGCCCTTTTCTGTGAAAGCAAGGAACTTACCGCGGTTTGCTTCACTTACACCGGAAGACTCGTGGTTAGAGAAGTCACGAACAACAACTTCCCAGACGATAGCATCTGTCTGCTCGTCAACTAAAACGAGCTTGTCGTTCTCCCAACCCTCGGGGTCTGTGGAGTCAAGGTCAACTACCATTGCACGGTTACCATTTACACCTACTGCCTGAGCATAGATGTCGCATACTTCGTTAGTTTTCTTAACGCCTGTTACAAGAGCAACAGTAGAAACTTCGTATGTGTAGTAAACGTTGAGAAGATCGCCCTCAACTGTAACAGACCATACGCCTGTTGTTTCGTCAAGAGTCATCTCGTAAGAGCCAAGGTCAGCAGCGCCATCTTCTTCGTCACTACCTGTGGCATAAAGGTTAAGTACAACCTTCTCAGCTGTGGGTGACCATACCTTGAAAGTTGTTGCCTCGGGAGTGTATGTGCTACCGAGATCGTCGCCATCATAAGCATAAAGCTCGTCGAGCTCCATTGCTGCAACCGAATAGGGGTTGTTGTTGGCTACCTCAGATTCTGCAGAAACAGAAAGAAGGCTAAGTGTGCTTAAAACCATCATAACTGCCAGCAAAATCGAAAGGATTTTTCTGAGTTTCATAGAATTACCTCCTATTAAAATAAATAATGTAAATCTGCTTTATCCCAAAAGCAGAGAATTACCTTTTGAAAAGTTGTTTATATGCTTTTTCATCAATAAGGATGAGAGCACTTTTGCTTTCAACAAGAGCAAGCTCGGAAATAGCCATAAGGGGAGCTGTACCTGCACTGTGCTTATTAGCCACAGCAATCCATTTTGTGTCTTTGGAAAGTCCTGTGTCGGCAAGATTTATGCGAACGTCATAATCGCAAGGGTTGAGAGCAACAAAAATATAACCATTTACGCCATCTTCATTGAAATTTGTAACATAAGAAATGCAAGGCATAGCGGTATCAATAAACTTGAAGTTTGCCTTGTCTGAAACTTCATTTGCACCTCTGAGAGCAGAAAGACGCTTTCTCAGGCGGATAAGGCCCTGATAGTAAAGGATAAGGTCGGCATAATGACCTGTGTTTTCCCAGTCGATTTCGTTTACTTTGGCAGAGGAACGGAAGCTGTTTTCGTCACCGAATTTTGTACGGCAGATTTCTTCACCTGCAAGGAAGAAAGGAATACCCTGAGATGTGAGGACAATTGCAGCTGAGAGCTTTGTCATAGCAACAAGATAGTCAAAACGCTCGGCATAGCCCTTTCCCCCACGTTCGCTTAAAATAAGCTTATCGTAAAGAGCATAGTTATCGTGGCAGGAAGCGTAGTTTACGCACTGAGCAGCCTTGCCTGCCCAGGATGTTGTTTCTGCAAGAATACCGCTTTTGATTTTTTCGGCAGAAGCACCGCACTGAACAAAGCCCTTATCGTAAGCTCCGAATACACTGCCCTTAATAGCGTCACGAATGTTGTCATTGAAAGCACCAACGCCCGGCATTGAGCGGATTGCGCCCTGATTAGCCATCACTGTACCACAGGGACAAGCAGTGCCCATATGCCAGCCTTCACCGTAAAGGATGATATTATCCTTACCAAATTCATAATCAAGAGTCTGGCGGATAAGATTCATTGTGTGAGCGTCGTGAAGACCCATAAGGTCAAAACGGAAGCCGTCAACGTGATACTCCTTAGCCCAGTAAAGAACAGAGTCAATCATAAACTTTCTGTACATAAGGTGCTCGGAGGCTGTATCGTTACCGCAACCTGAGCCGTTTGACCAGGAGCCGTCAGCATTGAAACGGTGGTAATACTTAGGAACGGAAAGATTGAAGAAAGAACCTTCACCTTCGTAGGTGTGGTTATAAACAACGTCCATAATTACGCCGATACCTGCGTCGTGCAGAGCTTTGATCATCTGCTTGCACTCGGTAATTCTTACATTACCGTCAAAGGGATTTGTGGAATAGCTACCCTCGGGAACGTTATAGTTTTTTGGGTCGTAGCCCCAGTTATAGGAATCGTCATTTTTGCTTTCGTCAACTGAACCGTAGTCGTAGAAAGGAGTAATCTGAACGTGAGTAACACCAAGATTTTTAAGATAATCTACACAAGTAGGAACTATCCCCTCGCCAAAAAGTGTGGTACTCTCGGTAAAGGCAAGATATTTACCTCTGTTTGCTTCAGTTACGCCGGAAGAGGCTGAGTGAGAAAAATCCTTAACGTGGATTTCCCAGACAATGGCGTCTGTTGCACTCTTTAAGAAGATGTGCTTATCCTCGTCCCATCCTGTGGGATTAGTGGATTCAAGGTCAACAATCATACCTCTGTTACCGTTGACACCTGCTGCTTTAGCGTAGATATCAACAGTTTCGGTTGTTTTATCTTTAAAGTTGATTACATAGGTATAGTACTCATTTTTGTGGTCGCCTTTATATTCGGCACGCCATACGTTTTCATCAGTCTGAGTCATAGGAAGCTCAGCGATAACCTTAGCACCTTCTTCGCTGTCACTGCCTGTAGCAAAAAGCTTTACTTTAACAGAAAGAGCCTCAGGTGACCAAAACGTAAAAGTTGTTTTCTCTTTGGAGTAAACTGCACCTAAATCGTTGCCGAAATAAGCAAACTTATCCAGCTTGTGGACAGGTGCACCCATATCCAGTTTAGGAACTTTTGAATCTGTGTTAATTGTGTTAATCATAAAATCACCATTAAGGAGCAATATTTGCTCAAATTATAATACATAGATAATATACCACAAACCAAGGAATAAATAAAGACGGAAACCGTACTTAATATACGATTTCCGTGTAGAAAATTTCCTTAATTTTTCGTTAATTTTGCCATATTGTCTTTTTATTTGACACCATAAACTGCTGAATTGCCTAATTCGTTCTCAATTTTAAGGAGTCTGTTATACTTGGCAACACGCTCGCTGCGGCAAGGTGCACCTGTTTTAATCTGTCCTGCATTTACTGCCACAGCTATATCTGCTATAGTGGTGTCTTCGGTTTCACCGCTTCGGTGTGAAATCACAGTTGTGTAGCCTGCTCTGTGGGCGGTTTCAATGGCACGGAAGGTTTCGCTTAATGTGCCAATCTGGTTTACCTTTATGAGAATTGAGTTGGCAGCACCTCTCTCTATTCCCTTTTCAAGTCGTTTGTAATTGGTAACGAAAAGGTCATCTCCAACTAACTGCAGTTTATCTTTTGCAGAAGCTGTTATTTCCTGCCAGGATTGCCAATCATCCTCGGCAAGAGGGTCTTCTATTGAAAAGATTGGATATTTTTCTTTCAGCGAAACAAAGTAGTTTGCAAGCTCTTTGCCTGAATAAACTGTACCCCTTTTAGGCAGGACATAATTCTCTCCGTTATACCATTCTGAAGAAGCGGCGTCTAAGGCAAGCTTGATTTCTCCGTTTTTGAAGCCTGCTTCATTTATGGCTTCAAGGATATATTCAATTGCTTCTTCATCGCTGTTAAGATTTGGAGCAAAACCTCCTTCATCTCCCACTGCTGTGGATAAATTGTGGCTTTCAAGAAGCTTTCCCAAGGTGTGGTACACTTCGCAAGCGGCACGAAGTCCTTCAGAAAAAGAGCGAAAACCCACAGGCATAATCATAAATTCCTGTATGTCGATATTATTTGAAGCGTGAGCTCCACCGTTGAGAATATTCATCATAGGAACTGGAAGACGATGAGTATAAAGTGAGCCAAGATATCTGTAAAGAGGAAGTTTTACTGCACAGGCGGCGGCTTTGGCAACTGCCATAGATACAGAAAGAAGGGCATTTGCACCCAGCTTTGATTTGTTTTCTGTAGAGTCAAGAGTTGTGAGAACGGAGTCTATATTAAGCTGATTGGTAGCTTTCTGACCAAGAAGAGCAGGTGCAATAACAGAGTTTACGTTTGTTACTGCTTTTTTTACGCCTTTGCCCATATAACGGCTTTCTTTATCTCTCAGTTCAATTGCTTCGTGCTCACCTGTGGAAGCACCTGAGGGCACTGCCGCAATACCTACTGAGCTGTTTTCCAGCATTACCTCACATTCAACTGTTGGAAAGCCTCTGGAGTCAAGAATCTCACGGGCTTTTATTCTTTTGATTTTAGTTTCCATACCGATACCTCCGATTTTTATGAGTATTATTGGCATAGAAATATAAAATATTCCGAACAAACCTTTAATGTTAGAATATTATGTAAGTGAAAGGGGGTAAAACATTGGACTACACACTTTATTCGGTTATGCCCGGTAACACCCTCTGGGGTATTGCCAACTTCTTCGGGACTACTGTTGATGAGATAGTAAGGCTCAATGATATTGAGAATCCCGAATTTATAATTCCCGGGCTTGTGCTTAAAATTCCCGCTAAAATTCCGCCTGATATGCCGACGGTTTATATTGTTCGCCCCGGTGACACAGTCTGGAGCATTGCAAGAAGATATTCCGTTTCTGTAAATGATATTATAGCTTACAATAATCTTACAAATCCCAACGCAATTTATCCCGGTCAGAAGCTAAGACTAAAGCCTTGAAAAAACTAAAACCGCAAGACAAACATCTGCCTTGCGGTTTGTTTTATTGGATTATGCCTGCGATTTTTTTCTGAATAAAGGTTGCGTCTTTGATATTAACTTTAAAGTCGAGATTAACATCTCCCGAGATATACTTAACAGGCTCTGTAAAGGTAACTGTCTGAGTCTGTGTTTCTGTTAAAGAAGTTGTGACTTCGGTTTTATCTGCGGTAGTAGTTGTTACCGAAGTAGCAGAAGAAACTTCTTCGGTAACCTCTGTGACTTCAACAGGGTCTGTAAGATTTTCGGTAATATTGGGAACAAAAAGGGTTACTGCGTTATATGCGTCGTCTGATCGTTCAGCAGTAAAACGTGAACCATCAAGGATATTTTGGGTGATGTTTGATGTATGAGTACCACAACTATCTACAAAAATAATTCCTTCTACGTCAGCAGGAACGGACTTATAATAAACATCTGCACCATTTATACTCTCTCCCGAGAAAAGCATAGGCTCACCGGGGAAAAGAATCTCATAGGTTAATTCACTGCCCCGGTAATAAATATAAACCGAATACCAGTCAAGTCGGTTTTCAAAATAAACCTTTACGTTTCAGGTAGCTGTTGATTTGTTCTTTATCGTAAAGCACCAAATCGTCAACCCCTGCCAGATATTCATTGTGATGTCGCACCTCATGAGAAAGTACTTTTTTTAGACGTTTGTAGTACTCATCTTTAGGCAAATGACCGTAAACACGATTAAGACTGCCGTAATAAAAAACTATGTATCTGCCAAGAGAATTTCGCTTATACTCGCCCAGAATAAACAAATCGTTATTTAATGCTTCGGGATGAACTTTAACCTGAGGCAAAAGGCTCATTCCGCCGTTAAGTTCACGGTAAAGCTCAAAAGGCATTGAGTCAGCGATTTCATCGAGCATTTCGGCACATTCATCAAAGGTAATCATCAGTCGAGGAAGTCCTTGAGCTTCTTACTTCTTGAAGGATGACGAAGCTTTCTGAGGGCTTTTGCCTCAATCTGACGGATACGCTCACGAGTAACGTTAAACTCCTTACCTACTTCCTCAAGGGTGCGGCTTCTGCCGTCTTCCAAGCCGAAACGTAAGCGGAGAACTTTTTCCTCTCTGGGGGTTAATGTGTCAAGAACCTCAACAAGCTGTTCACGCAAAAGTGTGTGTGAAGCGGCGTCGGCAGGAGCAGGAGCGTCATCATCGGGGATAAAGTCGCCAAGGTGGCTGTCTTCCTCTTCGCCGATAGGTGTTTCGAGAGAAACAGGCTCCTGAGCAACACGCATAATTTCACGAACTTTGTCAACGGACATATCCAGCTCTTCTGCGATTTCATCAGCAGTTGGCTCGTGACCGTTCTGGTGTAAAAGCTGACTGGATACTTTCTTTACTTTATTGATGGTTTCAACCATATGAACGGGAATACGGATTGTTCTTGCCTGGTCTGCAATAGCTCTTGTAATAGCCTGACGAATCCACCATGTAGCATAAGTGGAGAACTTGAAGCCTTTGGTGTAGTCAAACTTTTCAACCGCTTTTATAAGGCCCAGGTTACCTTCCTGAATAAGATCAAGGAACTGCATACCTCTGCCAAGATAACGCTTTGCAATACTTACAACAAGACGAAGGTTAGCCTCAGAAAGACGCTGCTTTGCTTTAACATCACCCTCGTTTATGCGGATAGCAAGCTCAATTTCTTCTTCCTGAGAAAGAAGAGGCACACGACCAATTTCCTTAAGGTAAACCTTAACGGGGTCATCAATAGCAATAATTTCGCTGCCATCACTATCGCCCAAGGGATTTCCCTCGGCGGCATTGATTGCAACTTCAAGATCAGCAAACTGCTGTAAATCGTCGTTATCTTCAACGATTTCGATACCCATACTCTCAAGGTTATCGTAAAGTTTTTCAAGCTGCTCGGGGTCAAAGTCGGTTTCACCGATAGCGTCGAGGATATCTTTGTTTGTAAGCTGACCTTTAGCTTTACCCAGCTCGGTAATTTCTTTGATAATGCTCTTTTTGTCCTGAATTGAACCTGCCATAATTGTATCTCCAATCTAATTATTTCTTAGGTTTTTTACTATAAATATTTTTCATAATTTCTTCAGGCGACATATTACTTAAATCCGCCTTGGAAAGTTTATTTTTTTCTGACTTTATGGTGTCAATATATTCACCCATAGCACCTACGGTAGCAGTCTGGGAATTGTATGTGTTTATTATTGAGTAAAAGCGAGAAACCTCTTCAGGGGTAAAATCCTGAGCAATATTAAGGTCAGGCGATAGACCTTCGCCGATTTGCTCAACTATATATTTATAAAAACGGGCGTTAAAATCCGTGACGAAGTCTGAAGCTGATATAAGCTTTTCTGCCTTTTTAAGCATATCGGGATTATGGAAGATGTAGGCAATAAGCATTTCTTCTGCTCTTGCAGCCCTCATATTTTCCCTTCGCTGAGGATTAAGCTTTTCTTCCCTGCCTGTTAAGTCTGAGGTGACTTTTCTAAACTCTTTTTTGGCAAAATCTCTTCGTCTGGAAGATTTCACTTTGTTAAGCTCTTCTACGATTGAGTCCTTTCTCACGCCCATCTCTTCACTAAGCTTTGAGGAATAAATATCCTGCTCAATGGCACTGTCAAGATTTGCAATAATATTGACAGCTTCTTTAAGATAGTTTGCCTTTGAGTCGGCACGATTAAAGTCGTGGCGTTGCCTTAACTTGGTAAGGCGGTACTCAACGTCATCACCACTGCTCTCAAGAAGATTCTTAAAGGCAGCTTGTCCCCTTTCACCATTTTTGCGGATAAACTCGTCAGGGTCTTTGCCGTCGGGGATATTAAGGACACGAATAATAAGTCCTGCGTTTCTTAAGATATCAATAGCCTTTGCAGTTGCCTTCTGTCCTGCTTCATCAGCGTCGTAGCAGATAATAACTTCATCAGCGTAACGCTTCATAAGAAGAGCCTGCTCTGCCGTAAGGGCTGTGCCAAGTGTAGCCACGGCATTGTGAAAGCCAGCGGCATTAAGGGCGATTACATCCATATATCCTTCACAAAGAATGAGTGTTCTGAGCCCTGTATTTTTTGCGTTATTTAGAGAAAAAAGATTTGAGCTTTTCTTGAAGACCAATGTGTCTGAGGTGTTAAGGTACTTAGGTTTTTGGTCAGTAAGTATTCTTCCGCCAAAAGCGATTACGTTTCCTCTTAAATCAATAATTGGAAACATAACCCTGTCAGAAAATCTGTCAACTATACCTTTGCCGCTTGAACGTTTAAAGGCAAGGTTTGCGGCGACAATCTCTTCGTCTTTAAAGCCTTTTTTACGCAGGTGATCACATAGTGCATAGCGGTTAGCAGGTGCATAGCCTAAACCAAAACGGACCACAGTCTGCTTGCTGAGAGCCCGTCCTATAAGATACTCCTGGGCGGTTTTTCCTTCATCACTCATAAGCTTGGAGTGAAAAAACCTTGCCGCCTCACGGTTAGCCTCCAGAATCCTGCCTTTAAGCTTTGAAATGCCGTCATCATAGGAATCCTCTGGCATTGACATACCTGCACGGTTTGCAAGGAGCTTCACAGCTTCGATGTAATCAAGGTTTTCAATCTTCATTATAAAGGTGATTACATCGCCGCCTACACCACAGCCAAAGCAAAAAAAGCTTCCGTTTTCGGGGTATATATTGAAGGACGGTGTCTTTTCCGAGTGAAAAGGACAAAGACCTACCATATTACGCCCTCGCCGCTTCAGATTAACATAGGAGGATACAACGTCGGTAATATCACAACGCATTTTAAGTTCTGACAAAAAACCGCTTGGCAATGCCACGTTAATAACCTCCTTCTGAAAATTTCTTAATTATATACGACAATAAACTTATTATTCCTGCTTTTTTATATTTTTTCTAATATGAAAAGTATTTTTCTTCAACTATCTCCACTTCACAGGTTCCGCCTGTGGCGTCTGCGACTTTTTTATTCAGAGCTCCAAGGTCATTTACAGGAATATGAAAACACAGTGTAACGTTATCCTCGAAAATTGTGTCATCTAAGGTTGCTCCGTTTTCAGGCAAAAGTGAGCCCAGTTTGCCGTACTGGCTGTAAGAACATGTAAGTTTTGCTTCGAAACAGGTAATCATTTCTCGTCTGCCTGCGGCGGCAAGACCGATGGACGCACCGTGAGAATAGGCACGGACAAGTCCGCCTGCACCAAGCAAAACTCCGCCGAAATATCTGGTTACCACAACACAGACATCTGTAAGACCGGATTTTCTGATAACATCAAGAACAGGAACACCTGCTGTACCCTGGGGCTCGTGGTCATCGCTATATCGGCATAGATTCTGCTCCCGAATAACATAAGCGTAGACATTATGAGTAGCGTCCCAGTGACGGGTGCGGATTTCGTTTATAAATTCAAGGGCTTCTTCTTCTGTTGTAACAGGCTTTACATAGCCGATAAATTTTGAACGTCGCTCAACAAACTCATCCTGAGCCTGACGCAAAACGGTAACATAGTCCTTTGACATAATACACCTCGTGAATAAAAAATCAGGCGGTGCTTCAAAACGAAGTACCGCCCAAAAAATTCGATAGATTACTTATCAATGCCGTAACGCTTCTTAAATCTGTCAACACGGCCGCCTGTATCAACGAGCTTCTGCTTGCCAGTGAAGAAAGGATGGCACTTGGAGCAGATTTCAACACGCTGGTTGGGCTTTGTAGAACCTGTCTCGATTACATTACCACATGCGCATGTGATAGTAGTCTGCTGATAGTTAGGATGGATATTCTCCTTCATTCGAATTCACCTCTTTCATGAAACTCAGTTGCAATAGGCTTATTGTACTACAAAAAAACAGAAATTGCAAGCATTTTTTGAATTTATTATAATTTTTTTATCTTATGGAAATATGAGTCACATATTCCTCTAAAGACATATCATATCGACGAATATTTTCCGAGGCTTCTTTTCCTACATAGCGGTAAAGAGTGGGATTAAAGCTCATTCCCGTGTCACTTTCCTTAGCTTCGGGATATCTTAAGATAAAACCGTAGTTTACACTGTGTTTTACAAGCCATTTGTAAGCTTCGCTATTCACAGGAGAGTCAAACTCCAGAAGCAGTCCTGTCTGGCTTTCGCTTTCACCTGCAAGGGGACAAAGCTTTTTAGCCTCAGCTTCAGCTTTAATCTGAGAAAGGTTGCCGCTTTTCTTTAAGCTTTCATAGGTTTTTTCGTGAAGCTTAGCCTGCTCTTCATAAGACACATAGCCTTTCTTAAGGGTTAAGGTAACGCCGATTTCCTCTGCGGCGTCAATCATTTTGTTAAGGCTATCTGCCGAAAGAGAGTTAACCTCTACCCCATTTACGGTTGTAAGCACAGGTACATAGGTACTCTCTAATGGGTCAGCCTCGTTAACAATCCTCAGAAGCTCCTCTTCGTGAAGGGCGGCTTCGTCAGCGGTGGCAACAGGCTTTACAGGTTCAACGTACATATCCTTGATAATAAGCTTGTAAGAAATAAAACCACCCAGAAATAAAACACCCACAATAAGAAGAGGAATCAGACAAAGCATTACGGTTTTAAAAACCACATTCTCGTTTTTCTTTCTGCCCCGATATGAATATGTGTTGGTAATATCGTAGCGTTTGTATGGCATCAGGCTCTCCTATCAGTTGATAACCTTTGTTTCAATTTCTTCAACAGCACGGCTGATAAAATCTTCAACGCTCATTGCACCTAAATCGCCCTGCTTTCTGGCACGAACGGAAACAGTACCTGCTTCGATGTCCTTATCACCGATAATAAGCATATAAGGTACTTTCTCAAGCTGAGCTTCACGGATTTTGTAGCCGATTTTCTCGCTTCTGTCGTCTACCTCTACACGCATACCCTTAGCCTCAAGTGCTTTCTTAACGTCATAAACATAGTCAAGATGTCTGTCGGCAATGGGAAGAAGCTTAACCTGTGTGGGAGCAAGCCACATTGGGAATGCACCTGCATATTTCTCAATGAGAAGAGCAAGTGTACGCTCGTAACAACCGATAGAAGTTCTGTGGATGATATAGGGGTTCTTCTTTGAACCGTCCTTGTCAACATAAACCATACCGAACTGTTCAGCAAGAAGCTGGTCAACCTGAATTGTAATGAGAGTATCTTCCTTGCCCCAAACGTTTTTAATCTGGATATCAAGCTTAGGACCGTAGAAAGCAGCCTCACCTATACCGATTTTGTAGTTAAGGCCGAGGTTGTCAAGGATTTTACCCATAATACCCTGTGCCTCGTCCCACTGCTCAGGTGTGCCTATGTACTTCTCTTTATCGGTTGGATCCCACTGAGAGAAACGGAAGGAAACATCATCATAAAGACCGAGAGTTTTAAGCATATAAACTGCAAGCTCAAGACAGCCCTTGAATTCATCCTCAAGCTGCTCGGGTGTGCACATAAGGTGACCCTCGGAAATTGTGAACTGACGAACACGGATAAGACCGTGCATTTCGCCGCTGGCTTCGTTTCTGAAAAGTGTAGATGTTTCGTTATATCTTAAAGGAAGGTCACGGTAGGAACGGCCACGGTTGAGATATGCCTGATACTGGAAAGGACAAGTCATAGGACGAAGTGCGAAAACTTCCTTGTCCTTTTCCTCGTCACCTAAAACAAACATACCGTCTTTGTAATGGTCCCAGTGACCACTGATTTTGTAAAGGTCAGACTTAGCCATATAAGGAGTCTTTGTAAGGAGCCAACCACGACGCTGCTCTTCGTCCTCAACAAAACGCTGGAGAAGCTGGATGATTCTTGCTCCCTTGGGAAGAAGAATGGGAAGACCCTGACCGATAACTTCGCTGGTTGTGAAAAGCTCAAGCTCACGACCAAGCTTGTTGTGATCTCTGAGTCTTGCCTGCTCTACCATTTCAAGGTACTCTGTAAGCTGAGAAGCCTTGGGGAAAGCAATACCGTAAACACGGCACATCTGGGCATTTTCAGCGTTACCTCTCCAGTAAGCACCTGTGCAGTTTGTAAGCTCAATTGCTTTTAATGCTGCAACAGACATAAGGTGAGGACCTGCACAAAGGTCAGTAAAGTCGCCCTGTTTGTAGAATGTGAGCTTATCGCCTTTTTCGATATGCTCCTTGGCAAGCTCTACCTTATAGTCTTCGTTCATTTCTGTAAGCATTTTAACTGCTTCATCTGCCTCAAGCTCAAATCTTTCAAGCTCAATGCCCTCTTTAACGATTTTCTTCATCTCGCCCTTGATTTTCTCAAGGTCTTCGGGAGAAAATGCCTTTTCAACCTCAAAGTCGTAGAAGAAACCGTTTTCAATAGAAGGACCAACGCCCAGCTTAGCATTAGGATAAAGACGCTTAACTGCCTGAGCAAGAACATGAGAGCAAGTGTGCCAGAAAGCAGCCTTGCCTTCCTCGTCGTCAAATGTGAGAAGCTCGAGCTTTGCGTCGTTATTTAAAGTTGTGCGAAGGTCGCACACTACACCATCAATTTTGCAGGCACATACAGCCTTGTAAAGACCAGCACCCAGGCTCTTTGCGATTTCGGCGGCAGAGATTCCTGCTTCGTATTCGTTAACTACGCCGCCTTTGAGTTCAACTTTAATCATTAAAATCATTCCTTTCATAAAATAAAAAACCGCCCGATGTCGCAAAACATCGGGACGGTGTAAAATACAACGTGGTTCCACCCAACTTCGGCAGATATACTGCCCTTTGAAAGCTTTAACGGAGCTTACCGCCGTGCCATTTCCTGCACAGACTCAGGGGTGGTAACTGCGACACTTACTCAATCAGCCATTTCAGAAAAGAGGCTGACTCTCTGGTGATAAGTCTGTCGGGGTCGTGTCCCCATCAACGATTTTTGAAATTAAAATAATTATATCACGACAAATTTAAAAGTCAATGGTTTTAAATCATTCCTGCCAATATTTTTTGGATATAGGTAGCGTCCCTTACATTGATTTTACCATCAAAGTTTGCGTCAGCACGAACTGCTTCGGTAAAGCTTAGGGTAATAACACCTGCGGTGTGCTTCTGAATAGCTGTTGCGTCACGGATATTCAGCTTATTATCGTAGTTTGCGTCCCCTGCTTTGATAACATTTACGCCGGTATTTACACAGTATTCATAGGCATAAGAGCCCTGTTTTGCAGAAACGGTGAGATTATCAGCACCGCTGAAAGCTCCCACGCCGATTTCGGTAACTTCTTCTGAAATAGCAATATCCGTTAAAGCGGTGCAGTTTTCAAAGGCTTTTTCACCTATTGAAGTAATGCCCCCAGGAAGGTTTAAAGCTTTAAGAGAAGAACAATGAGAGAATGTACCTTTAGGAATATTGGTAAGATTTTTAAAACTCACATTTTCCAAAGCTTTGCAACCATAAAAGATACTCTCTCCCATAACTTCAACTTTTTCAGGAATAGTGATGTCGTCAAGCACCTTGCACTTGGCAAAGGCTTCGTCACCAATAACCTTTAAAGACTGAGGAAAAGCAACAAAACTGAGCTTTGTGCAGTTCATAAAGGCACGTGCATCAATAGAAGTAACACCTTCGGGAATAGAAACCTTTTGGATATCGGTGTTATAGTAAAAAGCACCGCCTCCGATTCGTTTGATTGTTTCCGGCAGGATAACCTCTGCTGAATTTCCTCGGTATTCTACAAGGATTCCGTCCCCAAGAACAACAAAGTCACCGCTATATTCGCCTGTAAATCTTGTGCTGTAAAAGGCAAGAGGTCCTATAAAACTCAGACTTCTACCTACATCGACAGTTTTAAGAGAAGTACATCTGTAAAACGCACCCTCGCCTACACTTGTAAGAGAATTTGTAGCTTTAACCGAAGTAATTTCCGTATTCTCGGCAAAGGCGTAAGGTGCAATGCTTCTCACGCTATCATCAAGATACAATTCGCCCTTTGCTTCTCCACCTATTACAACAGAGTTAAGCTTAATAATATCGGTATTCTGATTAAGAAAAAACGGCGTACCGTGAAAGGCATAAGCACCTACCTCAGCGACCCCCTCTGTACCTTCAACTGTTTTGAGAGCAGTACAGCCGTAAAAAGCTTCATTTCCGATAATTTTTACATTATCGTGCATAATCACTCTGTTGATACGGGTGTTATCCTTGAAAGCAAAGTCTGCAATATAGTAAACGTCAGCAGGGATTCTTACAGTGGTGGTAAGTCCTGTAAAGCTGTAAAGAACACCATCCTGTACGTGATAATCACCGGCGGCTGTGGAAGAAAACAACGCTAAGGAGCCAAGAGAAAATATGAAAACAAGAATAAGTATGAGTATTTTTTTCATAAAAATCACCAAATAAAAAAAGAGGCGGAGCTCCGCCTCTTTAATGATTATTTCTCGGAATCTCCGCCCTGAATACTGATAATGAGGCGGTCTATCTCATCAAGGCGAGCCTCATAGCTGTCAAAGCCCTTTTTATCGGCAGGAACTTCTTCAGATTTGGTTAAAACATAATCGGAAACATCTTCTTTCACAGAGCTGTACGAGCCTGTGCTTTCAACCTCATCAATACCTATAACGTAATCATCACGAACTGCCTGATGATGAGCGGTTTCCTCTTTTGTAACGGGATATTTAGTCTTGTCAACAGGACGACTTTTTGTGGTATCGATTGCAACGTTTTCGTCTTCCAAAAACATTTCTACATTCTCCTCGGTTTCAAAATAACTGCCGTAATCCTTGGCAGGTGTTTCTGTAGTTTTCTTTGTAGTAAGAACAGGCTCCTCTGTTTTCTCTTCGGGAATTTCTGATTCAACGCTTGAAATATCATCGTAAAACTTTTTCATACTCTGATTGATTTCATCTTCAACAGTATCATCAGAAGATTCTTTCGTTGTATCGTTGATAACAACGGGAACATCAGCCTCAACGGCTTCTACCTCTTCAGACTCATCTGATTCTTCTGAAAGCTGTGGAACAATCTGCTCTTCTTTAGTTTTGGACATAAAGCTGAGCTCAGCAATAAAGGAAATAATGTAAAGACCGATTGCACCGCAGGTGATTGGCTCAAGATAATCAAAAATGCTGGGAGAAGCAGAGCTAAGCACAACGCCTACCTGAGAAATTGCATAAACAACAGCGGCAACTGCTGCAGGAGCACCCCAGTAAATAGTGGCTTTCACAGGGTTTTTACCGTTGATAAGCGAAACTACCATCATTGCATACATATAGAAGATGGCAAGTAATACATACATTACAAGGTCAAGGGTTTCTGCCATTGCAACAGGCTGAGCTGTATGGGACATAAACCTTGAAAGAAGGTGAACGGCACACCATAAAGGAATTGCAAGATAAAGAAGTGACGTGGTGTTTTTGGTATTTGTAGCGGTACAATGATTGATACCAACCAAAAGCAACGCAACTGCAGCAACGGCAGAAACTGCAACAAGGATGATATCCATAGCACCAAGGCCCATACCTCTTATGCCTTCTGCAACCTTGGAAGCGGTATCGCCTGCAAGAGCAAAAGCAGCAATTACACTGCATATACCTGCAGCATAGTTATGCCTGAGAATATGAACCGGCGAGGTTTTTCTGTCAAATAAAGACAAAACAAAGAAAAGTGCGAAAAGAACAACAATGGCAATAATAATTATTTCAGAAATGCCGTTTGTGTCCATTCCGAAGAAGTTGCTTGCACCCTGGGGATTAAGAGCAGTAAAAAGCTCAACGCCCGCAGCAAGAATCATAACGGGGATTAGAATAATCCAATTTATAATAGCTTTCATTTGTGGCTCCTTTTCTGTAATAATTGTTAAAACAGATAAATAAATATTCTTAAGAGCAATTCTTTTACAGATACTATTGTAGAACAAACAAAGATTATTGTCAAGGCGAAACACGAATCGTCACGAAAAATTCAAAAAAGTTATGGTGAATATATGAGGAAAGTTCTTGTTTTTTCTTTGATTCTATTGATTTTACTTACCGTTTTGCCCACAATTACGGCTTTTATAAAGGATGATAAAGAAAAAGCTGATTATAATTTATCAACCGAAAATAAAGAAGATAATACAGAAAAAATAATTGAAATCGCACTTGAGCTTGCAGATGAGGATTTTTGCGACGAGGCTTTAAAAGCAGTTATGATAATTGTTGAAAACAACATAGAGTGTAATTCTTCAGCTTATAATAAAGAAGATAAAAGTAAGTTTTCTGAGGATTTTTACCAAAGAGCTGAGAAGCTATACACAAAAGCCGAGCTTAAATATATGAATAAAAGGGTGTTTGTGCCAACCTCTTGGCTTTCTTCGGGCTTTACCAAAGAGGACAAGGATTACCCCTACATAAAATCTGTAGCTTCCCCTTGGGACTGTTTTCAAGATGATTTTGTTTATGGCAAAGAGTATGCTGAAGGTGTCAGCCTTAAGGGTATAGATTATCTTTGCAAGGAAGGCTTCTCTGCCAAAGAGGCTCTGAAGTGGTATCTGCCTGAGTTCGAGATAAAGTAAAAAAGCTACCCTTAAGAAAGGATAGCTGAATTTTTACATTCTGCGGTGACGCTTTACGCGACGCTGCTTTTTCTTCTGACGGACACTGCTTAAAAGTGCAAAGTAGATTACAAGCAGTATAACCGCAACAATTACTGCAACCCAGAATTGCCAGGAAAGAAGGATGTTCTTAAGGATATGCATTGTGTATGCAACTTCACTTTTTGCCACATCCTCTGAAGCAACAAGGTTTACTTCCTGCACCAGCTCATCCTGATAATAAACGGCAGCAGTGCCAAGGATATCTCCTTTTTTCACAGGTGCGTCATAAGTAAGAGGAGCATTGGGGGTAATCTCAACATCCTCGGTTTTATAGTTCTTGGGAAGGATACTGTTTACGTTTTTGTCGGGATAAAGATGGATAGAGTCATCTCCTGCAGAGAAGTTGATATCCACCTCACAGACAGGTGTATCCACACTTACCAATCGGGTAAACTCAAGCTCAAGAAGAGCCCAACGCATAAGGCTTCGGGCGTCTTTCATAGCACCGTTGAAATCAAGAGCAGTAGAAGCACCCATACAGATACACATATATGCATAACCATCGGCTACTGCGGTGGTGGCAATACAACAACCTGCCTGATCCGTTGTACCGGTTTTTATACCCTTGGCGTAGGTGTAGTAATACTCACCGCCACGGTTCTCATCAATGAGAGAGTTTGTGGTAACAAGAGGATAATCATCACCTTCGCAGTAATAGGTTGCGGTGTCGGTTATCTCGGAAAAGTATGGCAGAGTAAGGGCGTAAGAAGCCATTGTATAAATGTCGTAAGCAGTTGAGTAATGCTCAGGGTCGTGAAGTCCGTGAGGATTCATAAAGTGAGTATTCTCAAGCTTAAGTTCCTTTGCTTTTTCGTTCATAGCGTTTACGAAAAGCTGGATATCTCCGCCGCCGATATAATCTGCAAGTACCAGTGCGGCGTCATTACCTGAAGAAACCATAAGACAATAAAGAAGGTCAATTACTTTAACCTTTTCGCCGATTTTGTAATCAAGACCCGACATTGAGCTGCCTGTACCGCTGAGAAGGTCAATAACATCCTGCTTAATCTCTACTCGTGTGTTCTCAACATCCTCAATGTTTTCTACAGTAACTATGTAGGTCATAATCTTGGTCAAAGACGCAGGATATACCTTTTCGTGGCTGTTCTGCTCAAAAACAGGAACACCTGTGTCCATATTTACAAGCAATATAGTCTGGGAGTAAAGCTTTGCCTCTGCTTCTTCCCAAGAGAAATAATCGTAGGAAACAGCAGTTGCACTAAAGGTACAAGTCAAAAGTAAAATAAATATACAAATATAGGAAAATATACGAATAATTCTTTTTTTCATAGAAAAATTGCCTCTCTTGTGATATTATATAGATTATACAATATTCTTACATAGTTTTCAATGTAAAAATTTATTTTGAGGGGATTTTAATTTTGATATATATTACAGGAGATACACACGGAGATATAAAGAGGTTTAAATCAAGAGCCGCCAAAAAGCTTACAAAAGATGATATTCTTATTGTTTGCGGTGATTTCGGCTTTTTATGGGATGATTCCGAGAAAGAAGTGAAAAAACTTGAGTTTCTCTCAAGCCAGAAATACCGGATTCTTTTTGTGGACGGCACTCACGAAAATTTCGAGAAAATAGAAAGTCAGCCTGTGGTGGAGCTTTATTCTGCAAAGGCTCACAAAATAGCAAGAAACATCTATCACCTTATGCGTGGCGAAATATACAACATTGACGGAAAGTTTCTTTTTGCCTTTGGCGGCGGAGTAAGCCCAGATTTGGAGCAGCTTCTGGACAGAGGCACCTGGAGCGAGCGTGAAATGCCCACAGACGAAGAAATGATTTACGCTGTGGAAAACCTTAAAAAAGTTAACTGCGAGGTTGACTACATAGTTACCCACGAGGCAAACGCCACTCACAAGCACAAAATATGGAGAAACTGCAAAACAAATCCCGTAAATCTTTTTCTGGAGCAGTTATGCAGTGAAGTAAGATACAAAAAATGGTTTTTCGGAAATCTTCACGCAGACTTCGCTTTAAGCGAGAGCATTTTCTCGGTTTTCGAAGAAATTGTTCCCATTGACGAAGTAAGAAAAAGCCGAAAATTCTGATATCTATATTAAAGAGGGCACTCCAAAGCGGAGTGCCCTTTTCTGTTCAGTTCATCTGAGTGCCGGTGTCTTTAAAAAGCCGTTTTATACTTGAGCACAAAGCCTTAAGACAAGGATTTGTCAGGTCAGGTGAAAAATCAAGAATATCCTGAGCCGCCTCTGAGCTTTCAGAGATAGAAGAATAGTCGGACAAATCAGCTATATTAAGCTGAGGTAAGCCGTGCTGACGGCTACCGAAAAAGTCACCGGGACCTCTGAGTTTTAAATCTTCGTCTGCTATAACAAAGCCGTTAGAGGTGGTACACATAACAGAAAGCCGCTTTGCACTGTCCTCAGACTTATTATCCGAAACAAGGATACAGTAGGAGCTGTGCTCTCCCCTGCCCACTCTGCCTCGAAGCTGATGAAGCTGAGAAAGTCCGAATCTCTCTGCATTTTCTATCATCATTATTGTGGCGTTGGGAACATCAACGCCAACTTCAATGACAGTTGTGGCAACCAGAAGCTTAAGTTCCCCTGAAGAGAACTTTCTCATTGTCTGCTCTTTCTCTGCGGCTTTCATTTTGCCGTGGATTATTCCCATAGGTAAATCTGAAAACTCACCAAGCATTAGCTCTGCGGCATATTCCTCGGCAGAAGCTAAGGGAAGCTCACCTTCTTCAATAAGCGGACAAACTATGTAAGCCTGACGGCCTTTTTCAATCTCTGAGCGGATAAAGTTAAAGGCACGGTTTCGCTTTGAGCTGTCAATAAGCATTGTGCGGATTTCCTGCCTGCCCTTTGGAAGCTCATCAATAATAGAAACATCAAGGTCGCCGTAAAGCACAAGTCCCATTGTACGAGGAATAGGCGTGGCACTCATAACAAGAAGATGTACGGATTTACCCTTGGAGAGAAGCTTTGTCCGCTGAGCGACACCAAAGCGATGTTGCTCATCAGTTACAGCCAGAAGAAGATTGTTGAAAACGGTTTTATCGGTAATAAGTGCGTGAGTACCCACTATAATCTGAGCTCTACCGTCTTCAATGGCTTCTCTTGCGATTTTTTTCTGAGATTCTCTCATTGAGCCTGTAAGGAGAACCACCTCAACGTCGGTATCTTTGAAAAATTTTGAAAGTGTATTGTAATGCTGCTCTGCAAGAATTTCTGTAGGTGCCATAAATGCCGCCTGATAGCCGTTTTTGGCAATTGTGTAGCAAATTGCGGCGGCAACTGCGGTTTTACCCGAACCTACATCACCCTGCACAAGACGATTCATTGGATATTTGCCTTGAGTAATGTCAAAAATGCAATCGGCGGCGGCTTTTTTCTGGGCATTTGTTGGTTCAAAAGGGAGTTTTTTGAAAAACTCACCTGAAAAATCCCTTGCAACGTGAACAGGCAAAGAGGTAACTTTTCGGCTTTTTATTGAACGAAGGCCAAGGTTAAGGGTAAGAAGCTCCTCAAAAACCAGACGATATCGGGCTTTTTCCATATCTTCTTTTGATTTTGGAAAATGTATATCTACAATAGCAGTACGTAAATCCACCAGATTATATTTTTCACGAATAAAATCAGGGATAGGGTCATTTACCTTTTCGGGCAGGAGCTTCAGGGCTTCTCTAACAAACCTTTGCATTTGTTTATTGGACAGCCCCATAGTGAGGTTGTAGACAGGATGAAGTCCGAGATGAGAACCTACGGGAGAAAATGTAGGCGAAATCATTCTAAGGCCGTTTAGTGTTCTTTCGATTTTACCGTGAAAATAATACTCCTCACCGCTCTTCAACATCGAAGAAATAAAGCGGTTATTGAAATAAATGAGTTCAACAGAGCCTGAATCGTCGCTGATAATCGTTTTTGAAATTGTTACTCCTTTTTGAGTAAAAGATGTTTTCAAGGGAGAAAGAAGTCGGGCTTTTATAAGCACAACGCCCTCGATAAAGGGTGTAATGGGCTGAGGATTGCTCCAGTCTTCGTAAGAACGTGGAAAGCTATAAATAAGCTGACCTACGGAATATACATCAAGCTTTCGTAAAAGAGCGGCAGTAGTTTCTCCTACGCCCTTGACTTTGCTTACAGGCAGCTCAAACAGTGACGCCATACAATCCCTTCTTTCCCAAAAAATAAAAGGCAGGTTTTTACACCTGCCTTAATTATATATCTTTTACTGCTCTTTTTCAATACCGAGGATGTAATAGTAAACGGGCTGACCGCCTTCTACAAGGTTGATGTCAACGTCTTTACCAAACTTTGCCTCTAACTCAGCAAGTGCCTCGTTAGCCTCGTCCTCAGAAATACCCTGACCGTAAATGAGAGTTACGAAAGTAGCACTCTTGTCAATCATATTCTTAGCGAGCTTCATAAGAGCCTTGTTGGGAGTTTTATCGCTTACTGTGAGTTTGCCGTTATCAAGAGCGATGATATCGCCTTCCTTGATTTTCTTCATACCGAACTCGGAATCTCTTGCGGCAAAAGTAACCTGACCTGTGCTTACTGTGGAGAATGCGTCCATCATAGCACCCTTGTTGATAATTGTATCGCTATCGGGGTCAAAAGCAAGCATTGCTGTGATACCCTGAGGAATTGTCTTTGTGGGGAGGATGACAACCTCTCTGTCTTCAACAATCTTGGCGGTCTGCTCAGCAGCCATAATGATGTTCTTGTTGTTAGGAAGAACGAAAACAGTCTTGGCAGGAGTTGCCATAACTGCTGCGTAAATGTCGTCTGTGCTGGGGTTCATAGACTGACCACCGGACACAACGTTGTTACAGCCAAGGTCTGTGAAAAGTGCCTCAAGGCCGTCGCCTGCTGCTACTGCAACAAAGCCCATCTCTTCTGTGGGCTCCTGGGGTTTGAGAGCCTTCTTAGCCTTTTTCTTATTGTTTTCAGCTTTAGCGTTTTCGTGCTGCTGCTTCATATTCTCAACCTTAACTGTGAGAAGCTGACCATAGCCGAGACCCTTCTGAAGAGCATTACCGGGGTCTTCTGTATGAACGTGAACCTTGATGATTTCCTCGTCATCAACTACTACAACGCAGTCACCGATGGTTTCAAGGTATGCACGTAAATCCTCAACGGGAGTAGTAATTTCAGTATCTCTGCCAACGATAAACTCTGTGCAGTATGTGAAGTTGATAACCTCGTCAAACTCAGCAGCGGCACTGCGGAATGCGTCTTCGGACTCAGTGTTCTCGTTGATATCCTTGCCTGTGTTCTCAATCATAACGCCGTCGCGGATAACGGAAAGCATACCTTCGAAGATTACAAGTAAGCCCTTGCCGCCTGCGTCAACAACGCCTGCTTTCTTAAGAACAGGAAGGAGATCAGGAGTTCTGTTAAGCGACTCCTCAGCAGCAGAGCAGATAACCTCAAAAACCTCAGCGGGATCGTTGGTTCTCTTAACTGCTTTTGCACTGTCCTCAAAAGCTTCTCTGGCAACTGTAAGAATTGTACCCTCTGTGGGCTTCATAACTGCCTTGTAAGCAGCGTCAACACCAAGACCGAGAGCTTTAGCCAAATCTTTGCCTGTTGCAGTGTCTTTACCCTCAAGACCCTTTGCAAAGCCTCTGAAAAGAAGTGAAAGGATAACACCACTGTTACCTCTTGCACCTCTGAGCATTGCAGAAGCGGTAGTCTTTGCAACTTCGCCTGCACTCTCTGTATCAAGAGCCTCTAAAGCCTTGACAGCAGCAGAAATGGTCATAGACATATTTGTACCTGTGTCGCCGTCGGGAACAGGGAAAATGTTAAGGTCGTTAATTCTGTCACACTGTGAGCAGATATTGTTTGCACCGGAAATAATAGCCTGCTTTAAAATTGCACCGTTTACCATAATTTCGCACATCCTTTTAAATTCTGCGCATAATCGCACAGTTTAATTGTTTACATTATAATCTTAATTGAGAGTCGAATCAAGTTGTATAAAGAAAAATCGTTTGTTTGCATAATATAACCAAAATCCATATACAACATTTGTTGAGTTTTACAGGTGTTAGGTTACAGATAATCTTTCAATCCCTGTACATTTACCTGTGGTGTTTTCAATTTCAAAGATGACAGCGTCCAGCTTATAGGGTTGCTGAGCAATTTCGAATCTTACCGGGAGCTTGTTTTTAAGCTTTTCTATAATAAGCTCGCTTTTAATGCCCAGAACAGAATTAACAGGGCCTGTCATACCAACGTCGGTAATAAAGCCTGTTCCCTTGGGCAGAATCTGCTCGTCGGCAGTCTGAACGTGGGTGTGAGTACCGAAAACTGCAGACACTCTGCCGTCAAGATAGTGAGCAAGTGCACCCTTCTCCCCTGTTGCTTCGGCGTGAAAATCCACAATTGTAATCTTAGTGTCCACATCCTTAAGCACCTTATCCATTGTTTCAAACGGGCAGGCAAGGCTGTCGCCGAAATAAACATTACCCATAAGGTTAATAACAGTCACCTGAGCTCTGCCTAAATCAAGAACGCATTTGCCAACACCTGGAGTTGTCGACTCGGGGTAATTTATAGGACGGATTATGAAGGAGCTTTCGTCAAGATAGGAATAAATCTCTTTTCTGCGGAAGGTATGATTGCCCAGAGTGATAACATCCACCCCTGAAGCAAAAAGGCTATCGGCAGAAACAGGCAACACTCCGTTGCCGTCGGCTGAATTTTCGCCGTTACAGATAACAACGTCGATACTGTATGCCTTTTTCAGTGCAGAAAGCTTTTCACGGACAAAGGCACAGCCCTTGCTTCCTACAACATCTCCTATACAAAGAATCCTCATAAAATCACCTCTGATATTTTAATTATATCACATTCATTCTGTATTTACAATGAGATTTTCTTTAACTCCGATGTCTTCTGTACATTTAATCTCCGACTTTATTTCGTAAGTTTTCCCTGTTTTTGTTATTTGTGTTTCAGCTTTTATTGAAGAAGTTTGCTGCAAATTGAAAAGCTTATACAAAGCAAGCTCGGTCTCGAGCCTTTCTTTGGCTTCTTTTTCTGTAAGGATTCTCTTTTCGGTTTTGATAGGTATAATCTCTTCGGTAAAAACACAGACAGGTGTTGGAGAATCAAAAAGATAAAGTTTGTTGCAGCTTACATTTGAAACATCAGAATCCCTTTTCGGATAAAAGGTTACAGGAAGCTCAATTCGAAAAAAACTCACAGCAGATCTGTAGGCAGATTCTTGCACAGCATTATAAATCGCAACCTCATCCATAGTAGATAAAAAGCTATAAGAGGTTTCTGCAACAATGTCGGCATCTGCGTCTACAAAATGAATATCTCCCAGTTTATTTTCTGAAATACCTCCAACAAGAAGCTGCCCCTGTGAAACAGCAGAGCCGCTTTTCACCTCAACAGTACCTCTTCGCACATTGGTGCTGAGTATTATACCGTCTTTTGAAGCCTTAATATTTGAATACTCACTGCCATACTCCCTTTGAGGTACAAGAGCTTTTTCTTTTATTTCAATTTCGGCGTGAGTTCCAAGAAGATTTATGGACATCCAGCCTATCTGCTCAAAGTCCAGTAAGATTTTCCGCTCAATTTTATGTAAATCCAGAGTTCCCTTGAAAGCACCTTCTTTTAAACCTGAAGATTCAAGAGCAGTAATAAGCTGAGTTTCACTGAGTGTCTTTACTCCGTTTACTTCAATTGTCCAAACATAACCTTGTAAAAGAAGGGTCAGAATTAAAAACAGAGCAACGCCCACCAAAAGGCCGAAGCGATGTCTGAATTTATGAATAAAAAAAGGCAAACCGTGACGACTGATTATTCTAAGCTTTACCGAGGAAGCTTTAGCGATTTTTCGGACACATCTGTAATCGGAAACTATCATTGAGCCTTTAATATATCCTTTTTCCGGCATAGGGTCAAAAACTGCTATTCCGTTTTTCATAGCGAGGTTTATAAACCTCTCGGGAAATCTTCCTGTTATGATAAAGGTTACATATCCTCGGAAGAATCTTATGAGTCTTAAAAGCAAGTTATCACCTTAATCTGAATACTCTATATTGATAATTGAGCCCTGTATTGTAAGTGCTGTTGGTGAAATACATATAAGAGTTAATCCTCTGCCCTTAAAGGACACCACAAACTCCTGTGTTGCAACTCTTATGCACTCTGTGGAGTATTCCAGCACCCCTCTGCTGCCTTCAAGCATTGCAGAGGTGTTTGAGGTAAGCTCAATGTGGCACTTACTTCTGAGAAAATCCTTGGGAGAAAACCTGAAGCCCTCCTTTTTATTTTTCACCTGTTCTTCCTTTGGCATAAAATTACCTCCTTTAGTTTTATAATTTTTATGCTTAAAGCTTCATATATATTAGTCGGTGAGAGTAATGAAATTTTATAAATGTGTAAGTAAATCAAAGATTCTGCTGATATGGGTCATCTTTTTATTATCCCTTGCAGGTCTGTTTGTTTTCTCTCAGGAATGTAAAGACGGAGCTATAGATGGTATTTTTATGTGTCTGAGCGTACTGATACCATCGCTTTTTCCCTTCTTTGTTTTATCTTCCTTTTTATCAGAAAGTAACATTCTAAGCCCTTTGTCCCCTATTTTCAATCCTTTAGCAAGGTTTTTACTGAAAGCTCGCGGCATTTGCCTGATCCCTTGTATAATGGCAGTTGCAGGAGGTTATCCTGTGGGTGCAAAGTCTGTGGCTTCTTTAAGAGCCAATGGACTAATTGACCAAAAGGAAGCTGAAAAACTCAGCTGTGTGTGCGTAGGTGCAGGTCCTGGGTTTTTGGTAACATTCATAGGATTTTCCATACTAAACAGCAAACAAGCAGGAATTATTCTACTTGTTTCTCAGATAATAAGTATGGTTGTCCTTTGTTTTATTTCTGCTTTATTCTTTGGCAAAACCGAATGTGAAAACCTTTGCAAAATAAAGAAGGAAGTTTGCATTTGTGAGGCCGTTGTAAACTCTGTAAACTCAGCGGTGAAATCCACGGTGGGGATGTGCGGTTTTGTGGTGGTTTTTTCAGTAGTTTGCAAAATTTTAACAGAAGGCTTTGGGATAAACGGAGCTTTAGGCAAAGCACTGATTTCCGCTCTTGAGATAACCACAGGGCTGAGTCTGACAGGAGCAGGACTCAGTGTTGAAGTAATCTCTGCTTTAACAGGTTTCGGCGGAATATGCGTTCATTTACAGATTTTCAGAGAGCTTAAAAATGTAGAATTTTCAAAATTAAGGTTTTATATTTTCAGATTTGTACAAAGTGCAGTTTGCTTTGTTTCTACAAAAATATTACTTCTTCTTTTCCCTGTTACAGTTGATGTTTTTTCAAGTGTAACACAGGCTCCTAAGCTTAGTTTTTACTCGTCAATCTTTGGAACAATTGCTTTACTTATTACATCTGTGATTTTCATAATTTCAATCAGACACAAACGCATTTCATAACGGAGGTAATTTTTATGTGCGGTATTGCAGGACTTATCAGCTCGGTTAAAACAATGGAATATAAAGAAAGTGTTGCACCTAAAATGCTGAAATCCCTTACAAGAAGAGGACCGGATGAAGGCGGTGTGTATATGGACACCCGTGCTCTTCTGGTGCACAGACGCCTTGCGGTGGTGGATATTGAAAGAGGAAAACAGCCAATGCACTTTGTCAGAGGAAATGAGCATTTTGTTCTGGTTTATAACGGCGAGCTATACAATACGGATTCTGTAAGAAAAGGCCTTGAAGAAAAAGGTTATGTCTTTGAAAGCCACTCTGACACAGAGGTTGTACTTAAGGCTTATGTTGAGTACAAAGAAGACTGTGTTTATAGGTTTAATGGCATTTTTGCCTTTGCAGTATATGAGTGTAACAGTGGAAAGCTTTTCTTGTGCAGGGACAGAATCGGAGTAAAGCCATTGTTTTATACTCTTAAAGGAAATGAGCTTGCCTTCGCCTCAGAAATCAAAGCTTTGCTCAGCACAGGTTTACCTACCCGTGAGGTTGATGAAGAGGGACTTTACGAGCTTTTCTTTTTAGGGCCAGCAAGGACTTCGGGGATAGGAGTTTTTAAGGATATCAAAGAATTAAAGCCCGGTGAATACGGATTATATCAAAACGGCAAGCTTTACAAAAAGCAATACTTCCGCCTTACTGCAAAGCCTCACCCACACGGAGAAAAGCAGACTATTGAATATACACGTTGGCTGATTGAGGACGCTATAAAGGGACAGTTGGTTTCAGATGTACCGTTATGCACCTTTTTGTCAGGTGGTCTTGACTCCAGCATAATAACCCACTGTGCCTCAAAAGAGTCTTTAAAAAAAGGCGAAAGACTTCACACTTACTCTGTAGAATACAGGGACAACGAAAAGTATTTTAAAGAAAGCCTTTTTCAGCCTAACCGTGATTTTGAATACATCAGGATGATGAGTAAATCAGAAAACACCTGGCACCACGAAGTAATTCTGGAAAATACACTTCTGGCTGAGGCACTTGAGCCTGCTACCATTGCCCGAGATTTGCCGGGAATGGCAGACGTGGACTCTTCCCTGCTTCTTTTCTGCAAAGAGGTTAAGAAGAATTTTACAGTTGCACTGTCGGGAGAATGTGCCGACGAGCTTTTTGGCGGATACCCTTGGTATCACAGAAAAGAGATTCTCTTTTCAGACACTTTTCCTTGGGCGAGTAATCTTGAAGTGCGTGAGAAGATTCTCAAAAAGAATGTGCTTAAAAACGGCAGAGAGTATGTAAGGAGCAGATATCTTGAAACCGTTAACTTAACGGATAAGCTGGACTCAGATAGCGACTACGAAGGCAGAATGAGAGAAATGTTTATGCTGAATTTCTACTGGTTTATGCAATGCCTTCTGGACAGAAAAGACAGGATGAGTATGTACTCAGGCTTAGAGGTAAGAGTGCCCTTCTGCGATTACAGGATTGTGGAGTATGCTTACAATATGCCCTGGGAGTTAAAATCCTACAAAGGCAGAGAAAAAGGAATTGTGAGAAAGGCTTTTGAGAAAATTTTACCTGATGAGATTGTTTACAGAAAGAAAAGTCCTTACCCCAAGACCCACAACCCCTTCTATTATCAAGTCGTTTCAGCAAAGGTAAGGGAAATTCTCAAGAAAAAAACAGCCCTTACAGAGCTTCTGTCCCGTGATGGAATAAACTCTCTTATGGAAAGCGAGAACAGTTTAAATGCTCCCTGGTATGGTCAGTTAATGCGTACACCTCAGATTCTTGCCTATATCATTCAACTTGACAAATGGTTTGAAGAATATGATGTGAAACTTAATTTCTGAGTTGTCAAAATTCTCCTTTGGTGCTACAATAGTGCCAAAGGAGTTTTTTCTATGAAAAAAGAAACTTACATAAAACTTATGGATTATTTAAAAAGCAGGAAAACACTTTTTTCCTTTATTAGCTTTTTATATACCTTTCTGCCAATTGTGGTTTTTGTTTCCTATCCCCTGATTATAGTTATAAAATGGCTTGAAAAAGGTTTAACTGAAGATTTTCTGCTGACTATTATAGTGCCTGCGGTTACTCTTATTGGTGTTTACGTTATGCGAAAGCTTATTAACAAGCCCAGGCCTTACGAAAAGTTTGAAACAAACTCTCTGATTGCAAAAAATAAAAAAGCACAGTCTTTTCCGTCAAATCACGCCGCTTGCGGATTTGTTATAGCTATGACTGCGGCAAGCCTTAATATCTGGCTTTTCTCGGCACTTATTCTTATAGCCTTTATAATCGCCCTTACAAGGATTTTTGCAGGAGTGCATTTTATAGTTGATGTGCTGGCAGGAGTGTGTATCGGGTTACTTATGGGCAGTATATTTTTATTTATATAAAAAGCACCGACTTTACCACACTAAAGTCGGTGCTTTGCTTATTTAATCAAATCTTTAATTACTTCGCTGGCTATTACAAGTCCTGCGGCTGAGGGTACAAAGGCAATACTGGAAAGAACTCTTGTACCGTCGGGATTCAAGCCAACCTTAGGCTCTTCCTTTGAATATACAACCTTAACCTTATCAACTCCTGCGTCTTTAAAGCGACGACGCATTGTACGTGCCAAGGGACAGACAGAGGTTTTCTTAATATCTGCAACCTCAATTAGTGTAGGCTCAATTTTATTGCCAAAGCCCATACTGCTGATTAAGGGGGTAGCTGACTCTTTGCATTTAACTCCGATTAAGGTCTTGGCCTTTACGTCGTCAATACAGTCAACGATATAATCAAAATCTGCAAAATTTATGATATCAGCGGTTTCATCCCCATAAAAGGTATTGTGTGTGTTGATTTTAAGTTTGGGATTTATGGAAAGCATTCTCTCTTTAGCCGCCTGTACCTTAGGCATATCAACTGTATCCTCTGTAGCGATAATCTGGCGGTTTAGGTTTGTTATATTAACAGTGTCGCCGTCAATAATATCCACCGCACCTACTCCCGAGCGTACAATTGCTTCTAAAGCGTATCCGCCTACACCGCCTACGCCGAAAATAGCAACTCGTGAATTTTTCAGTTTATCCATTGCCTCAACACCAATGAGGGCTGTTGTTCTTAAAAAACGTTCCATTTAATTTAAAACTTCCTTAGATAATTTAATAAGCTCATTTTCGCTGAGAAATCCTCGGCAGGCGGATGTATCACCGATTTTATACGAAGCAAAAACCGTTGCAAGTTGAAGAGATTCACGGGGGTCTTTTGTTTTAGCGTAAAAATGCAGGAATGAAGCAAACAAACTATCCCCTGCTCCAACTGTGTTTACAACTTCTCGGGTAAACACCGCAGGGAAAATTTCGAAAGAATCATTTTCCCTTAAATAAAGGAGAGCTCCTTTTTTGCCCATACCAACAACAATAATCTTAGCCTCTGTAACTGTTTTAAGTCGGTTTACAAAGTCAGTTTCTTTATCAATGAAAAACTCATTGCTGAGAAAAAGTATATCAGCGGCTTTGATAAAATCCTTATTATACTGGTCATTGATATCGCTAAGACAGTGAACATCTGTGGCAATGGTAAGCCCCATATTTTTTGCAACAGGCAGAATAGGTCGGGAGAAGTTTATGTTACAGAGAACTGCAATATCGCTGTTGTGTGCGGCTTGTCTGAAAGCAGATTCATCATAAGCTGAGTCCTGCATATCCGTAAGGTCGCAGTAAACACTGCGTTTGCCCTCATTATCGTAAAGCACAACAGATTGAGCAGTAGCCTTTGCGGTTTTAAGAATATTTTGGTTGTCAATTCCGCTTTGCAGCAAAAAGTCATTGATAGCTCTGCCTGCAAAATCATCACCACAGAGAGAAAGAAGCTTAACTTCATCATCAAGAGCTGTTAAAGCAGAAGCAAGGTTAAGTCCTACTCCTGACGGATGAGTAGTAACACCGAAAAATTTATAATTTATGGGATTATAGTTTATAGGGAAAGAATCAACAGGTACTGTGGTTTCAAGATTAACAAGACCGCAGATTATTATTTTACTCATAATATCACCTTCTGATTCATTTTAATATAAGGTCAGAATAAAGTCAACAAAACTTAATACTTAAGTCTTTTTTGGGAACAATAAACCGAGAGAGGCGGGATGAGCTTGAAGCTGAAAAATATTTTTAAAAAGATAACCCAGGCAATAGTGAAAAGTGTTTATTACATCATACCCTTTGCTATAACAGGCGGAGTACTTATATCTCTTGCCTATATTATTGATTTTGCCATAAGCAAAAATGCAGTTTTCGGCCTTGGAAGTGAAAATCCCGTGGCAGTGATTTTTAAATCCATGGGTAGTCTTGTTTTCAGCCTTATGCTGCCTGTAATGTCTGCGGTTATTGCAGTTGAACTTGGTGGCAAGCTAGCCTTTGGTGCAGGAATCACAGGTGGATTTTTTGCTCAGAACGGAGCAACCATTTTTCTTGTTTTCGGTGACACCACGGCAGTTTCAGGGTATATCGGAGCTATATTTGCAGGTATTCTTGGCGGATACATCACCTTATTTTCGAAAAAGCTTTTTGAAAAAGTTAAAGGAGAATTTAAAAGCACCGCTAAAAATGTTATTCTGCCTGTGGTATCAATCACTGCAACAGGGCTTGTTATACTTGCTGTAAATCCGCTGACAAAGCTAGCAAACACAGCTCTTTCGGCTATGCTTATGGTTATCAGCGAAACAAACCCTGTGGCTTTTGGTGCGGTTCTGGGGCTTTTGACTGCCGCTGATATGGGCGGTGCTTTTTCAAAAGCGGCATTTATCTTTGCCAGTGCTTCAATCGCCTCGGGAGAATACACCGCAATGGCCTCTGTTATGGCAGCAGGTATGACCATAAATCTTTCGATTTTTTTAAGTTCCTTAATTTTCAGAGTCAAGTTTTCTGACAAGGAGAATGGTCTTGCCAAAGCAAATCTGCTTTTTGGAATAACAGGAGTAAATGAGGGTGCAATTCCCATTGCAGCAAAAAGCCCTGCAAGAATCATTCCTGCCTGTGCCGCAGGCTCTGCTATAAGCTCGGCTTTAAGTGCAGGCTTCGGCTGCACACTGATTGCACCCTATGGCGGACTACTGGTTATTCCTCTTGTGGGAAAACCTCTGCTTTTTCTTGTGTCAGTACTCACAGGCACACTGGTGGGTGCATTACTTCTGGGCTTGCTGAAAAAGGAAGCAAAGACGGACTTTTATGTAACAGAAAAGGTAGAAATAGAAAAATAAGCTCTCCACAAAAAGGAGAGCTTTTTTGCTTTAAATAATGATTCCACCGCCAAAGAGTCTGTCGCCAATATACATAACCAAAGACTGGCCGGGACTTGGAGCACGTTGAGGATTCAGGAAAACCACCTTGGTAACACCTTTATCTTCGGGGTAACAAGTAGCTTTCTGAGGCTTCTGGTTATACCTTACCATTGCCTCTACCTCAACAGGAGAAGTGATTTTTTCTGAGCCAACAATATTGAGGTTTTTTATAAAGACAGTATCAGAGAAAAGCTCCTCTTCCCTGCCTAAAGTCACTGTATTGTCATCAGGATTTTTTGAAACGACATAACGTGGAGAATCAAAAGAAAGACCCAGACCTTTACGCTGGCCCACTGTGTAGCGGATAATACCCTTATGCTTACCTAAGATTTTGCCGTTTTTGTCAATAAAGTTACCTTCGGGAAAATCCTTTGAGGTGAAATCTCTGATAAAATCATAATAATCGCCGCTTATGAAGCAGATGTCCTGACTGTCAGCTTTGTTGTAATTTTTAAGTCCTGCTTCTTTTGCAAAAGCCCTCACCTCGTCCTTTGAGTAAATACCCAGAGGCAAAAGCACACGGCTGAGCTGATGTGAAGTGAGATTATAAAGAACATAGCTCTGGTCTTTTCGGATATCTTTTGCTTTAAAAAGAGAAAATGTAGAATCTTCATTTTTCTCAACTCTTGCATAGTGACCTGTGGCTATATAATCAAAGCCGAATTTGTCGGCATAATCAAAAACATATCTGAATTTAACTGTGCGGTTACATTCTACACAAGGGTTTGGAGTTTTGCCTTTAATATAGCTTTCTACAAAATTTTCAATAACATCTTTTTTAAACTCATTGCGGTAATCAGCGTAAATCAGTTCAACACCTAAAGCGTCGCAAAGTTGTCGTGCAGAGTCCACCTCATCAAAAATCACGTTGCCATTTTCATCGGTTTTATCATAAAGGCGAAGCATTATGGCAGACACTTCATAGCCTGCTTTTTTCAGAAGATAAACGGCAGCACCACTGTCTACTCCGCCACTGACGGCAACAAGAACTTTCTTTTTGGACATTAACTGAACACACCTTTAAATAATGTTGATTTTCAAATCTTTGAAATTATCTGTTAAGCTTATATTTTCAAAAATTCTCTTGGTAACAAACACCGAGGAGTCTGTAAGAAGAATAAAATCATAGTCGGGGTAAGCTTTTAAAAGCTCAGAGATACCCTCGACTCCTGATACAAAAGAAGCAGTAGCAAGAGCATCACAGATTTCACCTTTCTCTCCTACTACTGTGGAAGATAAAACCTCGGTTTCGGCAGGAGAGGCTGTGTGAGGATTTAATATATGATGATACTTTTTGCCATTCTCTTCGAAAAATCTCTCATATCCGCCTGCGGTGGAAACTGTAACATCTTCTTCTCGTAAAATAGCAAAATATCCATTATCAAAAGGAGCTTTTATACCGATTTTAAAAGCTTCGTCATCAGGCTTTGAGCCAACAAGCCGCACGTTTCCGCCGAAATTAAGAAGTGCCGAGGTAACACCGCATTCCGTAAGGACCTCAGCGGTTTTATCGGCAATATAACCCTTAGCAATACCGCCTAAATCTAGCTCCGTGCCTCTTGGCACTTTGACACTACTTGTGCTTTCATCAAGAACGATATTATTATACCCTATTTTCTCCTTAACTTCAAGAAGCTCTGAACTTTCAGGGATTTTATAGTCATCTGTAGTAAAGCCCCACAACTTAACCGCAGGGTAAACTGTTATATCGAAGTTTCCTCCTGAAGATTCTGAAACAGAAATTGCGGTTTTTATAAGGTCAAAGGTTTCTTGGTGAACTTTTACAAAAGTATCGGGGTTTGAATTTATTTTGTAAATGTCACTGTTTTCATCCGTCACAGAAAGAAGTGACTCAAGGCGTTTTATTTCTTCTTTAGCAGAGTTTACTGCTTCTTTGTTGTCGGAATAAACGGTGAAAGAAATTAGGGTATCAAGGGCATAAAGCTCCTCTGTTAAAAGAGGAGCTTTAGCTTTACAACCTGTAAAAGGCATTATTGAAATAAGAATTAAGAGAATAGCAGAGAAAAATTTTTTCATTTTACTTTTCACAGGGTTTGCCGATACCAAGGTTAGTTTCGATTTTAGCACAGTGCTTCTGGATAGCGGTAGCGTCCTTTACATTGATTTTGCCGTCTTTGGTTACGTCTGCAAGTAAGTCAGCAAAAACTTCAACGTCCATTTTAGCGGCTACTTTCTGAACTGCGGTTGCGTCTGTTACTGTGATACGTCCGTTTAAATCTGCATCTCCCAGTAAACCGTTGGTCTGATTCTGGGTTGCGTCAGACTTCCACTGCTCGCTGATCCACGCACTACGGCTTAAGAACCAATCTGTCATATATTCATACTGACCATCAAAGGTAAACTGGTCGTAATTTTTTTCTGATTCGCTCACCTCGTATTTAAGGGTATCGTAATCAAAGCTTGCAGGTGTAAGGGTTGAATGATCGCTGATCCACTCGTTGTCTGCTTCCATCTCCCAGATTTTATAGTTCATCTCAGCAGAAGAAGCAAGGAGATTATAGTACTTCTGTGAGCCGAGGATTTCTCCATCACCTGAGACCATAAAGGCCTGAATTGAAGGAACAAAATCAGTAAACCACACACGTCTGGCGGCGTCCATAATCTGAGTGTTCTGAGATGAGAGGTAGCTTAAGTTATTGGAGCCTTTCTTATACTTACACCACCAGCCTGTATACTCGGTGTAATCGGTTACCTTGAAGCCGTTAAGGTCAGACTCAACACCCTTTGCGTTACCGATGGAGTTATCAAAGTCCCACACGGGAGCGGCGTAGAATTTGTAATTTCCCTCTTCATCGGGTACATAAGTAAGATACCAGCTGTGAGTATCCCAGTTTTTGCCAAGCTCCTGAATAAGATACGCTTTTGCAAAGGAATCTATATCAATAAGATCTCCTAGATTATCACTGTTATTCTTAAGAGCAAGATACATTTCATCGAAAAGCTTTTTGGCGTAGGCTTTTACTTCATTGGCGTAGAGATTGTCGTTATCTTCAACGTTGGGGCTTTTGATTACCACGTCAATCCCTGAGTTTGTGCTTGTGTAGAAATCCTCGCCATAAGGAACTTCCAAAAGCATTGAGAACTGGTCTTTAAGGTTACCGTTATCGTCAATATAATCGTCTTCGTCAACGTCATAAACAAGATTTTTCTTACCGGGCTCAATCTTCTGACACATCTGATATGAACCCATATATACACCGTCAACATAGAAATCAACGAAACGTGAATCGGAGGAATAACGCATACCAACTGCGTCGCCTAAATCGTAAAGGATACGGTTACGGCAAAGAGCTGCGTCCTGGAAGTTTGCAAGAAGGCTGAACTGCTTTGTTTTCTGCATTGTACCTACTTCAACGGTATCTTCAAAGTTAAGGTTAAAGGGCTTTTTGTCAGCATTCCAGGTAGTGTTGCCTCTGCCTTTGATTTTCTTTAGGTCAGTGTCAACAACAGTGCCGTCTGAGTTTACAATAGCGGCCCATGCAGATGTGGAGTTGCTCTTATCTTTGCAAAGATAATCCCAGAGCTCCTCTGTTTTTGAAAAATCGTTATTTACAAACAGAGATGATTCAGCATTTGAGCGCATAAAGATAACATCAGCTTCAACGGCACCTTCTGCTTTATAAGCCTCTGAAGTGCCATTCTCTGCGGTTTCAAAGGTAACTGTTTTAACTTCACCCGCAGGAATTTCTACACCGTTAAAGGTAACAGGATAGTTATAGGTATTTAAAATTTCTGTTTCAAAGGTCAAAGGCTGATTCTTATCAGGAGCTGAAATTGAGGAAGGCATAAAGAAGTAGCTTGTATCTCCCATATCCTTAAGGCTTACCCAAGCTTCTTTTTCTTCTCCGCCGTCTGAAATTGCGTGAGCGTAAAGGTTATCGGGCTCAGCGTTTATATATGCAAAATCTGCAAGTCTGAGATTTAAGCTCACCTTGTCCTGTGCGGCGATTTCGCCGTTGTCAAAGTAAGCAGTGATTATACCCTCAATCAAGGTAACGTTAAGCTCAGGGATAAAGGTGCAGGTATCAGATTCGCTGCCTTTATTGGAGTCGATGATGATTTCGTATTTATAGGTAACATCAGCATTTACAGGCTGTTCGTAGTAAAGGGTTACGTTATGCTCCTGACCTTTTTCACCACCGGCAGGTGTAACAGTAAGGACAGCTTCAATGTCATAGGGATAGAAAGCAGAGGTTTCAAGATAACCTGAGCCCTGTGCTTCTACGTTATAGTCGGTAATAACAACAGTGTTAAGACCTTTTTTGAAGTCTTCATAGGTAAGCTCAACGGAGTGATTCCAGAGATTCTCCTCACTGCCTCGCCAGAAACGAAGGCTTGTAGCACCCTCGTCCTCTTCCGTAACTGTATAGGAATAGAAACAATCAGAAACGAGAGTAGTAACTGTTTTGGGATTGAATCTCTCTCTGTCTTCTCCGATATTAACCTTTTCCTTTTCGCCCGAGTCAAAACGGGTGTTGGATGTGAAGTTAATGTAAAGATAAGAATCAACGGTTTCCCAGCCTACATTGGCTGAACCTGTGTGCCACTGGGGCATTTGGGAGTAATCAACGTAAATCTTCTCTCCTGCTTTAAAGCCTTCTGTATCGGCAAATACAGAAAATGCTGAGCCGAAAGCAGTCAGAATACATAAAACTGCCAGAACTAAAGCGAGAGTTTTTTTGAATAATCTCATAATAACACCTCCGTAAATATATAACAATTATACAATATATAAGTAAAGTTGGCAATTTACAAAAGCACCAAAACTCTGCTTTTGATTTTGTGCCTTTTAACGCAGAAAACGGCCTTCTTACGAAAGCCGTTTGTTTTTAGGATTTAAGGGTATTGAAAGCAAGCTCAACCGCCTCAAATGAAATGTTGCAGGAAAGAGTGTAGACAGGCACTTTGCTCAGTGTAAAATCCAAAGCATTTAAGAGGGCTGACATTTTTTGCAGCTCAACACTTCTTAGGGTTTGCTCCATAATAACCGAAAGAGCCTGAGAAGGCTTTAAAGGCGCTATGGAGTTTTCTTTTGCCTGCTTTAAAACACAAATGCCTTTTAAGGGGACAATTGTGTTTGAGTTGATATCGTGCTTTCCTGAGAAAGGAGTACCACAGACATAAACTTCGTTATCCAGAATTCTGATAACAGGCTTGTCATCGTTGACGGCAACTGCTTTTTCGCCAAAATACTTACGCCACAAAGAAGAGTGTGTGGACTTACCTGCACCGCAAGGTCCCGTAAAAGCAAAACCCTGAGAATCTACACTTACCGCTGAGGAATGAAGAAAGAAAGCATTGAAATCAAGAACTTTCTCATAAAACTTTATTCCCATAAGCACATATTCTGCCAAATCACGGGTAACATCATACTTTGCGATGTGCTCGTCGATTTCATCCTCAGTTACTTCTAAGGAAATGTCTGCACCGGCCTGAGGGTTTTCTGCAAGATACTTCAAGGAGCGGCTTCTCAGGCGAGTGTAACGAGGCTCATATTCAACATTTAAACCTGCGATGGAATATAGCATAATAATCGTCCTTTACTTAAGCTGCCAAGCTTTGATGTCTTTGATTTCTTCAAACATCAGCTTATAGCTTATGTGCCTTGATAAGGCAATTTCGCCCTCATTGACAGCGTTAATAACTGCACAATCCTTTTCAACGGTATGAGAGCAGGAAGTGAATCTGCAATCACATATATAGTCCTCAAACTCCGGAAAACAGTGCATAAGGTCATCTTTATTGTTAAGACTGTAACGGATAAGGTCAACTGTAGAAAAGCCCGGAGTATCGGCAATAAAGCCATCTTCAAGCTTATAAAGGTCCACCGTGCGTGTGGTGTGACGTCCTCTGCCTAATTTGTCGCTTATATCGGCAGTTTTAAGTCCCAAGTCGGGCAGAATGTTATTAAGGAGTGTTGACTTGCCCACGCCTGAATTACCGATAAAAGCAGAAATCTTGCCCTTTAAAAGCTCTTTAACCTGCTCAACACCTTCTTTGGTAACGTCGGAGTAAACAATGCAGGTAAAGCCTGCTTTTCTGTAAACATCGCACAGCTCATCTACTGAAGACATATCGGTCTTTGAAAAGACGATAACAGGCTCAACGTCAATTGAAACTGCGGCAGCTGTCAGCTTGTCAACAACAAGGGTGTTGGGCTCAGGGCGTGTGGCAGAAACCACAATAAAAAGTCTGTCAAGGTTTGCAAGAGGAGGACGAGTCAAAAAGTTCTTACGTTCAAGTATTTTACTAAGGCTGTGATAGCCGTCTTTTTTAAGCTCAACCTCAACCCTGTCACCTACAACAGGAGTATTGCCGCTTTTGCGAAACACTCCCCTCGCCTTACATTCAAGCACCTCTTCGCCTGTATCAACATAATAAAAACCGCCTGTGACACGGACTAAAATTCCTGTGAGAATTTTTTCGTTTTCACACATTACTCGGCAACCTCAGTTTCAAAAGCGGTAGTAGACTCTGTATTCTGTACATCTGTAACAACAGGTGCGGTGGTGGTTTCAACCTCAACATCGTAATATGCAATTACATCTGATGTTTTCTCTGTAAAGTTAACAGAATATACACAGTAAAGGGTATCGTTAAGTGTTACCTCAACATTCTTTGTACCTGTACCTGTGACGGTAACCGCAAAGGTCTTTGGTGTATCTGAATTTACATAAACATCCTGAACTGTATCCTCGCACCTTACTGTTACCTTGGTGTTATCTGCTACAACATTGGGAAGTGTAACGGTAATCTGAACCTTATTCTGAGGCTCACCGTCGCTAATGCTGATTTTAACAGTGGATTTTGGTGCAAGCTTTCCGCTTACAGGGGACTGTGCAACAATTGTGCCCTTGGGCTTGTCGCTTTTAACTGTCTTTTCTTCGACAACAAACTCTTCGTCCTCAAGCATAGTGATTGCTTCCTCTTTGGAATAGCCGATTACATAAGGAACACTCTTGCGGGAGTCGTTTGTATCGCCAACAACGTAAAGTGAAACAACCTGAGTATAAGGAGCGGTTGTGTTCTGAGGAGGATAGGTGTTTTTAACTGTGCCGGGAGTCATAGAATCGTCAAGAACAGTGTAAATCTCGTAGTAGGTAAAGTTAGCTTCCTTAAGCTTCTGGATGGCTGTAGCCTGGTCATCGCCGTAAACATAAGGAATCTCACCCTCGCCTTGTTTACTGTTAACAAAGAGAACAATTTTGGCGTTTTCCTTAACCTTTTTCTTTGAACTCGGAAGAGGAGTCTGGTCTACAATCTCGTTGATTTCCTTTTCTTTGTTGTAAACATAATCATACTCAAACTTAAATTTATAATCCTCATTGCTGGTGATTTCGTTTACATTCATACCGATAAAGTTGGGAATTTCAACTTCTTTAAGCTCCTCTGTTGAGGTCTGTCTTGTAATACCGATTACAAAACACACAGAGAAGGTCAAAAACAGTGCAATAACAATACCGAGCACCACGGCAAAGGTTGAGCTGTGGCGAACATTATCATCGTCTTTGGCAATTTCTTCGTTTGCCTCGCTTCTGTTACTTCTGACCTTGTTGATAGCGTCCACATACTTTGTAGGCTGTTTATCGAAAAAGTATTTATATTCAAATTTAACAGAAGGATTAAGGCGGAAACGCTCAATATCCGCAAGCATTTCCTGAGCAGACTGATAACGGTCTGAGGGCTGCTTTTGCATAGCCTTAAGGGTAATTTCCTCAAGTCCTTCGGGAATATCGGCGTTAAGCTCCTTGGGTGAATCGGGAGTAAGCTGAAGGTGCATTAAAGCAACAGAAACGGCATTATCGCCGTCGTAAGGCAGCTTACCTGTGAGCATTTCATACATCATAACGCCTAAAGAGTAGATATCTGTTCTGCCGTCAGTGATATCGCCCTTAGCCTGCTCGGGAGCGATGTAATGAACCGAACCGATTGCCTGCTCTGTCATTGTTTTGGCGTTATTTGAAAAACGTGCAATACCAAAATCAGTAACCTTGATAGTACCATCAGAAAGAAGCATCATATTCTGAGGCTTGATGTCACGATGGACTACTCCCTTGGAGTGAGCGTGAGAAAGAGCCGCAAGAACCTGGCTGATAAGGTGAACGGTTTCCTTCCAGGTTAAAACACCTTGCTGCTGGATGTACTCCTTAAGTGTAATGCCGTCAATATATTCCATAACAATATACTGAATCATATCGCCAAAGGAAACATCAAAAACCTTAACGATATTGGGGTGTGATAAAACAGCAATTGCCTTGGACTCGTTTTTGAAGCGACGGATAAACTCAAGGTTGTTGAGGTATTCGTCTTTAAGAATTTTAATGGCAACCTCTCGGTCGTCAATTGTGTCATAGCAACGGTAAACATTTGCCATCCCTCCGATACCGATAAGTTCTCGGATATCGTAGCGGCCGTCAAGCTTTTTGCCTACATATTTATCCATATAAAGCTACTCCTCTCAATAAATAACGGTAACGGTGATGTTATCTGTGCCGCCGCCTTCTTTTGCTTTTTCTACAAGAGTATTTACCAAGGATTCGCCACGGTTTTCGTGAACGGTTTTAACAATATCACCATTGCTCACACAGTTGGTAAGACCGTCACTGCAACTAAGGATAACATCGCCATAGGTAAAGTTAGCCTCAATATAATCAAGGGTAACATCAGGGCGGATACCCAAAGCACGGGTGATGATATTTTTATTTGGATGGTTCTGTGCTTGCTCTTGGGTGAGTTCACCTCTTCTGACCATTTCCTGAACAACAGAGTGGTCCTCTGTAAGCTGCTTGATTTTACCGCCTCGAATTGAATAGGTGCGGCTGTCCCCTACGTGCACAACGTGAACAGTTCTGTCCTTGACAAAAACAAGTTCGCAGGTTGTACCCATACCTTCAAGCTCGGGCTCGGTTATGGAAATATCGAAAAGATGAGAATTTGCACGGCGAACAATATCTGTAAGCAGAGTTGCAAGTTGGTCCTTTGTGAGAGTTTCGTCGTATAGCTGCTCAATCTGCTCCGAAATAAGCTCAACGGCTGTTGCCGAGGCAACGTTACCGCCATTGGCACCTCCCATTCCGTCGCAAACTACTGCCCAGGCTGAGCTCGGGGATACAACTCCGAACCGACAGTCGTCCTGATTCTGGCTTCTGACTAAGCCGATATCACTTTTGCTAAAAACTTCCAAGTTGTATACCTCCTTTTATGATTTATTTTTACCTCTGAGCTGACCGCAGGAAGCGTTAATATCCGCTCCAAGAGTCCTTCTCACGGTAGAGTTCACATTATATTTTGAAAGAATATCCCTGAAAGCGATAATCCTCTTATCGTTTGAGGGATTATACCCTGTACCCTTTACAGGGTTAACAGGAATAAGGTTAACGTGACTTAATGTGCCTTTAATAAGCTGACCTAAACAGTGGGCACAGAAAGGTGTGTCGTTTACACCGTTTATCATTGCGTACTCGTATGTAATGCGTCTGCCTGTTTTGTCAGCATAATACTTGCAGGCTCTGATTGCCTCTTCAATTGGGTATTTTTTATTGACAGGCATTGTTTTACTGCGGATTTCATCCGTTGGTGCGTGAAGCGAAAGAGAAAGTGTAACAGGCATACCCTCATCAGCCAAATCATAAATTCTCGGCACTAAACCGCAGGTTGAAAGGGTGATATGGCGAAGACCTATGTTAAGACTTTTTTCGTCGCTGACAAGCCTTAAAAACTTCACCACGTTTGCGTAGTTATCAAGGGGTTCGCCCATTCCCATAAGTACAATGTTGGAGATTCTTATGTTTAAATCTCTTTGTGCGGCTTCAATCTGAGCAAGCATTTCCGAAGGAGTAAGCTGACGGGTAAAACCCGACATACCTGTTGCGCAGAAGGTACAGCCCATCTTGCACCCAACCTGAGTGGAAATGCACATAGAGTAGCCGTGCTTGTACTTCATAACAACGGCTTCAACGCACTCTTTGTCTTCAAAAGAGAAAAGATATTTTACTGTTTCATCATAACTTGATTTAAGCTTTTTTTCAATATTTGCAACAGAAATGTAACATATTGACTTAAGCTTTTCGATTGTATCTTTTGGAAGGTTTTTCATCTCATCAAAGGATGTTACACCCTTTGAAAGCCAATCTGTAATCTGGTTAGAGCGAAATTTGGGAAGATTAAGCTCATTTACAACAAATTCGGTGATTTCATAAGGAGTAAGGGATTTTATATCAAGCATTAAATCACCTTACCTTTCTGAAAGCGGAAATGAAAAATCCGTCGGTAGAATTTATGTGTGGGAAAAGAGTAAGCTGGTTTTCCTTCTCTTCTATTCCCTTCTTAATTTTTTCATTAAGATTAAGGCCAAGAGCTTCAAAATCACTGTGTTCTTTTAAGAATTTATCGGCAATTTCGTTGTTCTCCTTGGGATTAAGTGTGCAGGTAGAGTAGAAAAGTCTACCTCCTGCTTTAAGAAGCTTTGAGCTGTTTTCCAGAATCCTGTACTGTAAATCAGGGAGAGAGTTGATATCCTCAATAGCTTTATTTCGGATTTCAGGCTTTCTGCCGATTACTCCAAGGCCGCTGCAAGGAGCGTCACAAAGGACAACATCAAAGCTTTCTTTCAAGCTGCTGTTATCGCTTAAGGCGTCTTTCACCTCAGCGTTTATGGATGTAATGCCAAGACGTTTGGCTGATTTTTTTATAAGCTCGACTTTATGAGGGTAAAGGTCAAAAGAGTGAAGCTGGGCTTTATCATTTGCAAGAAGTGCCATAGAGAAGGACTTTGAGCCGGGAGCAGAGCAAACATCTGCCACTCTCTCGCCTTCTTTCGGATATACCTGCTCACTGCAAATTACTGAGGAAATGTCCTGAATATACATCTCACCTTTTGCAAAGGGAGCAAGGCTTTCCACAGAGCCTGTGGAAGAAATCCTCAGGGCATTTTCGCTTAAAGGCGAAAACTCCACCTTGACACCAAGGTCATTTAAATCTGCTTTAAGCCTTTCTCTTGTAGTTTTAAGGGTATTTACCCTTAAAGTAAGTTCAGGTCTGCCCATAAAAGCTGAGAGCATATCCTCAACAAGTGCCTCGGGATAAGAGGTGAGCCAGAGCTTTACAATATCCTCAGGACAGGAAAACTTTACGGAAAGGTACTTGACTTTGTCATCTTCTAAGGGCATTGTGTACTTAAGCTCTGCACGGACAAAAGACCTTAAGAGGGCATTGATAAATCCTGAAGCTTTGTGAAGCTTTTGCTTTTTGGCAAGGTTGACGCTTTCGTTAACTGCCGCTGCTGAGTGGACACTGTCCATATAAAGTAGCTGATACACGCCCATACGAAGAATTATAAGGGCTTTAGGCTCAATTTTCTTAAGTCTTACTGAAGAATACTGCCTGATAATATAATCAAGGGTAAGCTGACGCTCCAAAACACCATAAACCAAAGCTGTGCAAAAAGAGGCGTCTCTGCCCTGTAAGTTATTCTCTTTTTGAACCTTATCAAGGGTAAGGTTTGAGTAAGAACCATCGGTTTCTACTCTTAAAAGCACCTCAAAGGCTGCCTCTCTAGGGTTTTTCATAAAAATCGACCTTTATCGTCTGCGTTTAGCAATAGTAATAATTCTTAATAACTGTAAAAGTGCGGTTAAAGACGCGGCTACATAAGTCATAGCGGCGGCTGAAAGGGTTTTCTTTGCACCTTCAAACTCTTCACCGTGAAGCATATTTGTGCTTTCGATAATTTTCAAAGCACGTTTGGAAGCATTGAACTCCACAGGCAAGGTTATAAGTGTGAAAAGTAAAGATGTGCTGTAAAGGATAATACCAACTGTCACCAACAAATCGCCAACAGGAGAAGAATAGGTTGTGGGTGTGGAGTAATAATAATAGCTCACACCTGAAAAAGCAAAGCCTATAAGAATAAGAATCCAGCCTATTCTTGAAGCAAAATTGGTAACTGGAACCAGAAAACTGCGGATTTTGTTGGGTACATAACCCTCTGCGTGTTGAATTGCGTGGCCACATTCGTGAGCAGCAATGGCAACAGCGGCAACAGTTGACCTGCTGTGAACTCCGTCGCTGAGGCGGATTGTGTTTGTTCTGGGGTCAAAGTGATCTGTCAGATTACCACCGATGGTGGTAATGGTTACGTTGGTAACACCTGCGGCAGAAAGCACCTTTCGGGCGGCTTGGGCACCTGTTAAGCCCATTCTGTTTGAAATTTTTGAAAATCTGGAATAGGTTGATTTAACCTTTGCCTGTGCAATTGCCGAAATAATAATGGCAGGGAGCATCCAAAGAAGATACTCGAAATATCCGTAAAAAAAGCCCATATATCCTCCAAATCAACTTATCAAATGTTATTCGCCGAAAACCGTGCCTATTTCAATACTGTGACCTTTTAAGTAGTCACAGGAAGTCATAGCACGTTTTCCTTCGGGCTGAAGTCTTATAATCTCCACAGAATCTTCACCGCAGGCAACAACAAGAGGATTATTTGATATAACCTTACCGGCTTCGCCTTGGTTTTTGCAGACACGGGTTTCAAGAATCTTCACACGTTTGCCGAAAAGCTTGCTCTGGGCACTTGGCCAAGGAGAAAGACCTCTGACTTTATTATGCACATCTTTTGCAGATTTAGAAAAATCAATTTCGCTGATTTCCTTGCTGAGCATTGAAGCGTAGGTTGCCTCATCGTTATTTTGAGGGATTCGAGGAGCGTTGCCTGCCTTTATTGCTTCAATGGTTTCTGAAAGGAGCTCAGCACCAACCAGACAAAGTCGGTCAAAAAGCTCACCTGAGGTTTCATTCTCTCCTACCTTAACTTCTTTGGTAAGGATGATGTCGCCCGTATCAAGGCCCTCGTTCATATACATTGTGGTAACTCCGCCGATTTCATCTCCCGAAAGAACTGTCCACTGAATAGGAGCGGCACCTCGCCATTTTGGAAGGATAGAGCCGTGAACATTGATACAACCAAGCTTGGGAATATCAAGAACAGACTTGGGAAGAAGCTTGCCGTAGGCTACCACGACAATAAGGTCGGGGTTAAGCTCTTTGAGACGGTTGACCTCTTCTTCATCCTTGAAAGTAGAAGGAGTGTATACAGTGAGGTTATGCTCTAACGCACAAACCTTCACATCACTGGGGGTAAGCACCATTTTTCTGCCCTTGGGAGCGTCTGCCTTGGTGTAGACCGCCATAACGTTGTGACCATCTTCAATAAGACGCTCAAGGCTCTTCACAGCAAAATCAGGTGTACCCATAAAAACTATATTCATAACTTAATCCTCGTCGGTTTCGATTTCAGAGGGGTCTAACATTCTCAGTGCCACCTGTTTGTAGATAATGCCCTCAAGGTGGTCAATTTCGTGACAGAAAGCCTTGGCAAGAAGGTCCTCACCGTCCATTGTGAACTCCTCGCCGAATCTGTCCTGAGCTTTAACTGTAACAGACTGAGGACGGCGTGTAATGCCGTACTCGCCGGGACAGGAAAGACAGCCCTCAACGGACTCCTGCTCACCCTCGGCACGGATAATCTCGGGGTTTACAAGCTCAATAAGACCTTCGCCGATGTCAATTACAACAACCCTGCGTAATGTACCTACCTGATTGCCTGCAAGACCTACACCGCCTGACTCATACATTGTGTCTGCCATATCGTCAAGAAGCGTGTGAAGTCTTTCGTTAAATTCTGTGACGGGACGTGCCTTCTTTGCGAGGACGTCGTCACCCTCTTTTACAATATTTCTGATTGCCATATTAAAAACTCCAAATCAAAATCTTAATGGGTCTGCGTCTGCATAGACGGTAACATCCTTAAACTCTCTGTCTTTGCCAAAATCGGCAAGCATAGAGCTGATAACAGAGCGAAAAGCGGATGTACTGCGACATTTGATTATTATTTTATATCTGTATTTGTTGCTCACCTTGGAAACAAGAGCAGGCGAAGGGCCTAAAACTCTTATAGGAAAATCAGGTAAGCTTTCGTCAAGCCGAGCCTTAAGCTTTGCAAAAAAAGCTTTGGCACAGACTATGGTTTTGTTTTTGTCTTCACCTACGAAACCAAGGAGAAGTAAATCTGCAAAGGGTGGGTAAATCATACCTTTGCGAAGTAAAATCTCATCGGCATAGAAGGAATCGTAATCCTGCTTGGAAGCAAGGTCGATTACAGGGTTTTCAGGGGTAAAGGTCTGGACAATTGCTTTGCCCTCGGCTTCTCCCCTGCCGCTTCTACCTACCACCTGAGTAAGCATTGAAAAAGCTCGCTCAAAGCTTCGGTAATCGTCACTGTATAACATCTGGTCGGCATTAAGGACACCCACCAAGGTAACATTAGGAAAATCAAGGCCCTTTGCCACCATCTGAGTTCCTATAAGGATATCGTACTCACCTCTGCCAAAGGCACTTAAAAGCCTTTCGTGGGAATTTTTCGCCATAACTGAATCGGCGTCAAGACGAAGGATTCTTGCTGAGGGTAAAATATCCGCCAAAACCTGCTCCGCTTTCTGAGTACCTGTACCTGAAAGACGCAACCCCTTACTGTGACAGCTCGGGCAATTGTCTGAAAAAGGCACAGAATAACCGCAATAATGACACATCAGCCTGTTATTGGCACTGTGATAGGTCATAGAAATTGAGCAGTTGGGACAAGTAACAACTTCTTTGCAGGATTTACAGGTTGCAAAGGTATTGAAGCCTCTGCGGTTAAGAAGAAGAATCGCCTGCTTGCCTTCTTTAAGGTTTTCCTCAAGGCTTTCCAGAAGGTAATCAGAAAAGCCTGTTGTATTGCCGCGGGCAAGCTCTTCGTTCATATCTATTACAGCTACATCAGGCAAGGTTGCATTGCCAAAGCGGTTTTTAAGAGTATGAAGGGTATATCTTCCCTGCTGAGCGTAATAAAAGGAGCAGACATCGGGAGTTGCCGAGCTTAAAAGCAGGGTGCAATTATTGTAATTACATCTGAACTTTGCTAGCTCTCTTGCGTGAAAACGAGGTTTGTTTTCCGCTTTATAGGTGTGCTCCTGCTCCTCGTCCATAATAATGAGGCCAAGATTATCAAAGGGTGCAAAAACCGCACTGCGTGTACCTACGGCGATTCTGGCAAGGCCTTTTTTCACACGCTTATATTCGTCAAGACGCTCTCCAAGAGAAAGTCCGCTGTGAAAAACCGCTACCTCGCTGCCAAAAATGGCGGTGAATTTGCCCACAAGCTGCGGCGTGAGAGAAATCTCAGGCACCATAACGATTACGCCCTTGCCTCTGTCCACGGTATGCTTTATAAGGTGCATAAAAACAGAGGTTTTGCCTGAGCCTGTAACACCATAAAGAAGAGAAACGCCGCCCTTTTCACTTTCGGAAAGCTTTGCAATATCTTCAAAAACCTTTTCTTGCTCATTGCTTAAAACAGGCAGGCTGAGTCTTTCTTCGCTTACTTTCACGGTATTTCGGAAAACCTCGGCGTCAAAATACTCTGCAATGCCTTTTTTTACCAGACCATCACATACCGCTGAAGTTACTCCTGTGTAATAGCAAATTTCTCTTACGCTTGCTTCGCCAATTGTAAGAAGAAGCTCTGCCACAGACTCCTGCTTGGGAGTAAGTGTGGAGGAAGAAAGGTCTACATCCTCTTTAAGTCGTAGCATTTTCACAGAGGCGTCGCCCATTTTACGAAAGGCGTCGTCGCTTTTTTGCAAAAAGCCTTTGCGGGTGAGCTCTTCAAAAGGTTCGATATCGTTAAAACCGAAAACCTCACAGAGCTTTTCACGTTTAACAGGATTTTTAGCTTTTGAAACATAATCAAAAATCCTGCGTTGCTCCTCACTTAAAACTGAAGTGTCAGCTTCTCTTACTGCTGAGTATACTGTTGTGATTTTGAAATTAAGCCCTGCAGGAAGCATAGCTTTGACGGCTTCAAAGTAAGTACAGAAATAATGCTTCTGCATAAACTCTGCCATTTTCAAAAGTTCTTCGCTTAATACAGGGGTGGTGTCAAGCAGGGCTGACACCTCTTTTAAGCCCTCAGCTTCACCTTGGGAAAGTGTTACAACAATACCCTGTCTGCCTCGGTTTGAACCACCGAAAGGCACACGGACACGGCAACCTGCCTTTATCTCGTTTTTCATAGATTCAGGCACAGAGTAGCTGAAAAGCTTATCAAAGTGAAAGACAGTGTCCTCCACTGCAACACCGACAATAAGGGTGTTATTATTCATCTGTATCGGGCTCGATAATGTTGAACTTGTGGCTCTTGAACTCGTCAATAGCAAGTAAAACGGGCTTTTCGTCTGTGATAATACCCTCATCCTCAAAGTTCTGAGCAATAGCTCTTGCTCTCTTTGCTACACCGATAACCAGTGCGTAACGGCTCTCCTTACCGCTTAACATATCGTCGATTGATGCTCTAATCATTTTAAATTCACTCCTGATAAAATTTGAAATATATTTAGAATATTTTTAGCAAGTTTCTTTTCTGACAACCTCAAGCACATCTTCTACGGCTTTATCAAGGTCGTCGTTTACAATAATGTACTGATACATTTTTGCGTTGTCCATTTCAACCTGTGCCTGAGAAAGACGCTTGATGATTGCTTCTTCGGTTTCTGTACCTCGGGTTCTGAGCCTGCGTTCAAGCTCATCCACTGAGGGAGGCATTACAAAAATGCTCACTGCGTCGGGTCTGAGTCTGAGAACATTCTGAGCACCCTGAAGCTCAATTTCAAGGAAGACGTTGTAGCCTTTGTCAAGCTGTTCGTCTACATAAGCCTTAGGTGTGCCGTAGAAATTATCGCAGTACTGAGCGTGCTCCAGAAAGCCCTCCTGTGCAATCATTTCCTTGAACTTTTCCTTGGTAACGAAAAAGTATTCTCTGCCGTCAACCTCACCCTCTCTGGGAGAACGAGTTGTTGCCGAAACGGAGAGCTTAATGCTCTCGTTCTTTTTCAGCAGCTCTTTCATAATTGTACCCTTGCCTACGCCTGAAGCACCTGCATAGACAAAGAGCTTACCTCTTTTATTTTCCACTGTCGGTTTCCTCCTCTGCTCGGTTTGCAATGGTTTCGGGAGAAACCGCCGAGAGAATTATATGGTCAGAATCGGTAATAAGGACTGCCTTGCAGCGTCTGCCGTAAGTGGCGTCAACCAAAAGGCCCTTGCCCTTTGCGTCCTGAACAATTCGCTTGATAGGAGCCGAGTCAGGACTGACAACAGCAACCAGACGATTTGAAAAAACAACATTACCGAATCCTATATTTATAAGCTTCATTGAATCACCTTATTCGATATTCTGAATCTGCTCACGGATTTTCTCAAGCTCTGCTTTGATATCCACAACTCTGTGAGCAAGCTCAGCGTCTGTCACCTTGGAGCCGATAGTATTGGCTTCACGGTTCATTTCCTGCATAATAAAGTCCAGCTTTCTGCCAACTGCTTCGTTGGATCTCATAATGGACTCCATCTGGTCGAAATGACTTCTCAGTCTTACGGTTTCCTCTGCAACTGCTACCTTATCGGCAAAAACTGCGGCTTCGGTGAGGATTCTCTGCTCATCCACTGTAGCAGACTCTAAAAGCTCAGAGATTCTGTCGTAAAGGCGTTTTTCGTATTCCTTGACAGTTTCGGGAGAACGAGCCTCAATAAGAGAAACGATATCAAGGATAGTTTTGGCACGGCTCATTACGTCATCAGAAAGACGCTGACCCTCAACCTCACGCATAGCAACGAACTTGTCAACCGCCTGACTTACTACGGGAAGCACAATGTTATAAATCTCGCTTTCATCCTCCTGCACCTTATGTACAGTGAGCACATCGGGAATACGGGAAAGAACAGAAGCAGTAAGGTCATTCTCGACCTTATAGGTGTCTGCAAGCTCGGTGAAAGCTTTTGTATAAGCAGAAGCCAGAGAATGATTTACTACAACTTCAACGTCACTGTCCTCAACGGAAGTGATGGATACGAACATATCAATTTTACCACGGGAAACTCGGGTGCTTAAGTAAGACTTAAGCTTTTCTTCCAAGAATGCATAACCGCGGCTTGTGCGGCAGTTAAACTCAAAATAGCGGTGATTGACACTTTTAAGCTCAACTGTAATAAGCTTGCCTGAAACTGTTGCTTCGGCTCTTCCGAAGCCTGTCATAGAGCGTATCATCAGAAAAATCCTTTCAAAAAATAATACAAAAATCCTTGTGTACTTGCTATGTTTCTTACCTTTCAAGTACTCAGAATATTATACCACCTAAGCTTAATGAAAACAATAGATTTGTAACTCTTTTGTAATCTTATAAAAAGTATTTGCAATATAAGTATAAATATGGTATAATAATTGAGAAATTTTTATAAGGGAATGAATTTTTATGTCAGGACATAATAAATGGAGTACCATTAAGCAGAAAAAAGGTAAAAACGACGCTGCAAGAGCTAAGATTTTTACCAAAATCGGCAGAGAGATTATTGTTGCAGTAAAGGAAGGCGGCAGTGCCGACCCCACTGTTAACTCCAAGCTCAGAGATTGTATTGCAAAAGCAAAGGCAAACAACGTTCCTAACGATAACATTGAAAGAGTTATCAAGAAGGCAGCAGGCGACTCTGACTCTTCCAACTACGAAGCAGTTACATACGAAGGCTATGGTCCCTCCGGTGTAGCAGTAATTGTTGAGGCACTTACAGATAACCGTAACCGTACAGCCGGTGATGTTCGTCATTACTTTGACAAATACGGCGGAAATATGGGTCAGCAGGGCTGCGTTAGCTTTATGTTCGAGAGAAAAGGTGTTCTTGTAATTGAGCGTGAAGACCTTGAGAAGACTGAGGACGAAGTTATGGAAGCCGCTCTTGAGGCTGGTGCCGCAGACTTTGAGGCAGATGAGGACATCTTCACAATTTACACAGAGCCTTCCGATTTAGGTGCAGTTCGTGACGACTTAGCCGCTCAGGGCTTTGAGTTTGCTTCTGCTGAGGTTGAGCAGGTTCCCAACACCTACACAAAGCTTGAAGACAAGGAAACCTGCGAGAAAATGCAGAAAATGCTTGATATGTTCGAGGATAACGACGATATTCAGAACGTATGGCACAACTGGGAAATGGTTGAAGAATAATCTGACAATTTAAAACAGACATAAAAGTAGCAGGTAGCTTTAAAAGTTACCTGCTGTTTTTTATACTACGCTGTCTTCATAAATAAACTCTGCAACTTCACGACGGGCCTGATTCCAGTCGATGATGTTAAGGCATTTACCTGCGTCGTTGTCTACTTCTTCCCAGTTGTCCTCGGGAATTGAAAGCTCTTCCAATTCATAGCCCAGATATGTAATAGCACCTGACACAAGAGTGGTGATTTCACTGCTTTTCAAATTTGTGGTGATGTTAGGCCCTACTGCGTTTACAATCTGCACAATTTCCGAAAGAGAGGCAGAACTACGGAGCTTGTCCATAACCGCATCAAGGAAAGCTCGCTGACGCTGAACTCTTCCCCAGTCATCCCCCATATAGAAGTACTGGCCGTTAACGTAACCGCCGCGGTTTCTTGCATGCCATAAAGCTTGCTGACCGTTAAGGTGAACTATCCCCTCTTCTGTATCCCAGGGCAGGTACTCTTCCTGTCCGTTCTGAGCAATCTGAGCATTGATATACTCTATCTCGTCGTAAGTAAGCTCAATATCTACGCCGTCCATAATGTCAACAATATCCTTGAAGGTTTCAAAGTTAACAACGGCGTAGCGGTCAATCTTAATACCAAAGTTAGACTCAATTGTCTGAATAGAAAGCTCTGCTCCACCCAAAGAATAAGCGTGAGTCAGCTTTGTACTGTAATAGCCGGGCACATAAACCAGAGTATCACGCAAAAAGGAAGTAAGCTTGATTTTTTCGTGACGGTTGTCAATGGACATAAGAATCAGGGTATCTGAGTTACCCTCGTCGCCGTATCTGTCAGCACCGAAAAGAAGAATATTAAGAACATAAGGGTCTGTTAGCAGATTACCTGAGTTGGAATTAAGGGTAAGAAGCTCGGGCTCTGTTTCTACTACATTGCCGTCGGCGTCTGTGCTGATAACAGGTTTTTGGGTATTTACCGCCTGATAATTAAAGCTTGTAAGGGTTTTGTAGTAAGCTATTGAGCCGATTCCACCCAGAAGAAAAAGAATCGCAAGAATAATGCAGATAAACTTTGTGAGAATAACTTTTTTGCGACGCTTTTTCATTTCAAGGCTTTTACGCCTTGTCATTTCATCTTTCATATAACCACCTGATAAATAAAAAATACGGATATATTATACTACCTATTTCGACATAATAATTCTATTATAGAATTATATAAAATTTCAAAGAATATTCACATATCAGGTTGCTGACCATTATGAGCAAGCCATTTACACTCTGTAAGCTCTATATCTGTAAAAGTAGCTTTAAAGGATGAGTCCTCGGGACTGCAAGCATATATGCCGAATCTCACGGTACCGCCGCCCTGCCATATATGGCACACTCTCATTTGTTTGAAGGTTTTACCATCCTCAGAGCACTCAATACAGTAGTCGTCTTCCCTACGGCTGAGTCTGTACCACATTGATTTTACATTTGCGTCTATTTCGGTGGTAGCCCAATCGGAGTAACCCATATTGGTGACAACAGAGCCAAGGTGCTGAAAGCTTTCGTTTTCATATTCAATAGAAGCTTTCAGCCAATTTTCGCTGTCAAGATACATAACTATTCCGCATTGGTCAAAGCGGTGCTTGCTATCAAACTCTGTTTTAACAGTAAAAGAAAAGAACTTCTCATCACTTTCCATCTGAAAGACAGGTGCGTTGTCGTTTCTGAAATGATAGTATGTCCTCTGCCACAAATCTGTAAAGGGCTTTGTGATTATTTCTATTTTATCTTCGCAAATGCTGAAATCCGCAGGCTCACGAGTCCATTTGAAATCATTTATGTTTATGTTCATATTACACCTCATTTTTTCAAAAGAACAACCACAGTTAATTTAATGACTGTGGTTGTTTTAATGTGAAATTTAGTAGCCGTGAGCTTCCTTTAACATCATATCCTTGACCTTCATAAGTCTGGTCTGGGTTGAACGCTCATTTTCATCCAACTTCATAGAAATATAGCGGATGTTGGCTCTTGTTTCAGGAATGAGAACGTGCTCAAGGGCGTTTACTCTGCGTCGGGTTTTCTCAATCTCGTCAGCCATAAGCTGGCAGGATTTTTCCACCTCAGCAAGACGTAACATATCGGGCAAAACATCAGAAAGAGAGCTCACTGCGGTGTCAAGGTCACAGGAAGTGAAAGCAAGGCCGTAGCAAAACATATCATTAGTGTCGGCAGTGCGATAGTTGATTTTATACTTAGGCACTTCAACGCTCATAATATTTGTACTTGACACTTCAAGGGTTACTTCCTGCTTTGGTGCAAGCATTGAAAGAGATAAAGCTTCATCATTCATAGAAGCTGAGGCAAGAACAAAGTTCTTGTTTGCCTCATTTATGGCTTTTTCTACCTTCTCACGAAGCTGTTTATTAAGTTTTACCATATCAAGGAACTGACGCATAAGCTCATCACGCTTATCTTTAAGAAGCTTGTGCCCCTTTGTGGCGGTAGCAAGCTTTTTCTTAAGTCGGGTCAGCTCCATACGGGTTGGGTTAACCTGTTTAGTTGCCATAATCTATCTCCAGACTTACTTTTTGTCGTAATAAAGGTCGAGATATTTGTCGTCGATTCTCTTAAGCTCGCTTCTGGGAAGGATTCTGAGAAGCTCCCAACCCAAATCAAGTGTTTCTTCAATGCTTCTGTCGGCAAGATATCCCTGAGAAACATAACGGTTTTCAAACTCTTCGGCAAACTTTGCGTAAAGCTTGTCGATATCTGTCAGAGCCGCCTCACCTAAGATAACCATAAGTTCTTTGGCTTCCTTACCTCTTGCGTAGGCTGAGAAAAGCTGGTTCATAGTGTTGGAGTGGTCCGCTCTTGTTTTGCCCTGCCCTATGCCCTTGTCCTTAAGACGTGAAAGGGACGGAAGAACATCAATAGGCGGAGTTACACCCTTGCGGTAAAGCTCACGAGAGAGAATAATCTGACCCTCGGTGATATAACCTGTAAGGTCAGGAATAGGATGAGTTTTGTCATCCTCAGGCATTGTGAGGATTGGAATGAGAGTTATTGAACCGGCTTTACCCTTAAGTCTGCCTGCACGCTCATAAAGAGTTGCAAGGTCTGTATACATATAGCCGGGGTAGCCTCTTCTGCCGGGAACTTCTTTTCTTGCGGCAGAAACTTCTCGCAAAGCGTCGGCGTAGTTTGTGATATCTGTCATAATAACTAAAACGTGCATACCTTCCTCGAAGGCAAGGTACTCAGCAGCAGTAAGAGCCATTTTGGGAGTGGAAATTCGCTCAATTGCAGGGTCGTTTGCAAGATTTACAAACATAACTGTTCTGTCGATTGCGCCTGTTTCCTTGAAGCTTTCTACGAAGAAGTTGGATTCTTCAAAGGTGATACCCATAGCGGCAAAAACAACCGCAAAAGGCTCGTCTGTGCCTCTTACTTTTGCCTGTCTTGCAATCTGAGCAGCAAGGTTTGCGTGTGGAAGACCTGAAGCTGAGAAAATAGGAAGCTTCTGACCTCTTACCAGGGTGTTCAGACCATCAATGGCAGACACACCTGTTTCGATAAATTCCTGTGGGTAGTTTCTTGCGGCAGGGTTCATAGGAACACCGTTGATGTCAACTCGCTTTTTGGGGAGAATCTCAGGGCCGCCGTCAATGGGTCTGCCCATACCGTCAAAAACTCGGGAAAGCATATCCTTCGACACTGCAAGCTCCATACTTCTTCCCAAAAATCTTACCTTGGAGTCAGAAAGATTGATACCTGCAGAGGAGTCAAAAAGCTGTAAAAGGGCATTTGTGCCGTTAATTTCAAGAACCTTACAACGGCGCACCTCACCGTTAGCAAGCTCGATTTCACCAAGCTCGTTATAAGCAACGTTTTCAACGTCTTTTACAAGCATAAGAGGACCTGCTACCTCTTGAATAGTTCTGTATTCTCTTGGCATTTTAATCCTCTCCTTTTGCAGTGATTTCGTTTATATCCTTATCAAGGGTGAAAAGGATTTCATCGTAGGTTTTATTGATATCTGAATTGCTAACATATTTGAATCTGCCGATAGACTCTCTTATGGGAAGAGAAACTATCTTTTCGATATCTGCACCATTTTTAAGAGCCTCAAGGGCTTTATCATAGTAAGCTAAAATAAGCTTCATCATAAGAAGCTGCTTTTCAAGGGGTGTGTAGGTGTCCACATCGTGGAAAGCGTTCTGATGGAGGTAGTCCTCACGGATAGAGCGAGCTGCCTCAAGCTTAAGTCTGTCGGGAGAAGACAAAGCGTCCATACCAACAAGCTTTACAATTTCTTCAAGCTCTGCTTCTTCCTGTAAAAGCTGCATAAGACGTGAACGCATTTTCATCCAATCGGTTGAAACAGCTTCATCAAACCACTTTGAAAGTGTATCCGTATACAGAGAATAACTTGTAAGCCAGTTAAGTGCAGGGAAATGACGCTTATATGCAAGGCTTGAGTCAAGTCCCCAAAACACCTTTACAATACGCAGGGTTGCCTGAGAAACAGGCTCGGAAATATCGCCGCCGGGAGGTGAAACCGCACCGATAACGGACAGAGAGCCGATTTTATCTGAAGTACCCAACACCTCTACCATACCTGCTCTTTCGTAAAACTGAGCAAGACGAGAGCCCAGATATGCAGGGTAACCCTCTTCACCGGGCATTTCTTCAAGACGGCCTGACATTTCACGGAGAGCCTCTGCCCAACGTGATGTAGAGTCAGCCATAAGAGCTACGGAGTAGCCCATATCACGGAAGTATTCCGCAATGGTAATACCTGTATAAATAGAAGCTTCACGAGCGGCAACAGGCATATCTGAGGTATTGGCAATAAGCACAGTACGCTCCATAAGGGATTTTCCTGTTTTTGGGTCAATAAGTTCAGGGAACTCGTTAAGAACGTCGGTCATTTCGTTACCACGTTCACCGCAACCGATATAAACAACAATATCAGCCTCTGCCCACTTGGCAAGCTGGTGCTGAACAACTGTTTTGCCACTTCCGAAAGGCCCGGGCACAGCGGCAACACCACCCTTGGCAATTGGGAAAAGAGTGTCTATAACTCTCTGACCTGTTACAAGAGGAGAGTTTGGAGGAAGCTTCTTCTTATATGGTCTGCCAACACGAACAGGCCACTTCTGCATAAGGGTAAGTTCCTTTTCCTCGCCATTTTCAAGAGTCAACACGCAGACAGTTTCGTCAACGGTAAACTCGCCTGCTTCAATTCTCTTTACTGTACCTTTAAGAGTAGGCGGCACCATAATCTTATGAAGAACAATGTCAGTTTCCTGAACTGTACCCAGAGAGTCGCCTGCTTCAACTTTATCCCCTGCTTTTACAAGAGGCTTGAAGCTCCACCTTTTCTCTCGGCTTAAAGAAGGCACTTCTACGCCTCGCTGAAGATTAGTGCCACAGGCTTTCATAATATCTTCCAGAGGACGCTGGATTCCGTCGTAAATATTTGAAATAAGACCGGGGCCGAGCTCAACGCTTAAAGGTGCACCCGTTGACTCAACAGGTGAGCCGGGAGCAAGGCCTGAGGTTTCTTCGTAAACCTGAATAGATGCATTATCTCCGTGCATTTCGATAATTTCACCGATAAGCCTGTGCTCAGAAACACGGACAACGTCGAAAAGGTTGGCGTCTCTCATACCCTCTGCAATAACAAGAGGGCCTGCAACCTTTTTGATAGCACCTTTGCTCATAAAAATCATCCTTTCGTGGATAATGTAAAACTTTTAATTGTTAAAAACGATATCGCTTCCTACCGCTTTCTCCACAGACTTCTTTACATTCATCATACCCTTGCCTGTGTTTCCTTTAACTCCGGGAATACGGATAATTGCAGGGGTGCTTTTGTAGGAAAACTTTTCGATTTCTTCGTCCAACACCTCGGCAAGCTCTTCAGTAATATAGATTACTGCATAGTTTGACTGGGTAAGCTTTCTGAAAGCCTCCTGAGCCTGCAAAGTATTTTCGGGATAAACAACATCAAGTCCAAGGGCGGCAAAGCCGTATATGCTCTCTTTGTCGCCGATTACAGCAACTCTATACATACAACTCCCTTATCCTTTCGCTGATTTTTGTATCATCAAGTCCGCTTTGTTTGCCAATTAGGATAAGGCGGACTGCTTTGATTTCGTTTTGTTTTGCCAGAATGTAGGCAACCAGAGGGCCAACTGTAAAAGGCTCATACTTTTGTTTTTTAAGACCGTTAATCAGCAAATCATCGCACCATTTTTCAAAGGACGACATAGATTTTCTGATATAATCCACACTTTCTTTATACTTTGTCTGAGAAAGATAGGTGCAGATTTCGTCAAAGCCTTTTACGGCATTTTTGGCAAGAAGCTCTGTATCCAGTGTGTTACAGAAAGACAAAGACTTTGTGAAAAACTCAAGAGGTTTATTAAGCTTTGAGCCTCTTACTGCAATTTTGATGTTGGATGAGGCTACAAAAAGCTCTGCATAATCCTTGATTACCGCCTCGTTTGTTTTTTCGCCAAGGTCAAAAATCGCCTTAAGGCAAGCTTTGTCAATCAAAGCGTCGCAAAGCTGGCCGTCCCCTGTTTTAAGGATTGTATCCAGAGAAGCTTCTGCAACTTCACAAAATACATCACCAAGGTCTTTGAAGTTGCGGTTTCTGACACAGTCGTAAATCTTCTCGCTGCTCAGTGTGCCGCCGGAAATCATCATAGAATAAGGCGAAACATCACTGTAAACAGATTTAACCGCAACTTTAAGATTATGAAAATCGTTCTGAAGTCTGAAAACATCAAAAACGCTTAAATCCTCCACAAGCTCACCCATAAGAGCCCAGAGCTTATTCTGCTCATAAGAGAGGATTTGGTTTTTGTCCAAAGTATCGTCGCCAAAAGAAAGCTCCGAAAGAAGCCTTATGGTTGACTGGTAATCTTTCTGAGAAATAAGTCGGTCAATATCCTTTTTAGAAAGAAGCTTGGTTTCTTTCATTCGGATACGACTGACTGCATAAGTAAAATCCTGAGATTTCATAGCTCCTCCTTAGTTAACCCAAAGAAGATTTGCGACATAATCAGAAATTTTCTCACTGTTGTCGCTGAAAAGTGACTCAAAACTGCAATTAACATCAACGCCGCCGTAAGCAAGCACAAAGCCGCTCTTAATCTGAGCTTCAGTATCGCTTAATGTAAGACTGCCCTTTGAAGCCTTGCTGACTTTTTCCGAAAAATCAGCAGGAAGTCTTTTAAGGTCAGCTTTGCCAAGGCAGATGACGCCGTCGCGGTTTTCGCTGTATTTTGAAATCATTTTATAAATAAGCTCAAAATATTTGTCCTCGGGCAAGGCTTTAATGCTCTCAAGAGTGCTTGAAATCATCGAGGCAATAATCTCCTGCTTAACAGAAAGGAGAATCTTACGCTCCTCAAGCTCTGCCGCAGAGTTTGCACGGCTGATAATATCCTCATACTTTTTCTGAGCCTGAATGTCCCCTGTTTTGCGGATTGATTCAGCCTTGACTTCGGCTTCAGCAATAATTTTCTCGCACTGAGCCTGACTTTTTTCCAAAACAGAAGAAGCGGTATTGTCTGCGTCAAGATTTATCTGAGCTATAATTTTATCTAAACCTGTCATAATTGACACTCCAATTTATCAGATACCGAGAGCACCGATACCGTTGATAGCAAGAATGGAAATAAGAAGAGCAAGGATAGCGTAAGTTTCTACCATTGCAGGGATAATAAGGGCTTTACCCATTGTGTCAGGCTTTTTGGCAACAGTGTGGATACCTGCAACAGAGCACTTGCCCTGATGAATAGCAGAGAAAAGACCTGAAGCAGCAATGGGAAGAGAAGCAGCAAGGTAAAGAAGACCCTCAAGGTTTGAAATCTCCCCTGCACCACCGCCGATAATGCCAACGCCCTGAAGAATAAGGAAGGCAACAAGAAGACCGTAGATACCCTGTGTAGCAGGCAAAAGCATAAGGATAAGAACCTTTGAGAAGAGGTTTGGCTCTTCTGCAAGAACACCTGCGGCGGCGACACCTGCTTTACCTACACCGATAGAAGAACCGATACCTGCTAAAAATGTTGCAAGAGCTGCACCTAAAAGTGCAAGAAAAAGACCTAATTCCATTTTAAATATCCTCCTTGATATTGTAATGTTTTGTATTGACTGAGTAGGGTTTGAAGTCCCTGCCTCCGCCTGTATAGAATTTGCCGAAGAACTCAACAAACTGAAGACGGTTTGTGTGAACATAAGCGCCCAGAGCGTTTATGCCGATATTAAGAAGATGTCCGATTATGAACACAACTATGAAAAGTATTACGCCTGCAACCGAATTGCCCATCATAGAGCCAAGCTGATTGAAAACCCCTGCCACAACACCTGTTGCGAGGCCAAGGGCAAGAAGCCTGCTGTATGAAAGAATGTCAGACAAATAGCTGGTTGCACCATAGAGGTTGTAAGCACCTTTAATAAGGCGTTTTAAAGGATTTTTGCTTTCTCTGCCTGAGAAAATAAGAATCAGCAAAGCACCCACTCCTGCCATAATACCGCCCACTGTCATAAAGACTGAGGGAAGCTTGAAGCCGCCCATCATACCTGAGAGCATATCGGTGGAAAGGAGAGCAAAAACCGCACCTGTCACAACCAGAATCCACGAAAGGTCATCGTAAACTGCGTAAATAAAGTTACCTTGTCTGATATAATTCACCGCCTGAAGGATAAGACCTGCAAAAAGGTGGATGATACCAAACAAAAAGGAAAACATAAGAAGCGTTGTCGGGCCTGTACCTGTTGTGGGGTTAAACCAGATTGGGGTGGTAATACCCGGAATAATAGGTGGTGCTTTGCCGACAAAGGTATTGAAGATAACGCTAACAGCATCCCCAAAGAAGCTTCCGAACATCAAGCCCCAGAAGGTAGTTGAAAGTCCGCAGTAAAAGAACATTTTAAGGCTTCTTTTAAGCCCTGCTTCCATATTTTTGAACTTAAGAAGAGCCAGGCCACAAGCAAGACTCATTACAAGACCGTAGCCTGCATCGGAAAACATCATTCCAAAGAAGATGTAATAAAAGATTGCCATAACAGCAGTTGGGTCAAGCTCGAATCTGTTGGGAGCACTGTACGAAAGCAAAACACCCTCGGCAGGAGCAGTAAAGGCGTTATTCTTAAGGAGAACAGGCACGTCCTCGCCTTCCGCTTGCTCCAGTTCAACCTCTGCTGAGTATTTCTCGAAAAGTAGCTTTTTTAGCTTTTCGCCGTCTTTTTCAGGAATATATCCTGTCATAACGAAGGTATGAGGCGAATAGGAAATGTTATCAAGCTGAGAGTAACGCTCGGCTTTCATAAGGTAATAATCCTCGAAAAACCTGAGAAGATAAAGCGTTGAGGCCTGAGAAGCAATTGCCTTTTCACACTCTGCTATAAGCTCTTCCCTCTTTTTGATTCTGGTTTTCAAAGATTTAATTTCCTCACGGGGATTTGCAGTAGCAGAGGAAGACGGTAAGGCAAGCCCGAGCTTTCGCAGAGAAGCCATAAGGTCTTCGTAAATTTCCTTGTAGCAAAGAATAAACACGCAGGTCATATCAGAGCTTGAAGAAATAACCTCTACATCAAAAAGGTCTGTATCAGGCAAAAGCTGAGAAAGCTTTAAATCTATGTCTTCTTTCGAAAGCTCTTCAGCAAATGAGCCTATAATCGCCCTTGAAGATGAGGTTGAGCTGAAAGTCATAGGAACATCAAGGTTTTCCCAAGGGCTTAAAGCGTCAATTTTTGCTCTGTACGCAAGGATTTTGCTATTGTTTTCGTTGATTTTCTTTTTGTATCCCAAAAGCTTATATGCAAGCTTTAAAGCTTCGGGATTTTTTGCAGCAGTATTTTCGTATTCCTCCAAAGTTAAAGGGGTGCGTCCCTCAAGAGATGAGAGAAGTCCTTTTTTCTCTTTCACATATTCCTCTATAATCTCCTGTGCCTGAGTCATCAAAGCGGCAGAACGGGCGAAAGAAGCACTTAAAGAGGCGTTATCTGTCTGATAGAAAACAGAATCCTCAATTCTGCACTTTTCAATTTCCATAACACCCATTCGCTGGAGAGTTTCAAGGATATCTTTGGAATATCGGGAAAGAGCATAAATACTGATTCGCTGCATTTTTAAAATTGCCATCTGAGTTTCACCTCAAATCAGATAATAATCTCAAGAATCCCGTTATTTACTTGGTCTTGTTTTTTTAAAGCCTCACTCTTAAGAGCTTCTGCCTGAAGCTTAGCAGAGTTAGCTGAAGAGATAATTATCTCCTCCGCTTTAGCCTTGGCTTTGTCAGCTTTATGCTCAAGAGTAATTTTTGAGTACTCCTCAGCCTTTTTTGTGATTTCCAAAGCTTTTTGCCGGGCATTTTTCAGGTTTTCCCTGCTCTGTGCCTCTGCCTCGGAGATTTTTCTTGAAGCCTCAAGCTCGGCGTTTTTAATTTTTTCTATGTTATTTAAAGCCATAATGCACCTCGCAATATTAACCTTATTCAATCAGAATTATACTACTAGTGATTTTTGGTGTCAATTAAAAATACGTTAATTTGTGGTTAAAACTATAAAAATTTAAAGAAATGTCACATTCAGCCTTTTAGCATATTCTCCTATATACAAAACAAAGCAAGCCAAGTCCAAGACATTTTTCATTTTTTTCTATTTTATTATAAAAAATCCCTCTTTCATTGTGACAGATTAAAAAGGTGCTTTGAAGGATAATAATAAGGGTGGTAATTATGCAGACAATATACGTTGACACACTTTTGTGTGTAAATCTTTTTATAGACTACATAATGCTTTATTTTATCAGGAAGTACCTTCGGATAAACTCAAATTCAATGAAACTAATTTTGGGCTCAATTGTTGGTGCTGTATCGGTCCTTGGAGTTTTCCTGCCTTTTTATACAAGGCTTTTTTCAGTTTTTTACAGACTGATTACCGCTATGCTCACGGTTTTTGTTGCTTTCGGAAAAACGAAGCCCAAAACATTTATCATACGCACTCTTGCTTTTCTGGGAGTGAGCATAGCTTTTTCAGGCTTTGTTACCCTTGTGTGCCTTACCTTAAAACCCAAGGGAATTGTTGTCTGGGGAGATACAGTATACTTTGATATTTCACCGATTATGCTCATAGTATGCACCTTAATTGCTTTTATATCACTGAGTATTTTCGAAAGATTAAAAGAAAAATTAAAACCAAGGACAAAAATCCACAGAATCACAGTATACTGCGAAAACAGCAGTACTACTTTTGACTCTTTACTGGACACGGGGTGCAATCTAAAAGAGCCTTTTTCGGGGCTTCCTGTAATTGTTGCAGAAAAGGAACTTCTGGGTTCTGAAAGCTTTAATGAAGAAAGGATGAGGATTGTACCCTTTAACACCTTATCGGGAGAAGGAATGATAAAGGCTTTCAAGCCGAAAAAAGTAGAGATTGACGGAAAGGAGATAAAAAACGGGTGTTACATCGGACTAAGCGACGGCGTACTTAAAAACGAAATAAAATCCCTTATGGGAGCAGAAATTACGGAGGGCTTATGAAATACAGGTTAAGATTACTAATGTGCAAATTTGCAGCGAAATTCACTTCAAAAGATGTTTTTTACATAAACGGAAGTCTAACACTTCCACCGCCTCTTTCAAAGGAAAAGGAGCAGGAGATTTTTGAGCAGATCACAATGGGCGTTGAAAACGCCAGAGAGCCGCTTATTACCCACAATCTTAGGCTTGTGGTTTACATTGCAAAAAAGTTTGAAAGTCCCGGAGCAAATGTTGAGGACTTAATCTCAATCGGGACCATAGGACTTATTAAAGCGGTAAACACTTTTTCGCCAACAAGAAACATCAAGCTTGCCACTTATGCCAGCAGATGTATTGAAAACGAGATTCTTATGTTTCTGAGAAAATCCACTCAACTTAAAAACGAGGTTTCCATTGATGAGCCTCTTAACACCGATTACGACGGCAACGAGCTACTTCTTTCGGATGTTTTGGGCAGTGAGCCTGATTCTATCAATTACAATATTGAAAAGGAGCTCGAAAACAATATGCTCATTGACGCAGTCAACAGACTTCCTGACAGAGAAAGCCTTATTATGGAGCTCAGATACGGTCTTGACGGTCACAGAGAGCACACTCAGAAAGAAGTAGCTGATATGCTGGGGATTTCCCAGTCTTACATTTCACGCCTTGAAAAGAAAATTATAAAAAGGCTTAAGGCAGATTTAAAGAAAGCAATTGCCTGCTAAACAAAAAGGGGCTGTCTCACTAAATTAAGTGAGGCAGCCCTGAATTTATGCGATAATACTGAAGAAAAGTTCAACAACAGGTCGAAAAGATGTGGAAAACCGAACAGCAAAGCAGAGGTACTGCTACCTCTCGTTTCAAAATGTTCAGTTTGATATATTTAGGCTGTAAGTTTTTCGAAAAGATTTGTTCTTCGTCTGTTTTTAGCGGTTTTATTATGAAGCTTGTTAATGTTAAAAGCGAAGCATAGCAGAAGCATTTCAACCTCAACATTTTCCTTGCCTCTTGTTAAAAAACGTCTGAATCCATAGTCCTGTTTAAGCACGCCAAAAGCACCCTCTACCTGAATAGAGCGATTCATTCTGAGTTCTATTCCTTTAGGGGTGGTGATGTTTTCAAAGGATTTGCTTCTTAAATCTGCAAACACTTTTGCTCTTTGCAAGGTTCTGCCTTTATCGGATTTTGTACATACATGTTTGTTGGGACAGTTTTCGCAAGCTGTCGCTCCGTAAACTGTTTTCTCAGAAATATATCCGGACTTGGTTTTGGAATTCTTAATATACAATGGTTTTAATTCTTGGTTTTCGGGACAGGTGAAAGTATCTGTTTCTGCGTTGTAAATGAAGCTTTCTGTACAGTACGGCTTTTTCTTTCTTTTTTTTGAAGCTTCGTAATTAGATGGCTTTATGTAACTTTCTTGATTATGCTCGTTAAGATATACATAGTTTTCTTCACTTTCGTAGCCTGCATCGGCTACAATTTCTTTGTATCTGATACCTGTTTTCTTTTCCGTATCTTCCAAAAAGGGAATCAAAGTCAACTGGTCTGAACGCTCTGAAAACAAACCTACATTTACTATATATTCCGAATCTACCCCTATCTGCACATTGTAGCCGGGTTTTAGCTGACCGTTTCTCATATGGTCTTCTTTCATATGCATAAAGGTTGCGTCTGTATCTGTTTTAGAAAAGCTGTTGCGACCTTTAAAAAGACTATTATATTCTGTGTATTTTTCTAATTTTTCTTTACTTTCCTTTACTGCTTCAAAATCCCTTTGTAACTGAGTTTTTCTTTTGCCTTTGCCGCTTACAAATTCTACGTTGTACTTTTCTTTTTGCTTTAAAAGAAAATCAAATGCTTCATATATATCCGAAAAATCCCTTGCGTATCTTTCGTTCAAATCTGAAATCAATTTTTCAATTTTAATCTCGAGCTTTGCACTGTTCTTTTCAACATTTTTTCTCCAGACAAAGCTGTATCTGTTTGCGTTGGCTTCTATTTTTGTGCCGTCTACAAACAGATTTTTACATTCGATTTCTCCCATATCTCTCAGCTTTTTTGAAAGCTGCGAAAACAAATCATCCAAAGCTTCCTTTATTCTGCCTCTTCTGAATCTGTCTATGGTGCTGCGACTTGGAGCTTCCGCTTCATTTAAAAGCCACATAAAATTTATGTTGGTTTTGCAGGCTTCCTCTATACTTCTGGCAGAGTAACAGCCTGTCATATACCCATATACCAAAACCTTGAACAATGACACAGGGTCTGCCTTATTCTTTGCAGGTCTTCGCCTGTATGCATTGTAGAGCTTTGTGTAATCCAGACTCTCGCATATTTCATCAAGTGATCTTACACTTGAACTTACTTCTACGATTTTTTCTAAATTTAGTGGTATTACCAGTTGATTTCTTCTGCTCATTGGTGTACAATCCTTTTGTTGGTGGATTTTGTTTTTTTTAGTCAACTACATTATACACCATTTTGGAGACTTCTTCACCGAAGTCTCCATATTTTTTGCAAAAAATTCAGGACCGCCTCACTTAGTTAGTGAGACAGCCCCTTTGCTTTATTTAATGATATCTGTAATTGAAATTTCACGCTGGATGAAGGCTTCGTCCTTTTCACTCCATACTCTTACAGTGAAAGCTGAATCTGATAAATTGGAAATTGTGATACCTTTCTTCTTATCTTCGCAGTTACTTGAAACAAACATAAGATTGCCTTCGTTGTCAAAACGAACGCCTGTACCCTTGGGTTTATTATTCTCCCAAACACCTGCGTGAACAGCTTTGTCCTCTGAGCTTACACCGACTCCGAAACCTGAACGAACATTATCAGCCCAGTTCCCCCAATAACAGAGAGAGCCGTCTTTGAAGTAAAAGCTACCGCTTCCGTTACGCTTATCTTCCTGATACTCACCTTCATAAGCGATATTACCATCGCTCATAAGTGTTCTGCCTCTGCCGCTTCGCTTGCCGGATTCATCAACACTGCCATAGTAATAGTATACCTCTGCCCTGCTTTCAAAGCTTAGGTCAGCGGGTGTTTCTTTTATGTAAGCCTCAGCAGAACCAATGTTCTGCGTAATTTCTTCTGTCTGAGTTTCTTCTGTTTCGGAGATTTCCTCAGTTGTTTCTTCCTCAGAGATTTCCTCTTCGGAAATTTCGGATTCGCTGATTTCACTTTCCTCTACTGTTTCCTCAAGAAGAATATCGTCGTTATCCTCATCTTCGGGGTCCAATTCATCAGCGTCGAAGAGTTCTTTGGCGGTCATAAGAAGTTCTGAGTCTTCAGCTTCAGACTCCTCACGTTTTTCTTCAGACTCTTCTTCACCGGAGTCCGTAAACGCAGACGCCATAATACCATCAATAATTGAGCTGATGTAATCGTCATCCACCACAGAATCACCTATTACGAGCTGACGTTTTTCGTTAAGAACAGATGAACCGTCCAGAACGGAATCAATATGCTTAAGCTGCTCATCAATAGAAAACTCAGTTGTGTCAATTTTTACTTTGTCATCTTCACTTTCCTGCTCAAAGGTAAGACTTTCGTCAGGAGTTTCCATCTCAAAGCTTAGGATTTTCTCTGCACTTATATCAAGGTGAGTTCTTGCGTTAATCTGCTGAACAACGCCTGTAATTGCGGCGTTAACAGAGCCATCGTCTTCAGGCATATCAGGCTGAAAATCATCGGAAGCTTCTTCGGTAATTTTTGTATTTTCAGGTGTAATCTGAGGAATCTCTTCTGTTTTTGCAGACTGAGCCCCATCAACACTAAACTCTTCTGCAAGGGAGATATCAAAGGTTCTGTTAAGGTTTTTACTCATATCAAAATCAGCAACATTAAGGTTAAAGCCTGTAGCTTTATCTTCAGCGGTAATAAACACCTCGGGAGCATTAAGCGCTTTAAACTCAGCCTCTTCCTCTTTAAGAACCCTTTCGTAGTTTTCTTTATCGACTTCAGTCAGAAAATATACTAATCCCCTGTCGGTTAAAGCTGTAACAATGGGCGTGGGGATTCTCTCAAGAACCTTTGCTCTTACCTCTTCGCAACTGGGAATTGTGCAGGAAAAGAGCCTTTCGGGATACACTGCACCTGTCATATATTTAAGAAGAGACGTACCCTCGTCAAACTCCTTGGGGACTATGGAGCAGGCAAGATTTCCGCCTGAAACGTAGTTGTAGTAGTTGGTTTTGAACCATCTGTGCTTTGAATCAAAGAAAACCTTCTTTGTATCTTTTCCGTGTTCGTCGTAAGAGCTTATGCAGTATTTGCCTAAAAGGAGATACTCAATCTGCTCTGTGACTTTTTTATTTTTCAGAACCTTCCATTGCAAAGGACGCTGAAAGCTGAAATTATAGGTATAAACATAATCTTCACCCTGAGCAGACCTGTACAGCTTATTTGAGGCAGGCTTTCTTGTAACAAGAAAACGCTTGCGGATGTTGGTGATTATGTCACGGCTGACCTCAACAGAGTCATACTCCGTGTATGAAACACCATAGAAAAAAATGTTTTTGAGCTTTTTGTTCTGTATGTCTGCCATAAGGCGAAACCTCACTTAAAATTCAGGATAAAGGAACAGGCACAACTTAATGTGCCTGTAAAAGTTAAATGGAAACATCCATTGCAATATTGTAAAGTTCTTCGTCAAATACACGCTTCATATTGAGAGCCTCTGTGATGTCCAGATCAACAATGTTGCCGCCCTGTAATGCAATAACTCTGTCGCCTACACCTGAAGAGAGAAGCTCAACTGCGTGATGACCCATAGCACTGGCTACAACACGGTCTCTCAGTGTGGGAGAACCGCCACGCTGAACGTGACCGAGGATAGTAGCACGAGACTCGATACCTGTTTTTTCCTCGATATACTTAGCGATTTCCTCTGTATGGCCAACACCCTCAGCAACAACCACGATGAAGTGACGCTTGCCTGTTGCCTTAGTGTTGATAATCTTCTCAACAACCATCTTGTCGATATCAACGGGCTTCTCGGGAACGAGAATAGCAGTTGCACCGCAGGCGATACCTGTCTGAAGGGCGATGTCACCGCAACGACGACCCATTACCTCAACAACAGAACATCTGTCGTGGGACTGAGCTGTATCACGGATTTTGTCTACCATCTCAAGAGCTGTATTCATAGCAGTGTCAAAGCCGATTGTGTACTCACTGCAAGCGATATCGTTATCAATTGTACCGGGGATACCTACACAGGGAATACCTGCACCGGAAAGATCTCTGGCACCACGGAAAGAGCCGTCGCCGCCGATAACAACAACACCGTTAACACCGAGAGAACGGCAGTAGTCGGCAGCCTTCTTGACACCGGCAGGAGTGTTGTACTCTTCACTTCTGGCAGTGCAGAGCATTGTACCGCCACGATGAATAATATCGGAAACTGAGCGAAGGTTCATCTGAACAACCTCGCCTGTTAAAAGGCCGTTGTAGCCTCTGCGAACACCGTAAACCTGGATGTTCTTATTTATAGCGGAACGTACAACTGCTCTTACGGCAGCATTCATACCGGGAGCGTCACCGCCACTTGTTAAAACTGCAATTGAATTAAGTTTCTGTGACATAATTTTACCTCCATAGGCGTAATACATTGTTATTATAATACATTATATTGTCAAATTCAAGAGGTTTTTGCTAATCTGTGAACTTTAGTTTTACAGAATCGTCCCCCAAAAGCTTTTTAAGCTCACGAAGAAGCACCTCGTTAACATCTACCCACAAGCTTGGGGGTGCTTTGAGTTGCTTTTTGGAGTCTGTAAGATAAAGCACAACAGGAATGTTTCCGTCAAAAATCTCAAGAAGATTTCTGGCTCTTCGAAACTTTTCACTTTCCATATTCTCAAGCTTAAGATAAAGAGCGCTGATTTTTTTTGCAGAATTATGGTTCTCCTGAATATTTCTTGGCTGAGGTTTCACAGAAGGCTCAGAAGCGACGCTTTCCTTTGAAGGAATTTTCATCACCCTGTTCACAAGAATTTTGGCGTCCTCGTCTTCTTTTAAGTTAACTATACCGTCAACAGCAACGGCACTACCCTCATAAAGAAGGGAGCCAAACTGGGAGAGCACCTTGGGAAAGACCACAAGCTCCATAATACCCGACCTGTCTTCTGCTGTTACAAAAGCCATCATCTGATTATTTTTTGTAACCTGAGTGCGATATCTGGAAACAATGCAAACCAAGTGAACTCGGTCACCATCCAAAATATTTGCACCTGAATCTACATTTATTATGTCCCCTATCCGGGTGGAATTTATACGTTTAGCGTACCATTCGTACTCTGAAATAGGATGACCTGAAAGGAAAAAGCCAGTCATATCACGCTCCATTTTCAGAAGCTCAATAAGAGGAAACTCCTGTAAATCAGGCGGAGTAATCTCATTAGCCTTTTTTGTATCTTCTCCACCGAAGAGCGAAAGCTGTCCTGCCATATTGCGGCGTTTTTCAAAGTCCAGGTCATCAAGCACCGCTTTGACTATGCTTAAAAGCTGACGACGGTTAAGCCCCAGTGAGTCCAGTGCTCCGCTTTTAATAAGACTTTCCAAAGCACGGGTGTTGAGGTTTCTTGAATAAAGACGGGAGCAAAAATCGTAAAAAGAATCAAAATTTCTTTTATCTCTTTCACGGATAATATCATCTATAAAAGCTCTGCCAAGATTTTTTATAGCCATAAGTCCGTAGCGGATGTTACCGCCTGTAACGGTAAAACCGTGGCTTGAAGAGTTGACGTGAGGGGGCAAAACCTCAATACCGAGCCTTAGGCACTCGGTTATATAGGAAGAAAGCTTATTCTGATTATCAAGAACGGAAGAAAGAAGAGCCGCCATATATTCCTTTGGATAGTAGCACTTCAGGTATGCGGTCTGATAGGAAATATAGGCGTAAGAAGCGGCGTGAGATTTGTTAAAGGCGTAGGAAGCAAAGCTTTTCATCTGCTCGTAGATTTCTTCGGCAACCTGGCGGCTCACCCCTCGTTTGAGGCAGCCTTCCACAAGAACATTTCCGTTTTCATCCACAAGGCCTTCAATAAAGATTTGTCGTTCTTTTTCCATAACGTCGTGCTTTTTCTTGCTCATAGCACGTCTTACAATATCCGCTCTGCCCAAAGAATAGCCTGCCAGCTTTCTGAAAATCTGCATTACCTGCTCCTGATAAACAATGCAGCCATAGGTAACATCAAGGATATCTTCCAAAGCAGGATGAGCATATTTTACTTTTTTCGGATTATGGCGGTTTTCAATGTAGGTCGGGATACTGTCCATAGGTCCCGGGCGATAAAGAGAGATAACCGCAATCAAATCCTCAAAACAATCAGGTTTAAGCTGAGTGAGAACGTTTTTCATTCCCTGTGATTCAAATTGGAAAACACCCTCGGTATTTCCAAGAGAAAACATAGAAAACACCGATTTATCGGAAAGGGATATTGAGTTTACATCAAAGTCGGGATTTCTCATATGAATAAGCTTAACGGCGTCATTGATAACCGTTAAGTTACGAAGGCCGAGAAAGTCCATTTTAAGCAGACCCAGCTCTTCTAATGTGGTCATAGTAAACTGAGTAACCACCTGAGAGTCGTTCATTGCAAGAGGCACATAATCGGAAACCGCCCTGTCAGAAATAATAACACCTGCGGCGTGAGTAGTGGCGTGTCTGGGCATACCTTCAATAGCCATTGAGGTATCCAGAAGTTCTTTAATCTGAGGGTCAGTGTTGTATTTTGTTTTCAATTCACGACTGATTTCAAGAGCCTTGGAAATGGTCATATTAAGCTCGAAAGGAATGAGCTTTGCAACAGAGTCGCATACATTATAAGGAATCGCCAAGGCTCTGCCCACGTCCCTGACTGCTCCTCGGGCAGCCATTGTACCAAAAGCGATAATCTGAGCTACCCTGTCAAAGCCGTACTTTCGGATAACATAATCTATAACTTCGCCTCGTCTGTCCTTGCAGAAATCAATATCAAAATCGGGCATACTAACTCGCTCGGGATTGAGGAAACGCTCAAAAAGGAGATTATATTTAATAGGGTCAATACCGGTAATGCCGATACAGTAAGCACACAGAGAGCCTGCACCCGAGCCTCTGCCCGGGCCTACAGGGATACCCTGAGATTTTGCATAGGCGATAAAATCGTGAACAATAAGGTAATAGTCCACAAAACCCATTCGGCTTATAGTGGAAAGCTCGTACTCAAGACGGTCAATTATTTCATCGCCGGGATTTACACCATATTTTGCATAAAGACCTTCGTAGCACTTCCTTCTGAAATAATCGTAGTGATTTTCGTTATTTGGGACGTCAAAGAAAGGAAGCTTACGTTTGCCAAATTCAAAGTCGAGATTGCACATCTCGGCAATTTTTGCAGTATTGTCAAAAGCTTCAGGATATTCAGGAAGAAGCTGTCTCATTTCTTCCTCGGTTTTGAGGTAAAATTCTTCGGTTTCAAACTCCATTTTATCCTCGTCATTGATTGTGTGGTTTGTCTGGATACAAAGGAGAATGGAGTGGATTTTTGCGTCCTCTTTGTTAACATAATGGCAGTCGTTGGTAAAAACAAGAGGAATATCTGCTTCTTTGCCGATTCTGATAAGGTCAGGAAGAATTTCAAGCTGAGCTTTGATGTAATGATTCTGAAGCTCAATATAGAAGTTACCATCACCAAAAAGGTTTTTATAGTAAAGCGCTTTCTCAAAAGCACCCTTATAGTCTTTATTTGAAAGCTTGCGAGGAATTTCTCCTGCAAGACAGGCAGAAAGACAAATAAGCCCCTCGTGATATTTTTCGAGAAGCTCATCGTCAATTCTGGGCTTGACGTAAAAGCCGTCAGTAAAGCCCAGGGAAACAAGCTTAATAAGATTTTTGTAGCCTGTTTCATTTTTGCAGAGCAAGACCATATGAAAATACTCACGGTCAAACTCGTTTACTTTGTCAAATCTTGTGCGAGGTGCAACATAAACCTCGCAACCGATAATGGGCTTTATGCCCTGTTTTTTACATTCACGCCAGAAGTCAATTGCGCCGTACATTACACCGTGGTCTGTGATGGCAAGGGCTCTTTGTCCACGCTCTTTTGCGGCAGAGCAAAGCTTGCCTATACGGCAGGCACCGTCAAGCAAACTATACTCTGTATGAACGTGTAAATGAACAAAAGACATCGTTTTAACCTCTGGATTTATTCCTTTACTGTAGCGTTAACCACGCCATCATTTAATCTTATTTTAACCTCATCGCCCGTTTTTAGTTCTGTTACAGAATTAACAGTTACATCCTCTTTTGAAACAACGGCATAGCCTCTGCGTAAAATACTTGCAGGGTCAAGAGCAAAAAGACTGCCTTTTATATGAGAAAGCTCTCTCTCCTTCTCCCCTATTACAGCCTCACCTTTAGCACAAAGGCGGATATAAAGCTTTTCCAGAGTATTCAATCTGTCTTTATACTCTCTTGCAGGGTCGAGGATTTCAAGCTTGGTTGAAAAAGCTTTCAAATCTGTTGAGTGGCTTGTAAAGAATCTGTCCGCCAGAGCAGAAAGATACTGTCTTTGCTGCAAAAGCATTTGTGACTGCTCTGCTCTGTCTGGGACAGCAATCTCGGCAGCTGCTGAAGGAGTGGGTGCACGTCTGTCTGAAACAAAGTCGCAGATTGTGTAGTCGATTTCGTGACCAACTGCGCTGATAACCGGCACTGAGCAAGCAGCAATGGCTCTTGCCAGAGCTTCGTCATTAAACGCCCACAAATCCTCCATAGAGCCGCCACCTCTGCCGATAATAACTACATCGGAGTCCTTTTGCTCTGACACGGTATTTATGGCGTCAGTCAGCTGTCCGGCGGCACCATCCCCTTGTACCAAAACAGGGATAAGCTCAACCTCTGCATAAGGCCAACGTCTTATGAGGATATTTCGGATATCCTGCAAAGCCGCTCCTGTGGGAGAAGTGATAATTGAAATTTTCTTGGGAAACTGAGGTATGGGCTTTTTCCGTGAAGTGTCAAAAAGACCTTCTTTGGAAAGCTTTTCTTTAAGCTGATTAAACTGCAAAGTAAGAGCACCAACACCGTCGGGCTGCATATCTTCGATATAAAGCTGATACTGACCGCTGGGCTCGTAAACAGAAACCCTGCCTCTGGCGATAACCTTCATACCATTCTGAGGTCTGAAGCGAAGTCTTGAAGCGTTGAAAGAAAACATAACAGCCCTGATAACCGCTTTACTGTCCTTCAGAGAAAGGTAAATGTGGCCGTTGGAGTAATGGTCTGTAAGATTTGAGATTTCTCCGCTTACAAAAACCGATTGGAGATTATAGTCGGAGTCAAGAAGCCCCTTAAGATAGTTGTTCAGTGTGTAAACCGGAATAATCTTAGGGGTGGTAAAACTATTATTCATAAAAATTTAACCTTCGGCTGAAAACTTTCTGCCGCCTAAATAAGCAACACCTGCGGCATTATCCGCTGAAAACTGAGGTGGTGCAAAGCTTGCATTGAATTTTGCAAGGATATCTTTACGGATGAGCTGATTTGACATAACTCCACCTACAAATAGCAAGGGCAGCTCGCCGTACTCTGCCATAAGGCTTTCGGTCATAGCAATAAGGGTTGAGCTCACAGCTTTGAGGGTATATGCGGCGGTATAAGCTTTATCCTGAGTTTCAGCGTAAAGCTTGGAGATTTTATTCTGAAAACCGCTGAGGCAACAATTATGCCTTTTCAGTGAGGGTTTTATTTTGATTTGTTCCGAATTGCCTTCTGCAAGCTTTTCAAGGCAGACACCTGCAGGAAAATCAAGGCCCATCATCACACCTATTCTGTCCACAAGCTGACCTGCGTTAAGGTCTGTTGTGTGAGCAATAAGCTCCGCTTTAATACCAGAGTTATTTTGGGGCTTTACCAAAAGAGCTTCTGTTGTGCCGCCACTTACGTGAAAGGCAATAAAAGGAGAAGAAAGCAAGTCTTCTCTCTCTGCACCGAAAGCCGCCGCTGCAATATGCCCCTGCTGATGAGAAAAGGTATACAGAGGGATGTTATTTACTATGGAAAGCGACTTTGCCACCGAAACTCCTGAAAGAAAGCAAGGCATATATGAGCCTTCATTTTCTCTGGGAGATGAAGAAACGGCAACCGCTTCAATTTTACCCTTTGAAAAATCAAGGGAAGATATAATTTCAGGCAGTTGTCTGACGTGGCGAAACACAGCGTCGCTTTGCCTTATTCCGCAATCTCCCGATTTAACAGGAAGAAGCTTTTTGGCTTGGGTTATGGTGTTTTCACAGGTATCGTAAATTGCGGCTGAGGTGGTGTAGTTGCTGGTATCGATTCCTAAAATAAGAGCCATTACTCCTGACCCTTTACAAGTGAACCCAAAAGACCGTTAACAAAGGAAGCGTCCTCACTTACGCTGTACTTTTTGGTAAGCTCGACTGCCTCGTTAATAGATACGGACACAGGGATTTCCTCACAATAAAGAATCTCATACACTGCAACACGCAAAACTGCTAGGGAAATCTTGGAGATACGGTTGATTCTCCACCCCTTTGTAAGAAAGCTTGAAATTTTCTCGTCAAGTTCAGTTGCAATTTCCTGAATGATACCTGCGGTTTTTATAGCCTCGTCAGAGTAAAACTGGGCGGTACTGTCGGTGAAATTATCGGCAATTTCATCAACACTTGTGTCAGAAAAGAGGCTCTCAAAAACAATGAGGAATGTCTGCTCTCTCTTTTTATATCGTGAGATTTTATTATGAGCGTTAAGGTCCTCTTTAATCTGGTTTTCTGTTTCTTCTGAAGTGGTATTTACTTCTAAAATTTTATCGTCCATTTTGTACCTCTCAAAACAATATTAAAATCCAATTTAATTATACCACAACCTAAGAAAATTGCAATAAAAAGTATAAAAAGAAGGTGCAGAATGCTCTGCACCCTCTTTGGTGTTAATTTACTGAAGCTCAAAGAGCCAAGTAACGATTTCGGGCATAACATTACGCCAAGCGGCTTCGTTGTGACCGTTTTTCTCGTCATAAACAAAGGTCATTTTGCTTTCATCATAGCCTAAATCCGCAAGCCAGGATTTCATATCCTTTGCATTAGGCAAAAGCTCAAGCTCTAAAGAGTCGCCTCCACCGTTATAAAAATAGATTCTGGGAAGATTTGAGGGCTCTGTGAAGTCAAATTTACTGAGATAATCGTACCAAGTAGCTTTATCGTAAAGAAGGAATGCAGGAGAAATTGCACCGATTCGGCCAAACTCCTCCATATACTCCATACCGATGTAAAATGCCTCTATACCGCCGGAAGAGCTACCAACAATTGCACTGTGAGCAGCGTCTGTGTAGACATTGTAGTTTGCTTCAACGAAAGGTACAACTGTCTTTGCTACAAACTCTGCAAACTGCTCACCGCTTCCGTTTTTAAAGCCACCGTTATTATAGGCAGGTATAACCTCACCCAAATCAGGAGTAAGCTCGTTATCGCGGTTTCTCTGATTATCTATACCGACTAAGATAATACCCTCGCCGCCGTTTTTCATAAGAGCGGTAATTACCTCGTCACTACCCCAGCCGCCGTTATAAGCGTCGGAGTCGTCAAACTGATTCTGTCCGTCTAAAAGGTAGATAACAGAATATTTCTTTGAAGTGTCAGCAGGGTCATAACCTGCAGGAGTCCAGATTTCAACAGGCTTTTTGTATCCTGAGGGATAATCAAAGTGAACTGTTTTCTTTGTGCCGTAATCAGTTTCACCATAAGCATAAACACCTAACTGCATAGCAGATTTGGGAGTCTGGCTGGTAACAAAGAAGCCTGAGCTTGCAACAGTTACTGCGGCATTGAGGGTCTGGCTTCTGCCGTTATTAAAAACGACTCTGTTGTAAATGGACACATCAACATCAATAGCATAGATTTTTTCGCCAAAGTCGTTTGTTGTGTAATGAGTCATAGCCGCACCCGGCCAAGATTTCATCTCAAGCTGCTTTTCTTCGTTGTAGAAGTAGGCGTTTACAGTTGACCAGCCTACGTTGTTGGAAAAGTAGATTGTAATGTTTGTATCGGGCTTAACAGGATTATATGGAGCCACAGTCGCAGCCTCGCTTTCAGTGGGAACAACAGTTGTTGTTTCAGTAATGATTTCTGTGGGTTCGGTAACATCCGCCTGAGTTGTCACAACTGCCGAAGAGGTTGTGCTTATCTCTTCTGTGGGGTCGGTTGAGGCAGTAGTAATTTCTGTTACCTGAGCTGTTGTAACCTCAGTGGGCTCTGTAATAAGGTCTTCTGTCGGAAGAGTTTCAGGGGCGTGGGTTTCTACTGTTGGCTGAGTTGTTTCTGTTGTTTCAGCAGGGATTGTCGGCTTTTGGATTTCACTGCCTAAATCAAAGGGGCAATCAATATTGGCAATAAACTTCTGAATCCAGGTGGCGTCTTTGATGTTTACCTTTTCATCAGAGTTGCAATCGGAGCAAAGAAGATTGTCATCATCAAAAGACACAATTTTTGCAAGATACTTCTGGATAAAGGTTGCGTCCTTGACGTTTACTTTTAAGTCACGGTTGCTATCTCCTAAAACAAGGGCATTTTCGGATAATGCAAAAGTACACAGAGAAAATGCGGACAAAAGGGTTGCAAGGGTAAGAAGAATTGCAATAACCTTTTTCATTTTCAGACCTCCTTGTATTCGCCTAAATGAATTGAATATATAATGCACCTGCTGACACTCAGACCAAAGCAGGCACTTATTGCCTCTTTGTAAAGAGAAAGCTGCTTACTGTAACGCTGTGCAAGAATATCTGTGGATGTTACTCTGTCGGTCTTGTAATCTACAATGGTGATTTCGTTATCCTTGATTATTAGAAGGTCAACCGCACCCTGTAAAATCACTGAAGTTTCGCTGTCGTCTGTAAGCCCGGTAAGGCTTGCAGGAATGTTTACAGTAAAGCGGTATTCACGATAACTTGGATTTTCCAAAGCAAAGGTAACGATATCACTGCTTATAAAGTGCTTTAGCTTATTAACGTCAAGGGACTCAGCTTCCAAGGGAGTAAGGCGGATATCTGTAAGACGCTTGATTTCAAGGTCTAAATCCTTTCTTGCCAGGTCGAAGTCTGCAAACTGTAGGAATTTATGCATTGCTGTACCTTTTTCAGCGGCAGAAAGAGAAGACTGAGCAAGAAAAGCAGGCTTTTTAAGGATTTTTTCAAAATCTTTGCCGCTGTCCATATTGCTGAGCTGAGAAGCAGTTACCTTAACAGGAAGGCTGCAAAGCTCCTTATGAGGATAGTCATAATCAAAACGGGCTTTGATCACCTCTTCTATACCCTGAGCGTCAGAGTCATAAAGAGGTTTGTGAGTAACCTCGCCCTGAGTTTTCTCAAAATCAATGCCGTCGATTACTTTAACAGAAAGCATTGAGCTATTATCAGAATACTCCAAATCATCAGCATTTGCAATACCTCTGAGCAAAGTTCCGTCTTTATGGATAAGAGCAGTCATAAAGAGCCAGTCACAAATAGATTTTGCACCTGAAACGATGTAAGGAGAGATACTCTCTCCGCTGACAAGCTTACCTGAAAGAGTTGAGAGATATTTGTCCGTCTTTTTCTTTACTGCAGTCATAATAAGGCGTTCTTTTGCTCGGGTAAGAGCAACGTAAAGAACACGGAGCTCTTCGCTCATTTCACTCTGCTTTTTCTCCATTGCAAGAGCTTTACGGACAAAGGTGTTGTAGCTTACGCCCATATCCTTATCCCGTCGTTTGGCAGCAAAGCCGAGGTGAGAATGAAGCAGGACATTATCCGTAGTATCTGTGGAAAACTTTTTGTGTGTGCCTGCAAGGATACACACAGGAAATTCAAGACCTTTACTGGAGTGAACGGTCATCAGCTGAACTGCGTCACGAATACTATCTCCCCCATTTTCTGCACCTACGAGGTCAGAGCCGTTTTCAATAAGCCTGTCAAGGTAGGACACAAAAGCGTCGATTCCCTTTAAAGTGCCCTGCTCGTATTTCTGAGCGTATTCCGTGAGCATACGCAGGTTGCTGACGGCTTTTTCTCCTCCCATACAGGCACAAACGGAGATAATACCCAGCTTTTCGTAGAGTACGTTAAGAAACTCCTCGGCAGTCATAGTAACCGCAAGAGTTCTCAAAGAATTGATTATATTTATAAAGCTTTCTGCTTTTGAGTTCTCGGTTTCACTTGCTGAGATAACAGCACTGTAAAAAGAGCCTTCCTTGTGATTTGCTCTTATTTCGGCTACGTCATCGGTAGAAAAGCCGAACATTGGAGAAAGCATTGTACTGAGAAGAGGAATATCCTGAGCAGGGTTATCAATAACTCTCAGCACACTTAAAACCAGCTTTATTTCAGGCAAATCAAAGAATGAAGAGGTGCTTTCAAAGGTAGCAGGAACACGGAATTTTTCCAGCTCTCGAACATATAAAGAGGAATTTTTCTTTCCGCTTCTGAGCAAAATTGCAATATCGCCAAAGCCGCAATTTCTCTCCTTGTCCCCATCTTTGATTTTTGCACAGTTGCAAAGATTTAAAATAACTGAGGCAATATGCTGAGCCTCAAGAGCGATTGCGTCCTCATCCTCAAAGGAGTCAGAATCAATAAGGTGAAGCTCTGCACAAGGGGTAGCAACAGGGGTGTAGCTTGCTCCACTAACAAGACCCTCGCCGTCTTTATAGTCGATATCGCCTGTTTCTTTTGTCATAAGGCGGTCAAAGACAAAGTTCACATAGTCTGTAAGCTCTACCCTGCTTCTGAAGTTTTTCTCAAGCATAATTTTTGCAGGGTATGAGTCCTGAACACTGTCATAAAGAGGATAAGTATCTTTGCGGTTAATAAAGATTTCAGGCATAGCCTGACGGAAAGCGTAGATACTCTGCTTTGCGTCACCTACAATGAAGAGGGTACTTTCCTTGCTGACTGCCTTGAAAATAAGGTCCTGAACCTCGTTGGCGTCCTGATACTCGTCAACAAGCACACTGTCAAAACGCTTTGCAATGGTAGTAGCGGTTTTGGTAAATTCTGCTTCTTTACCGTTATGCTTTACAAGCAAATCAAGAGCCCAATGCTCAACATCAGAAAAATCCGCAAGGTTTTTAAGACGTTTCTGCTCAGAGTATTTTTTGTCATAAAGGCGTACACATTTAAACATCTGTGAAACCACAGGGTAAAGTGCACGGATATCTTCAACACACCTGTTCTCGTCTGACTCGAAAAGCCCTTTAAGCTCGCTAACGCAGGATTTAAGAATATCTCTGTTAGCTGCTACTTTAAGTTTTACAGGGTGCTCTTTATATCCTCGGGCATTTAAAACTCCTGCTTCAAAACTGTAAACAAGCTCTCTGAAAGCGTCCCAGCTTAAGGAATCAAGATTGACATCCAAGGCTTCAAAGTAGGCTTTATCTCGGTAAAGAATTGTGGAAACCTTGGACATAAACTCAGGCTCTTGCTCAGCTATTGAGATGGTTTTTTCGGCTAGTGTAATAGCATAGTCGATAATTCTTCTGGCATTTCTGAGAATAACCTGACCCCAGATACTGCCTGACGCTGAGGTGAAATCGGTATAGTAGGAAAGCTTTTCGTCAAGCCACAGGTCAAAGAAAGGATGACTTCTTAAAAACTCGTAGAATTTAAGGACGTTTTCTCCTAAAAGTCTGTCGCTTTTGGAATTTGAAAAGCACCTTACAAGCTCATAAAAATCGGGGTTTTTCTCTTCGTAAAGCTCGTTTAGGGTTTCTTCCAAAGCCGCAGCAGAAAGAACGCTGAGCTGACCCTGCTCGGCAATTTTATAATCCCTTGGAATATCAAGCTCGTGGAAGAACTCACGGCAGATATCGGAACAAAAGCTGTCAACTGTGGAGATGTGAGCTCTGCTCAGAAGCACAAGCTGACGGCGATAAAAGCGGTTATCGGGATTAGCCAGAATAAGTTCACTGAGTTTTGCGCTGATTCTGTCCTTAAGCTGAGCAGCAGCGGCTCGGGTATAAGTTACTATAAGGAGCCTGTCAATAGAAATAGGGTTAACAGGGTCGGTTAACATTCTCAGCACACGCTCAACCAGCACTGCGGTTTTACCTGAGCCTGCGGCGGCAGACACAAGCACATCGCCGCCCCTGGCGTCAATGGCCAATTGCTGATTTTTTGTCCATTTCACACTCATTTGTCTGCCTCCTCTCTGTTAAGTCCCAGTTCTTTTAAAATTTCTTCTCTGTCAAGCTTGAAGATTCGTTTTGTGTCTGCCTCGTTTCTGCCGATACAAACTGAGGAATACGGGCAATACTGACAGGCGTCATAAGAAACTGACGCCGGGTATGCGTCTACGTTACCCTTTGAAAGCTCCAGTGCCATATCTCCTATAAGCTTGTCTATATGGGCAAAAACCGCTCCGAACTCTTCTAAGGTTGCAAGGTTATCTGTACCTTTGAGGCCCTTTGTTCCCATAGAAACAGGGATATACATACCCTTTAAGTTTTTATCCATTGAATCAAGCACAGCTTCGTCGTTAAGAAGAATTCCGTTCATTTTAAGCTTTTTGTTTCTTTCTGCCAAGATTTCTTCACCTGTTGAGTCACTTGCCATATCCAGAGTGGGCACAAAAGCAGGCATATAAAGCACACCCGCAGGCACAACTTCACCTGAATATCTTTCATTTCCTTTGTTTTTGATAACAGAAAGGTACAAAAGCATTTGCAGATTAAGACCGTATAAAACATCGGAAAGATTAAAGACCTTTGTGCCTGTTTTGTAGTCAACTATGCGGATGTACGCCTTACCGTCACGTTGTAAAATATCAGCACGGTCCACCTTACCTGTAACTGTTACGCTTAAATTGTCCCCAAGCTCCAATCTGTAAGCAGAGATATCCTTGCCGATATCAAGCTCAAAGTCCACAGGTGTAAAGTCACTTTGGGAAAGTTCATCTATAATATGGCTGATAAGCACGAAGGAAGCTTCCTTGACAGATTCGAAAAGGAAATTGAATCGGGCGGATTTAGTGTCAAGACCGCCGAAATGAAGCTTTGAGTACTGAACGCATATACCTGTTACAAAATCCTGAATTTTCTCATCACTGAGTAAGCTGTAATCGCTTTTTTCAAAAGATGAGAAGAATTTTTCCAGAATGTAATGGACAAAAGAGCCATACTCCAAGGCGTCGATTGAGGCTTTACGCCTCTCTCCTGCTCTGAGTCCGTACTGACAGAAATAGGAGAATCGGCAGAGGTGGTATTTTTCGATTTTAGAGGCAGAAAGGTGCAAATCCTTGCCAAAAAGCTTTTCTGCGATTTTCTTATCTTTTATGTTGAATTTCGTTTTACTGTCAATAACATTCTGAAGGCTTTTGAGCCTGTCTTTATATTCGTCGTTTTCGGTATAATAGTCCCTTAAAGCGTTGGTAATGTTATCGAAAAACTTAGCTCTTGCCGCAAAAAAATCGTAAGAAGGATTTTTTGCCCACAGTAAATCTGCTGTATTTTCCGTAAAACGTGTACGATGGCTGACATCGGGAAAAAGTGAATCTAACTCTGTAATAATGGAAGAGAAAGACTTCACCTCGCCGTTAAGCTCAGCGGCAGGAAAGCTGACAAAAAGCTTATTAGAAGCACTGGTGAGAGCATAGTAGCAGAGGTAAAGCTCTCTGTTTGCATTATACTCGTCGTCAGCTTCTTCAAGAATATTAAGGCGAGAAAGCTCGCTTCTCTCACCCTGTGTGAAAAGTCCGCCACCGGTGTTGATTTTTGGAAACTCAGACTCTATCGCACCGATAACAAAAACGTATTTTTTACCCCCAAGACGGAGTCTTTCGATATCACCAACTATTACCTGATCCAGAGCCTTTGGGATAAAGGAAATATCAGTAAGGCTGAGCTGGAGATTAAAAAGGTCAAAGAAGCGTTTTAAGGTAAGCTCTCTCTCACCTATTACGTTACAGGTTCTGTCCAAGGTATCGGTGAAAATCTCCCATAGCCTTATCTGCTCTGAAGAATAAGCTACCTCATCCCACACCTCAAGTTTATCGGCAAGCTCCAGAAGCTTTTTATCTGTGCCAAGGTTAATAAGCAGTGAGTAAAGGCCTTGGCAGATTTCTTTTGCGGTTTTACCTGCGTAGTTTTCTTTGAAATCATTAAGGTTATTTACCACAAGCTTACGCACTTCTTCGGCACGTTTAAGGTTATCCAAATCATCAAAGGTAAATTTATCTGTAAAGCCACGGGGATTTTCGGTAAACTCTTTGAAAAGAGAGCTATGATTAAGCTGCCAGATGTAAATGTAATTTTCAAAAACGGATATATCCTTATTCTCAGCTTTGGTAAGGCCTGTTTTGAGAAGGCTCAGCACGTCATCCTTATCAAAACCGCCCAGAACACAATTAAAGCAGGCAGAAAGAAGTTTAATCAATGGTTTTGAGGAAATATCGTGGGGCTTATCGGCAAAATAGGAAATTTCGTATTTATCAAAAACAGTTGAGATAATACCCGAATATTTGCTTAAATCCCTGCCCACAACGGCGATTTCGCTGAATCTGCACTTACAGTCGATGATAAGTCGGCGGATTTCTCGGGCTACAAAGTCAATTTCTTCGTATCTGTCCTTGCCTCGGTAAACAGTTATGTTTTCTGCCTTTTTATGGAAGGTTTCTTTATAAGGCATAAAGATATTCTGCTCAAGATGAGATAAATCCTCATTTGCAAAGAATCCGTCATAAGTACAAAGTACGGGCTCATCAATTTTAAGGTTTTCGCTTTGAGCTAATCTTTTAAGCTTGGAAGCGGTTTGTTGAGAAATTGAGAATATGCCGTCCTCTGAAATGCCGTCGTAAGAAAGTGCAACGTAAATATCACGGCACTGGGACATAAGGCTAGCTATGGCTTCTACCTCGGGAGCAGTAAAACTTAAATAAGAGTCAATGAAAATGTGATACTCTTCAAAAACAGGTCGGATTCTCAGAAGGTCTGAAACAATACTAAGCTCTGCGTCGGGGTCTTCAAAAGACTCTGTAAGGAGAGTGTCCATAGCCTCGCTTGCAAGATAAATATCTTTAAGTTTAGAGGCGGTAAGAGAGTCCGCAGAATCTATAATTTCCAGCACCTTTTGGGCGGTATTGCCTGAAAGGCTGAGCTCCTTTCGGGCACTGAGCATAAGCTTGGAAAGCTCAGGGCTTAGCGCCTTGTCTGCGTAAAGAGAAAGGTTGTCCTTAACCTCTTCAAGAGCCACGCTCATCAGAAGAGCCTTTGTCTGCTCATCGGCAGGAGCTTTGCGGATTGCTCCCGTGGTTTCAAAGACATAGTCGCAAAGTCGGGAAAACCCCAGAACAAGCACATTCTGAGAAAGCTTTGCTCCAAGAAGGCTAAGGTAAGCTCTCTCGGTTTCAAATGTAATCTGATCAGGTACTATTACCAAAATTCTGTTCTCACCTGCTGTGGCAAGGTCGCAGACTTTTTTATTTATATATGTTGTTTTACCGCTTTTGCTTCTGCCGTAAATCAGTTTTAGCATAAAACTCTCCCCTTTCTGTGGGGCTTAAATGAAAAAGTGAAGTTAGAGTAAATATCTTAAGGGTACTTCAAAATTTCAAATGAGCCGTATTTTTGTAATTTTTAAGAGCGTTAATTGCTCAAAAAAGCTAAAATTAAATATATCGCACTGCTGTTTTGGCATAACAAAACAGACAGACCCGAACCTCGTTTTGTCAAAGTGAACGCAACCTGCCTTAGCTAAATATATGTTGCGGTCACTATCTGCTTTTGTTTAAGTTATCGTTTCAGCAGATTCGGGGTTAAGCTAACCTCATCTGCGGGTAGTTTGTGTAATCCCATCAAATTCATCAACAGCAAAACATTTTTGTCTTTGGTGACTTCATAGGGAGAAAGACCACCCAGTGACTCTCTTTTCACACTGTTGATATTGTTCATAAGGACAATCATATCATCCTGTGTATAAGGACTCAGAGATTTACCTTTCGGCAATACATAACGAATAAATTCGTGATTTTTTTCAATCTGTGGTTTCTGCCATGATGCCTGAGCATCACAATAGAATATTTTCGTCCGTTTTTTCCCATCATCGGTTGTTTCCAACTCTCTTGTGTGCATAAATTCAGCACCATTGTCTGTCAGTATAATCGGAAACACTTTGTTGAATTTCTCAACTCCAAGCAGTCCCGTAAGCATATCAAACTGTTCCACTACGGTATCGGCTTTACCATCACGCATCAAAAGCATAAGCATCATATGTGTTTCACAGAAATGAAGTGTCAGAAGTCTTTTACCTTGCTCACGACACCCTTTAACAGTATCCATTTGAACAACAGGGGTATCAGGATGTTTTTCGATATATTTCAGATAGTCAGCATAACTTCTGTTTTTTCTGAACTCTTTGTTCAGAAAGCTTTCCGATACTTCTTTCTTCTTTTTTCTCGGCTTGTAGCCTACTTTTCGTCTGAGGTCAATATTGTTGACACTTAATGCACCTTGGTCGATGTAACGATAAAGTGTGCGTTGTGAAACGCAAAGTTCATCGGCATGTTCTGAAAATATATGCGTCAAAGGCTGTCCTTTGAGAATCAGCGGAGTTACTAATTCATCCAATCTTTCCAAAGCTTGTCCTCTGGTCTGTATATGACTTCGTGAATCAGAATATCTTCGCTTTGCCAATGCATCTGCTTGTTGGGCAATGTAATATACTCTGTCGGCTTTGCATTTTCTTCTGCGTTCACAGGTGTTGCAGACATATGGCGGTTTGGAGATTTTTGTGCAAGGAGCATTGTTGTATCTTGTGCAAAGTTCTCTGCAATCGTGTTCATGGCAGGTTACACAATGCTTGTAGCATTTCTCTTTACCGCACAAGCCTTTAGTTTTACATGCTCCGGCAAAACGACAATCTTTTCCGAAGTGATGTTCTCCAGGGGCTAATGTTCGATTTGTCCGAATTTCTCTGGATACTGTTTCGGGAGATTTACCTATTTTCTTAGCTATTTCACTAAGCTTTAGTTTTTCGTATATGCCACACTCGATGGCTATTCTTTCAGCTAATGTCAAGCGACTCATATCCACCTGCTTTCTGCAGATAGTAACCGCTTAAATTTTATCATATCCGCCGCCAACCTTGACAGAACGCTGATGAAAATGCTGTTGTGTTTTTACCGAAGGCGACGGAAACTCAGAAACATCTGTCCTTTACCTTCGGTTTCTAAGCGTAGCATTTTCATCACCAACCTGTCAAGGTCATGCCAACTTCGTCGGTGTCGGCTACCTCAGGCTCTGAAAATCTAGAAACATCTTTTCTTAACACCACACCTTTTGTCATAGTGAACTTCGGGTTTTTCTCTTTTTTTACCCCTAAAATCCTAACTTCACTTTGGCAATCAAGGCCCTTTCTGTGGGTATTATATCAAAAGCTGTGTACCGAAATCCGTACACTCAGCCAAATAAATTGCAAAAATAATCAAAATATTCCAAAATTCTGAACTTAAATTCGTATTTCGGAGTATCGCTTATAAATTCATATTGCTTGTCGCTGAGCTCATCTTCAAGGTTTTTTGAGTCACCTGAAGTATAAAGGCAAAGGGACGGATACATTACGCACCACCAGTTTTTGCCTTCTCCGCTGCCGATTTTCACCCTCAAAGCGGTATAGTTACCGCTGGGCATTGTAATATCTCCGTAATTGCGGATATCAAAATCCATATTGCAGATTTCTGCACTGACAGGTTTGTTGCAACCGTTTTCTCTCAGTGTATTCTCGGCGGTTTTGATTATTGAGCTGAGGTTTTTCTCGGTGAGTCTGATAGCTTCTTCTTTTGAAGCCACATCTGAATATAAATCTTCCGTAACGTTAAGGATAGAATCTCTCACCTTAAGCTTAAGATTCTGGTCACGCTCAGAATCGGAATCCGCCAGAATATGAATACGCAGAACTTCTTTGCTTATGGCTCTGCACTCACGCTCAAAAGGCAAAAATGTAAAGAGCGAAGTAACAACAAGGGCAAATAGTATGGATTTAAAAAGTTTTTTCATTTGTAAAAACCTGCCTCAATCAGTATTTACCCTGATTATAGGCAGGCTTGGTTAAAAGTATTCAGATAATCTCTGCACCCTTGGAAACAGGCACAGTTAAGTAGACCTTAGAATAGGTCTGCTTTAAAACATCAATACATTTCTGAGCTTTTCGCTCATTTCTGAAAATACCGAAAACAGCAGAGCCCGAGCCGCTCATAGCCGCTCCAAGGGCTTTTGCTTTATACATAGCCGCTTTGATGTCGTTGATTTCACTGAGGTTAAGGACTTCCTCAAAATCATTATGAAGAGTGGAACAAACACCTGACAAATCACCGCTATAAAGCATTTGCTTGCAATAATCAGTGTATTTTATCCTTATACCCTGTCTGTTATCCGCCAGAGCGTAAGCCTCTCTTGTAGACACAGAAATCTCAGGCTTAACAATAACAATAAAGCATTTGGGCATAGAGCGGACTTTGTTAAGAGTAGTGCCTGTACCTGTAGCAAGCCTTGTGCCACCAAGAATACAAAAAGGAATATCCGCACCTACCTTTGCTCCTACCTCACAAAGCTCTTTGTCGCTTAAGTGAGCGTCAAAGGCGATGTTAAGAAGTCTTAAGGTTGCGGCACCATCAGCACTTCCCCCTGCAAGACCTGCTTCACAAGGAATAACTTTTTGGATATAAATGGACACGCCTGTGTTTTTGATTCCGGTTGTTTTAAAGAAGGCGTCAGCCACTTTATAAACGATATTGCGGCTATCTGTGGGGATAGCAGGGTCTGAGCAGGAAATCTCGATATTTTCCTTATCTGTAAGGGTAAGCTCAACTGTATCTGAGAGAGAAACAGCCTGCATAAGCATAGCTACATCGTGATAACCGTCAGGGCGTTTGCCTAAAATATCAAGGGTCAGATTGATTTTTGCAGGTGCGTTTGCTTTAAAGGTCATATTAAAGCTCCTTTAAAAATTCTTCAATGCGTTTCAAGGCTTCTTTAAGGTGATTAAGTGAGTAGGAATAAGACACGCGGACGTGTCCCTCGCCACATTCACCGAAGGCGTCCCCGGGTACAACCGCAACACCTTTTGCGTTTAAAAGACGAGTACAGAACTCCTCAGATGTAAGACCTGTGGATTTAATAGAGGGGAAGCAATAGAATGCACCCTTTGGCTCAAAACAAGTAAGGCCCATAGCGTTGAATCTGCCAACCACAAGACGGCGACGCATTTCGTAATCTGCACGCATTTCCTCAATGTCGCTGTCACCGTTTCTCAAAGCCTCGATAGCAGCCCACTGTGCAGTTGTAGGTGCAGACATAATGCAATACTGATGAAGCTTTGTCATCTGCTCTAAAACAGGAGCAGGGCCTGTGGCATAGCCAAGACGCCAGCCTGTCATTGCGTAAGCCTTTGAAAAGCCGTTGATTACAACAGTACGCTCAGCCATCCCCTGAAGAGAAGCGATTGAAACGTGATTCTGCCCATAAGTAAGCTCACTGTAAATCTCGTCGGAGATTACAAAGAGGTCGTGTTTTTTACAAACCTCGGCAATAGCCTCAAGGTCTTCTTTATCCATAATAGCACCTGTGGGATTATTGGGATAAGAAAGAATCAGCACCTTTGAAGCAGGAGTAATAGCCGCCTCAAGCTCTTCGGGCTTTAAGCGGAAGCTGTTTTCTGCCTTTGTGTTGATAACCACCGCCTTTGCTCCTGTCATAGCGGTAAGAGGCTCATAGCATACAAAAGAAGGCTGATGAATAAGAATCTCGTCCTCGGGATTTGCAAGGCAACGGATTGCAACGTCCAGAGCCTCACTGCCACCTACTGTAACAAGAATCTCGGTGTCGGGGTTATATGTAAGAGAGTATTTTCTCTTTAAAAATGAAGCAATTTCTTCACGGAGGGTTTTGTAACCTCTGTTGGGAGTATACCAGGTTTTGCCTGATTTAAGGGACTCGATACCTGCCTGACGGACGTGCCAGGGGGTTCTGAAATCGGGCTCGCCAACTGAGAGAGAGATTACATCCTCCATCTCGTTTACAATATCAAAAAACTTCCTGATACCTGACGGCTTTACAGAAGAAATTGTATTGTTCAAAAATCTTCCGTAATCCATCAATAGTTCATACACCTTTCGTCGCTGTTATCCTCATCCTCAAGCACAACGCCATCGTCCTTGTAGCGTTTGAGGATAAAGTGAGTTGCTGTGGACAGGATACCGTCCAGAGCAGAAAGCTTACGGGAAACAAAAGCAGAAACATCCTGAATTGTTTCACCCTTAACGATAATGGAAAGGTCATAAGCACCTGCCATAAGGTACACGCTTTCCACCTCATCAAAGGCCATAATACGCTTTGCGATTTCGTCAAAGCCGCTCTTCCTCTGAGGAGTTACCTTAAGCTCGATATAAGCGGTAACGCCGGCGTCTTTGACTTTTTCGTAGTTAACAAGGGCACGATAGCCCTTGATGATACCATCATCCTCGTATTTCTGAATTCTTGCTCTGACATAATCCTCGGGCTCGCCAAGCATTAAAGCAAGGTCAGAAACGGAATATTCACTGTTTCTCGACAAGAGTTTTAAAAGTTTATCCATAGTATTTACCTCCGTTTTATTAGGTTAAGCTCTGCACACTGCGGCAGAGTCGGAAAAGCTGATTAAATCGGCACAGATTGCAATGGCAATCAGGCTTGCGGTCTGGCTTTCGTCCAGAATCTCAAGGGTATACTGTCCGCTTTTGCCCGAAACAGGCTTATGAACAGCCACAGTTTTGGACGAAACATCGGTTATTTCAAAGGTTCTTGTAAAAAGATTTCCTTTGAAGAAAAGCTTTGTGCCGTGAATTTTGAGAGAAAGCTCCTTGGCTTTTAGCCTTACGGTAACACCGAAAGTACCCTGAGGAGTGGATACGTTATACCCCACCGAAGAGATTATCTCGGGAGTTGCTGAAATCCGAAAGGCACAACTGCCATCGTTTGTTAATGCTTTGAGCTTTCTTATGGGTGTTTCTTTGCCTTTTACCGTGAGAAAAACCTCTCCCGGAGAATTGCACACAAGAAACCTTCCCTGTTCTTCACTTGTGTCACGGGTAATGTGAAGCTTCATTTAAAATCACCGTTATTATCAGAATAGTCGTCTGGGAACCTTAAAGTCAAAAATCTCAACGGTTCCTCTGATATTATAACCCAAATCTGTGGCATAACACGACATATAGCCCATAAATGCCCAGAAGCTGGTAACAATGAATGAAAGGTCAAAAAGAATTGTACGTTCTATAAGAGCGTAAACAAGATATGCGGCGATAAAGCCAATCATACAGGGGTAGATTGAATAGGTCATAATGCGACGCTGAACAAACCACACAGGCAAAGTCATCTTAAAGAATCTGAACATAAAGTAAGCAAACAGACCAAAGCCCACAATACCTGCAACTACCAAAATTCCTATGTAACCGTTGTGCATATCGGCAATGAAAACATTGGTGAGGTAATCCTCGGTAAAGTAGCTTCGCTGACCGATTTCTGCCACAATGTGATTATAAAGGTCACCCTTGCCTGCACCGAAAAATGGGTTTGAAAGGAGTGCTTTAAAGCCTGCACCCCACAAATCAAGTCGGCTGCTAAGACCTGAGTCTGTAACGATATTGAAGAAAGAGCCCTTTGTAAGAGCGTTGATGTCCGTTCTGGAAAGCTCGCCGTCGGGAGTTGAAAGGGCGGCAACAACAATTTTAAAAGCCGCTCTCAGAGCCATCAACAGACAGATAAGAAGAAAACCAACGGCAATCAGAGCCAGAAAACGAGTCAAAACCCTGCGAAAAGTAAGCTTTTCGGCTAAGGCAAGAAGTCTGAAAAGCACGATAAAAGCAACATAAATTCCCAGAAGAAGAAGGCTTCCGTTGGAATTGGAAAGAACAAGTGCAATAATGTTAAGCAGCAAACAGGCGGTAAGCCAGATACGGCTGATTCGCTTCTGTCGGGCCTGAGCGAGAAAGTCGGGCTTTGTCATAAAATGACAGAGAATTATGGACAGAGCCGAAACATAGCCCTGATAATTGGGGTTAAAGAAAACACCTGTATACGTCTTTCCGTAAAAGACAAAATCCACACCGAAAAGAAGAAGTGTCAGTCCGATAAAAGCGGTAACAGTCGCCACATATATGAAAAATCGGCTGAAAAGGTACATCTCCCAGCGATACATTGTGCCTCTGTAAATATGCATACCGTAAAAGAGCACAAAGAGGATAAATGAGTGGATAACAAGTATGAAATTGTAGCCTACGGCTATAAAGTCTGTGCTCAGGTTAAAGAGAAATGTCAGCGTCAGCGACACCAGAAAAGCACCCAGCCAGAAGCCGTAGTAAATACGCATATATGCTTTGTTGACGATAAGTGAGCGTATGGCAATACACAATCCCCACACCGAGGTTATACCTATAAGCACAATGGAAAAAGTGCTTAAAAAGCTTATCATATAGAAGAAAAATGACGCCAGATAGCAAACTCGGAAAAGGGATTCGTCAAACAAAACCATCTTGAGTTTCTGAGCTTTCATAATCACTCGCCTCTTGAGGAAAACACCTCTGCAACAGTTTTGATAATAAGTTTTATATCACTTGAAAAAGAGAAGTTTCTTATGTATTCAAGATTATACTTCATTTTTTCGGGAAGAATAACGTTTATATAGGTTTCGTCTACATTTGTGCTGCTTTCAAGGAGCTTTGCCTCGTCCTTGAATTTAATACTGGCAAGAGAAGTAACACCTGCGGGCAAAAGAAGTGTTGCAAGCATTTCTTTTGTGTAGACTGATGTGAATTTTTCCACCTCGGGTCGAGTACCAACAATAGTCATTTTACCTGATAAAACGTGGAAAATCTGCGGAAATTCGTCAAGGCGGAATTTGCGGATAAACTTGCCTACCTTGGTAATTCTGTCGTCCTCACCTACCGTGAGCAGCTCGCCTTTTTTGTCGGCGTCAACTCGCATACTTCTGAACTTGAAGATACGGAAGGTTTTGTTAAAGGCAGTAACCCTCACTTGCTTATAAATAACAGGGCCTTTTGAGGTAGCTTTAATAAGCACCGCAATAACCGCCATAGGAAGAGCCATAAGGATGATGAAAAGAAGAGAAATAACAATGTCGAAGATTCTCTTCATTACAAGAGAGGCGGTTTTTGTTTTTAGTATATCGTAATAGAGCTTTACCTCGTCACACTGAAACTCCTCGGGGAGTTTGTTGAATCGGGGCATTTTCATAAATTGACCTCCAAACCCAAATTCACAGATATATTCTTTTGTATTATACTACAAATTACCATATATTTCAACCACTTAAAAGAAGATAAAATATTAAAGCTTAAAGCGACAAGTTTTTCCATTCTTTTGCTTGACTAAATGACTGACAAAGGGTAAAATTAAACTATATCAGATTTGCTTTAGGAGTGAAAACAATGAACAATGATTATTCACCTGACCTTATCACATTGGTTGATTATGAAGGCACTGAACATAATTTTGAAATTTTAGATACATTAGAGCATAAAGACACACTTTACTACGCTCTTATCCCTGTTTTCGATGACCCTGCTGACACTCTCGCTGACAGCGGCGAGTATTATATTATGGAAGTAATTGAAGAAGACGGCGAGCAGGAGCTGGCTGAGGTGGAAGACGACGACCTCATTGACGAGCTTGCTGAAATCTTTGAAGGTCGATTTGAAGATATCTTCGCAGAAGACGAGGAATAATAATCATTTTTTCCTGCCTGATACGCCTATGGTGCAAGAATAACCCTACAACCTTTAAATCGGGAACTTAACTCCGAGGGTGGTGTGCAGACCTCCCTGCCCACGCAGGAAGAAGGGAGCCTGAAGCCCGAGGGTGGTGCCCACCTGCTGACTTCGTAGGCAGGTTATACAACGCACCTTACGGTCAGGTGGGGCTTTTTATTTAATAACAAGAATTGGAGATATAGATATGAAGGTATCTGTACTTGGTTGCGGACGCTGGGGCAGTTGCATTGCGTGGTATCTTGACAAAATCGGTCACGAAGTGCTCAGCGGCGGTCTTGAAAATGCGCCCGAATACATACAGCTTAAAAACGAAATGCACAACGATTATCTTGAGTACCCCTCTTCTATTGAAGTAAGTTGCGACCTTAAGTATTCTGTTGAACGAGCTGAAGTGATTGTTATATCTATTTCCGCTCAGCATTTAAGAGAATATATGGCAGACATCTCAAAATACGACCTTAAGGGCAAAACACTTGTCCTTTGTATGAAGGGTGTTGAAGTAAGCACAGGCAAAAGGCTCTCTCAGGTAGTTGAGGAGTTTATTGATAAAGACAAAACAAAGGTTGCCGTTTGGGTTGGCCCCGGTCATCCGCAGGATTATGTCAAGGGTGTTCCCAACTGTATGGTAATTGACAGCCTCTGTGAAAAAACCAAAGAAATGCTTGTAAGCGAGTTTTCCAGCTCACTTATCAGAATGTATATCGGCACAGACCTTATCGGCAGTGAAATCGGTGCAGCGGCAAAAAATGTTATCGGTATTGTTGCCGGACTTCTGGACGGACTCGGTTATCAGTCCCTTAAAGGAGCTTTAATGGCTCGTGGTGCTCACGAAATCTCCCGTCTTATTGGCAAAATGGGCGGTAATCCCCTGTCTGCCTATGGACTTTGTCATTTAGGCGATTATGAAGCAACTCTTTTTTCAAAGTGGAGCCACAACCGAATGTACGGCGAAGCTTTTGTCAGCGGCAACAAGTTCGAAAAGCTGGCTGAAGGTGTTATGACCACCAAGGCACTTGTTAAGCTTTCTCAGGAATATGATGTAGATATGCCCATTGTCAGAGCTTGCTACAATGTTCTTTTTGAAGACAAAAAGGTTGCAGACGCCATTGATGAGCTTTTCGACAGAAAGGTTAAGAGAGAATTCAGAATTAAATAAAAAAAGAAGGCATACTTTCCTGATTTGGAAAGTATGCCTTAATTTTTCAGTATGCTTTACTGCAAGCCCAAAGATTGTTTATCTGTTCTGAAATATCGTCAAAGCTCCAGAGCTTTTCGCTGTTTTCTATGCTGTTGGGGTCGTTGATTTTAATCATACCGTCAACATACTCTGTCATTACAATGAAATGACCGCCGTCGGTAAAATCTCCGGGACCAACAACACATATAACAGGGTGATCTGAAAGGAGCTCATCAATAACTATGCTCTCAACAAGTGGCAATTCTTCAACATTAAGCCCAAGATACTCGCCGCCTTCTGAGATAAGAGTCCAGGCACTTCCGTTGCCCGGCTCACAAAAGCCGTTTCTCTCGCTGAAATCTGCAATGTATGCAGGAGAAAGCTCGGGGTCATCAAGAAGATAGACACATACCATAGAAAGACAAGTCGGACCGCAACCTGTATTGGCGATTACACCATCACCATAAGGGATATATCCCCAACGCTCATCCCACTGAATGTATTGAGGAACTGTCAGAGAGTCTACATCATCTGACAAATCAATCTGAGGAGGATTTGCCTTAATTAAAGGGTAATTAAGGACAAAATCGGTGGTCTGAGGATATTTTTTCATAAAATCCACAAGAAAATCAGGATACTCTTCAATAGAAATTCCGTTCTTATGTGCAAACAACGCAAGCTTTTCCATTGGGTCTGAAGGCACAGCCTCTCCAGTAGTAACCTCTGCAAAAACAGGGTCTGTTTCAAAAGGAACGGGTGGTGTTGTTTCGTTGTTATCATCATTTGAGCCACTGCAAGACTTTATACATCCGCCAACCAAAAACGAAAGTGCAATGGTAACAATCAATATTAAAAGCAAGACAATTAGTCCTTGATTCTTCTTCTTTCTCATATCCAAAATCCTTATTTTATATTGTATTATTACTATAACACATTATTTCAAAAAATTCTACAATTCAGGTACAAAAAATACATTTTAGGGATAAAGAAAAGGTCGCCTGTAAAAGAGACACTTCGTAAAAAAGTAGTCTCCGGTTTTTTATTCAAAAAAATGACACTTTCACTAACTGAAAGTGTCATAGTGGGTTACAAACTTGGAGATATACAAAACTTTTACTATATGTATAAGCGATATTGCAAACTGCGTTTGCAACGATATTTTTGCCTTAGGGCAAAAGCGATATAAAAGCTCTTTGCTTTCACGATATTATATTCGTGACATTTCGCACGGCGAAAGCCGTATATCGTGCGGCTCGCCGCATATAGCATCGAAGATATATCGCTCGTGTGAAGCACGAATATAGCTGAGGCACACTTCCTTACGAAGTGTGCCTCAAAAGACGACCTTGTTTTTGTCAGATATCGCTGAGAGTTGCGGCAATTACTGCCTTGATTGTGTGCATACGGTTTTCTGCTTCTTTGAAAACTATTGACTTTTCGCTTTCGAAAACAGAATCAGTAACCTCCAGAGCCTCTAAGCCGAATTTCTCCCCCACCTCTTTGCCAACTGTGGTTTCAAGGTTATGGAAAGCAGGCAGGCAATGCATAAACACAGTTGTGTCCTTGGCGTTGTTCATAAGAGTGTCGTTAACCTGATAAGGCAGGAGCTCATCAATTCGCTCTTTCCAGACATCAGTAGGTTCACCCATAGAAACCCAAACGTCGGTGTAAATAACATCGGCGTTTTCTACTGCCTTTTTGGGGTCGGTTTCAAAGTTGAGGGTTGCACCTGTTTCCTTGGCAATTTCCTCACACTGAGCAACAAGCTCCTTGTTGGGGAAATATTTTTCGGGAGCACAGGCAGTGAAGTTAAGACCCATCTTTGCACAACCAACCATAAGAGAGTTGCCCATATTGAAACGGGCGTCGCCCATATATACAAAGTTTATACCCTTAAGCTTGCCAAACTGTTCTTTGATAGTAAGGAAGTCTGCAAGAATCTGTGTGGGGTGAAATTCGTCGGTAAGACCGTTATAAACAGGCACACCTGCGTATTTGCCCAAAGCTTCAACAGTTTCCTGACCAAAGCCGCGGTACTCAATAGCGTCATAAATTCCGCCCAGCACTCGTGCAGTGTCTGCGATAGACTCCTTCTTGCCCATCTGAGAGCCTGTGGGGTCAAGATATGTAACATTCATACCCAAATCATAAGCCGCAACCTCAAAGCTGCAACGGGTACGGGTACTGGTTTTTTCGAAAATAAGGGCAATGTTCTTGCCTTCGCAAAGTCTGTGCTTTATGCCGCTCTTTTTTTCGGCTTTAAGCTTTGCAGCCAAATCTATGAGATATTCAATTTCATCAGGGGTATAATCAAGAAGCTTTAAAAAGCTTTTGCCCTTAAGATTCATAATAAGTTACACGCCTTTCGCAATATTTGTTTTAATGATTTCTACTGCCTTTTTAAGGTCTTCCATAGGAATATTGAGAGCAGGAAGAAGTCTTACTTTTGTCTTTGCCTTAATAACAAGAACACCATCTGCCATACAGTCGGCGATAATCTCCCCTGCGTCTTTTTCGGTTTCAATGCCAAGCATAAGACCCATTCCACTGACAGACTTAACACCCTTGGCGTCTTTGAGCTCATTTATAATATACTCTGATTTTACACGAACCTCAGAGAGAAGTTTGTCGTCAATACGCTCAATAATATTGAGAGCACCTGCACAGGCTACGGGGTTACCGCCGAAGGTTGAGCCGTGATCTCCTGATTTCATAGCCTGAGCTACTTTTTCGGAAAATACGGTTGCACCAATGGGAAGACCGCCGCCAAGACCCTTTGCGGTGGAAAAAATATCGGGAGTAAAGCCGAAATTCATAAAGGAATAGAGCTCGCCTGTTCTGCCGTTACCAGTCTGAACCTCGTCGCAGATAACAAGGAAGCCATACTCTTTGGAAAGCTCAAGGATTTTGTCAACAAAATCCTTTTCAAGAGGAAGAACGCCACCCTCACCCTGAACACACTCAAACATCACTGCAAAAGGCTTAAGCTCCTTTACGTTTTTCTCAAGTGCTTCTATATCGTTTGCAGGGGTATAGGCAAAACCCTCAACCAAAGGCTTGAAATCCTTGTGGAAAACATCCTGACCTGTGGCAGAGATAGTTGCAATTGTTCTGCCGTGGAAAGAATTTACCAGAGTGAGCATAACAGGGTTAAGCTCGGGGAGATTTTCAGCGGCATATTTTCTTGCGGTCTTAATAGCACACTCATTAGCCTCTGCACCGCTGTTTGAGAAAAACACCTTGCTCATACCTGTTCTTTCACAAAGAACTCTGGCAAGATTAGCACAAGGCTCTGTGAAATACAAGTTGGAAGTGTGCTGTAAAGTGGTAAGCTGCTTTGTAACTGCACTCACCCACTCATCATCAGCAATACCGAAAGCATTTACGGCAATGCCACTTCCTAAGTCGATATATTCCTTACCCTCATCGTCGTAGACTTTTGAGCCTTTGCCTTTTGTAAGGGTAAGAGGAAACCGTGAGTATGTTCCCATTATATACTCACGGTCTAAAGCTTTAACATTCATAGTCATAATTAAAATCCTCCGCTACCATTGTGCCTGCACCCTCATCGGTGAGAGTTTCAATAAGGAGAGAGTGCTCTACTCTGCCATCCATAATGATAACTCTGTTTACACCCATATCTATGGCATCCAGACAGCACTGCACCTTGGGAATCATACCATCGGAAATTGTGCCGTCCTCAATAAGCTTGCGGATACCAACTGTATCGATATGACCAATGAGGGATGAGGGGTCGTTCTTATCTCTTAAGATACCTGCGATATCTGTCATAGTGATAAGACGCTCAGCGTTAAGCTTACCTGCAATAAATGCGGCAGCTGTATCGGCGTTGATATTATAAACATTTCCCTGATTGTCACAACCAATGGTTGAAACAACGGGGATGTAGCCTTTTTCCAGTAAGTCGTTGATTGGCTCAACGTTAACATCGGTGATTTTGCCTACAAAACCAAGTCTTTCGTCTTTAACCTCAGCCTTAATCATCTGTCCGTCGATACCCGAGATACCCATAGCCTTGCCGCCTTTTGTTTCGAGGAGGTTTACAAGACTTTTGTTGATTTTACCTGCAAGTACCATCTGAACAATTTCGGCAGTTTCCTTGTCGGTTACTCTTAAGCCGTCAACCCACTGGGTCTCTTTGCCCACTGCCTTTAAAGTATCGGTAATTTCGGGACCGCCGCCGTGAACTAAAACAACCTTGATACCGATAAGCCAGAGAAGAACCAAGTCCTGCATTACCTGCTGCTTGAGCTCTTCGCTTACCATAGCATTACCGCCGTATTTAATAACTATAACTTTGCCGTTATACATTCTGATATATGGTAAAGACTGAATTAAAACCTCAGCTCTGAGAGCGTTTGAAATTTCCATAGACATTTAAATCACCTTTAATTTATAGATAAATCAAGTTCTGTAATCGCCGTTGATTTTTACATAATCGTAGGTTAAATCGCAACCCCAAGCGGTGGAAGAAAACTCGCCGTTATTAAGGTTAATAAGGATGTCGATTTCATTCTCAAGAAGAACTTCTTTTGCAAGCTCCTCGCTGAAAGGAATACCTGCACCGTTTTTGCAAACGTCAACCTGACCCTTTGCAGATTTAAAGCTTACGTCAACCTTTGTAACGTCAACATCCTTTGTGCCATAGCCGATTGCACACAGCACTCTTCCCCAGTTTGCGTCAGCACCGAACATTGCGGCTTTAAGAAGAGAAGAGCAGATAACCGCCTTAGCGGCACTTTTTGCAGTAGAAAGTGACTGAGCACCCTCAACTTTACACTCCAGAAGCTTTGTAGCACCCTCACCGTCTGCGGCAATTGAGCGACAGAGGTAAACTGTAACAGTGTTGAGAGCCTTCATAAATGTGTCGAATGCTTCACCCTCGGAAGTGATTTCTGTGTTACCTGCCATACCATTGGCAAGAACAGTAACCATATCATTGGTGGATGTGTCGCCGTCTACACTTATCATATTGAAAGTTTCTGTAATGTCTGAGGAAAGAGCCCTCTGAAGCATATGGGAAGAAACCGCACAGTCGGTAGTAATGAACACAAGCATAGTTGCCATATTGGGGTGAATCATACCGCTACCCTTGGCAATACCGCCGATTTTACACTCTTTTCCGTCGATTTCAAAGCTTACGGCAATGGACTTAACCTTAGTGTCGGTAGTCATAATCGCCTCAGCGGCGGCAAGGTTGCCATCCTGAGAAACGCTAGCGGCAAGCTCTGCCATACCGTTTTTAATGGGTTCAATATTAAGAGGCTCACCAATAACGCCTGTGGAAGCTACCACAACATCATTTGCACAGATACCTGTTGCCTCAGAAACAAGAGAGCACATCTCATTTGCTATTTCAATGCCGTTGGCATTACAGGTGTTGGCGTTACCACTATTACAGATAACTGCCTGAGAAAAGCCGTCAGCAATATTAGCTTTTGTAACAGTCAAGGGAGCACCCTTAACCAGATTTGTTGTATATACAGCGGCGGCAGTTGCCTTTTTCTCAGAAACAATGAGAGCAAGGTCACGCTTTGAGCGGTTTTTACGGATACCGCAATGAATACCGCCTGCTTTAAAACCCTGAGCAGCACAAACGCCGCCTTCGATTATTTTCATAGTTTACACTTCCTCAATATCAAGACCGATAGAAGCATCAATGCCAAGAGCGATATTCATACACTCAATAGCAGCACCGGAGGCACCTTTGCCCAAGTTATCGTATCTTGCAATAAGTAAAATTCTGTCGTCGTTACCGCAAACGGTAACTTCCATATTATCTTTACCTGACATTTTATTAGCAGAAACAAAGCCGGATTCATCCATAGCTTCTTTATACATAACAAATTCAGAGTTGTATTTTTCTTTATAGAGAGCCTTGATATCCTCAAGGGTTTTGCCTTCGTTAAGGTCTTTGCTGAAAAGAGGAACAGTCATAACCATACCGCTGTAGTAATCACAGATATAGGGACAGAAAATAGGCTCTGACTTGAGACCGCTGATGATTCTCATTTCTTTAAGGTGCTTGTGTTGCTGAGTAAGGGCATACTCACGGGGAGCACCCAGCAAGGGGTCTCTTCCCTCGTCTTCATACTGAGCAATAGCGTTTTTACCTGCACCGCTATAACCTGAAACAGCATGACAAGAGATGAGTGTATCTTCTGAAATAATTCCGTCATCAACCAAAGGCTTTACAAGTGCAATAAATCCGCTTGCATAGCAACCGGGCACAGCAATTCTTTTAGATGTTCTGAGACTTTCTCTGAAGCTCTCGGAAAGCTCAGGAAAACCGTATGTCCAACCCTCGTTGGTTCTGTGAGCTGTAGATGTATCAATAATAATGGTGTTATCATTTACAACAAGAGAAACAGACTCCATAGCTGCAGCATCAGGCAGACAAAGGAAAGAAATATCTGAGCTGTTGATTGCCTCTTTACGTGCAACAGGGTCCTTTCTTAAATCGTCAGAAAGGGTGATAAGCTCAATATCCTTACGGGTACTGAGCCTGTCAAAAATACGAAGTCCGGTAGTACCGGCACTTCCGTCTATAAATACTTTAGTCATTTGCTAAAAACTCCGTAACATACTTAATTTGTGCCTCAACAGACTGAACAGAGGTACCGCCCTTTGAGATACGCTTTTTAACGCAGGTTTCAAGGGAGATTTCCTCGTAAACGTCCTCTTCGAAAAGGTCGCTGAGCTCTTTGTAGCTTTCAAAAGGAAGCTTTTCAAGAACAGTGTTCTTCTCAATGCAGTAGGCAACTGTCTGACCTACAAGCTTGTATGCACTTCTGAAGGGCATACCCTTTTTAACAAGGTAATCTGCCAGATCAGTAGCATTTATAAAGCCTTTTGAGGCAGCATTTATCATATTGTCGCGAAGAACGGTCATAGTGGCAATCATAGGAGCGGCAACGCCTAAGCACATTTTAACTGTTTCAAGGGCGTCGAAAATGCACTCCTTATCCTCCTGCATATCTTTGTTGTATGCAAGGGGTAAGCCTTTCATAACGGTTAAGAGAGTCATTAAGTCGCCATAGACTCTGCCTGTCTTACCGCGGATAAGCTCTGCCATATCGGGGTTCTTCTTCTGAGGCATAATTGAAGAGCCGGTGGAGTAAGCGTCAGAAAGCTCGATAAACTTAAACTCCCAGCTTGACCAGAGCACAACTTCCTCGCTTAAACGTGAAAGGTGCATCATCATTGTGGCGTAAGCAGAAAGAAGCTCAAGACCGAAATCTCTGTCGGATACGCCGTCCAGTGAATTAAGGGTTACTGAGTCAAAACCTAAAAGACTTGCCTCTAAATCTCTGTCGGTGTCATATGTAGTGCCAGCTAAAGCGCAACAGCCGATAGGCGACTGATTCATACGCTTTAAGGCGTCGTTGATTCTCTGAAGGTCACGGATAAACATCATAGCGTATGCCATAAGATGGTGACCAAAGGTAACGGGCTGAGCACGCTGAAGGTGGGTGTAACCGGGCATAATTGCGTCTTTATTTTCCTGAGCTTTATCTCTGAGAGCAACAATTAGGTTCTTAACAAGGTTAATAACCTCTTTGTTTTCATCTCTGAGGTAAAGTCTGAGGTCAAGCGCAACCTGGTCATTACGGCTTCTGGCTGTGTGAAGACGCTTGCCGCAATCCCCTATTCTCTTTGTAAGCTCAGCCTCGATAAACATATGGATATCTTCGGCGTTCATATCAAAAGCAAGTGCACCGCTTTCGATATCGGCAAGGATTGAACCCAAACCTTCTATAATGGTTTCAGCGTCCTCTTTGGAAATAATGCCTTTTGAGGCGAGCATTGTGGCGTGAGCCACAGAGCCCTGAATATCCTGCTTGTACATTTTACTGTCAAAGCTGATGGAGGAGTTGAAATCGTCTGCTGTTTTATCCAAGGCAGTTAAAAACCTGCCTGCCCAAAGTTTATCCATAGTAGAAATCCTTTATTGTGAAATTTAATTATTTAACGCCGTTCTTAGCCTTCATCTTAGCGTAAACCTTTGTGGGAAGACCATAAAGGTTGATGAAGCCTGCGCTATCTTTCTGGTCGTAAACCTCGTCCTCGTCAAATGTTGCGATTTCGGGGTCATAGAGAGAGTAAGGAGAAGAAACGGAAGCGTTGATCATATTGCCCTTGTAGAGCTTAAGCTTAACGTCGCCTGTAACAAAACGCTGAGTTGTCTTAACGAAGGAAAGAATAGCCTCTGTAAGAGGTGTGAACCACTGAGCATTGTAGCAAAGCTCAGCAAGCTTCTGAGCAACGAGAGATTTGTAGTGAGCAGTTTCTTTGTCAAGGCAGATGGACTCGAGAACAGAGTGAGCCTTGTAAAGAATTGCACCGCCGGGAGTTTCGTAAACGCCACGGCACTTCATACCAACAAGACGGTTCTCAACGATGTCAAGAAGGCCGATACCGTTTGCACCGCCAAGCTTGTTAAGGGTTGAAACCAGCTCTGTTGCGTTCATCTCAACGCCGTCAACAGAAGTGGGAACACCCTGCTCAAAGTGAATTGTAACATAAGTGGGAACATCGGGAGCCATCTCGGGAGAAACGCCCATCTCAAGGAAGCCGGGCTTGTTGTACTGAGGCTCGTTTGTGGGGTCCTCAAGGTCTAAGCCCTCGTGAGAAAGGTGCCAGATGTTCTTGTCTTTGGAGTAGTTTGTTTCGCGGTTGATTCTTAAGGGAACGTTGTGTGCCTCAGCATACTCGATTTCCTCTTCACGGGATTTGATATCCCACTCACGCCAGGGAGCGATGATAGGCATATCGGGAGCAAAAGCCTTGATAGCCATTTCGAAACGTACCTGGTCGTTACCCTTACCTGTGCAACCGTGGCAGATAGCGTCAGCACCCTCAGCAATAGCAATTTCAGCAATACGCTTTGCAATGGGAGGACGTGCAAAAGCAGTACCCAGCATATATTCCTCATAAAGTGCACCTGCCTGAACACAGGGGAAAACGTAATCTGTAAGGAACTCTTCTGTAAGGTCTTCAATGTAGCACTTGGAAGCACCGGTCTTGATTGCCTTCTCCTCTAAGCCCTCAAGCTCGTCAGCCTGACCAACGTTGCCGGAAACTGCAATAATTTCAGGGTTGTTGTAGTTCTCCTTGAGCCAAGGAATGATGATTGAAGTATCAAGACCGCCGCTGTATGCGAGAACGACCTTTTTTATTTCTTTCTTGTTATTCATAGTAATGCCTCCGATAATTTTTTTGGTATGCATAAATATTAGCACGTTATGTATATTTATGCAAGCTTTTTGAGTAAATATTTTTAAAATCGTATCTTTGACCTATATTGACGATTTTAGTACCATTGTTTTGTATAATATTACAATAAACCACATTAAATTACCCCTTGAGAGCCTTTGGTATTAAGATAAAAGGTAAATCAAGGGGAAATGTTTTTGAAAAATCCGATTTAAGAATTATGCGTTTTTATGCATATATATGCATTATTTGCGGATAAACTCACCTGTACCGATGATATTAAGGGTATCGCCCTTGACAGAGAAGCTTTCTGTATACTGCTCTGCCCCATCACCTGTATCATAGGTGAAGTAAATCAAATCATCAACTACTTTATAGGTGTAATCAATGTGAGTTTTATACGCCTGCTCGGTGTAATCCATATCATAGGCAGCAGTACCGTCAGCGTTAAAGGTATAGCTGTCGTTGTACTCTTCATTGTACCAAGTGCCAACAAGGGGATTCTCGGCGCTGAAATCATCGAAAGCTTTAAGCTGAGGTGCACTATACTGAGTTTTAATCATAGTACGGGTTACGCCCTCTTCATTGACAAAAATCACCTTGTCGCCATCAACGACATAGGTAAGCTCTCCTGCCATATAGTAAAAGTCGGATAAGTATTTGTGATTACCGTCGGTGTCAATACCATAAGTAACGTCGCCTTCAAAATAGCAGGAACCTTTTACGATACGAACCTTACAGTCGTTTGTAAAAAGATAAATCTCATTATGCTCTTCGTCATTTTCAATGAGCCAAGCACCAACAAGGTTTTTATCGGCAGCAGTTGATGACCAGGCAATACCGGGAGCGACGGTTTCGGGAGGAGTAAGCACTTCGTCCTCTTCTTTACATCCGAAAAGCATAGCCGCAACAAGCATAAACATAAGAATAAGAGATAATTTTTTCATAATATTCCACCGCCAAAACATAATAGTATAATTATACCTTTTTATATGGCAAAAGTCAACAAAAAAGCCGACGGCAAATAAGCCGTCGGCAAGTTATCTTGTGTGTTATTTTATCAGTACATACCGCCCATATCGGGAGCTGCAGGAGCAGCAACAGGGGGCTCTTTGATATCAGCAACCAAAGACTCTGTGGTAAGAACCATAGAAGCAACGGAAGCGGCATTCTGTAAAGCTGAACGTGTAACCTTTGTGGGGTCAACAATACCTGAGGGAATCATATCTGTATACTCCTCAGTAAGAGCATTGAAGCCGTAGCCCACCTTACCTGAACGCTTAACGTTTTCAACGATAACAGAGCCTTCAAGGCCTGCGTTGGCGGCAATCTGACGGAGAGGCTCGTCAAGTACACGGAGGACAATCTGCATACCTGTCTTCTCATCGCCGTCTGCCTCAGCAATAACTGCCTCAACTGCGCCTGTTGCGTTAATAAGAGCAGTACCGCCACCTGCAACGATACCCTCCTCAACTGCTGCCTTTGTAGCGGCAAGAGCGTCCTCAACGCGGAGCTTCATTTCCTTCATTTCGATTTCAGTTGCGGCACCAACCTTGATAACTGCAACACCGCCTGCCAGCTTTGCAAGACGCTCCTGAAGCTTTTCTTTATCAAACTCAGAGGTGGTTGTTTCAATCTGCTGACGAATCTGGGATACACGGGCAGAAATCATTTCCTTGTTACCTGCACCGTCAACGATAATGGTGTTTTCCTTCTCAACCTTAACCTGACGTGCAGTACCAAGCTGAGCCAAGGTTGCGTCCTTAAGCTCAAGACCAAGGTCAGAAGTAATAACTGTACCGCCTGTAAGGATAGCAATATCCTGAAGCATTTCTTTTCTTCTGTCGCCAAAGCCTGGAGCCTTAACAGCAACGCAGGTAAATGTACCGCGGAGCTTGTTGAGAACCAGAGTTGTGAGAGCCTCGCCCTCTACATCCTCAGCGATGATAAGGAGCTTTCTGCCTGCCTGAACAATCTGCTCAAGTAAAGGTAAAATCTCCTGAGTTGTGGAAATCTTCTTGTCTGTAATAAGAATGAAGGGATTGTCAAGCTCTGCAATCATCTTCTCTGTATCTGTAACCATATAAGGTGCGATGTAACCACGGTCAAACATCATACCCTCGACAACCTCGCTGTATGTTTCGGCTGTCTTGGACTCTTCAATAGTGATAACACCATCCTGAGAAACCTTCTCCATAGCCTCTGCAATAAGCTTACCGATAAATTCGTCGCCTGAAGAAATTGTAGCAACACGAGCGATATCTGTGGAGTCCTTGACCTGAACGCTATTGGCGATAATAGCCTTTACTGCGGCGTCAACAGCCTTTGCGATACCCTTTCTGAGAACCATAGGATTAGCGCCTGCGGTAACATTCTTCATACCCTCACGGATAAGAGCCTGAGCAAGAAGGGTTGCGGTTGTTGTACCGTCGCCTGCGGCGTCGTTTGTCTTAACTGAAACCTCTTTTACAAGCTGAGCACCCATATTCTCAAAGGGGTCTTCAAGCTCGATTTCCTTTGCAATTGTTACACCGTCGTTGGTAATAAGGGGTGCACCGTACTTCTTGTCAAGAACTACGTTTCTTCCCTTAGGGCCAAGGGTGATTTTTACGGTATCTGCTAACTGGTCAATACCGCTTTTAAGAGCTTTACGTGCGTCTGCACCGTATGCAATCTGCTTTGCCATAATTAAAATACCTCCCGATTATTCTACAACAGCCAGAATATCAGACTGTTTTACAATTGTGTACTCTTCGCCATCCAGCTTAACCTCTGTACCGCAGTACTTTGATGTAATAACCTTGTCACCAACGTTTACATACATTACTACCTCTTTGCCCTCAACAACACCACCGGGGCCAACTGCAATAACGTTGGCAAACTGGGGCTTTTCCTGAGCAGCAGAAGAGAGAACAATACCGCTGGCAGTAGTCTGCTCTGCGTTGTCCACCTTAAGAACAACTCTGTCAAGTAATGGTTTAATAGTCATATATATCCTCCTTTTTCATATAAAACAAAATAATTAGCACTCTACACTTTAGAGTGCTAATTATATTTTAAACCATATTTTGTAAAAAATCAAGTATATTTTGAAAGCTGATTAAAAACTTTTAATGAACAACATCAAGAAGCCTTCACAAAAACCGCACTTTCTGAAATTACATCAGGCAAAGTAAGCTTCAATGTTTTCTGGGTTTTTGAATTTACAACAACAGTTGTATCAGTGGCATATTCAACAGGAACCTGGGAAACCTCTTTAAGAGAGCGAAGAAGAATTGCCGAAAGCTCACCTGCACTGTACCCTATATGCTCGTAGTCTGTAATACAGGTAGCAAGGCAACCGCTTTCTACAAGCTCCGTACTCTCAGCAAACACAGGGATTTTCTTTTTCTTGGCCTGACTGAGAATATCGTTAAGACAGGATTTCACCAGAGCGTCATCCGTAAGATAGAGAACATCGCATTTCTCCAGAGCTGTTTCCAGCTCGTCAAGAAAATCCTTATCTGTCAAAGAGGGATAAAGAGTAAACTTAACCTCCGAAATCTGAGCCGCACCACTAGCAAGATTAGCAGAAAAGATAGATTCCTCATCTGCACCGTTATAAAGGCAACCGATTCGCTTAGTCTCGGGATAAAGAGTTGAGATAAGCTCAATCTGCTCAAAAACCGGAGAATAATCACACACACCTGTTATATTAGCCTCGGGCTTTTCGCAGGATTTTACAATTTTCTCTCCCACAGGGTCATTTACACAAGAAAATACAACAGGAATTTCAGTTGTGGCTTCTTTTATTTCTTTAGTTGCCTCTGTGCCGATGGTATAAATCAACGAAGGTTCTTCTTTTACAAGCTCCTCTGCGGCGGCTTTTAGCTCCTTTTCTTCTTTACACTGAGTATGAACAAGGGTAAAGTTTTCGTTCTCGGTGTAACCGTTTGCAGACAAGGCGTTTATAAATCCGTCAAAAGCTTTCTGAGTGTTTTCGTCCAGTTCAAGGCTTAAAACACCAATAACCTGAAGCTTGGCTTCTGTGGCGGTAGTTTCCGTAGGCTCAGGTACTTTCTCAGTACCGCAAGCAAAAAGGGACAAAGACAACAAAAGTATAAGAAAAAGGGCAAGGGTCTTTTTTAATAAAGTTTTGGTCATTATTAAATCACTCACTCTGTTTTAAAATACATATAGAACTGGCATTTAAGCATACCGTTGTAAAGCTTTCTGCGTTTGTCAGCAATTCTTCCAAAGCATTTTTCGAAGTCATCATCAGGGGTTATAATGGCATAGCTCCAGCCCTGCTTCTTCTTGAAACGCTTACCCATAGTGTAGTAAAGTTCCTCGGCTTCGTTGATACTCAGCATACGTTCACCATAAGGAGGGTTTGTAATAAGGGTACCTCTTTCCTCAGATGGAATAAAATCCTTGACATCCTGCTGGATAAAGGTAATTCTGTCGTCCACCCCTGCTTTCTTAGCGTTGGACTTAGCAATTCTCAGAGATTCTGCGTCAATATCAAAACCTGTTGCCTTGAAGTTACAGTCGGTAATCCTCATAGCTCTGGCACTTTCACGCTCTTTTTCCCAAAGCTCTTTTGGAATACAAGCCCAGTTTTCTGCGGCAAAGCTACGCTCAGCACCGGGGAAAATTTTCATAGCCGCAAGTGCCGCCTCAATAAGAATGGTACCACTGCCGCACATAGGGTCAACAACATAATGGTCCTTTCTCACTTTTGAGAGGTCCACCATAGCAGCGGCAAGGGTTTCTTTAATAGGGGCTGAGTTAGACTCGGCACGGTAGCCTCTTTTATAAAGCCCTGTACCGGTAGTATCAAGCATAATGCTTGCTTTATCCTTGCGGATTAAGAATTTAATCTGGTGCACTCCCCCGCTTTCGTTAAGCCAATCGGTTTTGCGGATTCGGCTGAGTCGTTTGCACACTGCTTTTTTTATGATTTTCTGGCAATCGGGAACACTGTAAAGCTTGGAATCGAGAGTAGCACCCGACACCGGGAAAGCTTCGTTTTCAAGAATGAAGTTTTCAAAAGGAAGCTTTTCAACACCGTTAAAAAGCTCCTCAAAGCTTCTTGCGGTAAATTCACCAAGAAGCACCACAATACGCTCCGCAAAACGAGAACGGATATTGGCACGGATTAAAATGTCGTATCCGCCTTTGAAAAGAACCCTGCCGTTTTCAGCGGTAACATTTTCTGCACCCATAAATTTGAGTTCATTTGCCACAAGCTTTTCCAAACCGAAAAGACAAGGGGCACACATTGTAAATTTCTGCATATTTTCACCAAAGGAACTTACCACCCCAAACCAAAACCCCGCCGCAAAAACAGGACGGGGTTACAGGTTTATTCAGTGGCAGTAATTCCTGCCTTTATTTTTATTCGTCAGAGGGCTCAAGCAAACCGTAAGAGCCGTCTTTTCTGATGTAAACTACGTTAATAAGATTTGTATCAGCATTGAGGAACATATAGAACTGATGGCCCACAAGCTCCATCTGTAGAATTGCTTCTTCAACAGAAACAGGCTTTAGAGGAATCTGCTTGCGGCGAACTATATCGTAAGTATCCTCATCCTCCATAGTAACATCTTCTTCAGCGGAGGCTATTACAAGGTCGTCGATAGAACCTGTCTTAATACGCTTGGAAAGCTTTGTTTTATGCTTTCTCAGCTGACCTGCAATAAGGTCAACCACTTTATCAAGAGCGTCGTTCATCTCAGCCATAGTTGACTCGGCACGGAATACCATAGAATTATCCTTGATGGTAATTTCCACTGTCTGACGATTCTTCTCCAAGGTTACCACAACAGTAGCCTCGGCACTATCGGAGAAAATCTTTGAGAATTTTTTGAGCTTGAGCTCAACTCTTTCCTTAAAGTTCTCTCTCAGGTTTACCTTGCGTGCTACATAAGTAATCTTCATAGATTTAGCCTCCTTTGGGGTATTTTATTTTCTGCCGCCGTGACCACGTCTGCTGTAGCCGCGGCTTTCACCGCCTCGCTTGAGGTCGGAAAATTTGTCCTGACTTGATTTTTTGAACTTGTTCATCATATCCTCAAAGCCCTGATTTGTGGAAATCTGCTCCTCCCAGTACTCCTCAGGCGGAACATTGGGATTAAACTGTGGCTTCTGTTCGGGCTTTTTGGGAGTGAACTTTCGTTCATTCTGGGGTCTGGGTCTGAAATTCTGCTGCTGAGGTTTTTCTTCTCTGGGCTGAGCCTGCTTGATAGAAAGTGCGATTTTGCCGTTTTCTGCAATGGAGATAACCTTTACCTTAACAGTTTGTCCTACGCTGAAAAGCTCGTTAATATCCTTAACGAAGCCGTTTGATACTTCTGAAATGTGTACCAATCCGTCAGGACCGTCAGGTAAACTGACAAACGCACCAAAATTTGTAATACTTGTGATTTTTCCTTCGTAAATGCTTCCCTTTTCCGGTTTCATACTTTTCCTTTCGATTAAATCAGGCGTTTAGTCACCTGAAGAATTTATAAAAACACGCTCGCCGCTTTTTACATAGTCGTTATCCCTTGCAACCTTGGTAGCATACTTAAGGTACTCAACGTCAGAATAAACAACAGCCTCAAGCTCAGCGTTTTTCATTTCCTGAATTTCAATTTCGTGTTGAAGTGAAGCAAGCTGAGAACGTTTCTCGGCGGTTTCCGAATAGATACCGGAAACTGTATAAACGAAAACACCCAGAAAAACCACAACTACTGCACCTAAAACAATATAAAGAAAAGGAGAGCGTTTTTTGCCCGGTTTAACAACCTTAAGAGTCATATTCACGTTCTCCTTTCAAGATAGTCTTTTTCTTGTCTTTATTATACAACATCTTGTGCCGTGCTTTCAATAGTTTTTTGATAAATCCTTTAATATTTTTTTGAAAAGCTCCGCAAAATTTGCCAAAAGCTCTAAAAAGAATATTAAACAGCGTATCAAAAAGTCTGCCTAAGGTAAGTTTATAAGCAACAAGGCCCACAATTTCCCCTGCTACTACAAAATAACGAACAAATCCCAAAGTAAAACCTATGCTGAAAATCATAGTAACAAACGTAAAGAAAAGCATAAAGCAGACATCGCAAACAAAGGTCACTGCTTTTGAGTTATTTAAGGCGACTCTTATACATTTGAAAAAAGTATAAACCACACCAATAATCAGCCCGCTTAAAATCGAGCACAAAAAAGCAAGAGTCTGGGAATTAAGGCTTACTTCGAGCATTATTTGAAAAGCCTCGCCATAAAGCCCTTTTTCTCAGTTCCTGCCAGATAGTGAAGGGCGTTTATTTCTCCGTCGATTATCACCTCAGAGGTTTCCAGAGAAAGCTTGCTGATATGAAGTGAGCTCCCTTTTACAATAAGCACACCTAAAGTTGTGACAATATTCACCGTTTCTTCGTCAAAGCCCTGAACATCCAGCACTCCGTTTAAACTTAAAATCTTGCGATTTTCCAAAGTAAGATTATGGGGTTTAAAGCTCTTTTGCTCCTGCATATAAAAAACCTCCGTAGAAATATAATAATTTATACGAAGGCGTTTACTTATTTATTACTGAGTGCACTATACATAGCTGCGGCGTCGTCTTTTTTTGCATATTCATTGATAGATTCAACCTTAACGGCGATTTTACGTTCACCAAAGGTGATTTCTATAATATCCCCCACTGCAACGTTATAGGAAGCCTTGGCAACCTTGCCGTTGACGGTGATTTTGCCGCCATCGCAGGCGTCGTTGGCAACTGTGCGACGTTTAATAAGACGAGAAACCTTTAAGTATTTATCAAGCCTCATATATCCTCCTGTAAGCCTTTAAAAAATCAAACAGCGGACAAGCAAAAGCCTGCCCACTGCAAAGAACAAATTACTTATTAACAGCGTCCTTGAAAGCCTTACCAGCCTTGAAAGCAGGAACCTTGCAAGCTGCGATTTCGATCTTCTCGTTTGTCTTGGGGTTGCAACCTGTGCGAGCGCCTCTTTCTCTCTGCTCGAATGTACCGAAGCCTACGATCTGAACCTTCTCACCTGCAGTGATAGACTCGATGATTACGTCGATAGCAGCATTAACTGCCTTCTCAGCGTCAGCCTTTTTGATGTCAGCCTTTGCTGCAACAGCAGCAACTAATTCTGTTTTGTTCATAGTGTGAAACCTCCGATTATTTTTAATTATACAAACGGCATATGCCGCTCTTAAACAAGTTTAGTTGGAAGAAGCTTTAACAGTGTCCCAAAGATTGTCAAGCTCTTCAAGGGAAAGAGAGTTGATTTCAAGGCCTTTTTCAGCAGCGAGCTTTTCCATACCTTCAAATCTTGCAATAAAACGCTCCGTTGTATCTGAGAGAGCTTTCTCGGAATCTACCTTTAAAAGTCTGCCCACATTAACAGCAGAGAAAAGCACATCGCCAAGCTCAGCCTGTATAGAGTCACTCTGATTTTTTAAGATAGCCTCTTTAAGCTCAGAAACTTCTTCAGAAAGCTTATCGAGAGCTGCATTTACATCAGGAAAATCAAATCCGATTTTTCTTGCCTTATTCTGCACCTTATCGGCACGGATTAAAGCAGGAAGAGCAACTGACACACTGTGCATAACCTCGGAATTTGACTTCTGGGATTTGGTCTGCATTTTAATTGCGTCCCAGTTTTTAAGAACCGCTTCGCTGTCCTCAGCGGTTACGTCGCCAAAAACGTGAGGATGACGGATAATAAGCTTTTTACAGATACCATCGCAAACATCATCAGCGGTAAAGGAGTTTTTCTCAGCTTCAATCTCAGCGTGGAAAACCACCTGAAGAAGAACATCACCCAACTCCTCAAGGAGAAGGTCACGGTCATCCGTGTCGATAGCTTCAATAGCCTCGTAACATTCCTCAAGGAAATCACGGCGGATAGATTTATGAGTCTGCTCTCTGTCCCAGGGACAGCCCTCGGGAGAACGAAGCAAAGACATAATCTTTACAAGGTCGTAAAAATTATAATTGGATTTAAACTCAAAATCTACCATAAAAGCCTCCCGGAAAACCGCATAGTTCCCTTTCTAATCCAATATTCTAACCTATAAGATGGAGTTTTTCAAGTATTATTACAATTTTTTTACAATTTATAACCAATTTTATTTCGTCTTTTGAAAAAGTATGCAATATAAACAAAAAAGCAAGATATATTATAGCTGAAATCACAACAGAAATTATTACATTGATATTAAATACATAATAACAAAGATAAGCACATAAACCGCAAATAACTGAAGAAACAAAAGGCTTGATTAAAACCGAAAGAAAATCAAGCTTTACTTTGGTGAATTTTATAAGAGAAAAAGAAGCCGCAAGACACATAAGCAGGTTTGAAACAAGAGAACCTATAGCAGTGCCTGCTATGTTTACGCTTATATTTTTAGCAAAGAAATAAGATATTATAACCTTAAGTACAGTACCGAAAATGTAAATAAACATAGTTCTGCTTTCTTTACCTACACCTTGAAGCATTGAGCAAACAGGAGTACAAAGCCCGATAAAAATTGAGCCTATACCCATAATCTGCAAAACAGGAGTTGCGTAAACAGGGATGTTTGGATTTGAAAAATAAATCAAAGAAAGTATGGGTTTTGCCAGCACAACAAGTCCGATTCCACAGGGAAAGGCAAAAACCGACGATAGTCTTATTACGGTTTCAATGGATTTTTTCAGCTCATTCCTATCCCCTTTTGTAAATGCGTTGGAAACATTGGGCATTGCACTTGTACCGAAAACCTGAGTAACTGCGGCAACTAAAGAAAGAATGGTAAGTGAGGCGCTGTAATACCCCCATATACAGGTATGTGCCGTGTGAGAGTTATAAATCTCGTCGTAAAGCTGAGGATACTGCTGATAAAGCTCAAAAGGAGAATTCTGAGCCATATTTCTCAAAAGCCTGTTTAATATTGTGGCGTCAAGAGAGTTTGCAAAGCTCATTACCAAAGCACCCACTCCCACAGGAAGTGCAACCTTAAACATTTTTTTGAAGGTTTCCCCTTTTGACAAAGCTTCGGGAGAATTAAGATATAAAGTCGCAGGGATATCCCCTTTTCTGAAAACAAATCTCAATTTCAGATAAAGGAAGGAGAGAAAGCTTCCAAGAGTAATTCCAAAAATTGAAGCTGCTACAGAAAAGGACAAAAGGGTGTTGTACGCTTCATCTTCACTGTCAAAACTTAAAGTAAAAATTGTACCCTTAAGCTCATATTCCTTCACTCCAAGGTTTATAACAAGATATGAAAGAGCAACTCCTATTAAGATTTTCGCAAGGGCTTCTATCACCTCGGAAATCGCTGTAGGGGTCATATTTCTAAGGCCCTCGTAATAGCCTCGGTATACCGACTCAAGACAACCGAAAAAAATTGTGGGAGCAAGCATAAGTATTGATAAAAGCGAATAGGGCGAATCTATATACCGAACATATATAAATCCGCCCACTGTCATCAGGAAAAAGCAAAGTGTGCCCATAATTATAAAAAAGGGCTTTGCAACTTTGTAGGTTCTCTGAACATCCTTGTATCTTCCTTTTGCCTGAGCTTCTGAAATAAGCCTGGAAATCGCAATGGGAAAGCCTATGGTGGCAAGGGTAAAAAGAGGAACATAAAGCTCGTAGGCATTGGCAAAAAGCCCTGAGCCAAACTCACCTAAGCTCTCTCCCAGAGTGCTGTAAAGGTTTGTAAGCAGTACCTTCTGTAAAAGTCCGCAGAGCTTAACAAGAATCATACTGACAGTAAGCACCATTGCGCCCTTGAGAAAAGATTGGGATGTGTGATTATTAAGTTTTGATTTTTTTGTTTTCATTAACTCACCGATTCTGAAAAAGATGATTTAATTATCCTTTTTCTTCGGTGCTTTTTTCGTCGGAATCTGTAACCGAGGAATTTTTAAGTTTATTTATCTTTGTACGAATAGTTTTGAGGCTGTCATACATATCACGGATATCTGTGACGTCACCTCCGACATCCAGACTTGAATCTCCTGCACTGTAAGCTTTATATACCTTTGCACCCAAAAGCTTCAGGCTTTTTGAGATATCCCTCTGAAGCCTTTTTTCGGTGATTTTAAGGCGTGAGATTTCAACTGCCTCATCAGCCTTCTGGGAAACTTTGTTTGCGTAAACCTTGGCGGTGACAGAAAAGTCTTCGAATAAGCTCATAATATCCTCCGTTAAAAATATTTTTCATAAAAGTCATAGATAGCCTTCTTTCTACCTGAAAGCTCACTATACCTGTCTATATATTCGTATGGATATTTGAAGTTAAATATACGCTCAAGATTCTCACTTCCAAAAGCTTTCACCTTGGTAACCGCACCTGCACCGCAAGCAAGAATGGTGTGAGTTTCGTCCATAATGTAGACATTATAAAGCCCATCGAAGCCTTCCTTAGCCCAGCCTGTATTCTCTAAGTTGCCCAGCATTTTGCTCTGACGATAGAGATAATAGGGTCTGAAGCCGCTTTGAGAAAGCTTTTCGTAGCCGTAGGAAAGCATATCGGCAACAGAAGTGTTTGAGTTTTCTGTAATCTGCTTGTTTTCGGCGGTGATAAAAGAGCTTCGCTTCATAGAAAGAGTATGGATTGTAACACTTTCAGGAGAAAGCGCAAGAATTCCGTCCACAGTATTCTTGAAAGAAGCTACTGTATCTGTATCAAGACCTGCGATAAGGTCTGTGTTTATGTGCTTAAAGCCAAGTGCTCTGGCAAGGGCAAAAGCCTCATTAAACTCCTTGGCAGTATGCTTTCTGCCGATTGCCTCAAGGACTGAGTCGTTGAGAGTCTGAGGGTTAATGCTGAGTCTGTCGCACCCTGAGTCAATAATGGCTCTCAGCTTTTCTTCTGTTATGGTGTCAGGTCTGCCTGCCTCAACCGTAAATTCACGGACAAAGGACATATCGAAGTTTTCTCTGACAGTATTTATAATACGGCTTAAATCTTCACCCGATAGAGTTGTAGGAGTGCCGCCGCCTATATAAACAGTTTCCAGGCGAAGCTTTAAGTCCTTTGCGACCTTAGCTGTTTCTTTGATTTCTTCAAGAAGAATATCTACATAAGGTGCAATGAGGTGCTTTGCCTTTTCAACGGACTGAGAAACAAAGGAGCAATAGTTGCACCTTGAGGGACAGAACGGAATGGAAATATAAAGGCTGAAAGAGTCCCGTCTTGATAAATCAAGGATTTTACGCTCGTTTGCTTCGGTAACCTTGGCAAGATTAAGCTTTTCGTCGCTTACAAGAAGGGTTTCTTTAAAGTACTTTTCTGCCTCTTCTCTGTTGGAGCTATCGCTGAGGCGTCTGAAAAGCTTAATGGGACGCACACCTGTAAGAAGTCCCCAGGGAAGCTCTCTGGAGCAAATCTTTGAAAGACAGTTGTATAAAAGGGTAGCCAGCAAAAGCTCCTTGTCATCCCCTTCTTCCGCCTTTATGGTCCGCTCTTCATCCTTGCCGTCAGCAGAAACCCTGACAGTGAGCACATCTTCCCTGTCTTCTGTGTAGACATAGGGCGGCTCAAAAGATTCCGCTTCCTTTAAGGTCTGGATTTTTTCATTGGGAAAGAAAGCTCTTGTTAAATTTTCCAGCTCATAAGCAAAGCTGTGGTTAATTATATATAGCTTCATTATACACTCACAAATGGATTATTTTGACGTTCATATTCAAGTGTTGTGGACTCGTTATGACCGGGATAAACTGTGAAATCTCCCTGTAAAGCAGCAAGTTTTCTGAGAGATTGAGCCATCTTCAAGGTGTCCCCTGTGGGAAAGTCTGTTCTTCCCTGAGAAAGCCTGAAAAGAGTATCTCCCGAGAAAATCACTTTGTCTTCAAAAAAGATAAAGCAACCGCTTCCCACAGTGTGGCCCGGAGTTGACATAAAGGTAAACTCAGAAGAGCCAAACTTAAGCTTATCTCCATCAGAAAGAGCCATATCGGCACAAATCTGAGGAAATTTGCTGATACCGAAAACAGAGGAAAGATTAAGTCTGCCGTCAAGAAGGAAGGAAGAATCTTCCTTTGAGATAACGAGCTTTGCGTTAGTCAGGCTTCTCAACTCTTCAGCATACCAGATATGGTCAAAATGACCGTGAGTAAGCAGAATATAGTCAAAGGTGTCCTTGCCAAGCTTTTTCACCCTTTTTAAAAGTTCACCGCTTTTATAGCCGGGGTCAACAATAGCCCTGCGGTTTGTGCTTTCGTCAGTTATTATATAGCAGTTGGTGGAAAGATGACCAACAAGAAAGGATTCTACTTTTATCATTTTGCAAGCTCCCGTGAATCAATAATAATGGTGACAGGGCCGTCGTTTAGAAGCTCTACCTTCATATCTGCTCCGAAAATGCCTTTTTGAACTTTGCTAACGCCAAGTTCACGAAGAGTTTGGCAAAAATACTCATAGAGTCCCTGTGCTAATTCACCCCGTGCGGCTTTTTCGAAATTGGGACGTCTGCCCTTTTTGCAATCGGCACAGAGGGTGAAATTTGACACCACCAGCACCTCACCCTGAACGTCTGAAAGAGAAAGATTCATTTTATCATTTTCGTCAGTAAAAATCCTCAACCCCGAAATCTTTTTAGCAAGAGCAAGGGCTTCTTTTTCGTTATCTTCGTTTTCTACACCAAGAAGAATGAGAAAGCCCTGATTTATTGATGAAACAAGCTCATTGTCAACTGTTACACTTGCATTGCTGACACGTTGCAGTACTGCTTTCATTTTATCAGTCCCTTGTTATTGAGATAATGCCGTTGATGGTATTAAGTCTTGCCATAACGGACTTGAGATGGTCTAAACCTGTAACATCCAGAGTTACATTGATGATAGCCTTATTATCAGGAAGCTCACGACAGTCCAGAGAGCGAATCATAATGTGCATAGCAGAAAGCTGAGAGCTGACATCTGCCAGAAGACCTGCTCTGTCGTTGCCGAAAATATGGATACTGCTTTGGAAATTATCCTTTACACTATTGAGCCAGTAAGCGTTGACCCATCTTTCGGGGTGTTCTGCCTCCTGAATGTTTTTCGGTACATTTGTGCAGTCACGCTTGTGGATAGAAACACCGTAACCACGGGTAACAAAACCGATTATTTCATCTCCGGGAAGAGGATTACAGCACCTTGAGAATTTGGTGAGAACATCATCAATACCCTCAACGCAAACACCTGAGCCAACTTTGTTTTTGGTCTTAAGCTCGGTGACAATAAGAGATGGCTCGTCGTTGTCAACGTAATACTTCTGATAAACATCACGGATTCGCTGATTAAGCTTCCAGAGCTGAATACCGCCATAACCAATGGCGGCGTAGAAATCGTCAACATCCTTGATTTCTATTTTCAGATTGATTTTGGAAAGAAACTCGAAAACATCCTTTTCCTTAAGCTGTATGCCCATTTTCTTAAGCTCTCGCTCAAACTCCGCCTTACCTTCAATAATGTTTTCTTCTCTTTTTTCTTTCTTAAACCAGGAGCGGATTTTGGCTCTTGCTTCACTTGTTTTAACAATTTTCAGCCAATCTCTTTTAGGACCCTGAGTTTCCTTTTGAGTAAGAATTTCAACAATTTCGCCAGTCTTCACCTGATAATCGATAGGCACAATGCGTCTGTCAACCTTTGCACCCACCATTCGGTTTCCCACAGCCGAGTGAATATGGTAAGCCATATCAATTACTGTTGAGCCCTGAGGCAAGGTAATAACATCGCCTTTAGGCGTAAAAACAAAGACCTCATTGGGGTTAAGGTCGGTTTTGATTGAAGATACGAGGTCAGTGGAATCCAATGCTTCACTCTGGGTTTCAAGCATTTTACGAATCCAGGTAAGGTGTTCGTCCAAAGACTGAGTTTTACCGCCTTTATCGGAAACACCTGCTTTATACTTCCAATGAGCGGCGATACCGTATTCGGCAGTATGGTGCATATCCCAGGTGCGAATCTGCACCTCAAAGGGAATGCCTCTGTGGCTGATTACAGTGGTATGCAGGGATTGGTACATATTAGCCTTGGGTGTTGAAATATAATCCTTAAAGCGGTTTGGAATAGGTTTATAGATATCGTGGATAATGCCAAGCACATTGTAACAATCCGTAACTGTGTGAACTATAATCCTCACGGCAAAGATATCATAAATCTGGTCAATGGTTTTGCCCTGAGTGTAGGTTTTGTGATAAATACTGTTAATACTCTTTACTCGTCCGCTGATATAAAGGTCGCTTATAGAAGATTTAGAACGCTCAATTATCTCTTCCTTAAGGTCTGAGATAAAAGCCTCTCTGTCCTTTGCTGTGAGCAAAAGCTCGTTTTCGATTTCTTCATATCCTACCGGGTCAAGATATCTTAAAGAAAGGTCCTCGAGCTCTTCTTTTACAGCTTTCATACCAAGGCGATGAGCTATGGGAGCATAAACCTCCATATTTTCTCTTGCCTTATCACGGCGTTTCTGCTCACGCATACAGTCAATGGTTCGCATATTGTGAACTCTGTCTGCAAGCTTAATGATAATAACGCGAATGTCATTGCTCATTGCAATAAGCATTTTGCGGATACTTTCCGCCTGCTGCTCCTCACGATTTGCGTAAGCAATTTTTGAAATTTTGGTAAGACCGTCAATAAGAAGGGCTATACCGCTACCAAACTCCTTTGTAACCTCTTCAAGAGTTTTATCTGTATCCTCTACAACATCGTGAAGTAATGCGGCAATTATGGAGTCGGTGTCCATACCTAAACCTACAAGAATACAAGCGACTGAAGTAGGATGAAGAATATAAGGAATGCCCGACACTCTGCGTTGATCTCCGTGGGCCTCCTTGGCATAGTTGTAGGCTTTGTCAATTTTTTCAAGGTCATAGGTGTTACCGCTTGATTTAAGAAGCTCAACAAGCTCGTGGTAATCTCTGTAATGAGCTACATTTACATTTGACATTGCTCTACCTCCCTTAGTTTTCTGAGTATTGGTGCACTGTCGATGTCTACCTTTCCCTTGACATCCAAAACAGTGATTTTTAAGGTTTTCGGGCCTTCAAAAAGGCTTATGAGAGAAAGCTCTGCCATAGCGTCAAGGCAGGTCCTCAGCTTACCGCAAGGCATTGAGCCCAATCGGTAGCTTAATGTTTCAAGGTTAATTTCTATGCTACCCACAGATTTGAGATACCTGTAAACAAGAGCAAAATCATCTCTTTTAGGAATAAGCATTGGAAAATACTGTGAGTATTTCTTTGCCAAAGGCCTTCCAAGAACAAATCTGTCGTAAAGACGCATAGAGTTAAGATGACGTTCACTTTCAAAGCCTGAGTAGCGGATATCTCTTGCAATTATTGAAAGATAAACGTTATTTTTATAGAAGTTTTTATCAAGTGCCACAGCCAGGTCCACAGTATCACCCACTGTATAAGGAAACATATCGCTTGGCATACCAAAGTACATAACGGTATGTACTGCACCGCCTCTGGTAACGGTTATACGCTGATGTCTGCCGTTTGAAAGAGGCTTAACATCAGTAATCTGCATATTGTAAAGTCCGAAAAGTGGCGAAGGATTACCTGCTCCGAAGGGCTCAAGAAGGGATAAAGAATCCACAAGCTCAAGGTTAATAAGAGCAGGATTCAATTTGCAGTCGATGTTGATTCTGGGCAGGAAAAGTGTATCCAAAGAGTCGTAATAATCATAGAGAGTCTGTTTGAATTTTTCGATATTTTCGGTTTTCAGAGAAAAGCCCACAGCCATTGCGTGGCCGCCGAAATGCTCAAGATACTCACTGCAAGCAAAAATTGCTTCGTTAAGGGCAAAGCCCTCAATACTTCTGCCCGAGGCTTTTGCAATCTCGCCTTCTTTGGAAATTATGATACAGGCTTTACCGAATAAACCTTTGATTTTTGCGGCGATAATACCGATAACACCCTGGTGCCAGTTTTCGCCGTCAATTACAATTACAGGATTGCGAACAACATTGGGATCATCCTGAATAACCTTGTCAATTTCCTTTAAGATATCCTGCTCAATTCTTTGCCTTTCCGCATTATCTTCAGAAAGATTAGAGGCAAGACTTAAGGCGTACTCTTCATCTTCCGTAAGGAGAAGCTCCACGGATTTTGACGAAAGACCAAGTCTTCCGCCGGCATTGATTCTGGGAACAATGGAAAAGGAAAGGTCAGTAGCAGTGAGTTCCTTATCAGCACAGCCGCTCACCTTCAAAAGAGCGTTTATACCTGCTTTATCGCTATTATTTATGCGTCTGATACCCTGCTTGGCAATAACTCGATTTTCTCCTGTTAAATCAACAATATCACCTATTGTGCCGATAGCGGCTATATCACCGTATTCATCCATAAGGGAATCTATATCGGCATATTCGCCTTCCATAGCCATAATAAGCTTGAAAACAACACCAACACCTGAAAGCTCCTTGAACCTACTGGGGCAATCCGCTCTATGGGGATTAACAACTGCTACTGCGTTGGGTATAACCTCGGGGACAGTGTGGTGGTCAGTCACTACCACATCCATACCCAGAGAATTTGCAAGCTCCACTTCGTTATAGGCAGAGATACCGTTATCAACTGTAATTAAAAGCCCGACTCCGTCATTTGCAAGAAGCTCAACCGCCTGTGGATTCATTCCGTAGCCTTCGTCGGCTCTGCTGGGAATGTAAAAGCTCACGTTTGCACCTATTGTATCAAGATACTGATAAAGTATTGTTGTAGCGGTAACGCCGTCAGCGTCGTAGTCGCCGTATATGCAGATTTTCTCCCCGTTTTCCACAGCTGTGAGAATACGGCTGACCGCTTTATCCATATCCTTGATATCAAAGGGATTGTCAAAGCGGATTTCGTCGCTGATAAACTCTTCAACTGCTTCAGGGGTGTTTATACCTCTTACTTCAAGAAGAGCTGCACAAATCATAGGGATATCAAATTCTTCCGAAATCTGAAGTGCTCTTTCTTTATTTAACTGTGCAACAGACCAGACCTTCATTGTTGCCTCCGATTAGTCTTTGAATTTATTGATAAGGTCACGGGCGTAATCCCGTGCTGAGTCGGTAACGGTAACGCCACCCATAATACGAGCAAGCTCCTCTACCCTGCCGTCATTTGAAAGCAAATCAACAGAAGTAAAGGTTCTGCCCTGATCAATTCGTTTTGAAATTTTATAATGATTTTCGCCCTGAGCGGCAATCTGCGGCAGATGAGTAACACAGAGCACCTGGGAAGACCTGCTTACTTCTTTCAGCTTCATACCTATTCTTTCAGCCGCTGAACCTGAAACGCCTGTGTCTACCTCGTCGAAAATCAGGGTGTCGGTGGGGTCAGCCTGAGATAAAACGGTTTTAATGGCAAGCATCATTCTGGAAAGCTCACCGCCTGAGGCTATCTTTGCCACAGGTTTTGGCGGCTCGCCCACATTGGCTGAAATTAAAAACTCAAGGGTATCTGCACCCAGCTCATAGAGCTCACAATCAGTTTGCTGAACCTGCAAAACAGCGTTGGGCATATCAAGAAAATGCATTTGCTCCGAAACCTTCTCGCAGAAGTCCTTTGACACTGCACGGCGTTTTTCAGAAAGCTCGTTGGCAATTTCGGTTGCTTTTTTGAAGGCGATTTCCACATTCTGCTGAAGCTTTTCATAGTGCTCTTCGAAATTAAGGAGAGCCTCAAGCTCAGCCTCTGCCTCAGCAAGAAAAGAAAGCATTTCTTCCTCTGTTGAGCCGTATTTTTTTGAAAGATTTGATAAAAGCTCCAGTCGCTCTTCAATAGAATCAAGAAGCTGAGGGTCGCTATCTAAATCCGAGAGCATATCCTCACACTCTGCGTAAATATCTCTCAGCTCATAAGTAAGGTTTGAAAGTCTTTCCGAAAGGCTCTCTATATTCTCCGAATATCGAGAAATTGAGGAAAGGTCACTCCCTGCGTCATCCAGAAGATTGAAAGCACAAAAGCCCTCAGTCATATCTCCGCCCAGTTTATAAAGAGCTCCCGAAAGCCCCTCACGGATTCGCTCTACATTGGAAAGAGCAATCCTTTTGCTCACAAGCTCATCTTTCTCGCCTACTGTAATATCGGCTGACGAAAGCTCGTCAATCTGAAATCGGAGAATATCAATTCTTCTGCTTCTTTCCTGTTCGTCGGTTTTACGTTTTTTCAGGCTTACTTCAAGTTTTTTATACTCGTCAAAAGCCTCTCTGTATTGGTTTAAAAGCTCATCGTGAGAGCCTAAAGTATCAATGTAACGGATGTGCAGATCAGGTGACATAAGCTCGTAGCTTTCGTGCTGACCGTGGATATTTATAAGAAGCTTTCCCAGGTCCTTAAGCATAGAAACAGTGCATACCTTGCCGTTAATGCGGCAGTTGTTCTTGCCTGCCTGAGTAAGCTCTCTGCTGATAAGAAGCTCACCCTCGCACTCAATACCAAGCTCACTTAAGCTTTCCTGCACTCTGGTGCTTACGTCAGTAAAAAGTGCGGTAACAACTGCTTTGTCTGCACCTGTACGGATAAGCTCACGGGAAGTACGAAAGCCAAGCACTGCACCGATAGAGTCGATAACAATACTTTTACCTGCACCTGTTTCACCTGTAAGCACATTAAGCCCCTGAGAAAAGTTTATATTTGATTTTTCAATAACTGCTATATTTTCGATGTAAAGTTCTGAAAGCATAAAATCAACCTGAAATTATAAGAATTTGTTGAGTTTTAACACAAAGTCACTGGCGGTAGCATTATCCACACAGGCGATAAAAATCGTGTCATCTCCTGCAAGAGAGCCTACAACCCCTGCAAACTCCATTGAATCAATGGCGGCACAGGCTGCAGAAGCCATACCGCTGTATGTTTTTACTACTACAAGATTTACTGCGGCTTCAGCAGAAACCACGGAATTTGAAAGAATACCGGAAAAGCTGGATTTCATCTCAGGAAGCTTGGATTCTGGAGCAATGTAGCGGTATTTGCCATCGCCCAAAAGAGATTTCTGAAGTCTTAAGGACTTTATGTCTCTGGAAACAGTGGACTGGGTAACGGAATAGCCCTCTGCTCTGAGCTTATCAAGAAGCTCTTCCTGTGTATTTATGGGATAGAGCTTTATAAGCTCTAAAATTTTCTGATGTCTGTTAAGCTTCATTTTTAGTTCACCTCACGGAGCTTTTCGCCGGCTAATTTGAAGAAGTTGCGTTTTTTGAAGACAATCATTTCCAAGGTACTCTGGGAATTTTTAATCTCAACCACCTCGTCCTCGTTTACAGGCTCGGAAATCTGACCGTCAATGGTAAGGTAGCTTGTATCATCAGGAGAGCTTGCACTGATACGGATAACAGAATCCTCGGAAAGAATAACACTTCTGGCCGAAAGAGAGTGAGGACACACAGGCACAAGCTCAATACATTTAAGGTGAGGAGAAATCACAGGGCCGCCTGCCGAGAGTGCATAAGCGGTAGAGCCTGTGGGTGTGGCAACAATGATTCCGTCTGCTCTGTAAGAGGATACATCGTCGCCGTCTATGGACACCTGTAAATCAATGATTCTGGAAAGAGAACCTCGGGATACAACCGCGTCGTTAATTGCTATGTATTCTTTAAAGTAACCTCTGTCGTTTCTTATGCTGACAGAAAGCACACTTCTCAGGCAGGTGTCAAAATCCCCTTTTACAAGCCTTGAAATCATATCGACCTCGTCAGCTTCCAGTTCAGCAACATAGCCCAGTCTGCCTAAGTTTACACCCAAAATAGGCTTTGCGTATTTAACGGCATACTTTGCGGTGTGGATAATTGTGCCGTCACCGCCCACAGTAAGAACAATATCGCTTTCTTTCACAAGGTCGTTTCTGCTGTCAAAGGATTGACAGTCCGAAAACAAATCTGCAAGCCTGCCTTTGTGAAACAGAACCTGAACTCCTTCTTTTAAAAGAAGAGTGGCAATTTTCTCTCCTGTTTCAAAAGCACCTTTTTTATTTAAGTTTACAATTAAAGCAATCTTCATTAAAAATCAATCCTTATTTATCAAGCTCTGCGTGAGAAAGGTCAGAAAGCTCCTTGGCCGAAACCTTGGAGAAATTCTCAGGATTGTCGCTGATTTTTACATACATAAGATATTCGATGTTGCCCTCGGGTCCCTTTACGGGAGAAAAGTCAAGGCCGAGGACATCAAAGCCGTTTTCCAGAGCGAAGTTTACGATGGTTTCAATAACCTCTGCGTGAACATTTTTGTCACGGACCACACCCTTTTTGCCTACCTTTTCCCTGCCTGCTTCAAACTGAGGCTTAATAAGGCATACGCCTCTGCCCTCAGAGCTGAGAAGCTTTCTTGCCACAGGGAGAATAATCTTAAGGGAGATAAAGGAAACGTCTACAGAGAAAAAGTCGATATCATCTTCTATGTCCTCTTTGGTAACATTTCTGAAGTTGGTACGCTCCATATTCACAACACGCTCGTCGGTGCGAAGCTTCCAGGCAAGCTGGCCGTAGCCTACATCAACGGAAAAAACCTTCTGTGCACCATTCTGGAGCATACAATCGGTAAAACCACCTGTGGAAGCACCGATATCAAGGCAGGTTGCACCCTTAAGGTCAAGCTCAAAGGAAGTCATTGCTTTTTCAAGCTTGAGTCCGCCACGGCTTACATATTTAAGACCGGTTGAGCGGACTTCCAAAGGAGCGTCCTCATCGTACTGGGTGCCGGGTTTGTCTGCTTTCTGGTTATTTACATAAACATTTCCCGACATTATTATGGCTTTTGCTCGCTCACGGGAGTCAGCAAAGCCTTTTTCAAAAACTAAAACATCAAGTCTTTTTTTCATAATTATCTTCTCATTATTTCATAAATTCCCAAAGAATTAAGCCTTAAGCTGTGCATTGATTCCTTGACAGAGGCGTGAGGCACAAACTTGTCTTCTACTGCGGTAATGCCGTAAGTGCCTTTAAAGCCCAGCTTGTCAATTCCGTAGCCGAAGGTTTCGCCGATACCGCCTGTGAGCATACCTTCTTCAAAGAAATGCACCTTTGAAAAGCCTGAAGCAAAGCGGATAGCTTCTTCATCAATTGGTTTGATTCGGGTAAGCTTGAGGATACAGACCTCGATACCGATTTTTGAAAGCTCACGCTTGGCAATACAAGCTTCTGCAAAAAGCCTGCCGTAAGTAACAATAAGACGGCTGGCGTTTTTGTTGCCGTAAACGGAATAATTTATATTGGTTTCGGTAAAATCCTCGGGCTTATAAGGCTCACTGCCTCTGGGATAACGGATAGCCACCAGATTTTTATCTTTAACAACACCCTGCTGGATACATCCTGCAAGCTCCTCAAAATAGCAAGGAGAATAGCAGGTTGTGTTTGGTATTGAGTTAAGCATAGAAACATCGAAAACACCCTGATGGGTTTCGCCGTCTTCACCCACTATTCCTGCTCTGTCCACACCAAGAACAAGGTGAAGCTTCTGCAAGGAAACATCGTGGATGAGCTGGTCATAGGCTCTTTGCAGGAAGGTGGAGTACACCGCAAAAACAGGAATCATTCCCTGACTTGCAAGTCCTGCGCCGAAGGTAACGGCGTGTTCTTCAGCGATACCTACGTCAAAGAATCTCTCTTTATATTTGTGAGAAAACTCTGTTAAGCCTGTGCCCATAGTCATAGCGGCAGTTATGGCACAGATATTCTTATTCTTCTCAGCAAGATGGCATAGACTCTTGCCGAAAATATCGCTGTAAGAAGTAGAGTGTGAAAGAGGCTCGCCCGAATCCACGTCAAATTTACCTATGCCGTGGTAATTCTTCGGGTCTTTCTCCGCATAGCCGTAACCCTTACCCTTGACAGTAACTGCGTGAATAAGCACAGGACGTGTAACCTTTTTAGCGGCCTTAAAGGTGTTTATAAGCTCCTCAAGGTTGTGACCGTCCACAGGGCCGTAATAGAAAAAGCCGAAATTCTCGAAAAGGTTATTGCCCTTGAGAGTACGCTTTTTAAAGTTGTTTTTAATCTTTGTAAGGAAGTTTACAAAGGGCTTGCCCACAAAAGGAACCTTGTTAAGAACACGCTCAAGCCCCCATTTAGCCTTTAAGTACCAAGGGTTAACACGGATATTTGTAAGATATCTTGCAACGGCACCAACGTTTTTGGAAATAGACATTTTATTGTCGTTAAGAACAACTATGAAGTTTTTCTTGAAACGCCCTGCATTGTTCATTCCTTCAAAGGCAAGTCCGCCTGTGAAAGAGCCGTCACCGATTACTGCAACGGTATGGCTGTTGTCCCCTTTAATAGCCTTTGCCTTGGCAATGCCGTAAGCGGCAGAAATAGAGGTACTGCTATGTCCTGCACCAAAGGCGTCGCAATCGCTTTCGTCCCTTCTGGGAAAGCCCGAAAGTCCATCCTTGCGTCTGATGGTTGTAAGGCGTGACTTTCTGCCCGAAAGGATTTTATGAGTATAGCACTGATGACCTACATCAAAAACAAGACTGTCCGCAGGCAAATCAAAGACATAATGCATTGCAACTGTAAGCTCTACCACGCCTAAATTAGAAGCCAGATGGCCACCGTTTTCGCTGACAGTGCTGATGATAAATTCACGGATTTCGCCGCAGAGAGCTCTAAGCTCTGGGATAGTCAGTCTTTTTATATCAGATGGATGTTCAATTTTATCAAGAAGCTGAAAAGCTTTCTTATTTTCCATAAAAATCACTCATTTATTTCTGTTGAGAAGCTTCAAGGCGAAATCTTCAAGAGCTTTTGTTTCGCCCTCAAAGGCCTTTAAAGCTTCAATAGCCTTATCTGTAAGCTCTTTTGCAAGAGCACGACATTTTTCAATGCCTAATAAAGAAACCATATTGGATTTATTGTTTTCTACGTCGGAGTTTACGGGTTTGCCTAAAACATCGGTTGTTGAGGTAACATCAAGTATATCGTCAACAATCTGAAACTGAAGACCTATACACTCTGCGTATTCTTCAGCGGCTTTAATCTGCACTTCATTTGCACCGCCGCAGATACAGCCCATTACACAGGCAGACTTAATAAGAGCGGCAGTTTTAAGAGAATGCATAAAGGTGACAATCTCTACATTTCCCTCACATTTTTCAAGAGCAAGGTCAACCACCTGACCGCCTACCATACCTTTTGCACCGCTGAGGACAGAAAGAGTCTGCACACATTTTGCGGCAGCTTCGTAGCCGATGTTTTTTATGTTTTCTTCGCAGGTTAAGGCTTCAAAAGCAAGACTTTGCAAAGCGTCTCCTGCTAAAAGTGCGGTATCTTCTCCGAAAACAATGTGATTTGAGGGCTTGCCACGACGCATATCGTCGTTATCCATACAAGGCAAATCATCGTGAATGAGAGAGTAGGTGTGGATAAACTCCACTGCACAGGCAGGATAGAGAGCCTTCTCAGGACTTTCTGAGCAAAGAGAGCAAAAAGCCATTGTAAGCATTGGTCTGATTCTTTTACCACCTGCCGAAACAGAGTAAGCCATAGAATCCAGAAGCTCTTTATACTCTTCTCTGCCCTTTTTCACCAGAGAAAGAAGGGTTTCATCTACCAGAGCACTGTATTTTTCTGAATTTTCAAACATAACTCAACCCTCCGGATAAGGTGAAATCTGGGACATTTTCTGATTCATTTCCTTGATTTTTTCACCTGCTGTTTTAAGGTAGTCGCTTAAAAAGGTGTAATATTCAAAAGCTTCTTTGTAAGCTACTAAGGTATCGTCAAAGCTCAGTTGTCCGCTTTCCAGGTCACTAATGAGCGAAGAAAGCTTTTTTAGAGCGGTTTCATAGTCCATATTTTTGAATTTATCATTATTCATCAGTTTCTCCTGCCTCTCTTTTGATTTCCTCGGAAAGCTCAATGAGCTTATTAAGTCTGTGGTTAACTCCACTTCGGCTTATGGGCGGATTAAGAAGATTGCCCAGTGCCGAAAGGGACAGCTCTGGGTTATCTCTTTTAATTTCGGCAACGGCTCTTAAGTTATCCGGCAAGGATGAAAGTCCACGGTCAGCTTCAATAACATCGATGGCATTTAAAATTTTAGCACCTGCCCGAGCGGTTTTGGATATATTGGCAAGCTCTGAATTTATCCGCCTGTTGGTAACATTACGCATTTGCTTGTAAGCCTTGGCACTCATAATGTCCATAGCAGAATTGGGAGCTCCCATATATGTAAGCAAATCTGTAATCTGCTCGCTGTCTTTAAGGTAAACGATATGATTGCCGTTTCTCAGAATAGTACGAGGGGTGAGCTGACACTCGGTAATCTCTCCCATAAGAGTACACAGGTCTGTGCTTAGGTTTTTAAAAGGAACACAGAACTCAAGATGATAATTCTTTTGAGGGTCATTGACAGAACCGCAGGCAAGAAAAACACCTCTTAAAAAGGCTGAGATACACTGCTCATCCTCGATATTAGCCCTGTTAACTCTTAAAGTGTGATTATCCTCAGAGTGTCCGAAATAGCTGTAAATCCGCTTACAGTCATCCTCAAGTAAAACCTTAATACTGTGAAGATTGATGTCTTCCTTGCTTGCTCTGAGGGTGGATTTTTTCTCAACAATTGCTCCGAAGAGAGTGTTAACGTGGTCACAGAATCTTTCTGCAACGCAGATAGCCTCGGTTTTAAGCTTGATTTCAAGTTCACAAAAACGCCTTGAATAAAGGAGAAGTCCGTAACACTCCGCAAGCCGTGAGGCACTTACACTTATATCGGCTTTTGAAAGCTCTTTTTTTACATCTCCTGCAAAAGACATTTTTTTACCCGACCTTTCTTATGCTTTCCAGATATCTCTATGGTGAATTGTAGACTTCTGGCCGTTTTCAACGAAGTGGCTGTTCAAGAGCCTTGCAAGGGTTACGGAGCGGTGCTTACCGCCTGTGCAACCGATGGCTATTACCAGCTCGCTTTTGCCCTCTGCCCTGTAAAGAGGCACGGAGTAATCCAGAAGGCTGAGAAGTCTTTCTATATACTGCTGAGTTTCGTCAAATTTAAGAACGTATTCCCTCACTGCCTCGTCCAGACCTGTAAGGTGCTTAAGGTCCTTGACATAAAAAGGATTTGGCAGACATCTTACATCAAAAAGTAAATCCGCCTCAAGAGGAATACCGTATTTGAAGCCGAATGACATACAGGTAACAATCAGGCTGTCCCCTGCATTTTCAGCAAAGAGAGTTGTAACTCTCTCCTTAAGCTGTTTAATCGCCATATAGGAGGTGTCGATTACAAAGTCAGCGTGTGCCTTAACAGGCTTTAAAAGCTCACGCTCAAGCTTAACGGCGTCCTCGGTGGAAATATTTGCACTGTCTGAAAGAGGGTGCTTACGCCTTGTTTCCTTGTAGCGGATAAGAAGAATATCGCTTTTTGCGTCAAGGAAAAGGATTTTATATTTTTTGCCCTCTTCATCGAAAATTTTAAGTTGGTCAAAAAGGTTGTCGAAAACCTCGCCTCCGCGGATATCCACCACAACGGCAACCTTTTTCATACGACTGTCGTTGGAGGTTTCGCAAAGAGTGTAAAGGGTTGAAAGAAGAAGAGGCGGAATATTGTCGACACAATAGTAGCCAATATCCTCAAGAGCGTGTAGGGCATTGGATTTGCCTGCACCCGAAAGTCCCGTGATAATAATAAATTCCACTTACTTACCTCCTTCAATATAGATTATCTCACGATGAAGCTCATAGCCTGTTTTCTCTTTTACTTCATCCTGAATAATTTCAACAAGGTCGAGGACATCCTTACAGGTAGCCTCTCCTTTGTTAACAATAAAGCCCGAGTGCTTTTCACTGACCTGAGCACCGCCTACGCTTCTGCCTTTTAAGCCGCACTCTTCAATCAAAGCGGCGGCAAAAGCACCCTCGGGGCGTTTGAAAACCGAGCCTGCACTGGGGTACTCAAGGGGCTGTTTATCCATTCTTTTGCCCATAAGCTCATCCATACGGGCTTTGATTGCAGTGCTATCCCCTTTGCTGAGCTTAAGCTTTACGGAAAGGATTATATACTCTCCTTTCATATATGCACTGTGGCGATAGTTAAGGTCAAGCTCATCAAGAGTAAATGAAGCAACGTTAAGCTCGGAGTCCAGATGAGTACAGGACACCAGAACATCCTTCATTTCACCGCCGTAAGCACCTGCGTTCATATATGCCGCACCGCCCACAGAGCCCGGGATACCGTAGCCAAACTCAAGACCTGTGAGAGAAGCCTTCCAGGCGTCAAGGCAAAGCTTTGTAAGAGAAGCACCTGCTCCTGCCTCAATAAAATCGCCGTCAATTCTGATTTCTTTGAAATCTCCCTCAAGACGAATCACCACACCACGGATACCCTCATCATCTACAAGAAGGTTTGAGCCGTTGCCAATAAGCATATAAGGCACATTCTTGTCTCTGCAAAGAGAAATAATGGTTTTAAGCTCTTCTGTATTTTTTACAGAAACAAAGTAGTCAGCGTTACCCCCGATTTTAAAGGAGGTATGCTCCTTCATTGGTGCGTCTTTCTTATATTCTAAATTAAGTTTATCTAACTCTTTTGAAAAATTACTGAACATAAACTCTCCTTAGGAAAGAGGAATATTGTTTTCTTTAAGGTATGCGTTAAAATTCTCCACGTTTGCATTAACCACCAAAGCCTCGGGAAAGTCAATATCCTCAAGCATTTTAAGGGCTTCATCGGCTCTTCCAAGCTGAGTGATAAAGTGAGCGTCGGTGTCAACGGAAATACGGCATTTATGCTTTTTGCAAAGCTTTGCAATTTCAACGCAGTTAGGCACAAAATCAGCCTTATGCTTAATTGAAGAATTATTGATTTCAATAAGCTTGCCGCACTTTGCAAATTCCTTGATGACTTTTTCGTAGTCATATTTGTAGTAAGGTGAGCCTGAGTGGGCTATCATATTGATGTAGGGATTCTCTGCCATTTTAAGGTAAGCCTGAGTGCATTTTTCAAAGCTGGGCTCGCCGTGTAAGGTGGGCATATGCATTGAAGCAATACAGAAATCCAGATTTCTCAGAGCTTCCTCATCAACATCAAGATTACCCGAAAAGTCGGATATATTGGCTTCCACACCTTTAAGGACACGGACATCGTTGAAAACTCTGGGGATTGCGTGAAGGTTCATAAAATAATATTTATGAGGGAAGTCCTGCATAGTTGCACCGTGATCAGTAATTGCCATACCGTAAAGGCCGATACGCTGAGCCTCCGCTATCATTTCCAAGGCTGTGCAGTATGCGTGAACAGACATAATTGTGTGGGTGTGTAAATCTGCGATTATCTTCATTCTTCACCCCAGCCTGTGTCTACCTTGTGACTCTGGATATCGTCTGCACCGATTTCCATACCAAGGCTTTGTAAAAGCTCCTGAGCGGCGTTATAGCCCATTTTCTTCTGGCGGTTGTTCATAGCGGCAACCTCAATAATAATGGCAAGGTTACGTCCGGGCTTAACAGGAATTGTCATAATAGGAACCTGAATACCCATAATCTCGGTGTACTGGTTATCCATACCGATTCTGTCGTAAACCTTTTCGGTGTTCCACTGCTCCATATTGATAATCATATCAATCTTTTCCGTAAGCTTAACGGCACCCATACCAAAGATACGTCTTGCGTTGATGATACCGATACCCCTTAACTCAATAAAATGGCGGATGTTCTCGGGAGATGTGCCCACAAGAGTACGGTTTGACACCCTGCGGATTTCAACGGCGTCATCAGCAATCAGACGGTGGCCTCTCTTAATAAGCTCAATTGCGGTTTCAGACTTACCTACACCGCTGTCGCCGATAAGAAGAATACCTTCGCCGTATACTTCAACCAGTACGCCGTGTCTGGTAATACGAGGTGCAAGCTCGGCATTGAGGAAGGTGATGAGAGAAGCAGACATAGAAGAGGTTGCTTCTGAAGAAACAAGAATAGGCACCTCAAATTCCTTTGTGGCTTTTATAATAGCCTCAGTGGGCTTATGATTTCTTGCAATAATAATTGCAGGCGGCTTTTGGCAGAACATACGGGATAAAATCTCATACTGTTTATCGTTTGCAAACTGTTCAAGATAAGAATACTCAGTATTGCCAAAAATAATAATACGGTCTTTGTCAAAATAGTCCATATAGCCTGTCAGCTCAAGGCCGGGACGATTGATTTCCATAGAAGAAACCATAAGCTCCTGTGGGTCTGATGGCATATAAAACTCTTTAAGACCTGTTTCTTTGATAATTTTTGCTAAAGTTACTGAAAACCCTGTATTCATAACGCACCTCACATTTAAGAAATTCCGTTAATATTCTCTGAGAAAAATATGTATCCTTTTACATATATATGCTCCATTGTATTATAACCTAAAAGTGTAAAAAAATAAAGGGGTTTCAATGAAAAATATGCATATTTTATGCAGGATTTGCAAATTTTTCTCTTTGTGACTCAATTCATTGAATCCCGGTGTATATTTCAATTTTTTCGGTAAAAGATTTATGTGGGTGATTTAATGTTAATACTTATTATCAGAACTATTCTTCTGTATTTTTTTGTAATAATGGCAGTGCGTATTATGGGAAAAAGACAGCTCAGCGAAATGCAGACAACGGAGCTTGTAATTACCCTGATAATCGCAGATATCGCCTCTATTCCAATGCAGAACACTTCTCAACCTCTTCTGACAGGAATTATACCAATCCTTATTCTCATAAGTGCCGAAATAGTAATTAGCATAATTATGATGAAATCCTCAAAAATCCGCAACCTTGTCTGCGGCAAGCCTGAGGTGCTTATTAACGACGGCAACCTTTGTCAGAACACTCTTCGCTCTCTGAGAATGACTACCGAGGACCTGGGGGTTCAGCTCAGGCAGTTAGGTGTATATAACATCACCGATGTGCAGTTTTGTATAATTGAGCCAAATGGTAAATTAAGCGTTCAGCTAAAGCCCGAAAAACGCTCACCCAACTGCGAGCAGCTTAGTGTAGCGGTGAGAGATTCGGGAATTGAAGCGGTAGTTATCAGCGACGGAGAGCTTCTGAAAAACTCTATGAAGCTTTGCAATGTTGACAGTAGGTGGATTGATGAAATTCTCAAGGGCGAAGGACTTAAGAGGGATGATGTTATGATTATGACCGCAAACAGACTTAAGGAGTACAACATAATCAGGAAGGTGAAATAATGAATCGGATTATGATTGCAGTGGCTATGGTGCTTATTGCAGGACTTATCTGCGGATGTGAGATTTACTCGGTAAGCTCAAATGAGAAAAGCTATACAGAAGAACTCATAAAAGTCAGCAAGCTTATGGAGAGCAAAGAATACAGCGAGGCAGGCAAGCTTTCTGAAAACATTCTGAAAAACTGGAAGAAAACCGCAAAGCACCTTGACAAGTACCTTTATCACGACTATATCGACAGTATAACAGAACACCTGGTCACTCTTCCGGCTTACACAGAAAGCAAGGACGAAACCGCTGTAAGAGCTCATATTGAAGAAATAAAAATACAGCTCACTTCCCTTAAAGAAAGCGAGCTGCCTTATCTTCATAATATTCTTTAATTTATTTATTCCTTGCCTTTAAAATCAGAGAAACTAAAGCAAAAACCAAAAACACGCCCAGGTTATAAATAACAATTGTTGCTCCCACGGGGATATTCTCGAAGTAATAGGAAGTAAAAAGTCCTGCTACAACACAAAAAACCGAAACAACAACGGAAGTAATAACAACAGCTTTGAAGCGTTTGCAGACTCTCATAGAGGTTAGTGCAGGGAAAATTATGAGTGCAGAAATCAGCAAAGTACCAAGCATACGCATACCCACCACTACTGTCACGGCGGTAAGTATTGAAACGGTAATATTATACACCGAGGTGTGTATACCTGTAGCTCTGGCGAAGCTCTCGTCAAAGGTTACGGCAAAAATCTTGTTATAAAAAACAACAAAAACAAAAAGAACCAAAACTGTAAGAACCGCACTGATTATTATATCACCCTGCCCTACTGCAAGGATACTGCCGAACATATACTGCTGAAGGTCAATGTTGGTGCCGTTTATACTGGCAACAAAAACACCTATTGCGAGAGCTGAGCTTGAAATCAGTGCAATGGCGGCGTCGGCATTTACCTTGCCTTTTTCTGTAATTCTTAAAAGAAAATATGCAGCAAAAACAACCACAGGTAAAGCGGCATAAAGTGGTGCACCGAGGTTAAGCACCGCAGCAATGGAAAGTGCGCCAAAGCCTACGTGAGAAAGTCCGTCGCCAATCATAGAGTATCTTTTGAGCACAAGCACAACGCCCAGAAGAGCACAACAAACTGCAATAAGTACACCCACAATAAAGGCATTGACCATAAAGGAGTAACTGAAAATATCAAGCATTTTTAAAACCTCCTTTTGCGTTGTGTTTGCAACTGTCACAGGGGCAACCCTCAAGCAAAAGGCTCTTGCCTACATTGGAGTGAAGATATTGATGAGTAGTACCGTAAAAGGTTGCGTCCTTACCGAGATACAGGATATTAGAGCTCATTTTAATAGCACCTGTTACGTCGTGAGAAACCATTATAACAGTAACGCCCTCACTGTTAAGCTTTTGGAGCAAAGTGTAAAACTCAGCGGTTGCAATGGGGTCAAGTCCTGTTGCCGGTTCATCAAGAAGAATAAGTTTTTTGGTAGCACAAAGTGCACGGCACAAAAGGACTCTCTGCTGCTGACCGCCTGAAAGCTGAGAAAAGCTGGAGTTTCTGATACTTGTTATTCCAACTCTATCCATAAGGAGTTGAGCTTCCTTTTTCTGCTCTTTTGTGTAGAAAAGGCCGAAGCGGTTTGAGTTTAAAAAGCCCGACATAACTATCTCATAAACCGAAGCAGGAAAATCCTTTGAAATCTGATTTTTCTGTCCAAGGTAGCCGATATGACTCTGGCTGATACCTTCACCAAATTCAATTTCTCCCGAAATCTTGGGAATAAGACCTAAAAGCCCTTTTACAAGGGTGGTTTTACCAGTGCCGTTTTCCCCTATTATGCTGAGGAAATCTCCCTCATTTACACAAAAGCCCAAGCCTTTGACAATCACCTTCCCATCGTAACCAAGGGTCAGGTCGTTTACCTTTAGCAATGACAAACAAGTCACCTCAAATCAAGAAATCGGGCGGTTTTGCCGCCCGAAATCGTCTGAAATTATTTTTCAAAAAGCTTACCGCAAGCACAGAAAGTAAAAATCGAAGAGAAAATTACAGTTACGCAAGCAGGGAAAGCATAGAATGTAAGCAGATTTGCGTCAAGAATAAGAGCCGCAACAAAAGCCACAAAAAGAATCACAAGAATTACAAAAAGGAAAACAAAAAGTCTTCTGAATCCCTTTGCAGAGGGGCTTTTCTCTTCTGACTTGCTTTTCTTTTTGCTTGATTTATTCAGAAAATCAAAGTGAACCACAGAGCACATAAGTGAAATGCAGATTGCAAGCAAAATCACAGAGAAAACATAGCCGCATAATGGAGCTCTGAAAATAACACAGATAAAGAAAGATGTTAAAGCCGAAACACAGGCTGAAAGAGAAGCAATAAGACCTGCTTTAAAGCCCTGTTTTTTGCGAAATCTCACCCCGAAGTAAAGGGTAATGAGAGCACAGGCAAGAACAACAGTAATAGCGGCTTTAAGGTAAAACACAAAGCCGAGATTTCCGTCACGGAATGAAATAAAGGTATCGCCGCCAAGGATAAAAAGAAGCAATGTACCGATAAAAACAATTGCAACGGCAGCTAACGCAACAAGCTTGAAAAGCTTGGCAAAGTCAAAAGATTTAGTCATTGTTCTTACCTCCGTACCACGAGGGCTTGCTGAACACCTTGAAATTCACAAGGCTTCTGAGCATAAGTTCAGGGAAAAGATAGCCGGTAAAGAAGTTTACAACTGCACCAAAGAACAGAACGAAGCAGAAGTTATATATACTGCTCACAGCCATTCCGCCAAATATTGCAGTAGTCAGACCTACTGAGCCAAACATAAGCATACCCATCAGTGCTACGATAATAAGCACAATATTGATGTCGAAAATGTTCTTGCGGCTGTGCTTGATAGCTGCCTCAGCGGCACTTCTGAGAGCCATTCCCGATTCGAGATTTTCCTTAAGAGTATGAGCAATAAATGAAACGGAAATTACAGAAAGAACAACGCAAAGTGCCAAAGCACAAGCACCTGAAATATCCATAAGGAAGGTTCTTCCGGGAATACAGAAGCCTGAGATTATTGCTACAAGAACAGCAACCTGACCGATAATGGACACAAGGGCAATACCGCCAAATACACGGTAGCGTAAAATCATAAGTATGGTAATAAGCAAGGTTGCAGCTATACCTACAATAAGGAAGATATCAGAAACCATATAACCTGCCACTGGATCTACAAACTGAACAGAGTCAATTTTCATATCGTAAGGAAGGACACCTGCAGAAATAATGGCAGAGTAAAGCTTTGCTTTGCTTTCTGTCATGGAATACCCGGATACTGCAAGCTGACCGTCGGAAATCTCCTCGGAAACTGTGGGATTTGCAAGCATAAGGTCGTCAAGCCAAACCGAGATAATCTGGTTATAGTATTTACCTGTCATAGAGTTGGTCATTGTGTAAAGAGCGTCTGTTCCCTGCTCATCAAAAGCTATGTTAAGATAATAGTATTTATCCTCACCCTCGGGCTTATAGCTAAAGTATGAGGCATTGGCGATTGTTTCACTATCCAGAAGAACTGACTTGGAAGTATCACCTGCGGGAGTAACAAATGCACCTGCGTTAGATTCGTCAATAACCATTTGGGTGTAATCATCAGAAGGTCGAACGGTTACATAACCCTTGCCTGCAATAAGCTTAACGAAGCCCTTTGAGGAATAGTCGCAATCGATGGTTCTGGGGACAACAACCACGATTTCGTCAGTATCATCTACAAAATAAACCTCGTAATCGTTAAGACCGAAATAAGCGAGTCTGTTTTTGATAACCCTGGTGTTTGCCTTAAGGCTATCGGCACTCATTTCGTCATCAGTTGCACTTTTTAAAACAAGCTTTGTAGCACCTGTGGTGTCAATACCCCAGTCAATATCACCGAAGCCTTTGATTACTGTATGCTTATTGTCACCTACATAGTAGCTTATACCAAAAAGGGACACAAATGAAAAAGCAAGTATAAGGAATGCGATGATAAAGGACACAGGTTTTGCAATCCTTTTCATAGAATTGTACCTCCGTACAAAAAAATAACTCTGTTATATACAGAACATAACAGAGTTATTATAAGTTTATTTTAATAAAAAGTCAATTAAAAGATAGAATTTAAGGGGTTTTTCAGCCAATTTTCAGAAAAAAACATCTTAAGCCTTAGCTAAAAGCTCCTCAACTGCACAGAGTCGTGCACATACACAGAACACATCCATTGCAATCTCAAGCTCACTTGCAGGCGGGAATGTAGGAGCAATACGGATGTTAGAATCCTTGGGGTCTTTACCGTAAGGATAGGTTGCACCTGCTGAAGTAAGAACCAGACCAGCATTTTTGCACATTCTTACAACCTTGGAAGCAGTATTCTCCATAACGTCAATGCTTACAAAGTAACCGCCATTTGGCTTGCACCACTTTGCAAAGCCTTTATCTGCAAGCTTTGCGTCCAGCTTTCTGAGAACCATATCAAAACGAGGCTTAAGAATAGCCTTGTGCTTGAGCATATGAGCCTTAACGCCGTCAAGGTCTTTGAAGAAAAGCATATGGCGGAGCATATTGATTTTATCATATCCGATAGTCTGGCTCTGGTAACGGCGGTGGATAACTTCCATTGTCTTCTCGCCTGCTGCCATTGCGGCAACACCTGAACCCGGGAAAGTGATTTTAGAGGTGGAGCAGAAAATAATGGGAAGCTCTGTATTGCCTGTTTTGCGGCATTCATCCATAAGGCTTAAGAGAGTATCACCCTCATCAGCAATGTCGTGGATACAGTAAGCGTCATCCCAGATAATTCTGAAGTCCTTTGCCTTGGGCTTTAAGGCAGCAAAACGCTTAACAGTTTCGTCGCTGTAGGTATAGCCCTGAGGGTTAGAATACTTAGGCACACACCAGATACCCTTGATTGTATCGTCATTTTCAACCAAAGACTCTACAACATCCATATCTGGGCCTGACTCTGTCATAGGAACAGTAATCATTTCAAAGCCGAAGTACTCTGTAATGCCGAAATGTCTGTCATAACCGGGCACAGGACACAAGAATTTTCTCTTTTCCTCAAAAAGCCAAGGTTTTGCACCCTCACAGACAGGAGTATACATAAAGGTAGCAATAGTATCAAACATCATATTAAGGCTGGAGTTACCGCCAATCATGACCTCCTCCGGCTTAACCTGCATAAGCTTTGCAAAAAGCTCTCTACAGGAAGGAAGACCCTCGAGAAGACCGTAGTTACGACAATCAAGACCTGTTTTTGACTTGCAGTCGTGTTCGCTGTTTACAATATCAAGCATATGAACAGAAATGTCAAGCTGCTCAGCACAAGGCTTACCGCGGGACATATCAAGACGAAGGCCCATATCAAGGAACTTCTTATAGGCAGCCTTAAGACTTTCCTGCTCTGCCAGGAGCTGCTCTCTGGAATACTCTGAATAATACATTATTGCTCACTCTCCATAGTCAATAATTCATTTTAAATACAATTACTTTAATATATTACACAATTTTGCAAGTTTTGTCAACTAATCCTGCAATTTTTCTTAAAAAACAACCCGCCGAAATCAGCGGGTTGTGAAAAGTTAATAATATTTATAATATCCGTAGTAGCCTTTATAGTGCTTTTTCTCGTGAACAGTGCAACCAACCTTGAGAAAACCCAGGATTTTGCTGTCTGCAAGCTTAATGCTCTGGATAGTCTTTTCAATGTCACCGTGAGTGGTAACCTTTTCTCTGACAACAACCACATAACCGCCGATATAATCCTTAAGAAGAAGTGTATCGGTAACTACACCAATAGGAGGTGAGTCAATAATAATATATTCATATTCGTTACGGATTGTGTTGATAAGATTATCAAAGCTTGCGGAAGCAAGAAGCTCAGAGGGGTTGGGAGGAATTGAGCCTGAAGTAAGAACATCAAGACAAGGGAGAACATCCCTGTGCAATGCCTCGTTAAAGGTTTTGAATCTGCCCACAACTTCAGAAAGGCCGACGGAGTTGTCAAGCTTTAAAAGATTGTGAACATTGGGACGGCGAAGGTCGCAGTCAATGAGAAGAACCTTTTTGCCCATCTTTGAGAAAGAAATAGCTAAGTTGGATGTAGCGGTAGACTTACCTTCACCCTTTGACCAGCTTGTTACAACGGCAATGTTGCTTTCAGCGGCAGAAAGAGAGAAAACAAGGTTTGTACGGGCAATTTTATAGCCCTCAACAATAGCGAACTTACTGTCGTTATTGATTACGTTTTTGGATTTGTCAACGTAGTTGATTTTCTTGTTTTTAGCACCGAACTTTTTCATCGTTTCTTTGCACCGCCTTCCGAATCAAAGTCAACGATTTCAGCAAATACGGGGATTTCGTAAATCTTATAAAGGTCATCGCTTGCTTTGATTGTTGTATCAATAACCTCAAGAATAATGGCGATGAGGATTGAAATTATAAGACCTGCGATACCGCCGAACATTGCATAGCGGCTTGCGTTAGGAGATGAATGAGTGTAAGGAGCTGTGGCAGGATTACTGAAAGGAACTGCCTCGCCACCCTTATAATACTTGGCAACAACCTCGGGAGCAGCACTTCTGATAGCGTTGGCGGTATCGGCACAAACCTGTCCGTCAGCACCGCTTACGGTGATACGCATATAGTTTGACTCGTTAACGGGTGAAACAGAGAAGTAATATCCGGGAGGACAAATCTCATCAATTTCGCTTGCGTAAGTAAAAAGTGTTGTGATGTTGTTAGCAAGGCTTTCAGATGAGCTGATGGAGTTGTAGGAAATCCTGCCGTCTTCTACTGCATCGGGGTCAACTACTGTTGTTGTGGGAGTAACAAGAATACTGATCATTGTACTGGCGGAATAGCTCTTCTGAATAAAGTTATCGGCATAAATATAACCGCCGAGAGCCAACACAACAGTAAGAATGATAATAAGCTTTATGTGTGCCAAAAGCATTTTGAGAATATCGTTGATAGTAATATCTCTCACTTTACCATCTCCTTTAGCTTTAAATTTTAATAGGTTTTAAGCGTTAAAAAGGCTTATGAGCCGAGAATACTGAGAAGTACGCCTGCTGCAACGGCAGAACCGATAACACCTGCAACGTTGGGACCCATAGCGTGCATAAGAAGGAAGTTGGAGGGGTTTTCCTGCTGACCAACCTTGTTGGCAACACGAGCTGCCATAGGAACAGCAGATACACCTGCAGAACCGATAAGGGGGTTAACCTTACCCTTGGTAACAACATACATAATCTTACCGAAGAGAACACCGCAAGCAGTACCCATGCAGAATGCTAAGAGACCGAGAGCAATAATGCCGAGAGTCTGGGGCTTTAAGAAGTTCTGACCGGTAGCGGTAGCACCAACAGTAACACCGAGGAAGATTGTAACAATATTCATAAGCTCATTCTGAGCAGTCTTGAAGATTCTGTCAACAACTCCGCTTTCCTTGAAGAGGTTACCAAGCATAAGCATACCTACAAGGGGAGCTGCATCAGGCAGGATAAGAGCAATAACAATTGTTACGATAATGGGGAATAAAATCTTCTCCAGCTTAGAAACAGGACGAGTTACCTCCATCACTACAGAACGCTCTTTCTTTGTTGTGAGAGCCTTCATAATAGGAGGCTGAATAATGGGAACAAGAGCCATATAGGAGTAAGCCGCAACAGCAATTGGACCTAAAAGCTCGGGAGCGAGCTTCGTAGCAACATAGATAGCTGTAGGACCGTCGGCACCACCGATAATACCGATAGCACCTGCCTGCTCGGGGGTAAACATACCGGGGAAAATTGCATTAAGACCAATAGCACCGATAAATGTAATGAAGATACCAACCTGAGCTGCTGCACCGAGAATAAAGCTCTTGGGATTAGAGATAAGGGGACCGAAGTCGGTCATAGCACCGATACCAAGGAAGATAAGAGGAGGATAAATACCCAGCTTAACGCCCTGATAAAGGTAGTAGAAAAGACCGCCGTTATGAGGGTAATTCACGTACTGAATACCTTCTAAGGTTGTAATGGGATAACCTATAGTGGCCTCTGTAACATCGGGGTGCGTTGCGAGATACTCGGTCAAGGGAATCATTTCGGTAGAAGGTGCACCCATAATACCGGGGAAAAGGTTAACCAGAAGCATACCGAAAGCGATAGGCAGAAGAAGCAAAGGCTCGTACTGTTTCTTAATAGCTAAGAAAAGAAGAACACAAGCAATGCCTACCATAACGTAGTTTTCCCAAGTAAGGGTTGCAAGACCTGAGGTGTTGAAAAGATAAACAATGGAATCTAAAAAGCCTTGTAAAATATTCATTTCCAATCCCCCATTCTGAAGGGCTGAACATTCTCTTTAAGGGCTACGTCAGACCATTCGCTTCTACTTGTTCTCTTGCGGATACCTGTAACACGGATGTTTGAGTTACCCATACAGGCAACTGCGGCAGCAGTAATAACTGCGATAAGCTCATCTGTAAGCCCCTGAGGCTGAGTAACTGCCAGAGCACCGTTATTCTGAATAACAGTAGCCTGAGAAACGTTATCCGAGCCGCCTTTGGGAGCTTTGGGTGTACGGTTCTGAGCTTTATAAACGATAGTTGAATAAAGCTTAATGAGAAGAATAAGCAATAGAAGTACCGCAAAAACAACCACAATACCTGTTATAAGAACGTTAAGGGACAAGCCCCAGATGTTCTCTGTGGTTTCCGTTGTTTTTGCCAAAGCGGAAAGAAACATAGTAACCTCCATAATATAATTTTACCTATACATTATATATTCTTTGTGAAAAATTTTCAATAGTATTTACGAAATTGTTTTTAAAATATGAATTTTGTTTTAATTTGTCGCAAATTAAGGTAAAAAAACTCTCCTCGGTTAAGCGAGAAGAGTTTTAGTGCTTTTATAGAATTATACAAATCAAACCGTTACAGCCGTCGTTGATGATTTTTTCCACAGTTTCGGAAAGCTTCTTTCTGGCGTCCTGCGGCATACGGTAAAGCTTGTTGTTAAGGCCTTCGCTTACAAGCTGATGAACAGATTTGCCGAAAATATCCGACTGCCAGATTTTCACGGGGTCTTCCTCAAATTCGGAAAGAAGATACTTTACAAGCTCTTCGGACTGCTGCTCACTTCCCACTATGGGTGTTACCTCAGCACCTGTTTCAATCCGCATAAGGTGCACAGAAGGTGCAGTTGCCTTGAGCTTAACGCCGTATTTACCGCTTTGCTTGATGATTTTAGGCTCTTCAAGAGAGAGCTCTTCCATTGTGGGCATAACAATTCCGTAGCCCGACTCCATAACCTCGTCGTAAGCTTTAGCAATCCGCTCATACTTCTGCTGCTTTTCGCTCATCTGAGAGAATTTTGCCAGAAGTGCCTTTTCATCGGGCAAGTCGAGCCCTGTCTGCTCTGAAAGCACCTTGAAGAAAAGCCCTGAGCTGATTTCTATTTTCAGCTTTGCCTCTCCCCTGCCAAGGTCCAACGATACAAGCTTCGTGGAAGAGATGTACTCGTTTTCAAGAAGTGCGTCTGTTACTTCCTGCACCTGTCGGATTTTTTCTACTGTCTTTGCCACCTCTTTTATAGAGGAGAAAACCGAGGTTTTTATGGGATGATTATGTTCAAGGGAAACCACCCAGGATGGGATATCCACCTTGATTTCACGGATGGGAAACTCAAAAAGAATCTGAGCAAGAATCCTCTTAATCTCATTTTCGTCCAGCTCTTCACAAGAAGTAGGAATAACCGGCACCATATACTGGGCAGATAAGGCTGACGCAAGGTTTATTGCGTCGCTTTCGTGAGGGTCAAGGGTATTGAGAAGAATTATAAAGGGCTTACCTAAATCTTTAAGCTCTTCTACAACTCTTCTTTCAGCGTCCACATACTCCTGACGGTCAATATCAGTTATAGAGCCGTCTGTGGTTATGACAAGTCCGATGGTGCTGTGGTCTTCAATCACCTTTCTTGTGCCAAATTCTGCGGCTTTATCAAAGGGTACTTCGGTATCAAACCAAGGAGTTTTCACCATTCTGGGGATTTCGTCTTCCATATAACCAAGAGCTTCTTCAACAATATAGCCCACACAATCAATGAGCCTTACTTTGAAGTTTACGTTGTCTGCCAGAGAGATTTCAGCCGCCTGCTCAGGAATAAACTTGGGTTCGGTGGTCATTATGGTTCTGCCGCCTGCGGACTGAGGCAGTTCATCCTGAGCACGTTCTCTTTTAAACTGGTCTGCGATATTGGGAATCACCAAAGTATCCATAAACCGCTTTGTAAAAGTGGATTTACCTGTCCTTACAGGTCCTACTACACCGATATAGATATCTCCACCTGTACGCTGGCAGATATCCTTATATATATTTCTCTGTTGCACTATGTACCTCCGTTATACTTTTGGAATCAGAAGAAGCATTTTATCGCTAAGCTTCGTATCATCAATACCATTTTCCAAACAAAGAGCATTTTTGTCTGTGCGATAACGCTTTGAAATGTCCCAGAGGCTTTCGCCTTCCTGAGCAAAGTAAAGAGTCAAAGCACAGTTGTCATCGTCATCTGGTACACCCACATCTTCAACTTTAGAAACCGCCTGAATATTCTCTGTTCTTACAAGTTTTGAGAGAATATAAATCTCCGCTCTCAGCTCCATAGAGTTGTTTTCAGTAAGTCTGTAGCTGAGAGATTTAATCATAGAGGTTATGTCAGAACAGTAGCTGAAGCTCTGTGCCAAATTCTCCTCATTTTCAATGTCAGCACTTCGCTCTATATAGGTGAGCTCATTATTTTCGTCCAGTGCAAGGATACAGAAATTCGCCTTACCGCTAAGCCTTAACTTATCGGAAATGTAAGGCTTTACCGTAACATTGTCGCAGAAAATATCAATAACCCGTGTTATTTTCTGCTCACCAAGGCTAAGGGTAGCTTTGCTCATAATGTTTGAGATTTTTGGAAGCACCGCAGATTCGAGGGTAAGCGGCACAAATTCCAGCTCTGTATCCACCGCAGTGGAGTAAGCGTCGCTGATATAGCTTACTTCGGTTTCCTTTCGGCAAGCTACGCAGGCACATAGCTTGGCTTCAAGGATTATCAAAGGGTTTTCGGAGCCAATATCCGATTTCAGCCGTGTATCAAAAGAAAGCAGGCTCAAATCAATTTCTCTCAGGCTGCTCTCTCCCACTCCCTCACAGTCCATATTATGAACAAAGGGGAAGACATAAGTAAGCTGCTCAGGAATTTCGCCTTTATAATCGGAATTATAAAGCATACACAGGGTAAGCTCGCCTTTCAGTAAAAGTCGGTTGCCAACAGCAGAGGCGTCGGTGAGCATTGTTTTCACCTCGCTTCTTAAAACTGTGGAAACAGGAGCTTTTGCATTTACAGTTATGCTTTCGCTTACTGAGAAAACCTCGCTTTGCAAGGACACAAGCTCAGACACCTTGGTTTTTCTTATGTCTGTCTGCAAGGTGTCGTTGTTTTCCGATTTGTAAATCTGAGAAGGCTTTCTCACTCTTGCTTTAACATTAAGGCTTACCGCTCCGTGAATCTGAAGTCTGCGTGGGGAAACTGCCTTGCAATTGACGTACTCTGTCTTTGCCTTTACCGAAGTTACGAAATCCTCGATGTCGTTACTGAGATTAAACGCTACCGAAAAAGGCAGAGTCTGCTCGGCACAGCGAAGGTTTTTCTTGTCAACGGAGCAGTAAAGCACCCGTACAAGAGAAGCTCCTTCAACAGTAAGCTGTCCTCCTCCGGAGTTTATGGAATAAACCTCGGGGGTTACCGTGCATTTAAAAATTTTCTCTACATCGGCACAATAATCAGGCAGGGTAAAATCCAAATCTACAGGTTGTTCTTTGGACACATCCAATGCGTCATCTGCAAAATAGCAAGGCTCAGGGGTTAGTGTAAAATCCATATTTTTCTCTCCTTTGTGCTTATACACCATTTCTATTATTAAAAGGAGCAAAATATGAATGTAAATAGAAAAAAGCTCTCCTTGAGTTTCAGGAGAGCTTAGGTTTAAGAATATTTTTTAAATAGCTTTTTAATAAGGGACAGGAGCAGAACAATGGTGATTATGAAGAAAATCGTAAAGATTGCACCTATCCAAAGACAGGTAGAAAATGTTGAGGTATATAAATTTATGCGGTAGGTATCTCCTGCCAATGCAAGAGTATTCATATACTGAGCTTCTTCACAAAGCCTTTCAAAGTAATAGCCTATATCAAAAAGATTATCGTAAGGAATATACTTTGAAACAATGAAAATACTGAAATCGGATTTCAGAAAAATAAACACCAACAAAGCAGGTATACCCAGAGCCGTAAGTACAAAGAAAATATACTTTAAGGGAACACTGAGAAAAGACTTTAAGAAGTAGTTTTTCTTAAGGTTCTCCCCTATTTCTTTTAAGAGCTTTGAGCAGATTTTGTACCACAGGTACATCAAAGTAATTGCCAGAGCTACATAGATAACAAGAAAGGCGACGTGTCTGAGGCAGTTGATAACCTGTGCTTTTTCGCTTAAGCTTGTGAAATGATACTGAGGGGTGTTCATTTGCTCTATAACACCTGCACTTGCGGTGCGTGTATCATAAACAATGGTATGCACAGGCAGCTTCTCGGGATTTTCGGCTAAGGTATAAGGAATATATACACGCTCCTTGCCATCCTGGGAAAATTTATCAATGAGGTTTTTGCTTTCCTCAATTATACCGCAGATAATATAGCTTTCGCCGTTTAGTTCAAGGTTTTTGCCAACGGCGTCGGTATTAAAATAGAGCTTCAAGGCAAGGGTATCGCTTATTATCGCTTTCTTTGCCTTGGAGAGCTGCTCTTCTTCGCTAAAACTTACGCCATTAAGGGGCTGATTTAAAATATCAAAATAATCGCAGGTAATATAAGTCGGGAAAACCTCATAGCCTTTTAAGCTTACCTCTTCACCCACTGAGGCGAAGCTGTAATGCTTTGTACGGACTCTTTTGCTGATTTTGTCAAAGTAGCTGACCTCAATGGGCTCTTCTCCCTCAAGAGGGTTGTAGTTTGCCATACCGGCAAAGGGCAGTTTGTCAAGGGCGTTATCTGCAAAAAACAGAAAACCGCTCAAAGAAAGAGAAGCAAGAAGCAGAAAGACAATTAAAATAAAAAGATGTTTTTTCAGGGTCATATCAGCCCTCCACTACATAAACGCGGTCACCGCTCTGAAGGCTTTTTGAGGTGCTGTAAATAATCTGATTACCGCCATAAAGGCCGGAAGACGTTACCTCGTAATACATTCCGTCGGTGTCGATAATCTGGATATCTGCCACACCTACATAATAATCGCCGTCAACCCAGTTAACTGTATAAACTGTAGAGTTATCCCCGAAATCACTTACCGCCTTAACGGGTACAAGAAATCTGTCTTCCTGAGAGTACATCATACCCTCCTCGGAAAGAGAAGCTCTCACAACTTCTGTGGTTTTTACGTTGGGTATAAGCATTTTATCAATAGTGCTGGAAAAATATGTGAGAAACAAAAGCAAAAGAAAGAACACCACGCCAAAAATCAGGCTGAATTTTTTTATCTTATCCTTTTTCATAGTAACCTCCTTATTTATCTGTGCTGATAAAGGGTGAGTCAATATCCTTGTGACCGTAAGCAAAAATAAGCAGAGGCACAATCATAAACATAACACCGCAGGCAAAAACAATACCGAAGTCACTGTTGCCGATTTCACCAAGAGTTACAGAGAGAGGATACATTCCCTCGTCCTCGAAATAGATAAGAGGCTGTTCAACAACATTCCAGTTATCTATAAATGTGAGAAGCACCAGTGTAACAAGTCCGCCTTTTATCTGCGGCAGGATAATACGTGTGAAGATTCTGAAGTAGCTTGCACCGTCAACACGAGCTGCCTCGATGGATGAATCGGGGATGTATTTGATACTTTGCCTGAGAAGACAAATACCAAAGGCAGAGAAGGTTCCGGGAAGTATTACCGCCAGAAAATTATTAAGCAAATTAAGGTTCTCCAGAACCATATAATTAGGCACTAAAGTAACCTGCAAGGGTAGGATAAGCAGAATTATGTATACAAAGAAAAGCTTATCTCTCAAAGGAAAATTCAGCTTTGCAAAGGCAAATGCCGCCAAGGCCGAAACAACCGTCTGACCTATTACCGTGGGAAAAGTCATAATAACCGAGTTCCAGAATTTTTCAAGATACTCCGGTCTGCGGAAAAACACCTGATAAAACTGCTCAAAGGTGGCTTTTTCAGGTATAAGCTCAATTGTCTTATATTCTTCATTTGTAAAATCCAGCATTGTGTTTACCTGAGCCTGTGGCATAAAGGAAGCCGCCAGCATATAGATTACAGGGAACAAAAACACAAGAGCTATGATTATCAGAAGAATGTATTTTAAAATCAGTTTAGTCTTTTTCATATTAACCTCACTGTGTAAAGCTGTGCTTACGCTCAAAGAGATAGAAAACAAGCAGCAGAATAACAATAAACAGAGAAAGAACTATTGAAGCCGCCGAAAGACGAGGATAGTTAAGGTTATAGTAATTGTTGTTTATAAAGTTCTGCAAGAAATACACGTTTTCGTCGGGATAGTCGCCGAAAATAGCAAAAACCTCTCTGAAAATCTTGAAGGAATAGATAATCTCCATTAAGAAAACAAAGAAAGTTGTAGGAGTTATCATAGGAATGGTAACTTTGGTAACCATCTTAAAGCTTGAGGCACCGTCAAGTCGGGCACTTTCGTAAAGGTGCTGAGGCACACCTGCAAGTCCTGCCGTAAAGAGGACAACGCAGAAACCGCAGTATTTCCAGACGTAGATGAGAATAATCATCACCATAGAAAAGCCTGAGTTGAAAAACCCCACGGTATCAAGGCCAAGGTTATTCAGAAGTCCGTTTATAGCTCCGTAATCATCAAAGAGAAGCTGCCACACAGACACAAGAGAAGCAATGGGCACAACTACGGGAATAAGAAGAGAGCTTCTGAAAAAGCCCGAAATGCTTTTGAAAGAATTTAAGAACAAAGCTATGAGAAAAGATACTATCATCAGCAAGGGAATTGCAATAACAGTAAAAATGCCTGTGTTTTTAAGAGCAAGGAGAAAGGTTTTATTTGTAAAAAGCTCAAAATAGTTATTCAGTCCCACAAAGGTGTTGCCTATGAAAAGACTCTTTACAAAACAGATTATATACGGCACAACGTAAAACACTGCTATGCCCAGAACTGAGGGCAGAATAAAAAGCAGTGCCGCAAAGCCTTCTTTTCGTTTATATTTCAATGTATTCACTCCCTGTTGTGAGGTTATTCGCTCATATAAATTGTAACGGCAGAGGTAAGCCGCTGAGAGAGCTTGTTGGTGGTGATTTTACCATCCAGATAATCTACTATTACCTCACCTATTACATTCTGATAAAGGTGGGATTTAAGCTGAGAATTGTAGCCGTAAAGGTTACAGGAGGAGATACTCTCCAGCATAGGAATATACATCTCGGTTAAAGCTTTGTTTTTAAGCTCCACGTTGTCACGGTTAAACTCAAAGCCCCAGAAATGCTTTTCGTAAGCAAGCGCCTCTTTCACGGCGTTATCGTAAACAGAGTTTTTAACGGGAATTGAAAGTCCCATTGAGTTACTGTCATCTCTGCCGCCGCCGAAATAACCCTGAGAAGAATCGCTGAGAAGGTATTCGATAAGCTTTGCCGCCTTATCCATTTTTTTACAGTTGGCGTTTATAGCAAAGCCAACCTCAATGCTTGCGGTGATTTCGCCCTTACGGTTAAAGTCAGGTACAAGCACAGGAGGCTGTTGACCGTACTCCATAGCTATGAGGTAATCCTGAGCAAAGCTTGCCAGAGAACCACCGTAGTAATTATCTTCATTGGCTGAGAAAATATAGCCTGAATCATCCTCAGGCTCAAACTCATTTTCAGGAATATCAGGCTCATTAGAGTGAAGTTCCTTGTAAGTACCGCCTTTTAGAACTGCCTGTCTGAATTTTTCAGCATAATCCTTAAACTCATCGCTTTCAAAATCCGCAGTACCCTCATAAAAATCGATGTACCGGCGGATAAAGGAAAAGTAAAAAGCCTCGGCTGAATAAGGATTTACAAAATAAGAGTTAACAGAGCCGTTTTCATAGGCCTGAAGAATGGTATCAAAAGAGAAATTCTCCCTGTCAAGACCAAACTTGGCAAGCTTTTCTTCGGTGGTGTAAAGAGCATTGAGGCGATAATAAAGAGGAAGTATACACCTTTTGCCGTCCACAACACCGCTGTTCATTACCTTTTCGTTGAAATCATCGAAATTCACATCTGCGTTATATGTGCTGACGATTTCGTCAATATCCGCAAGGGCATTGTTTCGCACCAGCTTTTCGAAGGGATATGTCTGAGTAAGAGAAAGAATATCAGGCCCACCGCCTGCCATCAGCTCTGTTGCAAGGGCTGAGTTCATTTCGTTGTAACTGTCAAAGGAAATAAACTCCACACTGTCTTCGAAGCAATCGTTGACCGCACAGTATTTATTGTATTTTTTCAGAAATTCAAAAAGCTCGTCGCTGCCATCACCCACGCAGTAAAAGGTCAGCTTATCGCTTTGATTCATCCCTATGGCGTTACAACCCGAAAGCAAGGGACAAAGAGCCATAACCGATGTTAAAAACAGGGCTAAGATTTTCCTTTTCAATCACATCACCTCATAAGTTTCCTACACTTAAGTTTACACTTTGAAATCACCTGTGTCAAGCAACTAAAGGATACTTCAAAAATATGGAGATTTTGTGAAATTATGGATTTTACTCATTTATATACATATTAAAAGATGATGAAAGTTTATCTGAAAATTTATCCAGAGTTATTTTGTCCTTAAGATAATCACTGATGGTTATTCTTGCAACATTTTGATACAGATAAGAGCTTAACTGAGAGCTTTTGCCGTACCAATGGCACTGCTTTACGCTTTGAACCAAAGGCAAATACTCTTTTTCAAGAAACTCATTTGCATTCTCTTTCATTGCGGCTACATCTGCGTCGTCCTCAGGATAGTACCAGTTGTAATCCTTTGCCTTACTAAAAGCACTTTCAAAAACCGAATTTTTCACAGGCAAGGACAAGCCGACTTCGTCAAGCACATCCTCTCTTGCTCCGGCAAAATACCCTTGAGAAGAATCGCTTAAAAGATATTCAATAAATTTTGCGGCTTTCTCGGTCTTTTTGCAGTTTGCGTTGATTCCAAAACCTATTTCCACGTTGGCACTGATTTCTCCGTTTCTGCTAAAATCAGGGCAGATTACAGGAGTTACGCCATCGGCACAGGTGTTGTGATAGATTTCGGCGATATCGGTAAAAGAACCCCCGTAAAAATCAAACTCATTGCAGGAAAAGAGAAAATCAGAGTGGGTTTCTTCAGAAGGAAACTCAAAATTTGAAAGGTCGGCGTAGGTTTTTGAATTAAGAAGAGCTTTCTTGAAGGCCACGGCATTTTCACGAAACTCTTCACTGTCAAAATCTGTTGTTCCCTTTTCCAAATCAATGAAGTTACGAATAAAGGAAAAATAAAAGCTGTCGGCAGAATAAGGACAAACCAGATGAGTGTCAATATTTTCAGAATTTATCTTATTAGCAATTTGAGAAATGTTTTCTTTTTCAATATCAATTCCAAACTCTTCAAGTCGTTCTTGAGTTGTAAAAAGAACATCAACACTGTAATAAAGGGGCAAAAGCACACGCTTTCCGTTTACAACACCGCTATCCATAATGGTTTTGTTGTAATCATCAAAATTGATATTAACAGATGAATCCGAAAGAAGCCTGTCAATATCCGCCAGAGATTTGTTGGAAACAAGCTTTTCAAAAGGAAGCGACTGAGTGAGCGAAAGGATATCGGGGCCTTTACCGGCCATAAGCTCTGTGGAAAGTGTATCGTTTAACTGTGTAAAATCATCGAAGCAGATAAACTCCACGCTATCCTCAAAACAATCGTTGACCGCACAGTACTTGTTATATTTTTTTACAAACTCGTTAAGTGCGTCACCGTGCTCTCCCACAGTATACATTGTGAGTTTGCCATCGGTTTCTTCCGTTGCATACTCGCCACAAGCAGAAAGTATGGGACAAACAGCAAGTAATACCATAAGAAAAAATGCCAAAATTCTTTTTTTCATAGAACACACCTCTCATACGTTTTAATTATAGTTTACAAAATGTAAACTATAAAGTCAATAGTTTCGTTTACATTTTGTAGACTATATTGAAAAAATATATTTTAACTTCCAAATTCACCTAAATTATATTTATCCTAAACATAGAATCAAGTCCAAAGGCAAAAACGATTTATTTTGAGGCAGAAACGATTATGCACAAGAAAAAATAATATGGTATAATATGCTTAGAAAATAATGACATTCCGTATTTTTTAATATATAATCATTTAAGGGGGCTCAGTTATGATTAAAGTGCTTGTATGCGACGACGATGTAACCATTACCGCTAAGGTAATGGATTTGTTGCAGAAAATTCAGAAAAACAACAATATTGATTTTGAAATAGATGTAAGAAACAACGGAGATTTTGTAAGGCACCAAAAGGTTGTTTATGACATTGCTATCGTTGACATTGAAATGCCCGAAATTACAGGCCTTGAGCTTTCGGAAAAGCTCAAAGAGTACAACAACGATGTCATCGTAATAATTCTTACATCCTTTTCCGATTACCTTGACAAAGCAATGAAAATTTCCGTTTTCCGTTATTTGTCAAAACCTGTTGACGAAGAAAGGTTTTACCGAAATTTTATCGATGCCATTGTATATCACGGTCAGATAAGCAAGCAGATTATTATTGAAAACTGCGACAAGGTCTACTTTATCAAGACAAAAGATATTCTTTATATCGAAAACCTTAAACACGGCTCAATAATCGTAACAAAAAATCAAAAGTTCAAAACAAGTAAAAAGCCGCAACAGTTATGCGATGAAATCAGTCAACCTCACTGTTTTATTTATTCTCACAAGAGCTTTGTTGTTAATTTGCAAAATGTGATTAACTTTGACAAAAACCACATTACATTTGAAACAGGAAGTGAAGCTCTCAGTGTTCCCTGTATTTCTCAGAGAAAATATGCTGAATTTAAAAAGGCTTTTTACAGTTTTGTGGGAGGTATTTAATGTTATCGGCAACCTGTTATTTTCTGACATACATATTTGAAGCTTTAATTTCTCTGTTGTTCTTTTCACAAAAGTATTCCTCAAAGCATTCTAAACCTATCATCTTTGCAGGTTTTGCTGTTTCCGTTCTTTTACAGTTTGGCATAAGCTACATCGGCATTCCCATATTAAATCTGGTGGCTTTCTTTGTGTTCAATTTTCTTCTCTGCTTTTTACTTTTCAAAACAGGGGTCTGGCAAAGCCTTTTCACTTCTCTTATCTTGTCGGCGTCAATGCTGATTACGGAAATGTGCATTTTTCACCTTTCCACCCTTTTGTTTGGGGTTCACACAAGTGTCCACACGGAAAACGACACCATTCTATGGATTCAGGCAAGTTGTGCGAAGCTTTTATACTTTTTTGTTGTTTATCTTATTCTTAAACTGAGCATTTCTGAACAAAGAAAAGAACTGAGAAGTTCAAAGGCAAGCCTGCTTTTACTTCTTCCTCTTGCCTCAATCGTGCTTCTGGCAGGTGTTTCCAGAATTATGGAAATCACAGAGGTTTCCGAAAATGTTTTCTATGTTTTTATTATCAGCGTTGTGCTTTTGCTATACTCAAATATTGTGGTTTTCTGGATTCACGAATCAATGATAAAGATTCAAAAGGAAAACCTGGAGCACCGTCTGTTAAAACAAAAAGCAGAGTTGGATACAGAGTACTACACAATTCTTCAAGCTCAGTACGAAAATTCCAACATACTCATTCACGACATTAAGCGTCATCTTCTTTCTATAAAAGAATTTGCAAATGATGAGCAATATCAACGGATTATCAATTACATCGACAATCTCTACGACAATTACCAGATTAAATACCTCAGAAAATACAGTGACCACAAACTGGTTAATGCAATTGCCAACAGATATGTAGAAGCCTGCAAAGAATATGACATTGACTTTTTCTGCGACGTAAGAGATGTTGATTTTTCATTCATCTCCGACATCCATCTCACTTCTCTGCTTGACAACCTTCTTGAAAACGCTGTAGAAGCTGCTAAAGAATCCGAAGACAAGATTATTGAAATCTCCGTTAAAAACACAAACTCCAACTTTGTGGTAATTACCCTTGTAAACTCCTGCTCATCAGCCCCAAAAACTGACGGCAAGGAGCTTAAAACCACCAAGAAGAACAAAGAAATTCACGGCTTTGGAATCAAGAGTATTAAGCGAATTGCAAAAGAATACGATGGAAGCGTTGACTTCATATTTGAGAAAAGCACTATGCGTTTTACATTCTCTGTGGTACTTAAAACAGAATAATTCATTTTAGCGGCAAGTTCTGAAGACTTGTCGCTTTTTTTAAAATTTCAAATTTTTTTAAAAAACCGAGTGAGTTTTTTCGGTTTTTTGCGTCTAATAAATGAAAGGATTAAAAAATCCTCAAAAATCATTTAACCAATCGTTTCTGCCTTAAAACAAATCGTTTCTGCCAACACAGTAGACAATTGCAAAAACATATGTATAATGAGAATTGAGGATAAACCTAAACCAAAGGAGGAAGAATTATGAAAAAACTATTATCCCTTATTTTAACTCTGGCACTCATTGCAGGTGTTTCTGTAATAGGTGTCAATGCTCAGCAGAGCAAAGACAATTTCCAGATTATCGAAAACCCTGCTATTGACGGCTCGGTAACCATCGGCTTTACTAATCCCGAGGGTTGGGAGAATGTTTACGCTTACGCTTATTGCAGTCAACCCAACTGGTGCGGTACAACGGAAAATGCACCCTACCCCGGCGAAATGGTTGAGAAAACTTTTGTCAAAGGCTACGGCGAGATTTATACCTACACTTTTGCCTCGGGACTGTTTGAAGATGTAATCTTCAACGACGGCACACTGGAAGAGCCCAACATCGACCTTTACAAAGGCAGAATCTTTGAGCTGTTGGAAATCGAAAACAATTTGGAATATGAATATTACTACGACGAGATTTACGAGCATTACTTATCCACTGCCGACGAAACCCCTGAATATGTTCTTGTATGGCTTGAATCAAATATGGTATCCCCCATACTTACCATTGATATTCTGGGAGATTATGTGCTTAAAGGCTACAATGCTTACTACCCCTTTGAATACGGCTACGGTGTATACCTGCCAAAAGAAGACAAGGTTATGAGCATTGAGAAAGCATACAGAGAAGGCGTACAGGGTATTAAGGCAGCTTTTGAAAAAATCCCCCGTATGGCCATTCTCATCGGAGACAGCAACCGCGACGGCAAGCTGAGCATTAAGGACTCTACCCTTATTCAAAAGGTTCTTGCAAAAATGCAGACAATATATCTGGATGACTTAAGCGACTGGAATCTTGAAGGCAAGCTTCCCATCGGTTACACCACAGACTTTAACCGTGACGGCAAGCTCACTATTCAGGACGCAACAGCAATTCAGAAGCACCTTGCCAAAATCGAGCCTGAGCTTGACGAAGAGCTTCAGCTTATGATTGACGACATCCTTGCCCTTGGCTCTGAAGCTTTCGCAGATGACAGTATTATCATTACCCTTAACGGCAATTACAACCCTTATACTCCCTACGATTTTCCCGAGTACGACTTTGAGAGAGTTGAGCAAATCGGCGGTATATATAATGAATACGACCCTGATGTTTACGCTCTCTACCTTAAAAATCCGGGCACCGAGAATATCATTGAAGCAATCAAAGCTATCTGGCACAGACTTGATAAAGATATAGAATATATTGAAATCAACGCCATAGCTTATCCTGATTAACTCCACACAGTCAAACCCCTCTGTAAAAAGCAGAGGGGTTGAGTTTTTTCAGGACTTTATCAAACACGGCGTTTATAAGTCCGAATATTTATAATCAAAGATTTCGCCTTGGATATCGTATAGCATATCTATGGGAATTACCGAGCGGTCCATAAGAATAAGAGTACGGCTTATTTCGTCAATTTTTTTAATTACACCTGACAAAGTTATGTACTCACCGCCTTGTTTTCTTTTATCGGGTCTGAAATATGTAATGCTTACAATTGGATTTGAACTTTTCTTTTCCAAGGCTATGTTAAGTTTGTCGTTGATTAAAGCAATCTGATATTCCGAAAGCTGAGCCTTTTCATTAGTATGCCTTGCGGTTTCTTTTACTGCTTCCTCGTAGCCTGTCAAAGCGGCAAAAGGCGAAAACTGTGCCCCTCGGTTGAGGTTGCTCATTCTCGGCCTGGTCTTTGAGGTAGGATAAGGAAGATTTATTATATCATTATAATTATTTTTCATACTTAATTATGCCTTATGTCCGCCAATCTGACCATTACGCTCTCTTGCCGTTGCACCTTCCTTAAGGTTCATTCCTTTAAAAATTGCGTTTTTGCCAAATCGGTGTTTTATTGTTACAACTGCGTCCTGCATTTTTCTTTCACGAGAAAGTGATTGAGATGACGACTCTTTCTCGTAATCTGTGAACAAATCAAGCTGCTGAGCTACAAAGCCTTTTTCAATTTCCGATTCATCCACAAGCTTACAAGCCGCAATGGTAAGCCTGCGAACAAGAAGATTTTTGTCCACAATTCTGTCAAAAAGCTCTAAAAGAGCATTTATAAGAGCTGATGACGATAATGTTTTACTGGAAAGATTCACTGTGCCGTGAGCGTGCTTTGGAATTTTTCTGCCATAATGGTCGGTACAGATTTCGCCCTTGTATGTGCTCATAATATCCTTGTTTCTAAGGTTGAGAACATCATAGCCCACAGTTAGCACAAGCTGGTCTGTGGCTAATTTTTTATCCACCAGATCAAAAACAAGCTGATCTATCATTTCTTCGGCAATGAGCCGTGCTTTGTCAAAGGGGTAAGGATTCTGCAACACCTGACCTGTGCTAAGACTTGTTGAAGCAGGCTTATAGGCTTTTACATCGGCAATGGTGCAAGGTTCCCAACCCCAGGCGTGGTCAATGAGAAGCTCAGCATTAACCCCAAACATTTCGTAAAGCCAGTCTTCACACTCAACAGAGCAACGTGCCACATCCCCCATTGTGTGCATACCGTAATTTTCAAGCTTCTTCGCAATGCCTCTGCCCACTCTCCAGAAATCTGTAAGGGGAGTATGTGACCACAGCTTTTCTCTGTAAGAATGTTCATCCAGCTCAGCAATTCTCACGCCGTACTCATCGGCAGGCATTTTCTTGGCACTGATATCCATTGCAATTTTGGCAAGATACATATTTGTGCCGATTCCTGCAGTGGCTGTGATTCCCGTGGATTTAAGCACATCCTGGATAATGGTCTGGGCAAACTCATAAGCAGTCATTCCGGCGTTTTCAAGATAACCCGTGATATCCATAAAAACCTCATCAATAGAATAAACGTGGATATCCTCAGGCGAAACATACTTAAGGTAAATCTGATAGATATAGGTGCTCCACTTCATATAGTGAGCCATCTGAGGCGGAGCAACAACAAAATCAAGTGCAACATAGGGGTTATTCTGAATCTCTCGGATATCGTAAACACCCTTTAAAAGCTTTGTCTTTCCTGCTTTTCTTTGTCTGTCTGCGTTGATTCTGCCTACCTGCTCCAAAACTTCAAAAAGTCTGGCTCTGCCTGATATTCCAAAAGATTTTAAGGATGGAGTAACTGCAAGGCAGATGGTCTTTTCCGTTCTGCTCATATCTGCAACAACCAGGTTTGTTGTCAAAGGGTCAAGGTGTCTTTCGACGCACTCTACTGAAGCGTAAAATGATTTTAAATCTATGCACAGATATTTTTTATCCACCTTTCGCCCTCCTAACTTTCGAACCTACGTTCTTTCTGCAACTATATGATATCAGAAAATTTGTTCGATTTCAAGAGGAAAATGAAGATTTTTACATAAAAGCTTTCTAAAATATGCCTCTTGAGTTTTGTATTGATATGATGTATAATAAAAAGTGACAGTTCGCTTGTACCATCCTGTCGTTAAACAAAACCAGGACTGCTATACATAAGCATATGATTATGGTGGCTTTGCGTTTTGCAGGGCCACCTTTCTTTTTGGGAGATAAAAATGAAAATAACCGAATGGATAAAGCGAGAAAAAACAGAAACAGCAATTCTCTTAAGGTGTATCCCCTCTACAGTGGTATCACTTTTTGTTGTAAGCGTTATTTGTATGAATTTGCTGGCAAACAAAACCCTTTTTCAAAACCATTGGATTGCACTGGACGGCGGTATTCTTATATCCTGGCTTTCTTTTATGTGTATGGATATTATAACAAAACATTTTGGTCCGAAAGCCTCAAATAAGGTTGCTGTCCTTGCGTCAGTTATCAATCTTCTCACCTGTCTTATATTTTACGTTGCAAGTATAATCCCTTCAAACGCCAACGATTACACTCAGCTTAACAACCTTCTGGGTGGAACGTGGTTTATTCTGCTGGGCAGTACAGTTGCTTTTCTTGTGTCTGCTGTGACAAACAATCTGCTTAACCGACTCATCGGCACAGCATTCCGCAAAAATCCCCACGGTAAGCTTGCCTATGCCCTACAGACATATATTTCAACTTTTATAGGGCAGTTTCTGGACAATTTTATTTTTTCTGTTATTGTATTTACTTTTTTTGCACCTATATACTGGGATGGCTTTCATTGGACCTTTTTGCAGTGTGCAATGTGTGCCTTAACAGGTGCAGTAGCAGAGCTTATTATGGAAATTGTTTTTTCACCCATTGGATATTACATCGTAAAAAAATGGAGAAAGCAAAACATAGGCAGAGAATATCTGGATTTTATTGATGGAGGTAAGGTATGAAGGTTTTAATAACAGGAACTTCTCAGGGAATCGGCAAGGCAATTGCCGAAAAGTTCTTAAAAGAAAATCACACAGTAGTTGGCATTGACAGACAAAAAGAAAGTATCCACTGTGAAAATTACACTCATTTTATGTGTGATATAAGGGATACTGAAAATCTCCCTCAGATTCAGAATGTTGACATACTCATCAACAACGCAGGCACACAAAACGAAGATGATATTGATATAAATTTAAAAGCACTTATTCAAATCACGGAAAAATACGGTGTTCAGGAGAATATACATTCGGTGCTTAACATCGGCTCGGCCAGCGGACACACCGGTGCAGAGTTTCCCCTATACTGTGCAAGCAAAGGCGGTGTCCTTGCTTACACAAAAAACGTAGCTATGCGCATTGCTAAATTCGGTGCCACTTGCAACAGCCTTGACCCGGGAGGAGTAATAACACCACTTAATGAATGTGTTATAAACGACCCTGCTCTTTGGGCAGAGATTATGGAAGAAACCCCTCTTAAAAGATGGGCAACCCCTGAGGAAATTGCAGACTGGGCATATTTTCTTACCGTGACAAATCGTTTCTGCACAGGTCAGTGCATTATAGTTGACGGAGGAGAGTCTGTAAATTACAACTTTGTCTGGAAAGACTGACAAAACACCCGTATATAGCAAAAACCGCTTGTTTACACAAGCGGCTTTTTATTATTCAACATTTTTAAGAGCGTCGTTAAGAGAAACCTTCTTGACTTCACGGTACTGCAAGAAAGCAATAACTGCATAAGAAACCACGCCTGCAACTACGATTTTGATATAAGCGGAGAAAGGAACGTAATAAGGCAACCAGCCTGGATAAGCGGACATAACCGCAGGCAGGAGCTTACTCATAATAAAGTCAACCAAAGGTAAGGTGAGGAGTATTGAAGCCACTGTTACGATGGTTGTTGAGAGAACATAGAGAGAGCTTATCTCTTTGTCGGAGTAACCAAGAACCTTGGTCATAGAAATAGACTGAGCGTTTTTCTCAATAATGATTTTTGACAGCAAATAGATAATAAGCATAAACATCACGATACCGAAAACTGACAGTAAATCCATAAGAGAGCCCATAGAAGTTTCCATCTGTCGGGTTACTTTTGTAAGGTCTTCCTCTGTGATTTCAGCGGAGATATACATAGGGTCAATATCCAGAATTTCACTGTCGGACAAATAGCCATTGAAATAACCCTTTTCCAGCTCAAAGACAGAGGTATACATATCTCTGCTCATAAACACTGCAATGCCTGCAGGATAATAGTAGACATCTTTAACCCTGAACTCATACTCTGTAACGTCATAAGACTCTTTAAGAGTAAGGATGTCCCCTTTTTCGACGCCAAATTTCTCGCTTAAAGCACTGGAGATATAAACAGAATCTTCGTCAAAATCCAGGTCAACATATTTGCTGTCTTCACTGATACCGAACAAGGAAACGCTTTCGCTTTTCAGCTTGCCCTCGAGAGTATTGAGAGAGCCTGCAATGAACTTTTCGGCACTTTCTTCTTCAGTCTCTACAGGAGCGTTAAGCACATACTGATAATCGCAAATCATATTCTCTGTAATTGACTTGCCGTAGTTTTCTATAAGAGGAGGAAATGCCATACCGAAGAGCAAAATTACATTTGCAAAGAAAATGCCCAGAACGATTGTCAGGTAGTTAGGCATATTCTGTATAAGAACTCTTAAGCGGAAACGGGTCATAATAGAAAGCTTTGAGTTAAGCTTAACCGCCTTTTTCTTCTTTCTTGTTGAAAGGTCACGGCGGATAAACTTAAGGGGAGAAAGTCTCAGCTTAACAGTAAGAACCACAAGGTTAATAATAATCATAATTGCCACAGGCACAACGGTTGTCAAAAGGAATGCCTCGGCGTTGAAGATAATTTCGTAGGTAGGCAAGCTGAAGGAAGCATAGTACATATCGGCTGCAATACCCTCAAAAAGTGTGTAACCTAAGATATTACCGATAATAGCCGAAATCAGAAGAACCAGCACAGGCATAGCAAGATAGTGGCGTACCATTTCGCCTCTTGTGTAGCCTGAAGCACGCAATGTGCCGATAACGTTAGCTTCTTTTGCAATTGTGTTGCCTGTTGTAATAGCAAAGATGAAGGCAATTATCATTACCACAATATAAAGGAATACTGTGACGATGTCTTTGTCAGAGCCCATATCTTCACCGGCCATATTGATAGCCTGATTAAGATATTCGGGAACAAAACCTGTTACAACTGCGTTTTTGCCAAGGGACTCAAGGAAGTCCTCGCTCATTTCCTTTGCCTGGTTGTCATTCTCGGGAGGATTTGTATAAGTCCAGGAGTAGCAGTAGTTAACGCTGTCTTTTGTAAGAGTGTCAAAGCTCAAATCAGTAACAACGGCAACACCGAATTTTGTTGCGTCGAACATCATATCTGACTGGCTGGAGTAAAGAGCACCATAATCGGAAAGAGCAACAAAGCCTGTAACGGTATAGCCTTTTTTCTCAAGGACTAAAACATCACCGATTTCAATTGAGTTGTTGTCGGCATACATTCTGTCAATGGCGATTTCCTTTTCTGTCTTTGGAAGCTCACCCTGCATAACACAGATTTTGTTTACTTCCTCTCGGTTTTTGTAAACTCGCAGGGTGCTTTCGCCGCTGTCAACTTCTTCGTCGGAGTAAAAATTCTCGTAAATATTTACTCCCTCTTCCTCTAAGGTTGCGATAAGTTTATCGTCGGCTTCGTAAGCTAAAGAAAAGTTACCATCTTCGATATTGTACTTTTCAAAGCCCTGTTCATAAGCTGCGACCATACTGCCTGAGGCTACTAAAAAGCCCGATACAAAGCCGATTACCAGCACCATGAAAAGAAAAATGACTATGTACTTTCCTGCTTCGCTTTTCAGTTCACGAAAAAAACGTTTGTTAAGGGGATTTCTCATTTTACTGCCTCCTTACCAATCCAGCTCGGTTGCGGTTACTTTATTTTCGTTTAAATAATTCTTGCGGATAACTCCGTCACGGAAGGTAATAACACGGTCAGCCATATTCTTGATAGCATCGTTGTGAGTTACCATAAGCACTGTTGTACCGTACTTTTTGTTAACATCCTCAATAAGCTTTAAGATGTCCTTTGAGGTGTTGTAATCAAGAGCACCGGTAGGCTCGTCACAGAGAAGAATATCGGGGTTCTTTACAATTGCTCTGCCGATAGCAGTTCTCTGCTGCTGACCGCCTGAAAGCTGATTGGGAAGCTTATGTCTGTGCTCATAAAGACCAAGAGTCTTAAGCAAGTCGTCAATGTCCAGAGGATTGTCGGAAAGATAGGCACCAACCTCGATGTTTTCTTTGATGTTGAGATTTGGGATGAGATTATACATCTGGAAGATATAACCCAAGTGCTTGCGGCGATATTTTGTAAGGTTTTTCTCATTCATATCCACAAGCTTTTCACCGTTAACGCTGATATAACCTTCATCAGCATTGTCGATTCCGCCTACGATGTTAAGAAGTGTTGATTTACCTGAGCCTGAAGGACCTAAAAGCACACAGAACTCACCTTTTTCGAGGCTTGCGTCAATACCTTTTAACACCTGAACCTTGCTTTCGTTTTCACCGAAAGACTTTTTAATACCTTTGATTTCGAGAAACATTTTTGTTCCACCCTTCACAAAAATTTGCAAAACAAAAAACCAAGTATAAACGAAAAGCTATACTTGGTAAAAATCAAAAGTATATGGAGATACATGTATAGCTTTTGTCTATACATGAGTCTCGCATTTTAAAGTAAGCCAGACTTAATCTAAAACTAAGCCAGGATGTTGACTTACTACGGCACTATACCGCTTGCTACTCCCTCATGGGATTTTGTTTGACTTTAGTCTACCACCACCGAAGGACTTTGTCAATAATAAATTATGGTTAAAAATAAACTTTGGCTCTATTTAATAAAAAATCGCCATAATTAAAAAGAAATTTATAGGTAAAATTACCCTATATACAAAGAGAAACCGCCTGCATAAGCAAGCGGTTTTTTGCTTAGGACTTCTTTTTATCGAAACATTTTTTATCAAATGCAGGGTTAAATGCGTAGAAGTTTTTGCTGTCCAGCTTATCTGTGAGGATTCTCAGATTTTCGCCAAAACGCTGATAATGCACTACCTCGCGCTCTCTTAAAAAGCGGATGGGATCAATAACATCGGGGTCATCGCAGAATCTCAGGATGTTATCATAGGTGACACGGGCTTTTTGCTCCCCGTAGACCACTAAAGACTACTTAGCCTGCTAAAAATTCCAGTGAATTACTATTATTCTATCATTTTTTGTGCCGCCGATTCCGATGAAATCGATGAGTTTGTCAACGGTAGTTCTGTCGAGTTTACTTATGTTTTTTAACTCCCGAATAAGTGCGTCTGCTCTTGTTTCATCATTTAATTTTCTGTCTATCTCACAAATATCTTTTTTGTAAGATGATATAAGGTTTTCAAGCTTTTCTTTATCTTTGTTAAACTCAGAAAAAAAGAGCTTGTAATCCTCAGAAGAAATAACACCATCCAGCTTATCCAAATAAAGCTGTTTAAATTTGCTCTGATATGACGCTAACTCCCTCTCAGCTTTTTCGAGGCAGCTATACAGGTGCTTTCGGGTGTTTTGAAGCCCGTTCGAAACTCGAATGTTCTTTGAGGCTTCCTTCTCGTTAACAAATTTTTCGAATAGCAAGCGGATTCTTTCAAGAACTATCCGCTCTAAAACCGAATGAGAAATATAGACTCCTTGAGAGCAACGGTTTCTTGCAAATTGATTTGTACTGCAGCGATAATACTTATTACCCTTATTTATCCAACTTCTCATAGAACCGCCGCAATTTTTACACCTCAATTTATTTGCAAATACTCCTATCTCCCCCGTTTTATTGCTTCGTGGTTTAGAGGCTTTCAAAGCCTGAACATCACCCCAGAGCTTTGTATCAATTATAGGCTCGTGGGTGTTTTCTACAATATCCCATTGGCTCTCAGGCTTCTGACGCTTCTTTTTGGATTTATAGTTTATATTCTCAACCTTCCCCTGCACTGTATGGCCGATGTAAACGGGATTAGCAAGAATACCTGAAACAGTTGAGGGAATCCATGTGTCACTGCACTCGCCATGCACACACTGAAAGGATTGACCATGCTCCTTCTTATAGGTTGCAGGATTGGGAATATTTTCAGCATTGAGCCTTTGGGCGATACTGTTAACACCAATGCCTTGATGATAAAGCTTATAAATATACCTTACAACCTCTGCCGCTTCTTCGTCGATTATCAAGTGATTTTTATTGTCAGGGTCTTTTATGTAACCGAAAGGTGCAAAAGCACCAACCCATTGACCCATACGCCTTTTTGAAGAAAGGGTTTTCTTGATGTTTTCAGACAAGTCCTCCAGATACCACTGGTCAACCAATGAATTTATCTGTCTTGACTTCTTATTGCCTATATTATCTGAATCAACGCTGTCAACGATGCTTATAAAACGAATACCCCATATAGGAAAATAAGTGTTTATGTATCTTTCTACAAGCTCTACGTCACGGGCAAATCTGGATTGAGTCTTGCAAAGAATGATTTGAAACTTCCCTTTCTTTGCGTCTTCAATCATTCTGTTAAACTGAGGCCTTTCACGGTCAGAGCCGCTATAATCTTCGTCGTTATATATCCCGAAGATTTCCCAACCCATTTTGCCACAATGCTCAGTCAGCATATTTATCTGATTAACTATGCTTTCGGAATCGTCATTCTTTGATATTTTGTTTCTATCCTCTCTGGACAATCTTACATATAACGCTACCTTGCTCACTGCAAAATCTCCTTTTATAACTGAGCAAAATTTATATCAGAAAAAACATTCTAAAATCTTCAGTCGATAAAATCAAGTGTTGCTTTTTCATTTATTAAATCAACATAAGCGTCCGTTACTGCTTTTTTGATTTCAAATTCATTTTGACTTTTAAATACTTCTTCAACATTTATCATTATTCATTACCTCCATAGATTATTTATACTTATCTGTAGCGAATAAATAACTAAGTCAATTTATTCACAAGCAGACTTATATATAAATATTACGGGTTATCAAAACGAATTCCAATAAAAAGCTTAGAAAGCCCTTGAAAACAAAATAAATTAAAACGTAAAAAGAGAGCCGGATTTCTCCGACTCTCTTAGTCAATTTCTGTTCAATTAAATCAGAAGAACACATTTCCCATAAGCTCGGCAAGGGTGGTTTCAGCCCAGCTGTAGTTTGAAAGGTAGCTTCCTTTGAAAAGAGAAGCGTGCTCTTCCTTGCCTGAAAGATAATCATAAAGGTCGCACTGGACCTTATCGGTGGCTATTCTTCTTTTTCCGTCAACTACTTCCACAACGTCTGAAATACCGTATTCCTCCAAGGTATTCTTAAGTCTTAGGGCAACCTTGCGGTAACGTGCAAGAGTAACGGAGTTAACAGGCTCATCTTCCCACAAAAAGCTAATGGCTTCATCGCTTGTAACAAATCCGCCTTTTCTGTCAACAAGAAGAGCAAAAAGTTCCTTGCTTTTTTTATTTCGGAAAGCCACTGCCTTTTCGTCTACAAACACATCAAAATAGCCGAAGGTACGGATTGAAACAACACCCTTTTTACTTTCCTCTTTGGTGTTGTTTTTACACTGCTCTTCGACATTGTAAAGGAGTACATACCTTGGAGAAGCTGAAGGAGATTTTGGCGAGCATATAGCCTTTATTCGGCGGTTTTCCTGACGGCTTATGTCATAGTAAGTAAACTCTGCCTCGCCTGTTCTGAGAAGCTCGGAGAACTCCTCTAAATCAACTTCACTTTTACAAACAAATTCACTGAGCTTTGTTGACTTGTTCATTAAAGGCAACCACTCGTCCTTATCTACGCCGAAAAACTCGCATACATTTTCGCTGGCATAAAGCGGCTTAACAAAATCATCCTTAAGCTCAAAAGCAGCAACACCTTCGGAAAACCTGAGAACAAGCTCCTGCATATTTTCTTTAAGAGAAATATTCTCGTTCTTTAAAGCAAGTGTTTCTTCACTATCGGAAACACAACGGCAACAATAAAGGCTTTTTGTATCATCAATTTTAATGAAAACGCCGTTATAGGTTTTGACTTCACCCTTTGAAGAAACAGCTTTGTAGGTAATCTGAGAGGGTTTGGTACCATCGTAAAGCTTTTTGTCTTTAAAAGATTTAAAGAAGTCACGGATGTACTGACGCTCCTCCTCGACAACAGTGCCTGTAATCCACTTTTCGGTGGCTTCGTCCATTTGCATAGGGATATTTTCGATCCATTTAAAGCGTGGCGAATCCTTACCGAAAAGGCAGGTAACGGTGTTGTCTTTTAAATTATACTCAAAAATCTTACTGTAAACGTCAGAAAGAGCCTTGATGTAACGCTTGGCTTCATTTGCCTTTTTCTGACGATGATGTTCGGTAACATCCATACAAACGCTCTGGAACTCTTCTGTCCCATCCTCGTTTTTATGCTTGGTAACCCAACCAAAGATATGGGCTCTTGTGCCGTCGCAACGAAGGAGAGTCATCTCCCCTGCCATTGGCGCCCCTGCCGAATAAACACGATTGAGGTAAAGTGCAAAACGGCGACGCTCCTCCATAGGAATCATAAGAAAAATATTATCTTTAGAAAGCTCAAGATAGTCCATCTCACCGTCCTCGGATTTTGGAAAGCGGAGAATTTCCATCATTTGCTTATTGATGTATGTAACCTTAGGAAGCTTTTCGCAGGTATATCTTAAAAATCCGCAGGGCATTGTATCGCTTAAAAATTGCAGATTTTCATTTTCTTTTTTAATATGAGAAATATCCGTAAGCACTGAATATCCCTTTAAATTACCGTCGGCATCAACTTGAGATGAAGTTGTATCGCTGACATAAATATAATTACCGTCGCTTTTCTTAAGGCGGTATTCAAGGGTTTTGGTTGTGGGGTTTTCTGAAATTTCTTTTATAAATTCATCAAAACCTGCCTTGTCATCATTATGGACAAGGTCAGCATATTTGTTTAAAAGCTCCTCTGCCGAAAAGCCTAACATAGAGGCTAAGTTTTCGCTTGCAAAGCTTAAAAACGAGCAAGAAGCCAGAGCATAAACGTGAAAGCCGCTTATGCCCTGACTTAATATATCATCTGAAAATCGGGGTTTATAATTCATAATAGCTCCTTAATGGGGTATGCGGTAATTATACCACAAAACCATTATCATCGCAAATGAAAAAGAGGTGAAAATTATTCTGCGGCAGTATTTCTCTGAACGCTTTTCTGAATTTTGCCGCTTATGGTTTTTGGCATTTCGTCCACAAACTCCATTAAACGAATCCATTTATATTCGGCAAGTCGCTGGTTTGTAAAATCTCTGATTTCAAGCTCAAGCTCCTTTGAAGCCTCATAACCCTTGCCCAAAACGATAATTGCCTTTATTGCCTGACCTCTGAGTGAATCAGGTACACCTATAACACTGCACTCTACAACTGCCTCGTGCTCCATAAGTACGTTTTCAACCTCATAAGGACCTACTCTGAAGCCGCCTGTTTTGATAATATCGTCAAATCTGCCGTGAAACCAATACTTGCCGTTTTCGTCCATATATGCGGCGTCTCCTGTGTGATACACACCGTCTCGCCATACATATTCAAACTGCTCTTTATTATCAAGATAACCGCTGAAAACGCCTACCTGCCTGCCTTCTTCCTCGGGGATAATTACTACCTCGCCGATTTCACCTACTTCTACCTTTTTACCGTTTTTGCCTCTGAGTTCAATATTATAAAAAGGCGAAGGGGTTCCCATTGAACCCTCTGTAGGATTATTTCCTGCAAAGTTTGCAAGCAAAAGGGTGGTTTCTGTCTGACCGTAGCCCTCACGAAGTTCAAGTCCTGTACGCTCATAAAATTTACGAAAAACCTCGGGGGCTAACATCTCGCCTGCTGTGGTTGCGTGATTTAAAGAGGGCATATCGGGAATACCCTTGCGAACTAAATATCTGTAAACTGTAGGAGGAGCGCAGAAGGAGGTTACATCGTAGCGGTTAATTACTGTTGTAAGCTGCTTAGGGTCGAAGTTATCGAAATCATACACCATTACTGCCGAGCCAACAAGCCATTGGCCATATAGCTTGCCCCAGCTTGCTTTTGCCCAGCCTGTTTCGGCAACTGTAAAGTGAAGACCGTTATCCTCTGCTTTGTGCCAGTATTTAGCGGTAACAATATGAGCCAAAGGGTAGGAATAATCGTGGATTACGCCTTTGGGATAGCCTGTTGTGCCTGAGGTAAAATACAAAAGCATTGGGTCTTTGGCATTGGTTTCAATACGCTCAAAGCCTTCACTTGCATTTTCCATAGCTTTGCTTAAGTCTATGTAGCCATCAAGACTATTCTGCACACAGAAAAGCTGAGGGGTAAGGTTGGTTTTGGATACTGCCTCTTTAATTTTTTCTGGTACTTCGTTCTGAGCAGTGCAGACAATTGCCTTTACCTTTGAGGCATTAAGGCGGTAAACAAGGTCATTTACTGTAAGCATATGGGTGGCAGGAATCATAACAGCACCTAACTTATGAAGCGCAATAGCGGCAAACCAATACTCGAAGTGACGCTTAAGGATAACCATTACTCTGTCACCTCGGGTAATACCACGCTCTAAAAAAACATTTGCCATTTTATTGGAATACTTTTTGATATCTGCAAAGGTAAAAATATGCTCTTCGTTTTCGGTATTACACCAGACCAGAGCTCTTTTATCGGGGGTTTCATCTGCAATAACATCTACAACATCATAGCCGAAATTGAAATTATCGGGAAAGTTCAGTGTGATTTTACAAAGGCTTCCGTCCTCATTAAAAACTTCTTTGCAAAATCTTTTGTATATGCTCACTTAAATCACTCCTTAACCGTGGCAGTTGCTCCTATCTTTCTGAAGCGGTCGTATCTTTTGGAAACCAAGTCTAAATCCTGAGAGAGAACACTCAGCTCGTCAGACAAAAGCTTACGGATTCTAAGGTAAAATTCCTTTTTGCCCAAATCCTTTTCTGAAAGAATACGTTCAATAACGCCTAAGCTTTTAGCATCCTCGGCTGTAAGCCTAAGGCTCTGTGCCGCAACATCTGCTTTGGCAGAATCTTTCCACAATATACTTGCACAGCCTTCAGGAGAAATAACAGAGTAAACAGAATTTTGAAGCATCCATACTCTGTCGGCTACACCAAGTGCCAATGCTCCGCCTGAGCCGCCCTCGCCGATTAAAATTGAGATAATCGGAACGCAAAGGGTTGACATTTCCATTAAATTTTCAGCAATTGCCTGACCCTGACCACGCTCCTCAGCACCTACTCCGCAGTAAGCACCTGAGGTATCTATAAAGCAGATAATAGGTCTGCCGAATTTTTCTGCCTGTTTCATAAGTCGAAGTGCCTTACGGTACCCTTCGGGATGAGGTGCACCGAAGTTACGCACCTGTCGCTCTTTGGCGGTGTGACCCTTTTCAATGGCAATAACGGTAACAGGGTTTGAATTAAGCTCTGCAATTCCGCCTACAATGGCTGAGTCGTCTGCGTATCTTCTGTCGCCGTGAAACTCAATAAAGCTTCTGAAAATGTTTTTTATGTAGTCAAGACCTGTGGGTCTTGTGCTTTCTCGGGCAAGTTTTACTCTGTCATATGCTTTTTCACTCATATTCTCTTACCCTCCGTTATGCATTTTAAGAAGGAGCGAAATCATCTTCTTTTGGTTTTGTCTTGAAACAATTTTATCTATAAATCCGTGCTCAAGTACGAACTCGGATGTCTGAAATTCTTTGGGAAGCGACTTCTTTGTGGTCTGCTCAATTACTCTTCTACCTGCAAAGCCGACGGTAGCACCGGGCTCAGCAAGGATAATATCAGCCTCCATAGCAAAGCTTGCAGTTACTCCGCCTGTTGTGGGGTCTGTTAAAACTGCAATATAAAGAAGTCCTGAGTCAGAATGACGCTTAACTGAGGCACTGGTTTTTGCCATCTGCATAAGAGATAAAAGTCCCTCCTGCATTCTTGCTCCACCTGAAACGGTAAAGCCCACAACAGGCAAACGGTGCTTTAAGGCGTACTCAAAGAGAAGTATAATTTTCTCGCCTACTGCACTGCCCATACTACCCATCATAAAGTAGCTTTCCATTACAAAAAGGCAGCATTTCTGCTTGCCGATTTCGGCTACTCCTGTAATAACAGCCTCTTCCTCAGAGCTTGCAACTCTTGCTGTTTCGGCTTTGTCCTTATAGCCCGGGAAATTAAGAGGATTTTCTGACTTTACTGAGCTAAAAAGCTCCATAAAGCTATCTTTATCAGCAATAAGTTTTATTCGCTGACGTGCCTTCATTCTGAAATGATATCCACAGGCACATACAAGGTCATTTGCCCAAAGTCTGCTTAATGGAATATCCTTGTGGCAATTGGGACAATTCTTTTCGGGCTCGCCTGCGTCCTCGTGAATCGGAGCTGAGGTTCTGCCGCCTTCTTCAAGCTGATTTTTAGGTTTTAAAAAGTTTATGAGTGCCATATAATCACCTGTTGCCCATAAAGGTTAAATCGTAATTTCCTGATATAAAGCGGTCGTCACCGATGAGGCTTAACTGCTCTTCGATATTTGTGGGAATACCGTCAATAACAAGCTCGCAAAGGGAGGCTCGCATTTTTCTTAAGGTCTCTTCTCTCTCTTTTGCATAAACAACAAGCTTGCCTAAAAGAGAATCATAATAAGGTGAAACTGTTGTGCCTTCAATAAGGCAGGTATCAAAACGAACAGAAGGTCCACCGGGAACGTGAAGCATTTTAAGCTTACCGCAAGCCTGTGCGTTGATTCTGCATTCAATAGCAGAGCCTTTGATTTTGATATCCTTCTGAGTAAAGTTGAGGGGTATTCCTGCGGCAATACGAATCTGCCATTTCACAAGGTCGTAGCCTGTGAGCATTTCTGTAACTGTATGCTCAACCTGAAGACGCACATTCATTTCCATAAACCAGAAGTTGCCTTCTTTGTCTAAAAGAAACTCAAGTGTTCCTGCACCGACATAGCCGATTTTTTTAACTGCGTCTACTGCAAGCTCCATAATCTCGTCTCGCTGAGCTTTATTAACAGCAGGGGAAGGAGTTTCTTCAATAAGCTTCTGATTTCTTCTCTGAAGAGAGCAGTCTCTGTCACCAAGGCAAACAGCATTGCCGAATTCATCAGCTAAAACCTGAAGTTCAACGTGCCTTGCAGGGAAAATATATTTTTCAAGGTAAACACTGCCGTCGCCAAAGGCACTTATAGCCTCACTTGTAGCCTGCATATAGGCGTCCTCAAGCTCTTCTTCTGCACGGATTAAACGGATACCTCTGCCGCCTCCCCCTGCACAAGCCTTAAGCATTACGGGATAACCTATCTTTGCGGCTTCCTTTTTTGCTTCGCTAATTGAAGCCACAGCCTTTGTACCGGGAATAACCGAAAGACCTGTGTTCCTGATAAGCTCTTTTAAAATAGCCTTGTCGCTGAGTCTTTCCATACTGTCAGGGTCAGGGCCTATGAAAACAAGTCCGTTTTTACGGCAAAGACGGGCAAAATGGGCATTCTCCGAAAGGAATCCATAACCCGGATGAATAGCCTGAGCCCCTGCCAGAATAGCCGTGCTGATTATCTGATTTTCATTTAAATAGCTGTCGGCTGCCTCTGCACCGCCTATACAGTAACTCTGGTCTGCCAGAGAAACGTGCAGAGCGTTTTTGTCAGCCTCGGAATATACCGCAACGGTTGCCACGCCCATTTCTTTGCAGGCACGGATAATACGAACGGCAATTTCGCCTCGGTTAGCAATAAGAATTTTAGAAAACATCTTTATTCACCTGTAATAGCAAAAGAAAATTCAGCCGAAACACAAAGCCTGCCCTCTACTGTTACTGTACCCTCGGCAAAGTAAAAAGGGTGCTTTGCTCTTTTTATATTGCAGTTTGTGATAATGGTATCACCGGGTTTTACGGGATTTCTGAACTTAACATTGTTAAGCCCTGTGTAAACAGGAGTTTTTCCCTCTTTCATCTTGTCCATAAGAAGCACACAGCAGGACTGCGCAAGAATTTCGCAAAGGATAACACCGGGAACAATGGGATTATCGGGAAAATGACCTCTTAAAAAAAACTCATCACCTCGAACGTGATACTTACCTATAGCAAAACCGTCTTTGTTTTCTGCTTCATCTAAAAGAAGCATATCTTCCCTGTGGGGAAGAATTCTCATAATTTCTTCCTTATTCATATACCTTACCTCTTAATACGGAAAAGCTCTGTACCGAACTCAACCACCTGACCGTTTGTGACGCAAATCTCAAGGATTTCGCCGTCTTCTTCGGCGGTAATTTCATTCATAAGCTTCATAGCCTCTACAATACAAAGGGTCTGACCCTTCTTAATTTTGTCGCCGATATTAACGTAAGGGTCTGCATTCTCGGCAGGGGCTGCATAAAACACACCCACAATAGGAGATTTCACGCTTACATAATCTGCACTTACAGGCTCAACAGAAGAGGTTGCAGGCTGGTTAGAAGCCAAGTCAACGGCTACGGTTTCTCTTACCACCTGAGGGTTACTGCGTTCTAAACGAACCACCTTGTTGTCCTCGGTAATCTCAAGACCTGTGAGACCAAGTTCCTGCATAAGACCTGCATATTTTCTTATATCTTTTTCGTTCATAAAAGTTACACCTTTCTGAATGCAAGGCAGGCATTATGTCCGCCAAAGCCTAAAGAATTTGAAAGTGCTAAAGTAATATCTGCCTTTACTGCAGTATTGGGAACGCAGTTAAGGTCGCAGAGCTCGTCCTGCTCTTTAAGGTTGATTGTGGGAGGTATAATACCTTCCTCAAGAGCCTTGATACAAGCCAGTGCCTCAACTGCACCTGCCGCACCAAGCATATGGCCTGTCATAGATTTCGTAGAGCTTACGAAAGCTTTCTTTGCGTTATCCTCGCCAAGTGCCTTTTTAATGGCAACTGTTTCGATTTTGTCGTTCATAGGGGTACCTGTGCCGTGAGCATTAACATACACAACGTCCGCATCCGTAAAGTTTGCTTCTTTCATAGCCTGAACCATTGCCTCAGCACCGCCTCTTGCCTCAGGATGAGGAGCAGTAATATGGTAAGCGTCACAGGTTGAACCGTAACCGCAAACCTCGGCATAAATCTTGGCACCACGAGATTTTGCATGCTCGTATTCTTCAAGCACCAGAGCCACACCGCCCTCACCCATTACAAAACCGCCACGGCGTTTGTCAAAAGGAAGGGAAGCTTCGTCAGGGTCGGTTGCAAGTGATAAAGCCTGACAGTTGATAAATCCTGCGGCAGCCATAGGAGTTATGGAAGCCTCTGCACCGCCTGTGATAACTGCGTCTGCATAGCCGTGACGGATAAGACGCATAGCCTCGCCAATTGCATTTGAGCCTGATGCACAAGCAGTAACGCAAGGCTGAGCTGAACCACGGCAGTCAAAACGAAGAGCAATCATACCTGATGCCATATTTGCAATCATCATAGGAACAAAAAGAGGAGAAACTCTTCTGGGACCTTTTTCCATAAACTTTGTGTGTTCTGTTTCAAAGGTACCGATACCGCCGATACCTGTACCCATCTGAACCGCAAAACGCTCGGGTTCTACTGTACCAACTACACCGCTTTCTTCAACTGCCTGCTGAGCAGCTGCTACAGCAAACTGAGTAAAGCGATCAGTTCGCAAGGTGTCGTTAATCTCCATATACTCTTTGGGGTCAAAGTCTTTAACCTCTGCCGCCAATTTTGCCTTGAATTTTTCTGTATCAAAATGTGTAATGGGTGCAATACCGTTTTTGCCATTTTTAAGGCTTTCCCAGGTGGTTTCTACATTATTACCAACGGGAGTAACTGCACCTAAGCCTGTTACAACTACACGTCTTAAATCCATAATGTCCTCCAAATTTACATTTTTCAAAAGTGGGATTTATATTTATTTACATAGCTATGCCGCCGTCAACTCTAAGAGTTTCGCCTGTAACATACTTTGCAGTGGCAAGGTATGCGGCCGCCTCGGCAATATCTTCTGTTTCGCCCATTTTACCTAAAGGAATCATCTTTAAAAGGGGGCTGTCTGCCTGTGCTTCGGTCATGTCTGTTGCGATAAAGCCGGGAGCAATTGCGTTACACCTTACCCCTCGGGGTGCAAGCTCTTTGGCTACAGACTTTGTAAGTCCGATAAGTCCTGCTTTGGATGCAGAGTAATTTACCTGACCTGCATTACCCATGATGCCTGCAACGGAAGAAATGTTAATTATACATCCCTCACGGTTACGCATAAAGATGCCCGTTAAGTGTCTTATCATATTAAAGGCACCCTTAAGGTTTGTATCTATTACTGCGTCGAAGGAGTCTTCTTTCATCATTGCAATGAGTCCGTCCTTGGTAATGCCTGCGTTATTAACAAGAATATGTACTGTGCCGAAGTCCTCTTTAACCTGAGAAACCAACTCTTTAGTAGCCTCAAAATCAGAAACATCGCACTTATAAGCCTTTGCCTTAACACCAAAGTCAGCCTCGCATGATTTAACAACTGCTTCTGCCTTCTCCTGACTTCCTGCGTAAATCACTGCAACATCTGCACCTAAAGATGCAAACTTCTTTGCTATTGCCTCGCCAATTCCTCGGGAAGCACCCGTTACCAAAGCTACTTTACCTTTAAGCATTTTCTACCTCCGCTAAAGCTTCAAAAACTGTCTGAGCCTTTACGTTCATATCTATTTTCTTAATCATATTTGTAAGTGTTCTGCCGGGACCAATTTCAATAAATGTGTCAAAACCATCTGAAATCATATTGCGGATAGTCATCTCCCATTTTACAGGAGAACAAATCTGAGCTGACAAAAGCTCAGCAACGTTTTCATCGTAAACTTCTGCAGTTTTATTGGAGTAAAGAGGAATTTCTCTGTCCTTAATTTCCACCTTTTCAATTTCAGCTTTAAAAGCCTCGGCGGCATTTTTCATAAAAGGAGAGTGGAAAGCTCCCTTAACTTTAAGGGGCACTACCCTACCGCATGCTGACTTAACCTCATCAGCAAAAGCTGTGATTTCTGATGTAAGACCTGAGCAAGTAACCTGAGATGGACAGTTGAAGTTTACGGGGTAAACATTCTCAAACTTTGCGGCACATTCTTCTACTTGTTCATTAGTGAGTTTTACAACTGCGACCATAGAAGTGTCAAACTTCTCAGCCTCAACCTGCATAAACTCGCCTCTTTTGCATACAAGCTTAAAGCCTTCTTCCTTTGAAAATGCACCTGAAACAGTTGCGGCAACCACCTCGCCTAATGAAAAACCTGCTACACCCGCGGGTAAAATCCCCTTAGCTTTAAGAGCCTCACAAGCGGCAAGCTCCATAGCAAAAAGACAAGGCTGGGTGTTTTTAGTTTCTTTAAGCTCATCTGCAGAACCCTCGAAGCACTGCCTGATTGTACCTTCTCTTAAAGAATCGCAAAGTTCAAAGGCTTCTTTTGCGGCAACTGAGCTTTCAAAAAGCTCCTTGCCCATTCCCGAAAACTGGTCGCCCTGACCTGAAAATACAAATGCTATTTTACCCATTTTTCTGCACCTCTTAAAATAGGCTCTGCCTCTTCCATAATCTCTTTAACAATCTCTGCAGCAGACTGTTCTTTCTTTACCATTGCGGCACACTGACCTGAAAGGAAGCAGCCCTTTTCATTATTACCTTCCTGAACAGCAAGGCGTAAAGCACCTACTGCTAAATTCTCGAGCTCTTCGTCAGGCATACCGCCGTACTCGGCTTTTTGATAATCCCTTGCAAACTGAGTGCGAAGGCTTCTTACGGGATGGCCTAAGCGCTTGCCCGTAACCATTGTACAAAGGTCTGTGGCTTTAAGAATTTTCTCTTTATATGTAGGATGAATATTACATTCAAAAGCTGAAAGAAAACGTGTGCCAAGCTGAACACCCTGAGCACCCAGCATAAAGGCGGCGGCTACACCTCTGCCGTCACAAATACCGCCTGCAGCTATTACAGGAAGATTTGTTGCATCACAAATCTGAGGAACGAGAACAATGGTTGTAAGCTCGCCAACGTGACCGCCACTCTCTCCGCCTTCTGCAATAAGAGCAGTTGCACCGAGTCTGGTCATAAGCTTTGCCATAGCAACTGAGGCAACAACGGGAATTACTTTGATGCCTGCCTCTTTCCATTCTTTCATATATTTTGAAGGGTTGCCTGCACCAGTGGTAACAACCTCTACTTTTTCTTCTATCGTAACCTTTGCAACTTCTTCTGCAAAAGGACTCATAAGCATAATATTAACGCCGATGGGCTTATCCGTAAGCGACTTGGCGATTTTTATCTGCTCTCTGACATAATATGCGGGAGCATTACCTGCGGCAATGATACCAAGACCGCCGCCATTAGACACAGCGGCGGCCAATTTGCCGTCAGCGATCCAAGCCATTCCGCCCTGAAATACGGGGTATTCAATACCCAGAATCTCGCAAATCTCTGACTTAATCATAATTCTTAACCCTGCTTACTCTGAATGAACTTGTTGAGGTCATCAATTGTTTCAACCTTCTGGTCAAGCTCAATCTCGATACCGATTTCGTCTTCCAGGTTCATAAGAAGCTCTACTGTGTCAAGAGAGTCAATGCCAAGCTCAGAGAAAGTGCTTTCGGGCTTAACATCAGCTACCTCACAACCTGTACGTTCGGAAACGATTTTTGCAATAGCGTCAAAGTACATAATAATATGCCTCCAAAAAAATTTTCAGGTAGATTTCACCTGTTAAACAACATTATACATATTCTCTGTTCCCAAATCTTACCAGAGGTGTTCCAAAATCGTTCCAAAACAAAAAAACAGACAGTAATAGCACATAATGATAACTCCCGAAGACATTGCAAATACAGGTGGCTTATATTATACGATTGATTCGTATTATCTTCTGTATTTTAATTTAGTATCGAAATTTTCGATACTTAAAATTGAAAATAATGGATTTGCTTTTTTAGAAAAAACTATTGACAACTGAGAAAAACGAGAGTAGAATACACACCAAATTAAATAACTTTTTAAAGGCTGTGACGAAAAACGGTCAAGGATATTCATTTCAGAGAACCGATGTTTGGTGCGAATCGGTATGACACTGCCAAGACCTCTCCCTTCCGAGCCGGAAGCCTGAACTCAAATGTATAGTAGGGCGACCCGTGTATGCTACGTCAGTGCATAGAGGTTAGATGACTTCGATTTTTCAAAGGCGTCGATGAAGACGGAATCTATAAGTTGTTTTCCCAGAGAGTCGGGGGTGGTGCGATCCCGATATAACACATTAGAATTTCCTATCCCTTCTGAGCCGGAAGCCCCAAAGGTTCAAACACCCAGTAGGCGTTTCCCGTGTTTGCTACGTTAGTGTATAGAAGTTGTTGGACTTCGAAGAGGTGGCGGATTTTTATATCCGCAATTTGAGTGGTACCGCGAGTGATATTTGTTTTTTCACCCGTCTCAAAGCAAAGTGAAGCTTTGAGGCGGGTTTATTTTTTGCCTTAAAGCATAAAGTATTTATGTGAAAGGCGGAATTAGTATGTTATCTCTAGACAAGGTTTTCAATGCACAAACAGTGCTGAAAAACATTATTCGCGAAACAAAATTAGTCAGAGCTTACGGAATAGCTCCTGACTCTGAGCTTTATTTAAAGCCCGAAAACTTACAGATTACAGGTTCTTTCAAGGTTCGAGGCTCTGCTTACAAAATAGCAATGCTATCCGAAGAGGAAAAAGCTAAAGGAGTTATAGCCTGCTCGGCAGGAAATCATGCTCAGGGTGTAGCTCTGGCGGCAACTAAGAATGGTATTAAATCTCTTATCTGCCTACCCGACTCGGCCCCCATATCCAAGGTTGAGGCAACAAAGGGTTTTGGTGCTGATGTATGTCTGGTGGCAGGTTGCTATGATGACGCATATCGTAAGGCTTTGGAGCTTAAAGAAAAAGAGGGTTACACCTTTGTGCACCCCTTTGACGATGAAAATGTTATTGCAGGTCAGGGTACAATCGCCCTCGAAATTCTAAACGACCTTGATAATATCGACGCTATTGTAGTACCTGTAGGCGGTGGCGGCCTTCTTTCGGGAATAGCTTACACAGTAAAGCAGATAAGACCTTCCGTAAAGGTTTACGGAGTACAGGTCAAGGGTGCTCCAAGTATGTATAACTCCCTCAAAGCCGGCAAAATTGCGTATCTTAAATCTGTGCAGACCATTGCCGACGGAATCGCAGTTAAAGAGCCCGGTGAAAACACCTTCGCAATAGCAAGCGAATATGTTGACGATGTAGTGCTTGTTTCTGACGATGAGGTTGCAAGTGCAATTTTAGCACTTATTGAAAAGCAGAAGATGATTGCAGAAGGTGCAGGTGCTACTGCTGTGGCGGCTGTGATGTTTGATAAACTACCGCTTAAAGGCAAAAGAGTCGTGTGCGTAGTATCAGGCGGAAACATTGATGTTACAAGTCTTTCCCGAGTAATTGACCGAGGACTTTTAAACTCAGGCAGGTCTTCAAGCCTTCTTATCGAGCTTATTGACAAGCCCGGTCAGCTTAAGGAAATTTCAAGAATCATTGCAGACTTAGGCGGAAATGTTACAGGGGTTCACTACGAGAAAGGCAACACCAAAAGCGTTAACGGATGTTTCCTAAGAATTGAAATGGAAACAAGAGATTATGACCACGTTAATTTAATAACCGAGTCCCTCAAAAAAGAGGGTTTCAAAATAGTGTAAACTGAGAGGAGAAAAATTATGAACACAAAAATCAAGACAGAGAAAGCTCCTAATGCAATTGGCCCTTACTCACAGGCAGTAGTACTAAATAACCTTGTTTTCACCTCAGGTCAGATTGCACTAAATCCCGAAACAGGCTCTCTGGAAGGAGAAAACATTAAAGAGCAGACTCATAGAGTGTGCAAGAATCTTAAGGCAGTATTAGAAGCTTCAGGCTCAGGCTTTAAAAATGTAGTCAAGACAACTTGCTTCTTAAAAGATATGAACGACTTTGCGGATTTCAACAGTGTTTACGGGGAGTATTTTACTGAAAAACCTGCCAGAAGCTGTGTGGCAGTTAAAGACCTGCCCAAGGGCGCTTTGGTAGAGGTTGAAGTAATAGCAGAAAAGGAGTAAGGCTTATGATGGATTCAAGTAAATACCGAGTGGGATACTTCCCCGTAGATAAAAAATACAACAAATGGATAGAGAAAGACCATATTGAAAAGCCGCCTGTGTGGTGCAGTGTGGATATGCGTGACGGCAATCAGGCACTTGTGATTCCTATGAGTTTAGAGGAAAAGCTTGAATACTACAAGGTGCTTCTGGACGTTGGATTCAAAGAAATTGAGGTAGGCTTCCCTGCCGCAAGTGAAACCGAATATGAGTTTCTTCGCACTCTTATTGATAATAACATGATTCCAGAAGATGTTACTGTTCAGGTGCTGACTCAGTGCAGAGAACACATTATCCGCAAAACCTTTGATGCTTGCAAGGGTGCACCAAGTGCTATTATTCATTTCTATAATTCCGTAAGTGTTGCACAGCGAGAGCAGGTGTTCAAAAAGAGCAAAGAAGAAATCAAAAAAATTGCTGTTGACGGTGCAAAGCTTGTGAAAAAACTTGCCAGCGAATACGAAGGCAACTTCCGTTTTGAGTATTCTCCCGAATCCTTCACAGGAACTGAGCCTGAGTATGCATTGGAGGTTTGCAACGCAGTGCTGGATGTTTTGGAGCCTTCTGAAACCAACAACGTAATCATCAACCTGCCTGTAACCGTGGAGATGAGTCTCCCCCACGTTTACGCTTCCCAGGTAGAATATATGAGCGAAAACTTAAAGTACAGAGAGTTTGTTACTCTCTCCCTTCATCCTCACAACGACAGAGGCACAGGAGTTGCCGACACCGAGCTTGCACTTTTAGCAGGTGCTGACAGAGTTGAGGGTACACTTTTCGGAAACGGAGAGCGAACAGGTAACGTTGACATCATCACTCTGGCAATGAACATGTACTCCCACGGAGTTGACCCGAAACTCAACCTCTCTGATATGAACACCTTGGTTGAAAAATACGAGAGTTGCACCAGAATGCGAGTTTATGAGCGTTCTCCCTATGCAGGAGCGTTAGTGTTTGCGGCATTTTCAGGCTCTCATCAGGATGCTATCGCCAAGGGGATGAAATACAGAAGCAAAAATGCACTTCACAGGTGGAATGTCCCCTACATTCCAATTGACCCCAAGGACATAGGCAGAACTTATGACGCAGATGTTATCCGTGTAAACTCCCAATCAGGCAAGGGCGGTATCGGTTATCTTTTAGAGCAGACTTATGGCTACAATCTGCCGCAAAAAATGCGTGAGCATTTAAGCTATATGTGCAAGGATATATCTGACCATCAGCACAAGGAATTAAAGCCTGACGAGGTAATGGAGATTTTCGCGAAGAACTACCTTAACATCAATACCGACATAAGTGTTACCGATTATGATTTTGAGCGTGAAAACGAAACTTTCAGAATCAACATCACATTTACTAAAGACTCTGTGGAAACTGAAATTGAAGCAGAAGGTAACGGCTCATTAAGTGCTATCAACAATGCACTTAAAGCGTATACAGGCGAAAACTACACCCTACAGGTATTTACTCAGCACAGTATGCAGGGCGAGGGTTCGCGAAGCGTGGCGGTTTCTTACATAGGACTTGAGAGAGAAAATGGCAAGATATTTTTTGGTGCAGGCAGCAGCACTGATGTTATCAAGGCAAGTACAAGAGCGCTCTTAAGTGCTTTTCACAATATGACGAAAGAAGGTAAATGATATGGGAATGACTATGACTCAAAAAATTCTTGCCGCACACGCTGGACTCAACAGTGTAGTGCCAGGCCAGCTTATCAGTGCAAAGCTGGACATTGTGCTTGGCAATGACATTACAACCCCAGTAGCTGTAAACGAATTCAAAAAAGCAGGCTTTGACAAGGTTTTTGATAAAGACAAGGTTGCAATTGTACTTGACCATTTTGTGCCTAATAAAGACATTAAAGCCGCTCAGCAGAGCAAAACTTGCCGAGAGTTTGCCTGCTCACATTGTGTCAGCCATTTTTACGATGTGGGCAAAATGGGAATTGAACACGCACTGCTCCCTGAGCAGGGAGTTGTCACCGCAGGCGACTGCATAATCGGTGCTGACAGCCACACCTGTACTTATGGTGCATTGGGTGCTTTTTCCACAGGCGTAGGCTCTACGGATATGGCGGCAGGTATGGCAACAGGTATGGCGTGGTTTAAAGTACCCTCTGCAATTAAGTTTAACCTCAGCGGCAAGCTCCACACAAATTGCAGTGGTAAAGATGTTATACTCACAATTATCGGTATGATAGGAGTTGACGGAGCTCTTTACAAGAGTATGGAGTTCACAGGCGAGGGAGTTAAGAATCTTTCAATGGATGACAGACTCTGCATCTGCAATATGGCAATTGAAGCAGGAGCAAAAAACGGCATTTTCCCTGTTGATGAAGTTACTATGAAATATCTCGAAGGCAGAAGCGAAAGAGAGCCTGTAGTTTTTGAAGCAGATAATGATGCAGAATATGAAAAGGTATATGACATAGATTTAAGCAAAATTGTGCCAACGGTTGCTTGTCCTCATCTGCCTGAGAATACCCACCCTGCAAGTGAGCTTAATCACATTAAGATTGATCAGGTAGTAATCGGAAGCTGTACAAACGGCAGACTTGAAGATATGAAGGCTGCTTACGAAATTTTAAAGGATAAAAAGATAGCTGACGGTGTGAGGTGTATCATCATCCCCGGCACAATGCAGATTTTAAGGGACTGTGTGGAAAAAGGCTACTACACCGCCTTTATTGACGCAGGGGCAATTGTATCTACCCCCACCTGTGGTCCTTGCCTTGGGGGGTATATGGGAATTTTAGCAGAAGGTGAAAAATGTATTGCCACCACAAACCGCAACTTTGTAGGCAGAATGGGACACGTAGAAAGCGAAGTTTATCTTGCTTCTCCTCACACAGCAGCGGCAAGTGCTCTGAAAGGCTTTATTACCGAATACAAGGAGGTTTAATATGAACACAAAAGGAAAAGTTTTTAAATACCCCGACAATGTGGACACGGACGTTATAATTCCTGCTCGTTATCTGAATACTCCCGATGCAAAAGAACTTTCTCTGCATTGTATGGAGGATATTGACACGGAATTTGTGAAGAAGGTGCAAACAGGAGATATTATGGTAGCAGGCTTTAATTTCGGTTGCGGTTCATCACGCGAGCATGCGCCGCTTGTTATTAAAACTTGCGGCACAGGTTGCGTTATTGCCAAAAGCTTTGCCCGAATCTTTTACCGCAACGCAATCAACATAGGCTTGCCTATTTTAGAATGTGAAGAAGCGGCTGAGGAAATAAACGCAAATGATGAGGTAAAGGTAGATTTTGACACAGGCATTATTACAAATCTGACTACAGGTAAAGAGTATAAGGCTCAGCCCTTCCCTGAATTTATTCAGAACATTATAAGAAGCGGCGGACTTCTTAAATCCTTGAAAGAAGGTGAAAACAATGGTTAAGAATATTGCAGTTATCCGAGGTGACGGCATAGGTCCCGAGATTGTAAACGAAGCTTTAAGAGTTCTTAACAAAGTAGCCGAGCTTTACGGTCACACCTTTAATTACACAGATGTATACATGGGCGGCTGTGCTATTGATAAATTCGGCGACCCTCTCCCCGAAGAAGAACTAAAAAAATGCACGGACTCTGACAGCGTACTTTTAGGTGCAGTTGGCGGAGATAAATGGAACAACATAGAAGGCTCTAAACGACCCGAGAAAGGTCTTTTAAGACTTCGGGCAGGTATGGGCGTTTACTCTAACAACCGCCCTGCAAAAATCTGGCCTCAGCTTAGTGACGCCTCTCCCCTAAAAAAATCCATTGTTGAAAATGGTATTGATTTTATTATTGTAAGAGAGCTTATCGGCGGCATTTACTTTGGCGAGCATAAAACCGAAGGGGATGTAGCCACAGATGTACTTACATATAGTGAAGCTGAAATTGAAAGAATCGGTCGTATAGGCTTTGAAACCGCACTTAAAAGAAACAAAAAGCTCTGCTCGGTTGAAAAAAGTAATGTACTTGATTCAAGCCGACTTTGGAAAAAGGTTATGCACAAACTCTCAGCAGAGTATCCCGATGTAGAATTAACCGATATGCTGGTTGACAACTGTGCAATGCAGATTGTAAAGAACCCTGCTCAGTTTGACGTTATTGTTACGGAGAATATGTTTGGCGATATTCTTTCTGACGAAGCCTCACAGATTACAGGCTCAATCGGAATGATTCCTTCCTCAAGTTTAGGTGCAACCACCTGCGGACTTTACGAGCCTATTCACGGCTCTGCTCCCGACATTGCTGGCAAGGATGTGGCAAACCCTGTGGGTACAATACTCTCTGCAGCTATGATGCTCCGATTCAGCTTCGATATGGGAAGGGAAGCTGACGCTATAGAAAAAGCTGTAGGAGCTTATCTTGATGCAGGTTATCGCACAGCCGACATTCTAAGCGAAGGAATGACACTTGTAGGCTGCAAAAAGTGTGGAGAGCTTATTTGCGATTACCTTAAAAAGGAGTGATACAATGCTTCTGTCAGGCTCAGATATTTTAGTAAAAACTTTAATAGAACAAGGATGTGACACTGTTTTCGGATACCCGGGCGGACAAATCCTCAATGTATACGACAGTCTTTACACTCATCAGAATGAGATTAACCATATCCTCACTGCACACGAGCAAGGTGCAGCACATGCCGCCGACGGATATGCACGCACAACAGGTAAGGTTGGTGTTGTAATTTCCACCTCCGGTCCTGGGGCTACTAACCTTGTGACGGGTATTGCAACAGCTTATCTTGACTCAATCCCAATGGTCGCAATCTGCGGTAATGTTCCCACAACCCAGATAGGCTCAGACAGCTTTCAGGAAATTGACATTACAGGCGTTACCCTTCCCATAACCAAACACAATTACTTTGTAGGCAATGTCGAAGACCTTGCAGACACAATCCGTGAGGCATTCAGACTTGCAAAATCGGGCAGACCGGGGCCCGTGCTTATAGATGTGCCAAAGGATGTGCAGATTGCAAAATGCGAGTATGAACCTCAGCCGCAGGTTGAGGCGGAGAAAGCTTTCGCCGCTAAGGATGTTCGCATAAAGGAAGCGGCTGAGTACATCAACAAAGCAAGCAGACCTTACATCTACTTTGGCGGTGGTGTGATAACTGCAAATGCTCAGGAGGAAATGCTGACTCTTGCCGATAAAATCGACGCTCCCATAGGTTGCTCACTTATGGGGCTTTCAGGTATACCAACTGATCACCCTCGTTTCTTGGGTATGCAGGGTATGCACGGACATTTTGCCTCATCAATGGCAATGCATAATGCCGACCTGATAATCTCCTTGGGTGTTCGATTCAACGACAGAGTTACAGGCAATCGAGAAAAATTTGCAAAAGGTGCGAAAATTATCCACATTGACGTTGACGGCTCAGAGCTTTCAAAAACAGTTAATGCTGTTTGCGGACTACGAGGAGATGTAAAGCTTACACTTGAGAAGCTCTTGCCTCTTATAAGCGAAAACAAAAAGCCCAAATGGCAAGAAAAGATTTCTGCTCTTAAAGCCGAGGAAGAAAACTATCTTGACAACAGAGAAGTGCTTACACCCAGAAAAGCCTTGCTCACACTTAACAAGTATTTAGGTGAGAACAACGCAGTCGCCACCGATGTAGGTCAGCACCAGATGTGGTCGGCACAAAATCTTACCTTCAAAACTCCAAGGCGATTTGTTTCAAGCGGAGGCTTGGGTACTATGGGCTTTGGCTTAGGTGCGGCAATCGGTGCGGCCTTTGGTACAAAAGAAAGAAGTGTTTTAGTCACAGGCGACGGAAGCTTTGGGATGTGCCTTAACGAGCTTGCAACAGCTGTTTCCTACAACATTCCCATTGTTATTCTCATTATGAACAACGGTGTCCTTGGCATGGTTCGTCAGTGGCAGACTCTTTTTTACGAAAAGCACTATTCAAACAGCATTTTGGGCAGAAAGACTGATTTTGCAGCACTCTCCCATGCTTTTGGTGCAGACGGAGAAGAAGTCAGCACTCCTGAAAAACTGGACAATGCTCTTAAAAAAGCATTTGAATCAAAGGGCGTATACGTTATCGACTGCAAAATCGACAAAGACGAATTTGTCCTCCCTATGCTCCCACCGGGTGGAAGTATGGACGACATAATTACTCAATTGGAGGTGCAAAAGTGAACAGATACACAGTAGCAATACTTGTTAAGAATCAATTTGGTGTACTTAACAGGCTTACAAGTATGTTTCGCAGACGACAGTTTAACATAAATTCTCTTACCGCCAGCGAAACCGAATCAAACGAGTATTCGAGAATCACATTCAGCTTTGACGGCGAAGAAGAAAACAAAAAGCAGCTTATAAATCAGCTTTATAAACTGCCTGATGTTTGCTCCATTAAAGAACTCAGCGACGAAAATTCAGTAAAATGCGAGCTTATGATGATAAAAATGAAAAACTCATCTTCCACCCGACCCGACATTTATGCGGCCGCAGAGGCTTTTTCGGCAGAAACAATTGACTATTCCCGAGATTCCTTTGTGCTTCGCCTTATTGGTCAGGGCAGTAAGCTTGACGATTTCATAACACTTATGAAAGATTTTGAAATTTTAGAAATCTGCCGCACAGGTACCGCTTCTCTTGAAAAAGGCGGCTCCGTTTTAAGGCAGGCAATCAATTTATAAATTCAGAAAGAGGTAATTATTATGGCAAGAATTTTTTATCAACAGGACTGCGACCTTACAAAACTTAATGGCAAAACAGTTGCTATTATCGGCTATGGCTCTCAGGGTCACGCCCACGCACTCAATCTTAAAGAAAGCGGCGTTGATGTAATCGTAGGTCTTTATGAAGGTTCTAAGAGCTGGGTAAAGGCTGAGGCTCAGGGACTCAAAGTTATGACCTCTGCCGAGGCTACAAAAAACGCTGACATCATTATGATTCTTATTAACGATGAAAAGCAGGCAAAGCTTTACAAAGAAAGCATTGAACCTAACCTTACCGCAGGTAAAACCCTTGCATTTGCTCACGGCTTTAACATTCACTATGGTTGTATCAAGCCTCCCAAGGATGTAAACGTAATTATGATTGCACCTAAGGGTCCCGGTCACACAGTAAGAAGTGAATATCAGGCAGGCAAGGGTGTTCCCTGTCTTATTGCAGTTGAGCAGGACGCAACAGGAGACGCTTGGGATTTAGGTCTTGCTTACGCTCTTGGCATTGGCGGAGCAAGGGCAGGTGTGCTTGAAACCACCTTCCGTACTGAAACAGAAACCGACCTTTTTGGTGAGCAGGCTGTTCTTTGTGGCGGTGTTACTGCACTTATGCAGGCAGGCTACGAAACTCTGGTAGAGGCAGGCTACGACCCCAGAAACGCTTACTTTGAGTGTATTCACGAAATGAAGCTTATTGTTGACCTTATTTATCAAAGCGGTTTTGCAGGTATGCGTTACTCTGTTTCCAACACTGCTGAATACGGCGACTATGTAACAGGCCCTAAAATTATTACCGAAGAAACTAAGAAAACTATGAAGAAAGTCCTCAAGGATATTCAGGACGGCACATTTGCCAAAGAGTTCTTGCTTGATATGAGTGAAGCAGGCTCTCAGGTTCACTTCAACGCTATGAGAAAGCTTGCAAGTGAACATCCTTCTGAAATTGTCGGTGCGGATGTCCGCAAGCTTTACAGTTGGAGTGACGAAGATAAACTTATCAACAATTAAGGTGATATTATGTCAAAAGAAAATGTAGTAAAAGGAGTGCACAATGCCCCTCATCGCTCACTTTTTCACGCTTTGGGGCTTACCGAAGAAGAACAAAACCGTCCTCTTATCGGCATAGTAAGCTCGTATAACGAAATTGTGCCGGGGCATATGAATCTTGACAAAATCGTAGACGCCGTAAAAATGGGAGTAGCAATGGCAGGAGGAACACCCATAGTGTTCCCTGCTATTGCAGTGTGCGATGGTATTGCAATGGGTCACAAGGGTATGAAATACTCTCTTGTTACCCGTGACCTCATTGCAGACTCTACCGAAGCAATGGCACTTGCCCACGGATTTGACGGGCTTGTGATGGTACCTAACTGCGACAAGAATGTCCCCGGACTTTTAATGGCGGCGGCAAGAGTAAATATTCCCACAGTTTTTGTTAGTGGCGGCCCTATGCTTGCAGGCAAAATTGACGGGCATAAAACAAGTCTTTCAAGTATGTTTGAGGCTGTTGGAGCTTATAATGCAGGTAAGATAGACAATGAAAAGCTCTATGAATATGAGTGCAAAGCTTGCCCCACCTGCGGCTCCTGCTCAGGTATGTATACTGCAAATTCTATGAACTGCTTAACTGAGGCCTTGGGTATGGGACTAAAAGGCAACGGCACAATCCCTGCGGTATACTCAAGAAGAATTGAGCTTGCAAAGAAAGCAGGTATAGCTGTTATGGAAATGCTCAGGCGTAACATCCGCCCTCGGGATATTATGACAAAGGAAGCTTTGATGAACGCTCTTACCGTTGATATGGCTTTGGGTTGCTCTACAAACTCTATGCTTCATCTGCCTGCTATTGCTCATGAATGTGATGTGGAGCTTGACCTTGACATTGCAAATGAAATCAGCAAAAGAACACCTAACCTCTGTCACCTTGCCCCCTCAGGCAGAACATACATGGAGGATTTAGACGAGACAGGCGGTGTGTATGCGGTTATGAATGAACTAAATAAAAAAGGCTTGCTTAACACCAACTGCATAACCGTCACAGGCAAGACAGTAGGCGAAAATATTGCAGACTCTGTTAATCTTAACCCTGAGGTTATCCGACCCATTGATAACCCATACAGCGAAACAGGCGGCATTGCCGTGCTCAAGGGAAACCTTGCCCCTGAGGGCAGTGTGGTGAAGCGTTCTGCCGTATCAGATAAAATGCTTGTATTTGAAGGCAAAGCAAAGGTTTTTGACTCTGAAGAGGAGGCACAAGCGGCAATCAACACAGGCAAAATACAGTCAGGGGATGTTGTAGTTATCCGCTATGAAGGTCCTAAAGGCGGTCCTGGTATGAGAGAAATGCTCAGCCCCACATCTGCCATTATGGGAATGGGACTTGGAGAGAGCGTAGCACTTATTACCGACGGAAGATTCTCAGGGGCAACAAGAGGTGCTTGCATTGGTCACATCACCCCTGAGGCTGCTTCAGGCGGAGCAATCGGCATTGTTAAGGATGGCGATATTATCAGCATAAATATCCCCGAAAACACCATTGAGCTTAAAATTGACGAAACCGAATTTGATGAACGTATGAAAAATTTCGTTCCCAAGAAAAAGGAGCTTTCAGGCTACTTAAAAAGATACGCCGCCCTTGTTTCGGGCGGAGCAAAGGGAGCTATACTTAACTAAAAAAGAAACGAGAGGTTCAAGTACTGAATCTCTCGTTTTCTGCTTGGTTTGAGAACTCTTCTCTCTTTACATAGTCAATAAATGTACGCAAGCTTTTGGACATCCATTTGTTTTTGTGATAGATAAGCTGTTTCCATATCTCAATGTTCATATCACAGACATCAAGATAGCAAAGCTTACCTGACTTAATAAGAGGCTTTGTTACAAAATCAGGAAGGTAGGAAATCAGATTGCTCTCAGCAACCAAAGACGTGATAATATCCGTTCGACCAATCTCAAGGACAGGGGTTATCTCCAAAGACCTTTTGGCAAGTTCTCTGTCAAAAACACGGCGGTAGCCTTGACCACATTCGGTTAACACAAAAGGCTCGTTAATAATATCTTTAATAGAAAGGCCCTTAAGTCCCTCAAATTTTGATTCCGAGGCGGCAACAAAGTGCATAGGCAGTTGTTGTTCTTTGGCTATGATGTAATCTTTATTATACAAACGGTGATCCAGTGTCATAATAACATCTGCTTCGTTGTGGTCAAGCATATCAAGCATAACCCCAGAGTCGCCTGTTGTAAAACGAATAGAAATATCAGGGTATTTTCTGTGAAAATCCAGATAGTGAGCTGTGAGCATTTCTTCACAAACCGAGTCAGGGGTTACCACATGAATATGGCCGCTGTAGGTTTTGTCCTCTTTAAGATTTTCTTTGAACTCTTCTTCCAAAGCACAAATCTGATGTGCATACGAAATAAGCTCATGGCCACGCTCGGTAAGGGTTATAGTGTGGTTTATCCTTTCAAACAAAAGACAGCCCAGTTCATCTTCAAGCTGCTTTATCTGAAAAGAAACAGTAGATTGTGAATAACCAAGCAGGTCAGCCGCCTTTGTAAAACTGCCAAGCTCTGCCACGTTAATAAATGTTACTAAATTTCTCAGTTCCATATTGTCGCCTTCTACATCTAATTTTTCGATAGATAATATCAATATCATTTGTTTGACTAATGTTTGATATATTATATAATGAACACAAGAAAAATGCAAGGTCATAGCAAGATTTATTCTATGATTCTAAGCTGAATTTAAGGAGATATAACTATGAAAAAAGCATTATCCCTCGTTTTGGCACTTATCATGTGCGTTGGCTGTTGTCTGACTTTTGCAGGTTGCGGCACTGACCCCACAGCAGACGGCAAGTATAAGATTGGTATTGTTCAGCTTGTTGAACACGTTGCTCTCGACGCCGCAACAGAAGGCTTCAAGCAGGCTGTTATTGATGAACTTGGCGAAGATAAGGTTGAGTTTGATTTTCAGAACGGTCAGAACGACCCCAATACCTGTTCTACCATTGCTAATCAGTTTGTATCAAACAATGTTGATTTGATTATGGCAAATGCAACTCCTGCACTTCAAGCAGCGGCAGCAGCTACAGGCGAAATTCCTATCCTCGGCACATCTGTAACCGAATACGGCGTTGCTCTTGAGCTTAAAGATTTTAACGGCACTGTTGGCGGCAACATCTCAGGAACATCTGACCTTGCTCCTCTTGATAAGCAGGCTGAGATGATAACAGAGTGGTGTCCCGACGCAAAAGCAGTTGGTCTTCTCTACTGCTCAAAGGAAGCTAACAGCCAGTATCAGGTTGATGTTGTAAAGGCAGAGCTCGAAGCAAAGGGTCTTACCGCTACTCTGTATCCCTTCACAGATTCCAACGACCTTGCTCAGATTTGTACCACTGCTGCTGACAACTGCGATGTAATCTATGTTCCCACAGATAACACAGTAGCTGAGAACACTGGTATCATCGACAACATCTGCGAGCCTAAGAAAGTTCCCGTAATCGCTGGCGAAGAGGGTATCTGCTCAGGTTGCGGTATTGCAACACTTTCTATCAGCTACTATGACCTTGGCTACACAACAGGTAAGATGGCAGTTAAAATTCTCAGAGACGGTGCAGACATTTCCACAATGCCCATTGAATATGCTGAGAAGCAGACTCCCAAATACAACAAGCAGAACTGTGAAGCTCTGGGACTTACACCTCTTGATGGCTACGAAGCAATCGAAGCAAACTAAGAACATAAGATACAAAGCAGCATTCCAGCCGGAGAAGAATTCTCCGGCTCTTTCCCTAATCTAATGACAAAGGTGGACTGACATGGAAATTTTACTTCAGCTTTTCAATGCCCTGCCGGGCTCTGTTTCTCAGGGACTTATATGGGGCATAATGGCAATTGGCGTTTACATTACCTATCGCATACTTGATATTCCCGACCTTACGGTTGACGGCTCCTTTGCAACAGGCGGAGCAGTTGGTGTTATGCTTATTTTGGGCGGTTGCAACCTGTGGCTTGCTATGCTTCTTTCTTTTATTGCAGGCCTTCTTGCAGGTGCTATTACAGGACTTTTACACACACTTATGGGTATTCCGCCTATTCTTGCGGGTATTCTTACTCAGCTATCCCTTTACTCCATTAACCTTAAGATAATGGGCAAGGCTAACCAATCGGTAAATGTTAATAACACCGACCTTCTGGTGTCTCTCCGTTGGGTAAAGGAATTTGCTTTTCACAACCCCCTTATTACCGTAGGCATTGTTCTTATAGTTCTTATTGCAGTGCTTTACTGGTTCTTCGGAACAGAAATGGGAAGTGCTATTCGTGCCACAGGCTCTAACCTTAACATGAGCCGTGCGCAGGGTATCAACACAAGCTTCAACAAGGTTCTTGGTATTATGCTTTCAAACGGACTTGTTGCATTTTCCGGTGCATTTCTCGCTCAGTATCAGGGCTTTGCGGATGTTAAAATGGGTCAGGGTGCTATTGTTATCGGTCTTGCGGCAGTTATTATCGGCGAAGCACTCTTTGGAAAAATCTTCAGAAATTTCGCACTTAAGCTTTTGTCTGTGGCACTTGGCTCTATCATTTACTACATCGTTATTCAGGCGGTTATTACCTTGGGATTTGACGCAAACCTCTTAAAGCTTCTCTCGGCAACCATTGTTGCAATCTTTCTTGCTATTCCCTACTGGAAGAGAAAATATAACGAAAACCACGTTAAAGGTTCAAAGAAAGGGGATAAAAGAAATGCTTGATATATTTGACGTAAGAAAAACCTTTAACCCCGGAACCATTAACGAAAAGAAAGCCTTAAACGGCATAAACCTTCATTTGGATGAAGGAGATTTTGTTACAGTTATCGGCGGTAATGGTGCAGGTAAATCTACAATGCTCAATATGATTGCAGGTGTTTACCCTGTGGACTGCGGCAGTATTGTAATTGACGGAATTGATGTTACAAAGCTTCCTGAGTATAAACGAGCAAAATATTTAGGCAGAGTTTTTCAGGACCCTATGACAGGCACTGCGGCTGATATGCAGATTGAAGAAAACTTAGCCCTTGCCGCACGCAGAGGCAAAAGAAGAACTTTACGTTCAGGCATTGCAAAGAAAGAACGAGCAGAGTACAAAGAACTGCTGAAAGTTCTTGACTTAGGCCTTGAGGACAGACTCACTGCAAAAGTAGGACTTCTCTCAGGCGGTCAACGTCAGGCTCTGACACTGCTTATGGCAACTCTCAACAAGCCTAAGGTACTGCTTCTGGATGAGCATACCGCAGCTCTTGACCCCAAAACTGCAAAAAAGGTGCTTGATATTACAGAAGAAATAGTTGAAAAAAACAACCTTAAAACAATTATGATTACGCACAATATGGCAGACGCCATAAGAGTGGGCAATCGTCTGATTATGATGCACGAAGGCAGAATTGTGGTTGATGTTAAAGGCGAGGAAAAGAAAAAGCTCACCATTGACCAGCTTCTTCAGATGTTCGAAGCGTCCAGCGGCAGTCAGTTCACCAGTGACAAGGTTATGCTTTCAACCAACTAAAACACAGAAGTAAATACAAATATTTAAAGGCACCAAAATTAAAACATACAAACAAATGCTCAACCAGGCTGGCTCAATTGTGAACCAGCCTGGTTTTATACTGTAATCTATTTCAAAAGTATAACCACCCTCATAAGGTTACCTTGCAAACTTTAATTTGCTTATTTAGCAAATACTATTAAACGTATGCTATCAGCTTTTAAAACAGATTTACTTTTATTTTATTATTCCTTTATATCTCTGTGCTTTGAAAACCAAGGTATGCACCTGTTTACTCTTTTGCAGTACTGCACATACTCATCGCCGTACAGATTCTTAAGCCATTTTTCTTAAGTATATCCATCTTAAAAACCCATTTCCATAAGCCAGTTGTTAAGTGCTCGCTCTCTGTCTCTGAGAGCAGCAGTTACATCCACATTATACTCGCCCTTGATGTTACCGTCAACGATAAAGAGGACTCCTGAACATTTTGCCGCAACCTTATAATCATTTATTATATAAGACAAAACAGATTTTTCACAGTAAAACCGAATTCCCTGTGAGAAAACCAAATCTTCCCACAGGGCAACTCTATTTTTCATATACCTTAAATCAATAATTGATAAAACTATTCAGCAATTACTCCTGAAATTCAATGTTGGTTTCACCTACACCGCCCGTAATTTTCACAAGGTTTTCGCCGTTTCCTACATCAGCATAAAAAGTTGCAGATGAATTATCGATAGAAATTTTGCCGATACCGTTTTCAACATCAAATCTATAATCGTTCTTGCTGCCGATTAAGGTTAAGTTGGACTGACCAACACCGAATTTAAGGTTACTTTCGCCTTTGAGCTTTGCTGTCATATTAAACTCGCCAACACCTAAATTAAGAGAAAGATTATTAAGTGTGCCGTCCAAAACGGTGATTTCACCTGCACCGCCTTTAATCTTTACATCACTGTTTACCTCAAGATGTTCAAACTCTACCTGACCTGCACCAGTCTTAAGCTCCATTGTGTTTGCAGACAAAGTCTTTGCACTCAGTTTACCTGCACCTGTGGAAATGCTTGCATCTTCAAAAAGCTTGCCTTCAGGTATGGTGAGCTTAAGCTTTGCGTCAGCGTAGCTTACTGCACTCTTTGTTTTATCAATAAGCATAAGGACTCCATCCTGCTCGGTAACGGTAAGGTTCTTAAGATTGCTTTCAACAATTAATTCTTCACCCTGCTCGATAACAAATTCAGCGGCGCTAATCTTAATATCCAAAGAATGAATGTCAGATCCTATCCTATATGTTTTCTGCTCGCCAACAACGGGAGTGCGAACAACACAACCCACTAATGCTACCAAAGATAAACCCACTACTGCAATTAAAAAATACTTTAACATAAAAATACACTCCTTAAAAATTTATTTATTTTCTTCATTGGCTACATTATAAATCTTAAATTATTAAATAATCCTTAAAAAAATTAAGAATTCTAAATTTTTTCAAAATCACAGGCGAAAATGCCATGAAATGGTCTGAAATATAAATTTCAGGCTGAAACAATCCTGTTTCAGGGTTAATATTCTTTAATCGCATTATAACCCGTATTTTTTTAGTTTTTTTGAAAAATCACCCTGCGTAAGGTATTGCTTGTGACGTCGGGTAATGGTGTATATTAGGGTATGCAAAGAGCAATTAGTTCTTTTAAAGAATTTTGCACAACAATTTAAAAATTACTAAAGGAGTATACATTATGGATATGCTTAAAATCGAAAACCTAAAAAAGCGTTTCGGCGACAAAGAGGTGCTTAAAGAGCTCAGCCTTACCGTGCCTGAAAAAAGTATTTTCGGATTTATAGGAAAAAATGGTGCAGGCAAAACAACCACAATGAAAACCATACTGGGACTTATGAAGCCCGACGAAGGCGAAATTTTTGTTAACGGCGAAAAGGTGGTTTTCGGTCAGACATCTACTAACCAATATATAGGATATCTTCCTGATGTTCCCGAATATTATTCTTTTATGTCACCTACAGAATACCTTCACTTCTGCGGAGAGATTACAGGACTTTCAAAAGCAGAGAGGACAAAGCGGGCAGATGAGCTTCTGGAGCTTGTGGGACTTAAGGGTGAAACGCACCGCATCAAAGGCTTTTCGCGAGGAATGAAACAACGCCTTGGCATTGCACAGGCACTTCTTAACAAGCCTAAGCTTCTTATCTGCGACGAGCCTACCTCTGCACTTGACCCTGTGGGCCGTAAAGAGATTCTGGACATTCTTATGGCGGTTAAGAACGAAACCACCGTTCTTTTCTCCACTCATATTCTTTCTGATGTTGAAAAAATATGTACCGACATTGCTTTTCTTAACGAAGGCACTGTAGCAATTCAGGGCAAAATCGGCGACATCAAGTCTACATACAGAACCGACGAATATATTATTGAAACCGAAACCGAAAAAGAGCTAAGGGTGCTTACCTCGGCTTTCACACATCTAAATCAAACAGGTCGCACAATGCTTAAGTTCAAGGAAAATCAACACAGTTTGTTTGAGGTTATGAACTTTATTACTGACAAAAAGTTACCCGTTCTTAAAATAGAAAGAGTTGAACCCACTTTAGAGTCAATGTTTATGGAGGTTGTAAAGAAATGAAATCATTATTAAGCTTTACTAAAAAAGAGTTTATGGAGCATTTTCGCTCAGCAAAGATTATAATACTTACAGGCGTATTTATACTTTTTGCTATAATAAATCCTATGATTGCAAAGTTTACACCTGTCATAATTGAAATGCTCTCTGAGTCTATGCAGGGCGGTATGGAAATTACCGCAGGCGAAGTTACCGCTATGGACTCTTGGCTACAGTTTATTAAAAATGCACCTATGGCACTGATTGTATTTATGCTTTTAGAAAGCAGTATTTTTACTAAGGAATATCAAAAAGGCACCTTGGTGCTTACTCTTACAAAAGGTCTTAAGAGGCACACCGTGCTTATTTCAAAAACCTTTGTAATGCTCACCCTATGGACCGCCGAATACTTTATGTGTTACGGCTTAACCTATCTGTTCAATAATATTCTATGGGACAATACTGTAGCAGAGAACCTGACCTTTATGGCTCTTAACTGGTGGATACTGGGCGTAATGGCTATTTGCCTTTCGGTTTTATTCTCTGTAATTGCCAAGAACAACATCCTTGTATTGGCAGGCACCGGCGGTGTGATACTGGGCTCTTACTTAATAGGAAGTCTGCCGAAAATCGGCGATTATATGCCCACCCTTCTGATGAATTCAAACCCTGTTATTTACGGACTTGAAGAAGTCAGCCATTACATCCCTGCAATTATAATTGCAGTTTCAATTTCAGTTATTTCTGTAATAGTCAGCGTTCCCATATTCAACAAAAAGCACATTTAAACGTATAAACCTAAAACTGTAAATAAAGAAATCCGTGACTCACTACTCTTTAGTGAATCACGGATTTTTTATGCTATAAGCTATCTGAGCTTTCGTTATCGGCAAAAACCTCAATACAAAGTCCTTTGTGACTGCATTTGGGACAGGTTAAGCGACGCATCTTAGGTGTATGATAAGCAAAGAAAGCTTCTTTAAAGTCCGGTTTAAACACCTCGTGGCAATAAGGACAGATATAGGCAACGCTTTTGAAATAATAAACTGATACCCATATACCCCACAAAACAGCCCCAACTGTCCATACCGCAAAGAGCCACCAAAGCCCCTGAGTAATCCACAATATAACAGATACCCACTGCAAAGCCGTAACAGGAATACCTGACAGTAAAAGTGTTGCCCGTATTTTTCTGAGTTTGATTCTGTTTTTCATAAGATGAGCTATGTCGCCGATGGATTCAACCGAGAAGTTCTCAATCTCTTTCATTTCTTTCTTAACACTTTCTATAATAGAAAGCTGCTTTTCACGCTCCTCAACTTCTTCTCTCAGTGTCTTTTCCTGCTGAGAAAGCAAAACCGAAATTATATTTTCGGGGTTTTCCTCCTGAAATAAAGCACTTATACTGTTGATAGGAAGTCCTGCCTCTCTGAGAAAGCAGATGATTTTCATTTTTTTGAGGTCGTCGTCGTTATAAAGTCTGCGACCACCCTCAGTAAGCTCACTGGGAACCAGAAGATTTCTGGAGTCATAATACTGCACTGTTCTTACAGAAACTCCGCAGAGCTTTGCAACCTCTCCTGTTGTGTATTTGGACATAGCTTTTTCCTCCCTTTTAACGCCATTATAAAGCATTACGCAGCGTCACAAGCAACACCTTACGCTAGGTGATTTTTACATTTTATCATAAAAGTTTTAATTATTAAAGGTTTTATTTCAAAATAACGCCTACCGATTTATAAAACCGATAGGCGTTTACTGTTTCTTTTATTTAAGCTGAATTTTATAGTAGCTTCTTGTAATACCCTCACGAGTAAAGCTGTTTTTCTCGTAATAATGCTGTGCTATTTTATTATCAAGGGCTGTGTCGGTGTCAAAACGAGCAATGCCTTTTTCATAAAGAAAAGCCTTCAAAGCATTCATGCATTTTGTGCCTATACCCTTGCCTACTATATCGCCGTTGACATAAATCCAGCGAAGATATGCCGTAGTGTCGCTCAGATAATGCATCTCGCAACCGCCAACCTGATTGCCGTCAATTTTGAAGTCAATATACTGATGATTGCCTTTTGTCAAATCATCTGCAGTGAGCATTACCTCAGAGTTTTTGCTCTCAGTTAAAACAGATGAGTAGTACACGTTTTCGTGTTCAACTTCAAAGCCATTTTCTTTAAGCAAGGAATCAATATGAGCGTTGTTTTCAAAAAGCTTGCCGTGACGGGCAAAACAGGTCATACCAAAGTAATGAAAGAATGCGTATACCTGCTTGTCTGCACCAAGGCTCGTCACAGCTTCATTTATCAGCAAGTTACCTGCATCTGCTCTGTCCTCTTTAAAATACAGATTGCGGATAACAGGGTATGAAATATCACTTGAAATCTCACCGTTATCATCAAAGCCAAAGGCGGTTTTACCGTACTGAACAAAGCCCAAAAGCACTTTTTCATCATAAACTGCTTTTACAAAAAACTCTTTGAACAGCTTTCTGCCCTCGCCGTCGATATCGTCTTCAAAGGACTTTTTCCAATCTTCGAAATCCACATCAAAAAAGTATGGTGTTTTGAAGCTAAGCTGAAAATCATAAATATCTTTTAAATTATATGTATCAGTTATCATTAACATTTTATTTTCCTTTCTGTTCTACAAATTAGAATTTGCGGGTTAGCCACCCGCAGGGCAACTCCGCCTTTGGAAAAGTTTTGGTGTAAAACTCACCCTCATAAACGGCGGTATAAAATGTACTTACTATCTCCGCCGTTAAAGAAACATTATTGTAAAATACATTTATAAATAGGCGGAATCGGGTCAAGCGTCACGCTTGCAAATTCTTATTTATCGGTTATTTTACTTCTTTTTACATACAACCGAAACGCACATATTGCTGTTTTCGATTTCTGCGAAGATATCGCCGCCCATGGCACGGGTGAGCTGACGACAAATGTAGAGTCCAAGGCCGTTGCCTGGTTTTAAGCCTACGTTTGAGCCTCGGTAGAAACTGTCGAAGATATGTGCAAGCTCGCTTTCGTCTAAAGTACAACCGCTGTTTTTTACTGTAATAATTCTACAATCCTCTTCGTCAGAAAAGCTTATGGCTATATGGTTGCCGTCGCCGTATTTAATGGCGTTTTCCATAATATTCTGAAGCACCTCAACAAAGCGGTCACAGTCGCCGTTAATAATGCAATCGCTAAAGTGAGCAACCAAAAAATCAGTATTTTCAAGCTTGTCGCTGTAATAGGATTTTATGCTGTTTATAACTTCAGACAGATAAAATTCGCCGTTTTTGACGTCAAAGGCGATAATATCCTCGGTTTCGTTTCGCATAATTTCCGATACAAGCCTTTCGATTTCATCCGCCTTTGTGTTTATACTTTCATATACCTCCTGTTGCTTATTTGGCTCTTTGTAAATTCCGCTTGAAAGAGCCTTTGAGTAAAGCTTGATTGCAGAAAGAGGCGTCTTTATATCGTGAGAAAGGGACAAAAGCATTGTCTTTTTCTCTTTTTTAAGCTCAAGCTCAGCCCTCTTTGACTCTTCAAGCTTTTCTCTGAGCATATCAAGTCCCCAGAGAAATTTGCCGAAGAATCGGTTTTTGCTCTCTCTAAGAGGTATAATAAGATTGCCTTTAGAAAGCTCGTAAGGAAGGTTTGTAATCTGTGAGAAGGGCTTTATGATATTATGACGGATATAAAAAAGCACAGCAATTACAAGGAGCGAAAACACACCCAAAGCAATATTTGTATAAAGCATTCCGCCCTTGCTTTCGGTTTGCTCAAAGTACTCAATGCGATAAAGTGAGCTGTCGATTTCTCTGATTACATACTCATTGTCAGATACAAAGAAATCTTCATTTGTGCTTTGCTTGTATACACCTGAAATGGTGGTGTACTTATCTGTATCGGGAATACTTTTCGATTCTTCAATCTCACGGACAACTCGGTTGATTTCTACATTTAAAACACTTGCCGACTCTCTCATAAATCTTGGGATAAGATTAACAGCCGCAAAGGCAAGAACAATAACTGCAAGAGCTATGGCTATGACTTTATTAAAGCTTTTCATCTTAATCCTCCCAGCGGTAGCCCTTGCCCCAGACGGTAAGGATGTGAGCAGGATTTTTGGGGTCTGATTCAATCTTTTCTCTCAGCCATTTGATGTGTACTGTGAGGGTCTGAGCCTCTGACTCGCTGTCTATTCCCCAGATTGAGTTAAAAAGCCTGTCTTTGGTCATAGTCTGGCCCTTGTTTTCTATAAGCATTTTTAAAAGCTCAAATTCCTTTGCGGTCATCTCAATAGCTTTGTCGCCTTTTGTGACACTTTGGGTTACGAGATTAAGAGTTAAATCACCCTCAGTTAACTTGTCTTCGGCAAATCTGCGTTTGAAAATGCCCTTGATTTTTGCAAGGAGAATGTCAATGTCGTAGGGCTTTTCGATGTAATCATCCGCTCCTAAAATAAGACCGTTTAATTTATCCTCTTTGCTGACACGGGCTGTAAGCATAAGGATAGGGGTGTTACCGCTTTGGCGGATTTTTTCGCAAACGGCAAAGCCGTCCATACCCGGCAAATTTATATCAAGCAACACAAGCCTTGCCCCGTACTTTTCGTACAGGGACAAGGCTTTTTCTCCGTTTTCTGCGGTGCTGACGGTGTAACCCTCAGCCCTTAAAAAATCTGTGAGAAGTGTTAAAAGTTCTTTGTTGTCTTCAACGATAAGTATATCCATATTAAAAACCCATTTCCATAAGCCAGTTGTTAAGTGCTCGCTCCCTGTCTCTGAGAGCAGCAGTTACATCAACATTATACTCGCCCTTGATGTTACCGTCAACGATAAAGAGGACTCTTGAGCATTTTGCGGCAACCTTTGCGTCGTGGGTTACAAGCATAATTGTTGTACCCTCTTGGTTTAATTTTGAAAGCTCTTCCATAACTTCATCGGAAGATGTGCGGTTTAATGCACCTGTAGGCTCGTCGGCAAAAATAACAGCAGGGTTATTTATCATACTGCGGCAGATACAAGCTCTCTGGAGCTGACCGCCTGAAACCTCGTTGATGTCGTTGTTTGCGATGTCTTCAATGCCAAGCTTTTTCATAAGCTTTAAGCCACGTTCTGCGATTTCGGCACGGCTCTCTTTTTTCTTTGTGCTCTTTACGGCAGGGAGAATGATGTTATCGAGAACAGTAAGGTTTTTGAGCATATACATCTGCTGGAAGATAAAGCCCATATCGTCAAGGCGAAGCTGTGCAAGCTCGTTGTCGCTGAGCTTTTCAATGTTTCTGCCATTGAACATAACCTCGCCTGCGGTCATTCTGTCCATACCTGAAACGGTGTATAAAAGTGTGGATTTACCTGAGCCCGAAGGGCCCATAATTGCAACCATTTCGCCCTCGTTTACTTTGAAGTTTACGTTCTTTAGAACATTGTTCTGGCGTTTGTTTGTGATATATGTTTTGCAAAGGTCATTAACATAAAGTACTGTGTTCATAATAATTCTCCTTACTGATTACTCTATATTAGAAGCATCAAGTGCCTTGATTGTGTTTGTATAAATGGAAGTGAAAAATGCCGAGATGATTGTAACCGCTACAATAATTGCAGGGTACATAAGGAAGATTTCAAAAGGTACGATTTCGTAGCCAACGCCACGTACTGCACCCATAACCGCAAAGACAGGGTCAATTGTAAGCTTGGTTAAAGGCATACAGAAAATCGCCGCCAGGATTGAAGCTACAAAGGCTACAATGCCAAATCTTAAAGTATGGTGCCAGATTATGGATTTGTTTTTAAAGCCCATTGCTTTCATCAAAGCAATTTCAGATTTTTCAGCTGAGATAAAGGAACGCTCCATAAGCACCGCGATTAAAACTACAACAAGAAGTGTTATGATAAGCACCATATTTTTCACCATACTGATTGTATCAGCCGCACCTGTTGAGTCTTTTACAAAGCCAGCACAACTGTAAACAAGTTCGGTATCGTAAATAACCTTAAGCTTTTCAATTCTGTTTTCACATTCAGCCTTGCTGATTTCATCATCAAAATCAATCTGGAACGAGAAAGCGTTTAACAAATCAAGCTTTGATACATCAAAATCTTCGTGAAGTCTGCCTACACTGCCAAGCTGATTCATAGACTGGAAAAGTGCAGTTACCATACAGTCTTTTTCTTCACCTTCAATGAGGAAAGTGATTGTATCACCTACTTTAACACCAAGCTTTTCTGCTACAAGAGATGATAATGCAACTTCCTCTGCGTTTTCAGGTGCAACACCCTCGCTGTAGGTGTAATCCCCAGCTTTTGTATCCGGGCAATACTGAAAAGCTACACTTGTTTTTAAATCGTCTGTAAGAACTGTTGTGTTATATGTGCTTTCAATGTGCACCTTGCCGGGCATACCGTTATCTTCAAGTGTTTTTTCAATATCCTTGATAGTTTCGTTAAGTACAGCCTGTGAATCTACATCTGCACCCATAGCCTGCATAACCTCGTCAGTAAAAGTAACGTAAGCATCGCTTTCAGTACAGCCAAACAAAAACAGGAGTTTTTCACTGTTCAAGGTGTTTGCTGTGTTAGCAAGAATCATTACAAGGAGTATAAGCATTGCGAAAACGCCTGTAACGATTGAATATTTCTTAGGTGCACTTACGATATCGTTAGCGGCAAGAAAAGCGGTGGAATTAAGCTTGCTTTTTGAAAGGTGCATAAGGCTTTTCTTTCTGAATCGCTCACCGGTAGTACCGTTTCTTACGGCATCAATTGGAGAAAGCTTTTTTATTTTCTTTGTACTGCTCCAGCAGAAAAGCAGAGTTATTAAGATTACTGCAAGACTGCAAAGAAGTGAAATCATAACGGAGTTTTCGCTGTCGATATACATTGATGAGCTTACTAAATTAAGCATCATATCGGAAAAAGGCATACTAAAAGCAAAGCCCAATGCTGAACCTAACACTGCAATTGCAAAATACTTAGTAAGGTAAAGTGCTCTGATTGAGTTGTTTTTCATACCGATAGCTTTCATTACACCGATTTCACGGAACTCTTCGTCAATAGTAAAGCCGATGGTGTGTTTTAAAACTACAAAGGAAATTACTATAAGGAATAAGCTTACAATAAGAAGCAAAGCCGCTACAATCATTGACACAATGTAGGTTGTTTGAATGGTGTCGTTGTTTACACTTAAAAGCACTCCGCCCTGCTCGCCTATCAAGGACTCAACCTCTGAAATGTCGGTAGTGTCAATATAATAAGTACCGCCCTGACGGCTGATTGCCTCTTTATCGCTACAGAGATATTCATAGTCTTCGTTATTAAGGATAAATCTCAGATTACCCATAAACTCTGAGCCTAATAAAGCGTCCTTGGCTCTGCCCATATACTCAAACTCTTTTTCGGTGTCGCCAATCACAAGGGTGAACTTGTCGCCGACACTTAGGTTATTATCACTTGCAAACGTACCTGAAACATAGGCTTTGCCCTTCTTTACCTCAGTTATCTTTTCATTATTTGAAGTAAAGTAGTTAAGCTTTGCGTTATCAACAGACATAATAAGAGTCGCTTTGTTCATATCATTAAGAGCTTTGCCCTTTACTTCGATATTTGTGCCCGAACCATATAGCGTTTCTTCCCTGCGGTAATCGGTTACAGAACTGAGATTATCAAGTGAATTCTGCATTTTCTTGCCGTCACCGTCAATTGCTATGACATAGTAGTCAGCCATATCGGCTTTTTCGAAGAAATAATCAAGTCCTGAGGTAACCGCTAAGATGTTATTAACGCTGCTTGCCATAAACATAGCAGAGAGCATAACAAATATAAGCAGGATTACATTCATTGTCTTTTTGCGTTTTAAATCTCGTTTAAGAATGTTTAAATACATTTGTGTGACTCCTTTTCTCTCTTTTTATCTTACAGGTCACATTATAAATCTTAAATTATTAAATAATCATTAAATATTATAAAGTACCAAATGAGATTTTTCCAGCAAATAAAATAAATTTATTATTCCTGAAATGTTATATTGGTTGAGCCAACGCCACCTTTGATTTTTACAAGGCTTTCGCCCTTTGTGCTGTTAGCAAAAAATGCAGAATTTTCACCGTCAACGGTGATATTGCCCACACCGTTCTTGATATCAAAGCTATAATCTGCTCTGTTGCCGAGAAGTGTAATATCAGATTCGCCAACACCGAATTTAAGGTTGCTTTCGCCAATAAGCTGAGCCTTCATATTAAGCTCGCCTACGCCTAAATCAAGTGTCAGGTTGTTAAGGCTGCCGTCTTTAATGCTGATTTCTCCTGCACCGCCCTTGATGTTAGCTTTTTCAGAGGCTACAAGACGATAAAACTCTACTCTGCCTGCACCTGTTTTAAGCTCTAAAGTATTGGCTGAAAAAGACTCGGCAGTTAATTTGCTTGCCCCTGTCTTAATGTTTGCATTTTCAAAAGTCATACCCTCAGGGATGCACAGCTTAAGAGAAGCACCGTTATAGTTACGGGCGAATCTTGTTTTCTCCACAATCTTTAATACTCCCTCTTCTACAGAAACTGAAAGGTTCTTCAGATTGCTCTCAACAGAGAATTTATCGCCCTGCACAATAACAAAATCCGCGGCGTTAATCTCAACATTCAAAGAATGAATGTCTTTTGTTATGCTGTAGGTTTTTGTGCTGTCCAAAACAGCAGGCTTACTTACACATCCTACCAGTGCCACCACTAATAAAATTACCAATACGATTAAAAAATACTTTAACATAAAAATACGCTCCTTTAAAAATTTTCTTTGTTTTTCTTCAGTGACTACATTATAAATCTTAAATTATTAAATAATCCTTAAATTCTGTTTCGGGACGTGAAACAAAATTTTAAAACCAAAATTAAGGGCTGATGTTTTCCATTACGGATTACATCAGCCTTTCACTTACATAAATATATTTAAGAAACTTAAAGAGGCATACCGTTCACTGCAAAATAGATAATCATAGAAATCACATCAATAAGCAGTATTGCAGCCAAAATGATTCCCACCACTTTCAGTATGCTTTTAGCCCTTTTCTTGTTCTTATTAGTCAGCACCTTTTCATTAAGAACGGTTACCAACTCTGACTTTGTGGTTGAGGGCGGTTTTTCTTCATCTTCCTTTCCCATAACAAGCTTATCAAGGGAAACATCAAAAAGGTCGCTCATTGCAATGAGTTTTTCCATATCGGGAGTTGAGTCGCCTACCTCCCATTTTGAAACCGTCTGACGTGACACATTCAGCCTGTTGGCAAGCTCTTCTTGGGATAGTCCTTTCTGTTTTCTGAGTTGATATAATCTATTATTAAAATCCATTTTTAATTCCTCTTTTGTGACAAAGTTTCACTAAAACAACTATAGCAATTCCTAACAAAACAGCCGTAACAACACTTGCTTCCACTCCGTATGCACCGCCGCTGAGAATATTCTGAGCATTAACGTTAAAATTCAAAAGAGAATTTTCGTTACTATTGCTGCCGCTTACAGACAAGCCCATTGCACCATTAAGAACAAAGTTCCACACACTGTGAAGTCCGCACACAATATAAATATTACTGCGAAGAATAAACAGCAATGAGAACACTGCGGATACAAGATAAAGGTTAATTACACCTATCAACGCAAACTGTGGGTCTGCCTCAAGAACTGTGGGCAGATGAGGCAGTGCAAAAGCTGTGGAGCTTACTAAAACTGCAACAGGCAAGGATGTCTTCTTTAAAAGTGAGGGTAAAAGAAAACCTCTGCAAACAAGCTCTTCTGCTGATCCCTGAATTGAGAAACCTGCAAACAATGCTAATAAATATAAAACATCTGTAACGGATGTAAATCCGCCAAAGCTCATTACCCCTGCAACACAGCATACAAACATAATTACAACAAGCAAAACAACTGCCAGAACCGCACCGATAAAATAGTCGAAAACTTTTTTGTTAAATCCTAAAGACTTGAGCTTTCTTTTTTCAAACAGCTTGCAATAAAGTAAGGTTACAACAAAAAACACAATGAAGCCGTAATACTTCATAAGCATTACCACATCAACTGAAGGTAACACACCGTGAAGCGGGTCGTAGCCCATAGCCATTGTAATACCTATAACAATGACTTCGCCGATACCCACAAAGAGTACGTAAATCAAAAAGAATGCCAACATCTTTTTTATAATGTATAAAGCTTTAGACATATCCTCCCGATTGTTAAAGGGACTGATGTTTTTGAAAAATTCTTTTGCTTTCATAATTTTCTCCTCCAAATTATTTCATCAATTTTTGTGACGAAATAATTGTAGAATTTTGAAGAGAAAAACACCACCAATTAACCCTTGCAATCTGTCAACGAGGCTTTACATTTATGTAAAATGTCGTTGCAACCCGCATAAATACAGGCTTTTTGCCGAAAGCACCCTGAATTCGGAATAATAAAAGCACACTATAAATTTTATAACATTTTCTCATACATTTCAAGACGATATGAGCATAAACTAAGCTTTTTTCAATGTATATAACATCAACTTAAAGCTTGTCAAAACGATTATATCACAGCACATCTATAATCTCAGCAACACCCAACAAATCTCCTGTATGGGTTTTAATATGTCATTCGTATCTGTTACCTACTTTCAGAAACAAACTCCACACAGGGCAAAGTAAGGGCAGACAAATATTTATTCGTACTTATAATGATACAAACATTTTCTCGCCTTACAAAATATCAATGTATTCTCCGTTTAATGCCTTATTCATACTTCTGACTGCACAGAACTTACCACACATAGAGCAACTATCCTCCTGTTCAGGAGCTCGGCTATCGCGGATTTCTTTTGCAGTTTTGGGGTCAATAGAACACTCCCACTGTTTTTCCCAATCAAATGTTCTTCTTGCGTCTGCCATAGCGTCGTCTATGTCTCTTGCGTGTGGCACTTTCTTTGCAATATCTGCGGCATGAGCTGCAATCTTGGACGCAATAATACCTTGCTTAACATCGTCTACATTAGGTAGTGCCAGATGTTCGGCAGGAGTAACATAGCAAAGAAAAGCCGCACCGCTTGCTGCGGCAATTGCACCTCCGATAGCAGAAGTTATATGGTCATATCCCGGTGCAATATCTGTAACAATTGGGCCAAGCACATAGAAAGGTGCACCCATACAGATAGTCTGCTGCATTTTCATATTAGCTTCAATCTGATCCATAGGCATATGCCCGGGACCCTCAACCATAACCTGAACATCCTTCTCCCAAGCACGTTTGGTAAGTTCACCGAGACGGACAAGCTCTTCAATCTGACACACATCACTTCCATCGGCAAGACACCCGGGACGGCAGGCGTCCCCTAAAGAAATGGTAACGTCATACTCACGGCAGATTTCAAGAATCTCATCATAATACTCGTAAAAAGGATTTTCCTCACCTGTCATACACATCCAAGCAAACACCAGTGAACCGCCACGGGAAACAATATTCATTTTTCTCTTGTGTTTTTTGATCTGATCAATAGTCTTTCGAGTGATACCGCAATGAAGGGTTACAAAATCCACGCCGTCCTCAGCATGGAGACGAACTACGTCGATAAAGTCTTTTGCTGTCAGGGTTGCAAGGTCTCTCTTATAATGGATAACGCTATCGTATACAGGAACCGTACCAATCATAGCAGGACATTCTGCAGTAAGCTTTCTACGGAAAGGCTGAGTGTTACCATGAGAGGAAAGATCCATAATCGCCTCAGCCCCCATATTAACCGCCGCCATAACCTTTTCCATCTCAACATTATAATCCTTGCAATCACGGGAAACTCCGAGGTTTACATTGATTTTGGTGCGAAGCATTGACCCGACTCCGTTGGGATCAATACAGGTATGTAATTTATTTGCACATATTGAAACCTGCCCTTTGGCAACAAGGTCACGGATTTCCTCTTCTGTTCTGTATTCTTTCTTGGCAACTGCTTTCATTTCGGGAGTGATGATACCACGTTTTGCGGCTTCCATTTGTGTTTTGTAATTTCTCATTTTATTTCTTCCTTTCAAACAGATTTATTTCCTTCGACAAAGGATGAATTCAAGTCAAAATTGTGCATCATCGGTCCTGAACCTTGTCCCAAGTCAAGCTGAGCAGACAAAGCACCTGAGATATAGTCCTTTGCTCTTTGAACCGAGATAGCAAGGTCAAAGCCTTTTGCAAGGTTTGAAGCAATTGCCGACGACAATGTACAGCCTGTGCCGTGGGTGTTGGGGTTAGATATTCGTTTGCCTTCAAACCACATCATCTCACCCTTTGAATACAAAAGGTCATTGGCGTCATTGACGCTGTGTCCGCCTTTAAGAAGAACTGAACAATTATATGTGTCCCCTATATATTTTGCAGCACTCATCATCTCTTCTTTACTTGTGATATCAAGACCTGACAAAACCTCGGCTTCAGGAATGTTTGGGGTTACAAGCGTTGCTAAAGGAAGCAGCTTTTCTATAAGAGTTTTAACTGCGTCTGTCTTCATCAATTCTGAACCTGAGGTTGCAATCATAACGGGGTCTACAACCACATTCTTGGCTTTGTAAAAGCTTAACCTTTCTGCAATAACACTGATGAGGTCCGAGGATGATACCATACCTATTTTTACTGCATTGGGATATATATCCTCAAATACCGAATCGAGCTGTTCTTTTAAGAACTCAGGCGTTGACTCACAAATAGCTCTGACGCCCATTGTATTCTGTGCGGTCAGAGCAGTAATAGCACTCATGGCATAAACACCATTCATTGTCATGCTTTTGATGTCTGCCTGAATTCCTGCTCCACCGCTTGAGTCAGAGCCTGCAATAGTCAGAACGGTTTTCATTTGTGTAGTAAAGTTAAAGCTGTTGTAATCGGAAATATAGTAATCAGCATTTGCTTTCATCATCACCTGGTATTCTTCGTGTTTATCGAAAACACCAGCTACCTTAAAGCCATCGTTTTTAGCGGTCATAAGTGCGTAAAAAGCGTCCTCAAAAACAATTGTATCTTCCCTATCGGTTCCCAGAAGCTCAAGAGCCTTGCGGTATATGTGAGGTTCTTTTTTACTGTGGCCAACCTCGGCAGTTGTGAAGATTTCAAAAAAATACTTTCGCACACCTAATCTACCAAGAACTTCATCAACCAAGTCTTTGTCTGTTAAGGTTGCAATGCACATCTTTACACCCTTTGAATGAAGCTTTTGTAAGAACTCAGCCACGCCCGACTTTAAGGCTACTTTTTCTCTGTAAATTTCTGCGACCATACTGTTTATGTCATTGACTATTTCTTCTACAGAAAGGGTTATATCGTAATGCTTTTGATAATACTCTGCCGCTTGCTCAAGCGTAAATGTAGCAAAAGTTTCATTCAAGTTTTCCTTTGGCACTTTGCCAAGACTTCTTAAATAATCCTCGCCAAAAGTCTCCCAGATGAACATAGAATCCACAAGGGTTCCGTCAAAATCAAATATTGCACCTTTCAACATAAGTTCAGTTCCTTTGCTCTTGCTTTGAGTTCTTCTGTTGCCTTTTTGGGGTCATCAGCTTTCATTATTGCTGAAACAACACAGATTCCTGATATTCGGGTTTCTTCAAGAACATCAATGTTGTCTTTATTAAGTCCGCCGATTGCGTTAACGGGTATTGGCACAGAACAGCAGATATCTCTGAGAGTATCTGTAGAGGTAAGCACGGTCTTAACCTTTGTGGTGGTAGGGAAAATTGCACCTACACCAAGATAGTCTGCTCCCTGCTCAAAAGCTTCTTCTGCCTGCTCAACTGTTTTTGTTGTTGCACCTACAATCTTGTTTTGGCCCATAAGTTTTCTTGCCAAGTCCACTGGCATATCGCTTTGCCCCACATGAACTCCCTCGGCATTAACCGCTAAAGCCACATCTACCCTATCGTCAATTATCAAGGGAACATTGTACATTTGAGTAAGGTTATGTACTTTTTCTGCAAGGGTGATATACTCTCGGGTAGTTTTATCCTTTTCACGAAGTTGTAAAAGTGTTACGCCACCTTTAAGAGCAAGCTCTACACGATAAAGAAAGTCCTCTTCGGTAAAGCCTGAGCTATCGGTTATAAAATATAAGCTTGAATCAAAATTTTTCATATTTTCCTCACACATATAAATAATCATTTAAAACAGGTTGCAGACCTTCATCTGCCATATCTTCATACATTTTATCGAGGCTTCGGTTATCGTCAATTTCAAACTGCTCGTCACCCTGAACATCATCGGTTTCTTTACCTGTGTATTTACTTTCGTGATCCCCTATTCCTGTGGAAACACCTGCCGAAACCTTTGTTGCGGCAATTTTTACAATGCCGTTTCTGAACTCAGCACTTTCACGAGAGGACACGGTGATTCCCACAAAGGGAAGGAAAATCCTGTATGCACAAAGGACCTGACAAAGCTCGCTTTCTCCCACATCCAAAGGGTTTATTTTATCGTTATTGATAATAGGTCTGAGCCTTGGGCAAGACAAAGACATTTCGGCGTGAGGGTACTTCCTTTGCAAAAAGTACACATGCAAAGCACTTGCAAGAGCGTCCTTGCGAAAATCCGAAAGTCCTAAAAGTGCCGAGAAAGCAACGCCTCTCATTCCGCCCATAAGCGCTCTTTCCTGTGCGTCAAAACGATATGGCCATACACGCTTATGCCCAAAAAGATGAAGCTTTTCGTATTTGTCGGAATCATAAGTTTCTTGAAATACGGTTATGTAATCAGCACCACACTTATGAAGGAACTTATACTCATCTGTGTTAACGGGGTATATCTCAAGCCCTACCATACGGAAATACTTTCGTGCCAATTTGCAGGCTTCTCCGATATACGTTACATCGCTTTTGGCTCTGCTCTCCCCTGTGAGAATCAGAATTTCTTCCATACCGCTGTCTGCAATAACCTTCATTTCTTTTTCAATCTGCTCCATATTCAGCTTCATCCGCTTTATATGGTTATAGCAGTTAAATCCGCAGTACACACAGTAATTTTCACAGTAATTTGCTATGTAAAGAGGTGTGAACAGATATACTGTGTTGCCAAAGTGCTTGCTTGTTTCAAGTCTTGCACGTTGTGCCATCTGCTCCAGAAAAGGCTTTGCCGCCGGAGATAAAAGAGCCTTGAAATCCTCAATAGTACACACATCGCTCTCAAGAGCCGCCTTTACATTTGAAGCTGTATATTTGCTGTAATCATAAGACTTCATATGCTCCATTACCTTTGAGCAGACATCGGATTCAATAATCTCCATACCTTCCATATATTCCATATGATTAGTACGAAAAGAAGGCTCGTTCTCAAGTCTATGTTTTTTATTGAGTGCTTCTGCGGACAAATGCTCAGAATCCACAAAAAACTGATTTTCCATATTTACTCCTTAATCTCTCAAAAAGCCTGTGAGAGGGTCAGAGGCAGACGCTCCTCGGGTAAGGACTCTGCCAAGTCCTGAAAGGTAAGCTTTTCTGCCTGCTTCAATTGCGTTTTTAAAAGCAGAAGCCATCATCGGTAAATCCCCTGCTGTGGCAAGAGCTGTATTAGCCATAATAGCAGAGGCCCCCATCTCCATAGCTTCGCAAGCCTGAGAAGGTCTGCCTATACCTGCGTCCACAATAATGGGCACATCAATTTCATCAATAAGAATCTGAATAAAGTCCTTTGTTGAAAGGCCTTTGTTAGAACCTATGGGTGAAGCCAGAGGCATAACAGAAGCCGCACCTGCGCTCACCAAATCTCTTGCTACATTTAAATCGGGGTACATATAAGGCATAACAACAAAGCCTTCATTTGCAAGAATTTCGGTAGCCTTTATAGTTTCCTGATTATCAGGCAGAAGGTACTTTGAATCACGCATAATTTCAATTTTCACAAAGTTACCGCAACCAAGCTCTCTGGCAAGGCGTGCAATACGCACGGCTTCCTGTGCATTTCTTGCACCCGATGTGTTTGGAAGCAAGGTAACACCCTCAGGGATATAGTCAAGGATATTCTCGGCATCCTTGGTGTTTGCTCTACGCACCGCAAGAGTGATTATCTCAGCACCTGCGTCTTTTACAGCGGCTTCGATAAGTTTCATAGAATACTTACCTGAGCCAAGGATAAAACGTGAATTAAACTGGTGACCGCCAATTATAAGTTTATCGTTATTCATATTTATTCCTTCTTTCTTAAACTTCAAATTCATTTGCTAAAATTCTCAGAACCATATGAGCCTGATGAGAAGCACAAAGCATTACACGGGAAGACACAAGGCCAAGCCCATCTCTTACATCGCTTATCTCATCCCCACACAAATAGAATTTATTTGTTACTTTTCTCGTTTTGATGGTATTGGCGCTGAAAAGCCCTGCCATACCCGAAGCCGCCACAATATACTTATGAGGCATTTTTTCAAGCACAGTATTCACAAGCTGTGCCTTACATTGGGCGTTATCAAATGCTTCGCAGATTATATCTGAATCTTCAAGTAAATCCACTGTGTTTTCTTCCGTTAGTTTGACAGTATGCAAAACGATTTCGGTATATGGTGATATTTCTTTCAGATTTTCGGCTAATGCTTCTGTTTTGTATCTGCCGATTTGCTCTGCCTTATATTGCTGGCGATGAAGATTTGTAATATCCACCTTATCGAAATCAATGAGCACAAGCCTACCGACACCTGCACGAGCAAGAGCAACCGCAATATTTGAGCCAAGCCCTCCAAGTCCGCAGATTGCAACTGTGGCAGATGTGAATTTTTCTTGTAAATCCTCGCCATGTCTTTCACACAAGGCTCTGTACCACTGTTCTTTTGTTGGGAACACTCAGCCACCTCCCACAAAGCTGACAACCTCAACCGTATCGCCGTCACAAAGCACAGTATCTTCATACTGAGCTTTTGGGACAATGTCGCCGTTTCGTTCAACTGCGATTCTTTTTGGGTCATAGTTTGTTGCCTCAAGGTATTCTGCAATACTCTTGCCTGCAATGTTTAGTTCTTCTCCGTTGATTTTTACCATAAAAGCACCTCCTGAAAAACAAAAAAAGGAAGTTACCGATTTGGTAACTTCCTTAATGTACTTCGTTATTCCTAATATCCTTGTATCAGGCATCCCTACGTTGGCATTATCCAAATCAGGTTCTCGGTCGAAGGTCACACCTTCCTCTCAGCCTGTATACAAGCTCCCGTTTGTTAAATTGTAGTTTGATTATACACCATACGTTTCGGTTTTTCAAGTCCTTTATCATTCTTAGGCGTATTATCTGAGTTTACATCAATTATTCTTGTTTAAATATTCTATAAACTCAGATGTCTTAGACCAATACTTAACACCCCAGTTTTCAAAATTCCATTCTTCCATATACTCGTTGCACTCGTAATCAATATAGTAAATCAAGCCCTTTTGAACTACAAAATTTGTTGGAAAATAGTCGATATTAAGTCCTGCGTTTTTTGCTTTGTCTGCCATTTCACGGATTTGCTCCATGAAAGGCTCAACTGATACATCATTTTTCACCAAATCAAAGATTGTATCACCCTCTATGTATTCCTTTAAAATCCGCTCGTTTTCTATATCAATTTCAAGCATTTCAGGGATTCTGATACCCGCTTTGAGAAGTCGCTTGTAGTCATGGTTTTCGGCTTCTATTTTGTTTCCGAAGGTATAATAAGCACAAGGCTCGTGGTGTATCTGCTTTAAAACATATTGCTTTCCGTCTTTTTCGGCAAGGTAGGAATAACCGCCCTTTCCTTTGCCGAGCAGTTTTATGATTGTATATTCTTTTCCATTAACAACCAAAACTTCCATTTTGTATACCTCTTAACAACAAATTAAACGCTTTTATATTCAAACAAACGATACATCTTTTTGGAAAATTTCCCGCCATATAGTTTTCTGAATACAAGCTTTTCCATACCCTTCAGCTCGTTTATGAGATTATCGGGAGTCATGTTATGCTCTTTGATAAATCTGAAATTATTTGTTTCAAAGATTTCGGGATTATCAGTGCCGTAAACCTCGGTAACACCCACATCGTTAATGGGATTTTTGTATTTCGAGATTCTGGCAGACATTTCGGTGTAGCAGTCCATCATAAGAGAAACGTTATCAAAGTGATTATTAAGAGCAATCATAAGATTCTTCACCTCATGGGATTTAAGGTACATACTCACACCCTCGATAATCACAATGGCAGAACTTCGCTCAGGTATTCTTTTTATCCATTGGGGTTTTCTTGCGTCACCTTCAAGCATTTTGTAGGTTTCGGTTTCAGCGTAATAAATCTTACGCTCGCAAATAACCTCGGGAAAGTCCACATCATACCACTTGTGGTTATGTGTTCCAACCCTCAACACACGGCTGTCCATTCCACACCCTATATGGATTATTACTGAATCTTTCATATCAGTCATTTTCTCTTTAACCCAAATGTCAAAAACCGAAGACCTCATTCCCATAAAGTATGCAAGCCATTTGGATTTTGATTTACCCTTTAACTTAAAGCCTTCTTTATCCCAGATTTCTTCTGCCTTTTTGTCCTTGAGGATGATTCCTTTTTTGCTGACATAAGCTTTACCATACAAAGGAATATATAAAGTTTTGTTTACGTTATTCATAGTATCATTCCTAACAAAAAATTAACCCAAGCACAGCCGAAAGCTATACTTGGGTTTTAAATCTTGGATATTTACTCAATGTATAGCTATTCTCTATACATGAGTCTGGCAATTTAAAACAAGCCAGACAGTTAAAAACTGCCAGGATGTTGACTTGCTACGGTATTTTACCGCTTGCTACTCCCTCATGGGTTTATTGTATGATACACCTAAAAATCGGATTTGTCAACAATTTTAAAGCACAATCAGTCAGTAAGTGTGTATGTGTACTTACAGATTTCTCTTTCCTCGTCCTGATATGTACCCATACCTTCAAACTCTTTTACAAAGCCTACTTTCTCTAAAACTTTAATGGAAGCGATATTTTCACTAACGCAGATACCAAGGATTTCGATAATGCCAAGCTCTTTCATGATTACAGGCAGAAAAGCTTTTACCGCTTCTGTTGCATAGCCTTTGCCTGCAAAACTCTTTGCGATATGATAGCCTACTTCCCACTTATCATCATCCATAGGCACAGCCTGAACGTAGCCGATATTTGTGCCGTCAGCAAGTAAAACGGGATATACCAAAGGACCGTCACCGTTTTCGTATACACTCATAAGAAACTCAACTGTGTCCTGAGCAATTTCCATTGTTTCGAAAACTTCGTTGGGATTATACTTGCGGTTATCCTCGTCAAGAGAATTGAGGTGCACTGCCTCAACCATATCAAGTGTAAATTCTGTAATTTCAAGTCTTTGTGTTTTGATGTTCATAATTTTCTCCTTATCTGTGAATATATAATCTTGTCATTTCAGGCTCGCCGTCACCCTGAGCCATACAGTAAAATTCCCAGCCGTATCTCTCGTAAAAGCCGGTGTGATCTGTTACCAGATATACAGGTGAAATACCCTTGGATTTAAGGTCATCCACTACCATATTAAGAAGCACACCTGCAATACCTTGCTTGCGGTAGCTTACTTCGGTATAAACGGCACAAACATTGGGGGTAAGGTCTTTTCTGTCGTGAAAATCATTTTCAATAACACCCATACCGCCAATTATCTTATTACCGTCTAAGCAGAGATACCAGCCAAGCTCAGTTTCGCCCTTGAGGTAACTTTCCATACACTCAAGGTATGCTTCTTTAGGCACACCCCATTTGCTGTTAAACCAGCTTGCGGCTGTATCTAAAAGCATTGGTGCTTCTCTTAATGTAATATACTTAAAATTGCTCATTTTAATCTTCCTTTTATTATACTAATAACAGTTTCATAAATTTTATCTGCTTTTAATTTTTGGTAACTTTTGTGCAGCGAATTTTCCTGATGTTACCGCAACAGGTAATCCTCCGTTCATAGCAGTCCACTGACCTGCAAGAATAACATTAGAAAGCCCTTTCATTTTATTCTTCATAGTCAGCGCTTTATAGCCTTTTTGTTCATAAAAGCTCATATATGCACCCTTGTAAGCTCCGCACCATTTTGTAAAGGTATATGGAGAATATGTACAAAGAAGCTTTAATCTGCCTTCAAGCTCAGGAAATTGTTTAATGATACGTTTTTCCACATCATCAGCTATACGTTTCTTTTCTGCGTTATAACGCTCTCTGTCGGCATATAAGTTTTTCCAGTATTCGTAGTCCTCTTCGTCCTGCAAAAAGTTGCACTGAATAACACGCTTGTCACTTGGGAATAAGCTTTCGTCATAATCATACATTCTTGTTCCCATAAAGTCGCAAGTCTGCTTGCCTACTTTGAATTTTTCGCAAGGGAAAATAGTTGCACCTTTTGGGGAGCACGGCTCAGAACCTACCACACCAAAAGAAACATGGAAACCTGACGAAACACGATAGCCCTTAGTTTCTTTATATAAGGTTTTCAGATTCTTGGGCATATATTCCTCAGGCAAAAGCTTTGAAAATGTCACCGATGTATCTGTAGCACAAATAACATAGTTGCAAGAAACTTCACTGCCGTCAGCAAAAGAAACTGACTCTGCTTTTCCGTTAACAATATTAACTTTTTCGGCAGATTTGTTTGTGAAAATTTTTCCGCCAAGGTCATTATATCTTTTAATCATACGATTTACAAGACTTACTGAACCGCCCATAGGGATTGCGGCAGTAGAACTTGAAAGAAAAGCATAGGATGTAATAAGTGTATACGCCAAGAAACTTTCGCTGAAGTACTTGCCCATAATGGCTTTTACATAAGGATTTTTGAACCTCTCTGCAAAATCTTTTACCGATTCCTGCCCGTACTCGTTCATAACCTTGGTCATATTTTTCATAGGCATAACAAATTTCATAAACTCTATGAAATTCATATCTGTCTGAGCTTTTTCAAAAGGTACGCGGACGCACTCGGCAAGTTTTACATTATCGAAAAACTTATTGATTTCAGCACTGTCTTCGGGAGCTATGCTGAGAAATTCTTTTCTGGCTTTTTCAATGTCACGCCACAAATGAAGTTTAACGCCATCCATCTCAAGCATGTATATATAGTCCTCACGATAGAGTTTTACATCGTCATCAAGTACACCGACGTTGTTCCATACGCTATACAAATCGTCCTGCTTCTGACATCCTGTAAGCCAATGTATGCAGTTATCTATATGATAACCCTGTCTGTTCCAACCGGTACATTCTCCGCCAACCATTGGGTTTTTCTCGTATATTTCGGTTTCATAGCCCATTTGCTGAGCATAAATTCCTGCGGAAAGTCCTGAAACACCTCCGCCTATAATCACTACCTTCTTCATTTTGCACCTCTGATAATATCAATAAGCCAATCGCTTTGGGGTAAAGCACCGCTTTTTATAAGCTCAGGAGAAACTGCAAGCTGTTCCATCACACCCTGAACACTGCTCCAGAAAGTAAAAGCCAAAGCCATTGGATTACCTTCTCTGAAATATCCGTATTTCTGCCCTGCCTCGATAACTTCGGCGGGTTGCTGAATCTGATTTACGGAAAGTGCCATTTCTCTGATATACTCAGGCACTCCCTCACCTCGCCTTGCCTGTGACATAAGCACAAACATATAAAGCACCCAAGGTTCAGCCAATGCGTATTTGAAAAGCTCGTCCAAAAAACACTTAAAATAATCAAGGGGGTTCTCAAAGTTCATTTCCTGAGGAAAATTGGTTCCCTCAACTCCCATTTTAACAAGCTCAGCATAGAGTTGTTCCTTTGATTCAAAATAATGAAACATAAGCCCTACGCTCATATTTGAAGCCTTAGCAATATCACCAATTTTAGTTTCAGAATAGCCTTTTTTAACAAACAACTCCAACGCATTTGTTATTATTAACTGTCGGCGTTGTGCCTTTTGCTCTTCTCTTGTCATAACGCACCTCATTGAATATAAATTCATTGAACTTTCATTCAGTATTATAACACAAACTTTGCAATTGTCAACAGTAAAATAAATTTATTATGCAAATGACATATAAGCACATACGCCAAGGCAGGCAAGTACAAATACAGTCATTGGAACCGATGTAAAGAAGTAGAGACAGTTTTTCTTTGTTTTCTTGGTTATATCTGTTTTTAAAGCACTGTGATTTTTCTTTCTATACACAAGATGGACAATAGCCGCTACAAGTGACACAACTCCTAAAGCAATCTGAACAATTGCACTAACCTCATTTGTAAGGGGCAAAATGCTGAACAAAACCAAAACAGAATTATTTAAAAGGTGCAAAAGCATACTGTATCTGATTTTGCCTGTTGCCTCGTATATGTAACAGCAAACTACGCCCATAAAGCTTGCAAAAAAGAACTGCAAGAAGTTGAGATGGATTAGTCCGAAGATAATTGAGGATGTAATTGCGGCGAACTGCACGCCGTGACCTCTTAAGAATCTATACAAGACGCCTCTGTATAAAAGCTCTTCAACCATAGCGGGAAAAACTGCAACTGTAAAAAACATTAAGAGAGGGTTCATATTGGTCATGCTCTCTGAGGGCATTGTTAGTGAAAAGCCCGTAAAGTTCACAAGAAGCATATCCATTAGGGATAAAACCATATTAACTACGAAAATCGAAAGTATGCATTTCACAAAAAGCTTTGGTGTGCATTTTGATTTTACCATTGGAGTTTCCTTTATCTTTCTGCGATTCACAAGGTAAAGCACAAGGAAGAAAATTCCTGCCACAAGCTGCATTAAATCTGAGGTTATACATAACGTTGCACTCTCAAGATATTCCATTCCAATAATGCTCAAGGCTGAACCTACAATAGCAGTCAGTACCGTAGTACCAAGCAGGAAAAACAACTGGTGTCCCATTATAAAGAATCCAAGACCTCGGGCTTTTCTTTTGATTTGTTTTTTCTCTGTGTTCATTTTACTCACCAAATTTTAAAACACCAACGGCAATAAGGCAATCATCGAGATAATTCGATATTGTTAAATCTTTATCTGTGTCTAAAAACCACTCGCCATCCTCAGTAAGCAATTCTTTGTCTTCGTTATATACGGCTGAATAATACTTGCCTGAGCTATTGCTTAAGATATCAACCTCAACAACGGGCTCGTCATAAAACTCAGGTGTTTCATAGGCAAACTCGTTTTTAGTGCTGATACCATAGCTTATCGTCATCTGATTATCAACTTCCTTGAAGGAATTTTTAACTGTTGGGTCGTAGTTTGTAAAAGTAACTGTGTAAAACTCCTTGGCTTCTTCCTCTAAGTTTTCTTTGTCGAGGTAAAAGCCTGAATCCTCCATATTTAACGTCTTTAAGTTTGCAATAATCGTGTCCCAATCAATGCCTAACTCTTTATTCTTGTCGACGTACATCTGTTTCACATCGACGTCGTTAGCACTATCATCGCTTTTTGCACAACCTGTTAATGCCACTGTACCAAAGCAAAGGATAATAAGCACCAACGCAATAGCCTTTGTTAAACTGTTTTTCTTTGTTTTCATAATAAATACCTCATTTCTAAATTTTCTGTTCCTTAGAACAGTTAATAATATACATCGGGATTATTACACCGATACACGAAAAACATTACATTAGCATTACAATTTGTGTCTTTATTCTTCAAAACATAAAAAACAGCCCCATATAAATCACATTTCTTCAACGAATGTGTTATATGGAACTGTTTCTATTTTTCGATATTACATACGGATTAACAAATTGGAATTGGTAATATATAAGCGAGGGTTTAACAGCCTTCGCTTTTCCTATATGATTAAGGAGACCGGTCTGACGAAATTTGGAATTGGGACACCACGCCCGCAGTTAAATGTGTCAGCCGCCCTTCATCATTCTGCATTCGATTTAGCTAGTTGGGACAGAATGCTGCTCCCGTTTTACGCACCAATCTGAATGAATTATGAAGTGCTGGAACCGATCAATATCATTCACAAAGGAGAATCATCATGATTGCTGTTGGAATCGATGTTTCAAAATCCAAAAGCACAGTTGCCATCCTGGACTCCTATGGTACTGTTTTGGCAACGCCATTCACTATGGCACATACCCAGCCGGAAATGAATGCTCTTGCATCCCGCTTAAAGACATTTGATGAACCTGTAACCATCTTGTTGGAGTATACTGGACACTACCATTATCCTGTTCTGAAAAAGCTTCAGGAAGAGGGATTTTCGGTGTGTGTTGTAAACCCGTACCAGATGAAGAAGTACGGCGATGTTGAGATTCGTAAAGCAAAAACAGATAAGAAGGATGCTCTTCGCATCGCAACTTATGCCTTGGAGAAGTCTTACAAGCTTGTTCCGTACAGTTATATGGAACAGAAATATGAAGATCTAAAATTCCTGTCCAGACAGTACCAGCAACGGATTTCTTTCGTTTCAACACTCAAGGTACAGCTTATTAATATGCTAGACCAGACCATGCCTGGAATTACGAAAACTCTTGCACTGAAAAGCCGAGATCCGGAGAAATGTGCCTTATTACTCTTTATTAAGCGATATAAGTCGTTTGACGAGATTCAGCACATCGGAAAAACTCGCTTTCTTTCCACTTATGCTACTCTCATGAAAAAGACACCCGATCGATATGCCCCGAAGAAGGGACTGGAAATCTATGAGTTAGCTCGTGACAGCATTACTACCCGGGGCGAAGATCCTTACATTTGGGCGGCCCAAGACCAGTGTGTGGACCTTTTGGCGACCGCACAAAACGCAGCAGATGAAATCATTACCCAGATGCAAAACATCGCAGAAACCATTCCCGAATACAAGGTGTTGCGTGCAATGAACGGCGTTGGTGACCGGCTGGGTCCTGTCATCCTTGCTGAGATTGGAGATATACGGCGCTTTCATAGCGGTAAAGCTCTGAACTCTTTTGCCGGCAACGATGCACCGCCATATCAGTCCGGACAATTTGAGAGCAGAAACCGCCACATCTCCAAACGTGGCAGTTCTGCTCTCCGGAAGGCTTGTTTTGAGGTTATGCAGGCCCTTAAACTGACAAAACCTCAAGATGATCCTGTATACCAATTCATATTAAAGAAAGAACAGGAAGGAAAGCCATACAATGTAGCTAAAATGGCTGGTGTAAACAAGTTCCTCCGAATCTACTATGCAAGAGCTATGGAGCTCTACAGATAGATCTCTTTAATTATACATTAATTTTTTTAGCCCGCAATCTGGCGGGTTAACTTTCTGCACCCTTTTTTAGAAACAAATCCGCAAAATTTAGACTTGACAAACATTAGCTAGATTTA
>JAFTWB010000026.1 GCA_017465505.1 Clostridia bacterium | reverse complement strand
TTGTGGTGGCAGGCTTTGCCTGCGATTTATATGAATGATTGTAGGGGAAGGGGTACCCATCCGGAAAGGTTTAGTTTAGCAGAAAGTTTGCTCGGACGATTCTTGAATCGTCCCTACAATAGACGTTGATTAAATTTTTAATCCCGCCGTTAATCATAGGTTCAATTTATATCTAACCTGTCAGAAGGCGGAATCGCCCTGCCGTGGCAAACCCGTGGCGAGGGGTAGTGATATTCGCCTGCGGCGAGTGGTATTGGCATTTGCCAGTGGTATTGCTTCGCAGTGGTATTGTCCTTACGGACAGTTTTTGCATTTAACCCCACCGTTGATGACTGGTCAAAGTTACATCAAACCTTTCCAAAGGTGGAGTTGCCCCGTCGTGGCTAACGACTGGCAAACGGTTAGTAGCCTTCGATTGTGCGTTTGAGGCTTTCACGGATTGAGCTCATAGACTCTTCATTTGCCTCCAGCTCGCCTGATTCCAGCATAACCGCCGAGCCGTAAAGGAGAGAGCGGATTAAAAGCTCACGCCTTTTGATTTCCGCAGGGCTGATGTGAGGCAGATACTGCTCAAGCAAGGGCTTTACAATATTTTTAAGGGGCAGGGTTTCTTCAGAAAGGGTGATGATGGCACGGAAGTGAGGGTTTGCCAGACAGAAATTTATGTAGGAAATTCCGCTTTCCACCAGTCTTTTCTGAGGGTCATCTATGAAAATCTGAGCCACCTGCTCCAAAAGCAAATCCAGCTGGGATTTTATATACTTGAAGATTTCCTCAATAAGCTCCTCCTTGCTGTGAAAATGCTTATAGGGAGCGGTACAGGAAATGTTGCAGGAAGAGGCCACACGCCTGAGGGAAAAGTCAGCGATTCCGTGAGCCTCAAGCTCTTCTATACCTGCGATAATAAGCTGTTCTCTCACAGAGTAGGTTGTGATTTCGTTTTCCATAATAATAACCTCTTAAACCTCTTAAAATAAGCCGGTAACAAAAATTTCCAGACCGATAAAAATAAGAATACTGCCGCCAAGGACAGAGGCCTTGTTCTTAAGCTTTGTGCCGAATTTTTTGCCCAAGAGAAGGCCCAGCATACATATAATAAAGGTGGTAAGGGCAATAATCAGGCAGGAAAGGAAGGCACCGAAGGGAGTGTACTCTGAAATAGTAAAGCCCACGGAGAGAGCGTCGATGGAAGTTGCCACGCCCTGAAGCATAAGTGCACCAATGGTAAGGGCGGTGGGGGTGTCCTCTTCGTCCTTTTTGCGGATACCCTCAACGAGCATTTTGCCGCCGATAAAGCCCAGAAGCCCGAGAGCGATAAAGGGTATGAACTTTTCAAAAACAGAGAAAAAGCTTGCCACCGTATGTACGCAGAAAAAGCCTGCAAGGGGCATAATAAACTGGAAAAAAGCAAAAACACCTGCAATAAGGCACTGACGCCTTTTTTTCATTTTGGGCTCGTTGAGGCCGTTTGCCAGAGAAACAGAGAAAGCGTCCATAGCAAGACCCACGCCCAGAAGCAGGCTGTTGAAGAAAAACATAAAGTTAAAAATCATAGTTTCACCTTTTACTATTTATAAAATATATGATACAACGGCCTCTGTGGTCTGTCAACGAAAAAAGAGGAGAAAAACCTTGACTTTTCCTGTGGGTGTAGTATAATAAGTAGCATAATTTGTTGGTTAACAGTGTTAACCGTTTGGAAAGAGGTCGTATTATGGACAAATTGCAGACTGCCCGAAAGGCTATAAATGAAATCGACAAACAAATGGCTGAGCTCTTTGTTAAGAGGATGGAGGCGTCCTCTCAGGTTGGTCAGTACAAAATCAGCCGCGGCCTGCCTGTGTTTGACCCTGAGCGTGAGGCAGAGGTTATCCGCAGAAACTCTTCTCTTGTAGAGGACGAGGCCTTAAGAAGCTATTACGTTAACTTTTTGCAGACCTGTATGGACCTTTCCAAAAGCTATCAGAGCCAGCTTCAGAGCGGCTTAAGGGTAGCGTACAGCGGCGTTGAGGGTGCTTTTGCATTTATTGCCGCCAAGAGGATTTTTCCCGAGGGAAATCTTAACTCCTACGGCGATTTCAAATCAGCCTACAAAGCGGTGGTAGACGGTGAGTGCGACTGTTGCGTTCTTCCCATTGAAAACAGCTACGCAGGCGAGGTTTCTCAGGTTATTGACTTGCTTTTCAAGGGCACACTTTACATAAACGGCGTTTACGACTTGGAGATTACCCAGAACCTTATTGGTGTTAAGGGTGCAAGCCGAACGGACGTAAAAAAGGTAATCAGCCATCCTCAGGCACTTATGCAGTGTGCAGGATATATAAAGAGCAGAGGCCTCTTAAAGCAGGAAGCAAACAACACTGCTCTTGCGGCAAAGGCGGTGGCGGACTTAAACGACAAAAGCGTTGCGGCAATTGCCAGCGAGGATACCGCCGCTCTTTACGGCCTTGACATTCTGGAGAAAAACATCAACGAAAACAACAACAACACCACCCGTTTTGCGGTTTTCTCAAGGGTTGAGAAAAAGACAGAGGCAGACGACAAGAGTATGCAGTCTATTCTTGTTTTCACAGTTAAGAACGAGGCAGGTGCTCTGGCTAAGGCGGTTACAATTATCGGTAACAGCGGCTTTAATATGAGAACACTTCGCAGCCGCTCTATGAAAAAGCTTTTGTGGCAGTATTACTTCTATGTAGAGGTGGACGGCAACGCCCACAGCGAAAAGGGTCAGAAAATGCTAAAAGCCCTTTCTTCCTGTTGCGACAGGCTGAGAATTGTGGGAACTTTCGCCCACGAAACCGATTTGAAGTGAGTGATATTATGATTATAAATGTGGATTTAAAGCACACGGACTATAACATTTATATAGAAAGAGGCGTCTTAAAAAAAGCAGGTGAGCTTATAAACCTTAACCGAAAGGTGCTTATTGTCACCGACGAGGGTGTGCCCGAAATTTATGCTCAGTGCATTAAAGAGCAGTGCAAAGAGGGCTATATAGCCACTGTTAAGCAGGGAGAAGAGAGCAAGAGCATAGAGGTTTTTGAAGAGCTTCTCTTAAAAATGCTTTCTCTTGGCTTTACCAGAAAGGATTGCGTTGTGGCGGTTGGCGGCGGTGTCTGCGGCGATTTGGCAGGCTTTGTGGCGGCTTCCTTTATGAGAGGCGTCAGCTTTTATAACGTACCAACCACGGTGCTTTCTCAGGTGGACTCTTCCATTGGCGGCAAGGTTGCCGTAAACCTCGGCAAAATCAAGAACATCGTGGGTGCTTTCTATCAGCCTCAGGCGGTTATTATCGACCCCGAAACCCTTGCTACCTTACCGAGCCGTCAGATTTCCGCAGGACTTGCAGAAGCGGTAAAAATGGCAGTTAACTTTGACAGAGAGCTTTTTGAGAAAATCGAGAAAAGCGAAAACCCAATGGACATTATCGACGAGATTATAGCAGGCTCTCTTCTTATTAAAAAGAGGGTTGTTGAAGAGGACGAGAAGGAGTCGGGGCTGAGAAAGGTGCTTAACTTCGGCCACACCGTGGGTCACGCCATTGAAAGCGTGGCAAATGGAGAGCTTTATCACGGAGAGTGTGTTGCTCTGGGACTTCTGGCAGTTTGTGAAAATGGCACTTTGGAAAGAGTGAAAAAGGTGCTTTCAAGCCTTAACCTTCCCACCACCTTCAAGGCTGAGAAAGAGGCACTTCTTTCTGCCGCTTCTCACGACAAAAAGGCAGGAGAGGCGTCAATCTCCGTAATTATTTGCGAAGAAATCGGAACTTTTAAAATCAAAGAGGAAACCTTAAGCGAGCTTTCACAGAGAATGGAGCAGTTTTACTTATGAAATCATCCTTCGGACAAAGCGTTAACATAACAATTACGGGAGAGAGCCACGGACAAGCTTTGGTGGCGGTGCTCTCGGGCCTTACTCCCGGTATTGAGATAGATAATGAATACATCAGAAAATGCCTTTCTCAACGTGCTCCCGTGGGGGAAATCTCCACACCCCGTAAGGAAGCCGACGAGTTTGAGATTTTAAGCGGTGTTTTTAATGGGAAAACCACAGGTACTCCCATCACAGTTTTAATCAGAAACACCAACACAAAAAGCAAGGACTATAATGAGATGGCTCTCGTTGCCCGTCCCGGTCACGCAGACTTTACCGCCGAGAGTAAATATCACGGCTTTCAGGACTTTCGAGGCGGCGGACATTTCAGCGGAAGAATCACCTCATCCCTTGTTGCCGCAGGCTCAATCGCCCGTCTTGCTTTAAAGAAAAAAGGCATTGAAATCGGCACACACGTTGCAAAATGTGCAGGAGTAGCTGACAGAGATTTTGAAAACGTAAATGAAGACATAAAGAGTCTTAACGATACATATTTCGCAGTTCTGGACTCAGCTCAGGGCGAGAAAATGCAGGCTGAGATTTTAAAGGCAAGGGAAAATGGCGACAGCGTAGGCGGTGTGCTTGAAACTGCCGTTGTGGGACTTCCCGCAGGTCTTGGTGAGCCTTGGTTTGACAGTATGGAAAGCGTGATTTCTCATCTTTTGTTTTCCATTCCCGGCGTTAAGGGTGTGGAATTTGGCACCGGCTTTGGGCTTTGCGATATGTTTGGCAGTGAGGTAAACGGCTCTCTCAGAGTCGAAGGTGGAAAAATCACCCCCGTAAAGGACTTAAGCGGCGGCATTAACGGCGGAATCACCAACGGCGATGTGCTTAAATTTAGATGTGCGGTAAGACCTACTCCCACAATTTTTAAGGAGCAGGACACGGTAAATATGAAGAGTTTTGAAAACACAACTCTCTCTGCCAAGGGCAGACACGACCCTGCAATTGTGCACAGGGTAAGAGCGGTGGTTGACGCCGCCGTGGCAATTGTTCTTTGCGATATGCTTGCTCAGCGTTTTGGTACGGACTGGGC
>JAFTWB010000005.1 GCA_017465505.1 Clostridia bacterium | reverse complement strand
TGGACGGTTATCGTAGAAATATAATAGCCTTGTTCGATGGCTAACCGCTTTAAACGGTTTTCTCTGTAGTTTCATTATATACTACGCAAAGGCGATTGTCAATATGCGACAAGCAGGCTTGGCGGTTGTTGTGGTGTTTCGTTTCTTAGGTTGATTTACTTTTCTTTTTATAGTATAATTAAAGAGTAAACTACAGAGAAGTTAAGGCGGTTAGCACTCCCAAAAGATTGGGGGTGATATGTATGGCTGAAACAGTTGTACTTGTATTATTACTTGTAGCTCTTGCGGAAGTCATTAAATACATAAAAAAATAATCGCCCAACGGTCAAAGGCGATTATTTTCATAAATAAATCCCTTACAGGCTAACCGCTTTACACGGTTTTCTCTGTAGTTTCATTATATACTATGCAAACGTGATTGTCAATATTAGTAAATGGTTATAGAATAGTATTTAGTAAAGGAGATATTGATATGAAAGCTAAGTTATATGTATGTATCATTTTAACTGCTCTGATAGCAGTATTTACAGTAAGCGGTTGCAATAAGGCTCCCGAAATTGAGCTTGTGGCAACAATGGACGAAGCAACAGTAGACGAAGTGGTTATCAGCTCTACGGCAATAATAAAAACAACAACTATTACTACCGTAGCTCCTACCGAAACAACAGTAGGAGAAACTACAACAGCTCCAGAAACTACAACAAAAGCAGAAGAAGTTACTGAGGCAATAGAGGTTAATAATCAGACACCTAATAAAGTAACTGCTTCAAATACAGATAAGACAGAAAACAATGCTCCTGTGAATACACAGAAGCCTAACAATACAAGTAGTAATGCTAACAGCAACACCACAAGCAATACAGAAAAGCCTAAACCAAAGCCGGTAGAAACAAAGACTGTGGAAACACAGCCACCTGTAACAGAGGCTCCTGTGGTAATTACAGACGATACTCCTCTGACCTTCGAGCAGATGAACACAGCAGAGAATATGCAGAAGATAGTTGACTACTGTAATGCCTACTTTGAAACTCTTGGTATGACCTATAATGAGGAGCTTGACCCAAGTTGGGCAGGTTGGTATTATGGCAGACAAGGTGGATTAAGAGTTTTTGATGTAAGTTCTGTTAACGAACAGAAACAGTTAACAGCAGGAAAGTTAAAACAGCAGGTCGACGCCATTTTAATTGATTTCTATAATCACGAGTATTCGGATTTTTATTTTAAAACTGTCTATGTAGTAAACGAGCTTGATGGTTATTATGACATCGTGTTCTGTTATGGTTGACAAACTTAATATAAGCATATATAATTAGATTACAGGGAAAACCGTTAGCGGTTGACACCTAAATGGATAATTTTAAACTAACCGTCCAAGTGCAAGTTGGGCGGTTACTTTTTTATGCTTGAAATTAAACTTGTCGGTTTGGTGGATTTGAGGTGTAATTATGGATGAGAAAATTCTGAGATATACTCTCAGGGTTGACAGAGCTCTTTTTCAGAAATTCCGCTATGTGGCAGAGTCTGAGGGACGCTCAGCCAACAAGGAGATTGAGCAGTTTATCAAGAAGCACGTTGCAGAATTTGAGAAAACCCACGGCAAAATTGAAATAGACCAAGACCAGTGAAGTCAGGCTCTCTGCTTTTTGCAGAGGGCTTTTTGTTTTGTTCTGAAACTTTACTTTATCACTTGTTAAACAAAGTTCGTTGTAAAAAGTGTAGCTACACTACAAAAACTCGTTGCATTTTTTGTAATTAAGTGTTATGCTATATACATAATATTATCAGGGGGTGCGAGTATGTACCGAGTTGCTATTGAAAAGTTAATAAAGTGGAAAAGCAGTAAACACCGTAAACCGTTGATTATTGAGGGTGCTCGTCAGGTGGGAAAGACCTGGCTGATGAAGGAATTTGGCAGACAAGAGTATAGAGATACCGTTTATATAAATTTTGACTCCAATTCTGCTATGGCTGAATTGTTTGCCGCCGACCTGAATACCGAACGTTTGATTATGGGTTTGGAGTTGTATGTCGGCAGAAAAATTGACCCTGACAATTCTCTGTTGATTTTTGATGAAGTTCAGGAGGTTCCGAGAGCTCTCACCTCTCTTAAGTATTTTTACGAGAACGCACCTCGGTATCACATTGTATGTGCAGGCTCGTTGCTGGGTATTGCGTTACATCGGGGTACGTCCTTTCCTGTGGGTAAGGTGGACTTTCTTAAGCTTTATCCTCTTTCTTACAAGGAATTTTTAATGGCAACCGGCAACGAACGTTTTGCTCAGCTTATGAATAATCAGGATTTTCAGATGATTACAAGCTTTAAGCAAACATATATAGATTTGTTAAAGCAGTATTATTTTGTGGGTGGAATGCCCGAAGCAGTGCAAAGCTTTGTCGAAAACAAGGATTTTAATGAGGTTCGTGAAATTCAAAGTCGTATTCTTGCGGCTTACGAGCAGGATTTTTCCAAGCACGCCCCAAATGAAATTGTTCCACGACTTCGTATGCTCTGGAACAGTATTCCTTCTCAGCTTGCTAAAGAAAATAAAAAGTTTATCTACGGACTTGTTCGTGAGGGGGCTCGTGCAAAGGAGTACGAAACTGCAATTATGTGGCTTAGCGATTGCGGTCTTGTGCATAAAGTCAGCCGTGTAAATCAGGCAGGTATACCCCTCAGAGCTTATGAGGATTTAAAAGCCTTTAAGCTTTTTTTGGTTGATGTGGGGCTTTTGGGCTGTATGGCAGGACTTCGTCAGCGTGTTCTGATTGAAGGAAATAAGCTTTTTGTTGAGTTCAAGGGAGCTCTTACCGAGCAGTATGTTTGTCAGCAGTTAAAAACCGTTGAGGATTTGGGCGTTTACTACTACACCAACGACAGAGGGTCTTGTGAGGTTGATTTTATCGTTGATACAGGTGAGCAGATTGTTCCTGTTGAGGTCAAGGCAGAGGCTAATCTCAGAGCCAAGAGTCTGAAAACTTACTATGAAAAATTTTCTCCTGAGATTTCTGTTCGTGCCTCGATGTGGGATTACAAAAAAGAAGACTGGCTTCTTAATCTGCCGCTGTATGCCATTGACCAAATCAAAACAGTAACTTAATAAATAACCTCTATTGTCAGGCTCTCTGCTTTTTTGCAGAGGGCTTTTTGTTTTGTTCAGCGAATTAGTGACATTTTGCCTTCATTTGCCTTGGAATTTTGTAGGCACTTACATTGCATTTGTCCCGCAAAAGTAGTAAAATTAGACTGTATTTTTATATACTAAAAAACGAGGTGTCACTATGTGTTGTAATCACTGCAAAAGCGACCTTACTTTAATTGAGGGTGTACTCAAGGAGTACGCAGACCAGAAGGGTTCGCTTATTACAATTTTGCAGAAAACTCAGGATATTTACGGATATCTTCCCATTGACGTAATCTATCATATTGCAGAGCGTACAGGCTCAACCCCTGCAAGGGTGTTGGGTGTAGCTACTTTTTACGCACAGTTTCGTCTTCAGCCTATTGGCAAGTATCTCATTATGCTTTGTCAGGGTACTGCCTGCCACGTAAACGGCAGCGAGAGAATCGAAGCCGCCATTAAGCAGGAGCTGGGCATTGAGGACGGCGAAACAACTGCCGACGGTCTCTTTACTCTTAAGAATGTGGCTTGTCTTGGTTGTTGCTCGCTTTCTCCCGTGATGATGATAAACGACGAAACCTACGGCTCACTTACTCCCGATAAAGCTATCGGAATTTTAAATGAGCTCAGAGCAAAGGCGGAGGAGTCAAAATGAAAGTTATAGTGGGACAGGGCTCTTGCGGTATTGCCGCAGGCGCACAGAAGGTTTATAACGCAATTGAAGATAAAATTTCTGCTTTTAGCGGTGTGACTCTTGGTGTTACAGGCTGTATCGGTATGTGTTACCTTGAGCCTATTGTTGACCTTTATGAAGGTGAGGAGCTTTTCGCACGTTTTGTAAGGGTTAAAGCAGAGGACGCAGAGCGTATTTTAAATGCGGCTCAGGCTATGTGTCTTGATGATGTTGCCGATTTGCTTATTGAGGACGAGGACAAGGCTTTTCTTTCTCAGCAGACAAGAATTGCCCTTCGCAACTGCGGTATTATCGACCCTACCAGCATTGAGGCTTATATTGCCGCAGGCGGCTATGAGGCTATTAAAAAGGTTCTCTCGGGTATGACTCAGGAGGATGTTATTGAGGTTATCAAGGTTTCCGGTCTTGCAGGCAGAGGCGGTGCAGGCTTCCCCACTTGGTTTAAGTGGAACGCCGCAAAGGAAAGTAAGGGGGATGAAAAGTACCTTATCTGTAACGCAGACGAAGGCGACCCCGGTGCATTTATGGACAGAGCCGTAATCGAAAGCGACCCCCATACTCTTATTGAGGGTATGCTTATCGGTGCTTACACAATCGGTGCAAAGGAAGCCGTTGTTTACGTTCGTGCAGAGTATCCTCTGGCTATTAAGAGGCTCCAGAATGCTATTGATGAGGCAAAGGCTAAGAATCTTCTTGGCAAAAACATTTTAGGCACAGATTTCTCCTGCGAAATGCGTATCAAGGCAGGTGCAGGTGCCTTTGTGTGCGGTGAGGAAACTGCCCTTATTGAATCCCTTGAGGGCGAGCGAGGTATGCCTCGCCTTAAGCCTCCTTTCCCTGCTCAGTGCGGTTACTGGCAGAAGCCTTCCAACATCAACAACGTTGAAACTTTTGCAAACGTTGCCTGGATTATAAATAACGGCGGTGAGGCTTTCGCCGCTATGGGTACAGAAAACTCCAAGGGCACAAAGGTTTTTGCCCTTACAGGTAAGATTAAAAAGGGTGGTCTGGTAGAAATTCCTATGGGCAAAACCCTGAGAGATGTTATCTACGGCATTGGCGGCGGTATTAAGAACGACGCTGAGTTCAAGGCTGTGCAGATGGGCGGCCCTTCAGGCGGATGTATCCCCAAGGAGCTTCTTGACACAGTTATTGATTACAAGGCTCTGGGTGCCACAGGTGCCATTATGGGCAGTGGCGGTATGGTTGTTATGGACAGCTCCACCTGTATGCCTGCTATGGCTAAGTTCTTCCTTGACTTTACCGCAAAGGAAAGCTGCGGCAAGTGCGTACCCTGCCGAATCGGCACAAAGCGTATGCTTGAAATTCTCACCCGTATCTGTAACGGCGAGGGTAAAGAGGGAGATATAGAGCTTTTAGAAGAACTCTGCCTTGCCATTAAGGACGGTGCTCTCTGCGGCTTAGGTCAGACTGCTCCCAACCCTGTGCTTACAACAATCCGTTACTTCAGAAACGAGTACGAAGCTCATATAAACCAAAAAAAATGTCCTGCAAAAGAGTGCAGTAACCTTATTACATACGAGATAAACTCCGATAAATGTAAGGGTTGCACCCTTTGTGCAAAGAAATGTCCTGCGTCTGCTATCAGCGGTGAGCTTAAGAAAGCTCACGTTATTGACCAGAGCGCTTGTATCAAGTGCGGTCAGTGCGTGACACTTTGTAAGTTCGGCGCAATCAGCACAAACTAAGGAGGTGTCGTTATGGATAAAATCAGACTTACAATCAACGGTACAGAAGTTTTAGCCAATGCAGGCGACACTGTACTTACTGCTGCAAAAAATGCAGGTATAGAAATCCCCACTCTTTGCCATCACGAGTCCGTTAAGGTTTTCGGTGCCTGCGGTGTGTGCGTGGTTGAGGCAGAGGGTGTGCCAAAGCTCCTTCGTGCTTGCAGTGCAAAGGTAAGCGAGGGTATGGCTATTAACACCGAGAGCGAGAGAGTTGTCAAGGCAAGAAAGGTGGCCCTTGAGCTTTTAATGAGTGACCATATCGGCGACTGCGTTGCTCCCTGCTCTCTTAACTGTCCTGCAGGTACAGACTGTCAGGGCTATATCAAGGCTATTGCTCAGGGTAATGACAGTGAAGCAGTAAAGATTATTAAAGAAAAGCTTCCTCTTCCTGCTTCTATCGGCAGAGTATGTCCTCATCCCTGTGAAAGCAACTGCCGCAGAAAGCTTGTGGAAGAGCCTATGTCCATTGCTTTTCTCAAGTACTTTGCCGCTGATAACGATATGAATAGCGAGAATCCCTTTAAGCCCGAGGTAGCAGAGCCAACAGGCAAAACCGTTGCCGTTATAGGCGGCGGCCCTGCGGGTCTTACAGCCGCTTACTTCTTGGCGGTTAAGGGTCACAAGGTGACGATTTTCGACGCAATGCCCAAAATGGGCGGTATGCTTCGCTACGGTATCCCCGAGTACAGACTTCCCAAGGCTGTTCTTGATAAGGAAATTGAGCAGATTGCAAGCCTTGGCGTTGAGCTTAAAAATAACATTAAAATCGGCAAGGACGTAACACTTGCTGACATCCGCAAGGACTTTGACGCTACTTTGGTAGCTATTGGTGCCTGGAGCAGTATGTCTACAAGAACCAAGGGCGAAGAGCTTGAGGGTGTTGTAGGGGGTATTGATTTTCTTCGCACTGTTGCTGAGGGTCAGCCTATGCATATCGGTGATAAGGTTGCCGTTGTTGGCGGCGGTAACACCGCTATGGACGCTTGCAGAAGTGCAGTCCGCCTTGGTGCAAAAGAGGTTTACGTTATTTACAGACGTACAAGAGCAGAAATGCCTGCCGAGGATATTGAGATAGAAGAGGCTATGGAAGAAGGCGTAACCTTCAAATTCCTCACAAATCCTGCTGAGTATCTTGGAGAAAACGGCAGAGTTAAGACTGTTAAGCTTCAGGTTATGGAGCTTGGCGAGGCAGACGCAAGTGGCAGACGCTCACCTGTGCCTGTTGAGGGTAAATTTGAGTATCTTGACGTTGACACGGTAATTGCCGCTATCGGCCAGAAGGTTGACGTTAAGGGCTTTGAAGAGCTTGAGCTTAACTCCCGTGGCATTATTTCTGCCGACGAGTTTACTTTCCGCACAAACCTTTCTGATGTTTTCGCAGTAGGCGACGCCACAAACAGAGGTGCTTCCATTGCTATTGCCGCTATCGGCGAGGCTAACAAGGCGGCAGAGGTTATTGACAGCTTCCTTAAGGGCGACTGCGTGCCTTACATTAAGCCTTATGTAAGCCAGAGAGAAGTTACTGCCGAAATGCTCAAGGATAAGGAAAAGAAGGCAAGAGCCAAAATGCCTGTTAGAAAAGCTTCTGAGAGAAGAAACGACTTTAAGGAAATTAACTTAGGCTTTTCTGAGGAAGAGGCAAGAGCGGAAGCAAAGAGATGTCTTGAGTGCGGTTGCTTTGATTATAAGGATTGCTCCCTTATTAAACACGCAAACCGCTACGTTATTGACCCTTACCGCTTTGAAGGCGTGAAGCACAAGAGCTTTGTGGAGCAGAGCCTTGTTTCCATCGAAAGAAATCAGGGCAAATGTATTCTTTGCTCTCTGTGCGTAAGAGTCTGCGACGAGGTGGCAAAGAAGGGTATCTTAGGTTTAGTAGGCCGTGGCTTTGACACCGCTATTAAGCCCGAGTTCAATAACCCCGAAACAATTCAGTGTTGCCTTACCTGCAAAAAATGTGCAGAGGCTTGCCCCACAGGTGCACTTAAGATTATAAATAACATCTGATAAAAAAATCCAAGTCTTTCGACTTGGATTTTTTGCTTGCAATGTTAGGTGATAGTGAAGAAGTGTTATTTTGCTTTTGACCCGCCGTTGATGAGCATAATTTTTATAGCAACCTTGCCAAAGGCGGAATTGCCCACCGGGTGGCTAACCCGGCGGAATTGCCCTGTCGTGGCGAGCTTTATCACGCCTCGTTGCTTGTTGCTGCTCTTTCGAGTTTTTCACGCTCTCAACTAAATCGCACAGTCAATAAATTGACTTTACCGATTTCGTGTTTGAGCTCAAAAATCGAAAGGCAACAAGCCTCGGCGCTTAAACAAAACCGCCGAACTGTTGCGGTCAGTTCGGCGGTCTTGTTTTTATTAAATGAGGGGTTCACAGATTTCTCTGTGACAGAGGAGGGGTAGAACATTGAACCCTACCTTTCGGGTTCATTTACATTATATACTATAATTTTTCTTGATTTGTTAACTGCCTGTTAACTGAAACTGAACTTTTTCTGTTTTTATTGTGAAAAATCCTGAGAAAATTGAAACAAATGTTTGCAATTTGCGAATTTATATGATACTATATATATGAAAGTGAGGTTTTAGTATGAAGCCACTGACAAAAAGCCAGCAAAAGGTTTATGATTATATAAGAGAATGTGCTCAGGACTCCAGAGTGCCCTCGGTGCGTGAGATTTGCTCCGTTACAGGGCTCAAGTCTACCTCCACAGTCCATCTGCATTTGAAAACTTTAGAGGAAAGAGGTCTTATCCAGAGGGATAAGGGCCTTAACAGAAGTATCCGCCTCTCAGGGGCTGAGAAAAGTGCTCAGATTCCCATTATGGGTCGGGTTACCGCAGGTCTGCCCATTTTAGCCGTTGAAGATGTTGAGGGTTATGTGCCTGTAAGCGAGAGCGTGAGAAGAGGCAGGGAGCTTTTTGCTCTTCGTGTCTGCGGTGAAAGTATGATTAACGCAGGTATTATGGACGGAGATATTGCCATTATCCACCGCACCCCTACCGCTGATAACGGCGATATCGTGGTTGCTCTTATTGAGGACGAAGCCACCGTGAAAAGATTTTTCAAGGAAAACGGCCACTTCCGTCTTCAGCCTGAAAACGACAGCTTCGAGCCCATTATTGTGGAAGAGATTGCACTTTTAGGCAAACTTGTGGCAATTTACAGAAATTACGAATAGCGTAGCTTTGCCTTTCTCTTTTGGGAAAGGCATTTTTTCTTGTGTTATGAAAATTATTATGATATGATATTTATATGAAATTCAAGGAGCTGAAAAACGTGAAAAAATCTCAGAAAATCCTTTCTCTTCTGCTGAGCGTCCTTATTCTTCTCAGCAGTATAAGTGTGCTTACTGCCGTGAGTGCTTTTGCGGCAGATTCTATCACTTACAGTTTTTCAAACACCAAGGCAGGCTTTGCTCAGGGTACCGTAACCCTTAAGGGCTCAAACGGCACTTACTGGCTCTACTGGGCAGATAATACCAAGGCTCTTTCAGGAATGGGTGAGGTGGCAAAGGTCACTGTTTCAGGCGGTCAGGGTGTGTTTGCTATGCCCAAGTACACCGCTATTCCTGCCGACGCCACAAAGCTTATTGCCTTTCTCTCAAGCACTGAGCCAAGTGAAAGCAACCGCACAGTTGCCAAGTCAAATGCAGTTTACTCTATCCCTGCAAGCAAGCAGCTCGCCTTTTCAAGCAAAGACGCTTTCTATACCTTCGGCTCTATAAGCGACCCTCAGCTCGCTAACGACGACTACGGCTCAAATTCTTATCCCTATGACGAAACTCACCTTGAAAAAGCTCTGGAAACCTTGGCTTTGAGAGGGGTGGACTTTACCGTTTCTTCAGGTGATACCGTAAATGACCAGAACGGAAACCAGACCTACGCCGCAGAGTACAAGGCTTACCAGAAGATTCTGGCAGATTCTTCTTACACTGCTCCCATTTACGAGGCAAACGGCAACCACGACGTTGGCACCAAATGGGATAAAAACGGCAACTACTATAACGACAATGCACCTTTTATTAAGGCAACAGGACTGGACAGCAAAAAATCTACCATAAACGCAGGCAAGCCTTACTTTGAGGTGACTGAGCCCAACACAGGAGACCACTTTATCTTTATGGCTCTTGAAGGCGGCTTTTACACCAACAAGGGCACACAGTTTTCTTCTGCTCAGCTTGATTGGCTTGAGGGCCTTCTTAAGAAATATAAAGACGACGGCAAGAACATCTTCATTATCGAACACGCCAACATCGGCGGATGGGGTAGCGGCGACAAGCTCACAACTCCCTATTACTACGACCTTGCCCTTGTTAAAACAAATTCTGACGTTGCCCGTTTCATAAAGCTTATGGAAACCTACAAGGACTGCGTTATTATTACAGGACATACTCATCTTGAGCTTTCGGCTCAGTATAACTATTCCGACAACAACGGCACTTCTGCGGTTATGATACATAACTCTGCCATTGGCGGCGTAAGACGCCTCGTTAACGGAAGCGTGGACAGAACCGCCGTTTTAGGTATGTCTGAGGGTTATATCGTTGAGGTTTACGAGGATTGTATCCTCTTTAACGGCATAAATATGTATTATAACGAGATTATGCCTCAGTGCTCCTACATCATCCCTATGGGCACAAGCGAAAGCGACGTTGTGCCTACAACTCCTGAGGATACCACCCCAAAACCTACTCAGCCTGCGACAGATAAAATCACAATTACCCTTAAGGACACCACAGACTCAGGCTGGATGAGCAACAACGCAAGTGAGCGTGAAATTCAGCTTATTGATAACGACACAAACACAAAGTACGTTATGACTTCCACCGACGGCTACAAAACCTGGACTGTTCAGGTGGACAGAAGCGTAACGGATATAACTTTCCGCAGGGTGCGTACCTCTAACGGAGAAATCCGTAACCAGTGGGACGCAGGAGAGCGAAAGGGCAGTGTGCAGTACTGCGTACAGGATGACGCAGGCGGCGGCACAACCACAGGCAAAGGCTACTGGAACACAGCTGTAACAGAGCCGCCTGTGCCTACTCAGCCTACCACTGCAAAGCCTCAGCCCACTACTGCGAAACCTCAGCCCACCACACAAAAGCCCGTAGTGACTGACCCCGTGGAAACTGTAAAACCCACTGAGCCTACCACACAAAAACCTGTGGTGACAGACCCTGTGGAGACTGTAAAACCCACTGAGCCCACCACACAAAAGCCTGTGGTAACTGACCCTGTGGAAACTGTAAAGCCTACTGAGCCCACCACCCAAAAGCCTGTGGTGACAATGCCCACTCCTCCTGTGGTTATCCCCACAATTCCTGTGCCCACAATCCCCGATGTTGTACCCACTATCCCTGTGACTGCAAGTACAACAACCTCTGAAACTGTGGTGAGCTCAACTGCGGCAACAGTGCCTTCTTCTGTGGCCCAAACTCAGCCTGTTGCCACTACCACCGCCACAGTGCCTCAGCTTCCCACTGAGCCTGTATTTAAAGGCGAAGAGCCTCTGGTGGTTGTTGAGGTTTATGAAGGCACAAAGATTTTAGTCAGTGCCTTTGATATGAGCGGCGAGGGTGCAGAGTTTCAGTTTGCCGTTAACGGCGTTGTATATCAGGATTTCTCCGAAAATCCCTACTTCTTCTGCGATGTGCCCTACGATTTCACTTATCTTGTGACAGTTTCGGCAAAGTATAAGAGCGGCGAAATCGGCGTTAAGGATATAGAGTTTGAGGTAAAAGACGGCAGTGTAATCCTTCCCGAAATGCCTGAAAAACCCACAAATCCCGTAGTTCCCACTACTTCTGTGGTTACTACCGCTACTGCTACGACTACCGCTGTGGCGGCTTCTTCGGGAGCTGAAACCTTTGCTACCGAAACCGCTACACAGGCGACTTCAGCCCCTGTTCAATACCTTTATGGCGACAGCGACCTTAACGGCAAGATAAACGTCAAGGATGCCACCACAATCCAGAAGTATGCCGCAAAAATCATTGCCCTTGAAGGCGTCGCCTTTACTCAGGCGGACGTTACGGGGGATATGAAGGTAAACGTCAAGGACGCAACCCAGATTCAGAAGCTTATTGCAAAGCTTATTGATAAATTCCCCGTAGATGAGCTTGCTCTTGTAAGCGTGGGTGCCTCTGCTACTGCTCAGCAGGATTTGGACAGCTACTATACTTTCAGCTCCTACGACCAGTATATGGCTCTGAAAAAGGCAAGCAAAACCTCAGCCTCTCAGAGTGTAATCGCAAGCTGCCAGCAGGCGCTTTATGACATTGCAGGTGCCAAGCCCGAAGAGGCAGGAGAGATTACGGTGTATTTCTCTGACGCCAAGGGTTGGGGCACGGTTTATGCCCATATCTGGGGTAGCGGCGGCGACAAAACAAGCTGGCCGGGTACCAAGATGACCTATGTAAGACAAAACAGCAGTGGTCAGAATATTTATAAGGTGACTCTGGACTTTAGTCTGTACCAGAAAATAATCTTTCACAACAACGTCAGCGGTACTCAGACCGTGGACATCACCCTCAGCGGTGAAAACAACATTGGCTATTACGTCAGCGGCGGCTCGGGCAAGACTCTGACAGTAACAAGCTACCAGTACAGCTGAAATTCGGCAAAAATCAATCTCCGCAGTGTAAAACCTGCGGAGATTTTTGTATTTGCTGAAAAAACTGGAAATTTTCTTTCCTGTTGTTGACAGCGCGTATAATACAAATAGTAATTGAAAAGCTTAAAATATTCTTGAAAAGAAACAAGTTTTCCATATGAGTTTTTAATTCAAAAAAGGAATTATTGAGAAAATTTAGTAAAAATCGGGGGTTAATCCATTAGTTATTCCACTTTTCCACAGAGTTTTCCACATAAATGTTGATAAAAACGAATAATACAGTTTGTATAATTCTTTTGACAAAAAATCTTAAATTTCCCTGCAGAATTAAATTATGCGGCAAAGTGGGTGTTTTAAAGCTAAAATCTTAATTTTTGCCACAAGGCTTTTCAAATAACACAAAAAAACGCCCCATTTGTGGAGCGATGTTGTGCTTTCGCACAAAGTGAAGAGGTGGAACAGCCGACCGATGGTCGGGGTGATGTTTCGCCTTTGGCGAAATGATGTCGCAAAGCTGATGATGTTTTGCTTACGCAAAATGATGTGTTTGTGTAAACACAAACATTGTGGTGGCAGGCTTTGCCTGCGATTTATATGAATGATTGTAGGGGAAGGGGTACCCATCCGGAAAGGTTTAGTTTAGCAGAAAGTTTGCTCGGACGATTCTTGAAT
>JAFTWB010000004.1 GCA_017465505.1 Clostridia bacterium | reverse complement strand
TTGCACGCCGTGGATACTATGATATATCCGAAGCGTACAAGTCTATGCACTCAATATGATTGAACCGCCGTGTACTGAACGGTACGCACGGTGGTGTGAGAGGTCGGCTACTCAACTAATGGGTAGCCTCCTACTCGATTAGATATATCAGATAGCGTATTTTGCTGCGTATTCTTTGTGTTTTGCTTCGAAAGCAGGGTTAGAGTGCTTTGTGCGGTTGTAGTACTCGTGGATGTCCATTCTGTCGTGGCTCATTTCGATGATACAACCTGCGATGTTGGAGCAGTGATCACTAACTCTCTCAAGGTTGGTGATAATATCTGCCCATACAAAGCCTGCTTCAATGGAACATTCGCCCTTCTGCATTCTCACAATGTGGTTGGCTCTGAGCTGAACCTTAAGGGTGTCGATTACTTCCTCAAGAGGCTCAATGCTGGAAGCGGCACTGAGATTTGTGTTTGTGAATGCGTCAAGAGTAAGGTCCATAATCTCGCTTACCGCACCTGTGATTGCCTTGATTTCATTCTTGGCGGCAGTGGTGAGCTTGATGTCTTTCTCTCTGATTTCATCAGCAGAGCGAAGGATGTTCACAGCGTGGTCGCTGATTCTTTCAAGGTCGCCGATAACAAAGAGAAGCTTGTTTGCTTCGTGAGAGTCGGCGTCACTTAAGGGATGGGTGCTGAGCTTAACAAGGTAAGAGCCCAGAATATCCTCGTAGTGGTCGACGGCAGTTTCGTCGGTTTTGATTTGCTCGGCGACTTCTGCGTCGTATTTGTCAAAGAGGGTGAGAGAAGCTTTCATTGCGTTCATTGAAACCTCAGCCATCTGAGCAGCAACAACGTGGCACTGGTTGATAGCAATTGCAGGAGTTTCCATTAAACGCTCGTCAAGAGTAACCTTCTTGTCCTTGTTGTCAGAACCCTTGGGCTCACGGATAATTGCATAGGAAATTTTCTCAAGAAGACCTGCCATAGGAAGCATAATTGCCGTACAGATAACATTGAATGCTGTGTGGCAGACTGCAATTGAAAGCTCGTCGGCAGGATTTGCGAGAACTTCAATTTTAACAATTGCAGTAACGAGTGTATAAACAATCAGGATAATTAAAGTACCGATGATGTTGAAGGAAAGGTGAACGATAGAAGCACGTCTTGCGTTTCTGTTAGTACCCACAGAGGAGATAAGAGCAGTTACGCAGGTACCGATGTTCTGACCCATAATAATGGGGATTGAAGCACCGATGGAAACCGCACCTGTTGAAGAAAGTGCCTGTAAAATACCAACAGAAGCGGAAGAAGACTGGATAATACCTGTGAGGATTGCACCTGCAAGCACACCCATAATGGGGTTCTGAAACATAATCATAAAGTTCTGGAACTCAGGGATTTCCTTAAGTACAGAAACTGCTGAGGACATTGTGTCCATACCGAACATAAGGGTAGCAAAGCCCAAAAGGATAGAGCCGATGTCCTTGTGCTTGTTCTTCTTTGCCATCATATAAAGGGCAATACCGATAAGAGCAAGAATAGGGGTAAAAGAGGTGGGCTTTAAAATCTGCATAAACCAGGCGTCACCCTCAATGCCCGAGAGTGAAAGAATCCAGGCGGTAACAGTTGTGCCTACATTTGCACCCATAATTACGTTAATCGCCTGCTTTAAGGTCATAATGCCTGAGTTTACAAAGCCGACTACCATAACAGTGGTTGCAGAAGAGGACTGGATAACCGCAGTTACACCAAGACCTGTAAGAAAGCCTGCAATCTTGCCGCTGGTAAGCTTTGAAAGTAAGGACTTAAGGCTTGAGCCTGCAGACCTCTCTAAACCGTCGCCCATAATGTTCATACCGAAAAGGAACAGACATAGTCCGCCGATAAGGGGTAGGACATTATTAAAGAAATCAAAGGTTGGAGTTTCCATAATTACACATCCTGTTTTAATATTTATTTAATTTTCGCACATTACTAATTTATTGAATTTTTGTAAAATCTAAAAGCAGGATTTTGTTAAATATAAGTTAAACTGCGTCGGAAAACATTGCAAAAAACGAGAGGCATAAAACCTCTCGCTGCATATTTATTAACCTATTAAGTTTTCTCGGATTTTAAGAAGAATATCAAGATAAGGTCCATTTGCAGAAATTTTTACAAAACAATTATATATGGAACTTGCAATCCCCCAACCCTCAAGTATTACAACGCCAAGGTAGCTTAAAAAAACAAACCTTTTCCGTGGAATTTTTGGTATTACCATAATAATTGCGATACATATAGCAGTAAAGGCATATGAAACTAATAACGACCAATATGCAGGCCTTAAAAACATATCGGGATATATAAGGGTAAAGCCGTAAGTCGCTACAAGAAATAAAACCGTAAAAATAATTGGCGGAATATAAATATCCTTTGGCTTTACATCTTTTATTTTCTCAGCACATAGAAACAAAGTGAAAACCGAGAGAATAATCATCGGAACAACAAAGCAAAGATTTGCCCACGACTTTACTTCGGGATTTACATAAAAATCAACTACACCTACCAAAGCGGAATATATAAATCCTAATGTTGCAAACAGCAAGGGATAAAACTTGTTATCGTTTTTTCTCATCATTTACCTCATAAGATTATTTGTTTCTGAATTTAAAAGGCTCTCTGTCTTTTTCGTACCACTGCTGAAGCCTTGACATTTCATCTTCGGGTGTGTCTATACTCTCGGCTTCTATATGCTCTTCAATTTGTTTTCTGATACTCAGTACCTCAAAAGAGAACATTAGCATACAGAAAATATAAAACAACAATCCTATCATAAGTGTCAGCAAGTTGCCGATGGAAAAGCCCGTCTTTAAAATGTCAAAGACTGAAAGACCAACCGATACAGAAAAAAGCAGAAGTGTAGTAATTAGAAAGCCGATGGCGTTAGCTTTTAAAGGCTGAAAGCTTAAGTTAACTATGGTATGGGATGTTTTTTCGGCAATTTTTATATTTACAACAGATGTAAAGATATTACGTCCGCTTTCTTTTCGGATAGGCTTAAGAATATAATCTTTCCTATTTTCTTTCAGCTCGTAATAAAAGCCTTTAGTGTATATATTGTTACTTTTGAGTCTTTCAAGTATTTCCTGACGTGGCAGTTTTGTCTTAAGCTCGGTTTTGTGGGTAGGGAAAATGGTCATAGTTTTACTCCGTGTGTTTATTTTAAATCGTCAGCAGGCTCGAACCAGGCGTCAATAACCTCAAAGTCCTGTTTTTCGGTATTGAATTTCAAAATGCTTATGGCATCCCCAGTGTAGTCTGCGTGTCCCCAATCAGAGGTGTACTGCTTACAATATATCTCACAAATGCCATCAGAGTCAATATCTTTAGGCAAGAATACATTAAAGCTATCTACCATAATGTTTCTTTTAGAAATTGCTTTGCCGTTTTCGTCGTGTCTGTCGGGTCTGTCTGTTCCAACATTGTATTCTGATTTATAGCCTGTGAAACTGTTGGTAATCACAAAGGTGAAGTTGTCCTCGGGATGTCCCGAAAAGCCTGTGTCCCACCTTTTAGTGGAATCACCTTTGGTTTCAGAGCAGAAGATTTCTTTGATTTCATCGCTTTCTACTTTGAAAATTCTTGCCAAGTACTGACCTGCTCCACCGCTCATACCTACGCATTGATGAAGAATAATCTCATCAGCTCCGTCGCCGTCAATATCGTTGAGGTATAACTCCTCAGAATATGCTCCGGGAATGGTGTTAAAGGTGAGGTCTTTGAAAATAACTTTTGTGTCAGCCTCAACTGCCAAGAAAAGGTCGTGGAAAATGGCATTTCCGTACCTTTCAAAATCACAAAGTAAAATGATACTTCTTATATCTTTGTCTGTTTTGCTTTTTTCAGTGATAAAACCCTGTGCTCTTACTTGTGTGGACGTGCGTTCAAGTCCCGCTTTTTCCAAATCATCGCCGTACCATCGGCTATCAAGAGGAAGCTCCTCTGTTTTAAGCTCCAAATGCTCAAGTATTTTTTGCTCAGTTGTCGGCTGAGTGGCAACTGTTGTTTGGGGTGTGGTTTCTGTCAAAGGCTCGATATTTTCAGAGGAGCAAGCAGTGGCAGAAAGCACTAATATCATAAGGGCAAAAGCGGCAAATAACTTTTTCATTTTTCATACCTCCAATGGTTTCTAATTAAATTCTAACAGAAGAGACAAAAGACTTCAATTGTGAGTAATTACAATTTTTAATATGGGTTTTGTGGCATTTCGTTGAAATAATTTTCGGGTTATGATATAGTTAGGATATACTTATTTTAAGGTGATGTTATGAACAGAAATTTACTTAGTTTTATAGAAGCTTCTCCTTCAGCCTTTCACGCAGTTGAAAACGTGAAAAATGAGCTGAAAGCTCTGGGCTTTAACGAGCTATGCGAAGGGGAGAAGTGGTGCATTGAGAAAGGCAAAGGCTATTTTGTTATCCGAGGCGGCTCTTCCGTAATTGCCTTTAAAGTGCCCGAGGATGACTTTAGTGGTTTTATGATAAGTGCCGCCCACTCTGACAGTCCTGCCTTTAAGCTTAAGGAAAACCCCGAGGTAAAGGATAAATTTTACGTTCGCTTAGGGGTGGAAAAATACGGCGGAATGATAGACTCCACCTGGCTTGACCGACCTCTTTCCATTGCAGGCAGAGTTCTTGTGAAAAGCGAAAAGGGCGTGGCAACTCACCTTGTGGATTTCAAAGAGCCTTGTGCTCTTATCCCCAACGTTGCAATTCATCTCAACCGCAAGGCAAACGAAGGGGTTTCTCTTAACGCTTCAGTTGATTTGCTTCCCTTTGTAAGCCTTAGTGACGAGGATTTTTCCCTTAATGAAAAGCTTTCTCAGCTTATTGATGGAGAAAAGGAAGACATCCTCGCCGCCGATTTGTTTCTTTATAACTGCGAAAAAGGAGTTTGCTGGGGCGACTTTGTTTCTGCTCCCAGACTGGACGATTTGCAGTGCGTTTTTGCTTCTCTTAAAGCCTTTAAGGAGGCTGAGGCTAAGGCCAGTATGCCTGTGCTGGCGGTTTTTGATAACGAAGAGGTGGGAAGCAGTACAAGACAGGGTGCAGACTCTGACCTTATGAGCATAACCCTGAAAAAGCTTGCTTTTTCCTTAGGACTCAGCGAGTCTGATTTCTTCCAAAGGATTGCAAACAGTATGCTACTTTCCTGCGACAATGCCCACGGAGTTCATCCCAATCACAGCGAGATGACAGACTCAAACCATCAGTGCCGACTTAACGGCGGCGTGGTTGTGAAGTTCAATGCCAATCAGTCCTACTGTACCGATGCTCTCTCTTCGGCAGTGCTTAAGAGAATCTGTGAGAAGGCAGAGGTTAAGACTCAGCCCTACACAAATCGTGCGGATATCAGAGGCGGCTCAACTCTGGGCAATATTTCGGGCACTCAACTTTCTCTTTTAAGTGCCGATATCGGCCTTGCTCAGCTTGCAATGCACTCTTCCTTTGAAACCGCAGGCAGTAAGGACACCGAGGATATGTCAAAGCTTTTAAAAGAGTTTTTCGAAACCTCTCTTAAGGTTAAGTCTCAGGGCGAAATCGAGATTTTATGAAGTACACAAATATAGTCAAGGGAGTTTTTCTTTCACGTCCTAACCGCTTTATTGCTGAGGTTGAGGTGGATTCTGTGGCTTATACTGTCCACGTGAAAAACACAGGCAGATGTCGTGAGCTTTTGCAAAAAGGCGTTACGGTTTACCTTGAGAAATCCTCAAACCCTAACCGCAAAACTGCTTTTGACTTGGTTGTGGTGGAGAAAAGGCGAGAGGGCAAAGAAAACCTTCTTGTAAATATGGACTCCCAGATTCCCAATGCAGTAGCTTACGAATGGCTCAAGGGGGAAAATCCTCTTTTCTCGGAAAACGCAAAAATCCGCAGAGAGGTCACCTTTGGGGACTCCCGCTTTGATTTGTATGTAGAAGACGGTGAGCGCAAAGCCTTTGTTGAGGTCAAGGGTGTAACCTTGGAGCAGGACGGGCTTTCTCTTTTTCCTGACGCACCGACGCTTCGTGGAGTTAAGCATATAAACGAGCTTATAAAGGCAAGGCAGGCAGGGTTTGAGGCTTATATCCTCTTTGTTATTCAGATGAAAGAAGTGCACACCTTTTCTCCTCATAAGAAAATGCACGAGGATTTTGCACAGGCACTTTTAAAAGCGAAAAACGAAGGAGTGGGTGTGCTTGCTTATGACTGCAAGGTTACTCCCAATAGCCTTGAGATAGATGAAGAAGTAGCTGTGATTATGTGAATATTACTGCTACTTTATACATAATAAATCAGAAAAATGCTCTCAGATAATTCAGAATGACAAAAGTTTATCAAAGTGCATATTTTATCATTGACAAACGCTGATTTAGTGTTATATTTAAGATTGGATTTTTACTTTTTTAGGAGGCAGTGTTTATGCAAAACATTCCTGAATTATTCGGCAGTATGGTGTTTAACGACGACGCTATGCGAAAGTATCTGCCCGAGGATATTTTCAATTCTCTGGAGCGTACTATTCTTAACGGCGACCCTCTGGACCGCTCTGTTGCCAACGGCGTTGCCGCAGGTATGAAGGACTGGGCCATTGAGAGAGGCTGTACCCACTATACTCACTGGTTTCAGCCAATGACAGGAATCACTGCCGAGAAGCACGACTCCTTTATGAATATCGGCGAAAACGGCAAGGTTATAATGGAGTTTTCAGGTTCTGAGCTTATTAAGGGCGAAAGCGACGCTTCCTCATTCCCCAACGGCGGAATCCGTGCCACCTTCGAAGCCCGTGGCTATACCGCCTGGGACCCTACCTCTTATGCCTTTATTATGGGCAATACATTGTATATTCCCACTGTTTTCTGCTCTTACACAGGTGAGGTTCTTGATAAGAAAACCCCTCTTCTCAGGTCTATGGAGCGAATCAGCAGCGAAGCCTTAAGACTTCTTAAAAATCTGGGCAGAGATGACGTTACCCACGTTTCCACCACAGTTGGTGCTGAGCAGGAATACTTCCTTATTGACAGAGAAATGTACCTCAAACGCCGTGACCTTATGTACACAGGCCGTACCCTTTTTGGTGCTCGTCCTCCCAAGGGTCAGGAGCTTGAGGACCACTATTTCGGTGCTATCAAGCCCAGGGTTGCCGCCTTTATGAGAGAGCTGGACTTTGAGCTCTGGCGTCTTGGTATTTACGCAAAAACCGAGCACAACGAGGTTGCTCCCTGTCAGCACGAGCTTGCTCCTATTTTTACAACCACAAACTTAGCCACCGACCACAACCAGATTACAATGGAGGTTATGAAGAACGTTGCCCAGCGACACGGCTTTGTTTGTCTTTTACACGAAAAGCCTTTTGAGGGCGTAAGCGGCTCAGGTAAGCACAACAACTGGTCACTTACCACAAACACAGGAGAAAACCTCCTTAAGCCCGGCAAAAAGCCCTATGAAAACAAGCAGTTCTTACTTTTCCTTTGTGCTGCTATTAAGGGTGTGCATCTTTATCAGGATTTGCTGAGAATTTCCGTTGCTACCGCAAGCAACGACCACCGTCTTGGCGGCCACGAGGCTCCTCCCACAATTATGTCAATCTTTCTGGGAGATGATTTAGAGGGCGTACTTCACGCTATTGAAAGCGGCGAGGAGTATGTAAACGCTCACAGAGTGAGAATGGGTATGGGCGTAGATGTTCTTCCCGATTTCAAGAAGGACACCACCGACAGAAACCGTACCTCTCCCTTTGCTTTCACAGGTAACAAGTTTGAGTTCAGAAGCCTTGGCTCTTCTCTGAACATCGCTTGTCCCAATATTATGATTAACACCATTGTTGCCGACCAGCTTTCAGAGTTTTCCGATATCCTTGAGAAAGCCGAGGATAAGGAAAAGGCAATTGTGGATATTATCAGCAGCGTTTACCGCGAGCATAAGGACATTATCTTCAACGGCAACAACTATGCCGACGAGTGGATAGATGAAGCTGAGCGAAGAGGTCTTCTCAATCTTCGTTCAATGCCCGACGCTATGGCTCACTATGCCGACAAGAAAAATGTTGAGCTCTTTGAAAGAAACAAGATTTTCACAGAGCTTGAAGTACAGGCAAGACGTGATATCCAGCTTGAGAACTACTCAAAAATTGTTCATATCGAGGCTCTCACTATGATTGATATGGCTAAAAAGGATATCTTCCCTGCAGTAAGCCACTTTATCGGTGATATAAGCCGAAATGTGCTGAGAAAGCGTCAGATTAACGCAGGCATTGCCGCAAAGGCAGAGATGAAGGTTATCGAAAGACTTTCTGTGCTTCTGGATGAGTTTGCAGACTTTACAGATGAGCTGGAGGCTTGCGTAAAAGAAATCGAAGGTAAGAAGCTTGACGCTTTAAATGAAGCTTATCATTACTGCAACAAGGTGCTGGTTGCTATGGAAAAACTCCGTGAAGTCAGTGACGAAATGGAGCAGCTTACTTCCTACGACTACTGGCCCTATCCCTCTTACGGCAGACTTATGTTTACAATGTAAAAAAGATATAAAAAAGGTGCAGACTTTTAAAGCCTGCACCTGTTTTTGTTTAGGTTTGATTATTTTGTAGCCTTAAATGTTTTCTCGAAAATTACTGTGCCGTTTGCGTCGATGTATCTGATAACAACGCCTAAATCGTCAGCAGCAACAACGTCTACAAGAGAGTTTGCAACGTCAACGAAAGTAGATTCTAAGGAAGCTACGCCGCTTTCAAAACCCTCTTTCATAATCTCGATTGTAGCCTCATCGTAAGCCTCATCGAAAACATACTCGTAGATGAGAGTGTTCTCAGTGCCCTTAACGTCAACCTTAAGGTCATCACTGCCTGTGTCCATTGAGTCAGCGATGGAAGCCTTTACAGTGGGGTCTGCAAGGTAAGCTTCAACAGTCTTGTACTTGCCGTCAAGAGTTCTGTCGCCGCAACCTGCAAGGCTGAGTACGCAAATCAAACAAGCCATAACAATGGCTAAAATGGATGTAATCTTCTTCATAATAAATTCTCCTCTGTAAAAATTTTACCTGTTAATTATACTACTGAAGTAAACCAAGGTCAATTTGTATAATAACAGGATGTTTTCGCATAAAACATATTTTTTTGTATAAAAGCCCAAAAAAGAGCAGGTTCATTTCTGAAGCTGCTCTTACTTTTGTCTTTTAATTTTTCTTGTCCATATCTTCAATGGATTTCTGCACACCGTGCTTTATGGGCTTCCAGTCGGCCTTACCGAAGGTGATTGCCCAGATAGTAACGGGAATAAATGTGAAGATAAAGAGAGGGAAAGTAAACATATAAAGAATCTTTTTCCAGCCCTTGCACTTTATGTTCTTCCACTCGGTAATGGTGGTGATTGCACCAATAAGGAACATCAGCGAGTAGGTAGTGGAAACAAGCTGTAACAGTGAGAGTAAAACGCCTAAAATCTGACCCTGAGCGGCAATTACGGAAATAATAAAGGAAGCAACATTGATAAAGGTACTAGCCATAGAAAGGTAGAAGGCAGGCATAAGGTTCATTGCCATATCGTAGCAGGAGAAGCCGTTTGTGCCGAAAATACCCTGTAAAATTCTTTTGCCGTAATTTTTGAAAACTTGCATGTAGCCCTTAACCCAACGGATTCTCTGATTCCAGGAAACCGAGAACTTCTCGGGCTGTTCGTCGTAGAAAACAGCAGTGGAGCAGTAGCCGATTTTGTAGCCCTTGAGAATTGTGTCAATGGAAAACTCAATATCTTCCGTAAGCAGGTAGTAGTGCCAGCCGTTGTTTTCCTGAATAATCTTTTTGCTGATAAGAAAGCCTGTACCTGAAACCGCACAGCTTCCGCCTAAAATCATACGGGCGTTGGAGAGGTATCTTGCTTCTCTCAAAAACCAGAGAGCATAGCCTGCGGAAATCCAGTTTGCTTCGTAGTTTTTGGAGTTACGATAGCTTGTGCCTGCAACATAGCCTGCGTTGAGGAGCTTGTTCATCTCCTTGATGTAACGCTTGTCCAGAAGGTTGTCGGCGTCAAAAACAAAGTAGCCGTCGTAAAAATCCATTCCGCTGGTTTCGAAAACCCTTTTGAAAAGGAAGTTAAGGGCATAGCCCTTGCCGATTTTCTTTTTGTTGAAACGCTCAAAAACAATAGCTCCTGCGTCCCTTGCCACAATTGCGGTGTTGTCGGTGCAGTTGTCGGCACATACATAAACATCAATAAGCTCAGCAGGGTAGTGCTGGTTTTTAATGCTCTTTATAAGGTTGCCGATAACAGCCTCTTCGTTTCTGCCGCAAATCATAACGGCGAAGCGGTTGTTTTTCTCGTTTCTTTTGAACTTGACGGGCTTCTTGAAAAGAGAAACCACAATATAAAATAACTGGTATGAATAGCAAAGTACGAACAGTAAGCATACGAGGTAGTTGAGAAAGCTTACAACATTTTGCATAGTATCTTCTCCTTGATTTTGATAAAGGACACACTAACCATTTTGATTCTTGCTAATTATACACGATAAAAAGTTTTCGGGCAAGGAGTTTGAAGCTTTTTCTCTATATAATAAGTAGAAGCAAATGTTTTAACATCGGTTTTTGGTGAAAAAACCTAAATAATCTCAAAAAAATTCCTCTTTCGATAATTTATCTCTCCTTTTGTCACTCAGTTTTCACATTGGGTTGTTAATATTTTAGTAATATTTTATCTGAGCCCCCTAAACACCCTCAAAATACGACTTTTCGTTGTTAAATGTTGATAAGGTAAACCTGCTCGTCTTTGTTGAAACTGCACAAAGGGCGGTTTTTGGTATGTTGTTTTTGCGAAAAAACAGGTAGGTTTTTCTACCATTTTTGGGCTTTAAACCAAAACTTTATGAATAATATTGACTGTTGTTCATAATTTGTTAAAATAGTATTATGCGAAATTTGTGATTTTACAAATATATTTACAAATACAGAAAAAAAGGAGATATTAAAATGAGACCCATTAAAATTCTTACAGATTCCTGCGCTGATCTTCCCAAGGCTTTAAGAGAGAAATATTCCATTGACTATGTAAAGATGAATACCGTTCACAACGAGAAGGAAACACCTGCTTCTCTTGACTGGGAGTATTACTCTGCAAAAGAGCTTTATGACCTTATCCGAAATGGTGAAAGAGTAACAACAACTCAGGTTCCTGCAACAGAGTTTACAGAGAAGTTCACACAGCTTGTTGAGGCCGGCTTTGATGTTCTTTACATCTCCTGCCCCGGTGTTCTTTCCGGCTCTGTTAACACAGGTCTTATGGTTTCAAAAGAGATTATGACAAAGTACCCCGAGGCAAGAGTTGTTTGCCTTGACCCCAAGGCTCCTTGTATGGGTGAGGGTATGATTGCTATCAAGGCAGCAGAGCTTGTTGCTGAGGGTAAAAATCTTGATGAGGTTATTGCTTACCTTGAAGAGAATAAGCTCAGAATGAATCAGTTCGCTACAGTTAACACCCTTGATTACCTCAAGCGTGCAGGCAGAGTTAAGGCTTCTTCTGCTTTCTTTGGCAACCTTTTCGGCGTTAAGCCCATTATCATTTCCGATATCAACGGCCAGAACACTGCTATTAAAAAGGTTAAGGGCAGACTTGCTTCTATGGACGAAATCGTAAATCTCCTTGCTGAAGCTATGGAAGGCGAAAAGGACAGACGTGTGTTTATCGGCCACGCTGACTGTGCTCAGGAAGAGGTTGATTACCTTGTAAACAAGGTTAAGGAAGTAATCAAGACAGATGACATTACAGTAGACTTTATCGGTCCTATCATCGGTGCTTCCATCGGCCCCGGTGCAGTGGTTGTATACGGCTGGGGTAAAAAGGTAGAGCTTGAAGGCTAAGAGAGCCGAAAAAAGCCATAATAGTTACAAGATTTTTCAGGAGGAACAGTATGGGTACACAGAACCTTACAGGTGAAATGTTCGCACAGATGGTGCAAAACGGTGCTGCAAACCTTAGAAATAATGCTCAGACAGTAAATGACCTTAACGTTTTCCCTATTCCCGACGGTGACACAGGCGACAATATGTGCCGCACAATTGAGGGTGGTGCTTCTGTTGCCGAAACCAACGAAAGCACACCTGTAAGCGAGGTTTGCTCCAAGGTTGCCGAGGGTATGCTTCTTTCTGCAAGAGGCAACTCAGGCGTAATTCTCTCTCAGTTCTTTGAGGGTATCAACCTTGGAATGAAAGACGTTGAAACCGCTGACGTAAAGGCGGTTGCCGAGGCGTTCCGTGCAGGCGTTAAGCAGGCTTACTCTTCGGTTATTACTCCCACAGAGGGTACAATTCTCACAGTTATGAGAGAGGCCACAGACGTTGCCGCTTCCAAAATTACTGAGGACAGCACCCTTGAGCAGTTCTTCAAGGCTTATATTAAGGAAATGTACCTTTCTCTTGACCGCACTCCCGAGCTGCTTCCTGTTTTAAAGGAAGCAGGCGTAATTGACAGCGGCGGTGCAGGTTTCTCCTTTATTATTGAGGGTATGTACAAGGCTTTAAAGGGCGAAGAAATCACATCTGACAAAATTATGACAACTGTTTCTGCCGAGGCAGTAATGGGTAATTTTGACGAAAACAGTGAGATGGAGTTCGGCTATTGCACAGAGGCTCTTGTTCAGCTCAGAACTGAGAAAACCGACATTGAAGCTTTCACCGTTGAGCCCCTTATCAAGTACCTTGAAAGCATTGGCGGCGACTCAATCGTTGCTTTTAAGACAGGCTCAAAGGTAAAGCTCCACGTTCACACCTTCACTCCCGACAAGGTGCTGGCTTACTGCCTTACTTTCGGTGAGTTTATTACAGTGAAGATTGAGAATATGTCAATCCAACACAGTGAAACAACAGTTGAAAACCGCTTTGAGCGTAAAGAAGTTGTTAACAATGAACGTAAAAAGTTCGGTGTTGTGGCAGTTGCAGGCGGCGACGGCCTTAAGGAAATGTTCACTTCCTTAGGTGCTGACGCTATTGTTGACGGTCAGCAGACTATGAATCCTTCCTCTGAGGACTTTATTAAGGCTTTTGATGAGGTAAATGCCGACACAATCATCGTTCTTCCCAATAACTCAAACATCGTTATGGCTGCAAAGCAGGCAGGCGAGCTTTATAAAGACAGCGACATCCGTGTTGTGGAAAGCACAACCATTGCTGAGGGCTATGCCGCCCTTACAATGCTTGATTTATCAAGCGAGGATATCGATGTTATCATCGACGACCTTAAAATGGCAATCGGCGGCGTTACAACAGGTCTTGTAACTTACGCAGTAAGAGATACAAATCAGGACGGCTTTGAAATCAAGAAGGATGACTGGCTTGGCTTCTCCAAAAAGACAATCCTTTCTGTTGAGCAGGACAAGATTGACTGTGCCTGCAAGCTTCTTGACTCTATTGATATGACAGGCAAAGAGGTTATTATCGCCATTGCAGGTAAGGACGCAACCGCTGAGGAGCTCAGTGCCGTTCACAGCTATGCTTCTTCAAAATTCCCCCTTGTGGAGTTTTATGAGGTTGACGGCGGTCAGGATATTTACAGCTTTATTTTTGCAGTTGAATAAGGTGAAGCTATGAGTTGGTTGATTATTATTATATGTGCCGTTGCCTCTTACCTTTTAGGCAGCCTTAACGGCGGAATTATGGTGACTCAGCTTTTAAATAACGCAGATATCCGTGAAAGCGGCAGTGGTAACGCAGGCTTTACCAACGTTAAGCGTGTTTACGGTGCAAAGAGTGCCGCTATTGTGTGTGCAGTTGATATTGTAAAAACCGTTATCGCTTGCGGTGCAGGCGGCTTTGTAATAAGCCACTTTACCGAGAGCTCTTATATTGCAGGTGCTTTGCTTTGCGGTCTTTTTGCTCAGATTGGCCACATTTTCCCCCTTTATTACGGCTTTAAGGGCGGCAAGGGCTTTATCTGCGGTATGACTACCATTTTTATGGCAGACCCCTTGATTTTGCTTGGTGCATTTGTGGTGCTTACGGTTGTTACACTTACAAGCAAATATGTTTCCCTTGGTTCCCTGTGTGCTACCTTAAGCTACGCAATTATGTTTGTTATTTTCCACAATGAGGACACAGCGGCTTACCTTATTGCAATTGCTCTTGCAGTGGTGGTTTTCATCTCCCACAGAGCAAACATCAAAAGATTACTGACAAAAACCGAAAGCAAGACATACTTCTTCGGTATGGATAAAAAGAAAAAAGAGGAACAAAAGTGAGTGCAAAAACTTACTTAGCAGGCGCAGATATCGGCTCCACCACCGTTAAACTTGTGGTTCTCGACGAGAACGGCAATATGGTGTTCGGTCGCTATATGCGCCATTTTGCTAATATCAGAGATACATTTAAAAACCTTCTTATGGAGGCAAAAGAAGAGCTGGGAGATATTTCTCTCAAGCTCAACGTCACAGGCAGCGGCAGCCTTAACCTTTCAAAGCTTATGAATATCGGCTTTGTGCAGGAGGTTGTGGCAGAGGCAGAGGCAGTTAAACGCCTTGCTCCTCAGACAGATGTTGCCATTGAGCTTGGTGGCGAGGACGCAAAAATCATATATTTCACAGGCGGACTGGAAGAGAGAATGAACGGTGTCTGTGCCGGCGGCACAGGCTCTTTTATCGACCAGATGGCGGCTCTCTTGCAGACAGACGCAACGGGCCTTAACGAGTACGCCAAAAATTATAATCAGATTTATCCTATAGCGGCAAGGTGCGGTGTTTTCGCAAAAAGCGACATCCAGCCCCTTATTAACGACGGTGCTACTAAAGAGGATTTGTCTGCTTCTATCTTTCAAGCGGTTGTAAATCAGACAATTTCAGGACTTGCCTGCGGCAAACCCATCAGAGGTACAGTTGCTTTCTTAGGCGGCCCTCTGCACTTTTTAACAGAGCTTAAAAAGGCATTTATCCGCACACTTAACCTTACTGATGAAACCACAGTTGACCCTGAAAGTTCCCATCTTTTCCCGGCAATAGGTACTGCATTCTGTGCAGAAGAAAGTAAAGAAAAGCTGATTTCTCAGGTTATTCTTGATTTAGAGAACGCAGGGGAGATGAGCTTTGAGCTTAAACGTCTTGAGCCCTTGTTTGAAAGCGAAGAAGAGTACAAGGCTTTCTCCCTTCGCCACGCAAAGAATAAGGTGAAGAGGGCTGATTTAAGTACATACAGCGGAGCTTGCTACCTTGGTATTGACGCAGGCTCAACCACCACAAAGCTTGCTCTTATAGGCGAGAGCGGAGAGCTTTTGTGGGACTTTTACTCAAGCAACAACACCTCGCCCATAAATACCGCAAAGCTTGCCTTAAAGGAGCTTTCACGGAATTTTCCCAAGAGTGCAACTATTAAGGGTGCTTGCTCCACAGGCTATGGCGAAAGCCTTCTTAAGTCTGCTTTCAGGCTGGATTTCGGTGAGGTTGAAACCATCGCTCACTATACCGCCGCCAGATTCTTTGATAAGGATACAGAATGTATGCTTGACATCGGCGGTCAGGATATGAAGTTTATAAAGATTAAAAACAGCTCAGTTGACAGTGTTCTTCTTAACGAGGCCTGCTCTTCGGGCTGCGGCTCTTTCCTTGAAAATTTTGCCGTTTCTATGGGCAAAACCGCTCAGGAATTTTCAAAAGAAGCTCTCTTTGCTCCTCACCCGTTGGACCTTGGCACACGTTGCACTGTTTTTATGAACTCCAACGTAAAGCAGGCTCAGAAAGAGGGTGCAACCCTTTCTGACATTTCCGCAGGTCTTGCTTACAGTGTTGTTAAAAATGCACTTTTCAAGGTTATCAAGCTCAGCTCCTCAAAGGGCTTGGGCGAGCACATTATGGTTCAGGGTGGTACTTTCTGCTCTGAGGCAGTGCTGCGAGCCTTCGAAAAGCTTACAGGCAAAGAGGCGATCTGCCCCGATATTTCGGGACTTATGGGTGCCTTTGGTGCCGCTCTCATTGCTAAAGAGAGAAGTGTGGGCGAGAGCTCTATTATCAGCTTTGAGGAAATTCAGGACCTTAAATATAACACCACCGCCATAAGGTGCGGCAAGTGCTCCAACAACTGTATGCTTACAGTAAACACCTTCCGAGGCAAGGAGCGTCACATTTCAGGTAACAGATGTGAGCGTCCTCTGGGTGGTGAGGCTAAGCGTGAAAAAGGCTTTGATATGGTTGAATACAAAAAGAACCGTATCTTCTCCCTTGAGCCTTTAGAAGAGAGCAAAGCAAGCCGAGGCGTTATCGGTATTCCCAGAGTGCTGAATATGTACGAAAACTACCCCTTCTGGGCAAGGCTCTTTAAAGAGCTGGGCTTCTGCGTGAAGCTTTCTCCTTATTCAAGCCGTGAAATCTACGAGCTGGGAATGGAGTCTATCCCTTCCGAAAGCCTTTGCTATCCTGCAAAGCTTGCTCACGGTCATATTGAGTGGCTGATTAAAAACGGTGTTGACAGGATTTTTTATCCCAGTGTATACTTCGAACGTCCCGAAGAGGGTGCAAAGAATAAATACAACTGCCCCATAGTTATCGGCACACCTGAAAATATCAACAACAACGTTGAGAATATCACCTCAGGCAAGGCTCAGTTTATCCATCCTTTCTTAGCTTTCAGCGACGAGAAAACCCTCACCGACAGAGTGGCAGAGGTCTTTCGTGAGAGCTTCTCCATTAAAAAGAGCGAAACTAAAAAAGCCTGCCACAAAGCTTGGGCTGAGCTTATGAACGCAAAAGCCGACATCCGCAAAAAGGGTGCAGAAATTATAAAGGAAACCGAAAAGAAAAAGGGCAAAATGATTGTCCTTGCTTCCAGACCTTACCACTGCGACCCCGAGATTAACCACGGAATCCCTGCTATGATTTCGGGCTATGGCTTCAATGTTCTTACAGAAGATAGTGTTCCCGAAGAAGTGAAGGTAGAAAGACCTTTAAGAGTAACTGATCAGTGGAGTTATCACTCAAGACTTTACCGTGCCGCTGAGTTTGTACGTCACAGAGATGACGCAGAGCTTTTACAGCTTAACTCCTTCGGTTGTGGTCTGGACGCCGTTACAACAGACCAGGTTGCAGAAATCTTAGAGGCAAGCGGCAAGCTTTATACTGTTCTTAAAATTGATGAGGTAAATAACCTTGGTGCGGCGAGAATCCGTATCCGCTCCCTTATGGCGGCAATTGAGGAAAGAGATAAGAATAATGTAAAGCACAAGGATGTTTCCACCGCTTATCACCGCACAATTTTCACCGAGCAAATGAGGGACGACAGATACACCATCATCGCTCCTCAGATGGCTCCAATGCATTTTGAGCTTGTGCAGGCAACCTTTAACGCCTACGGCTACAACTTTGTTATCCTTGATAACGACAACAGAAGTGCCGTTGATATGGGCCTTAAATGCGTTAACAACGACGCCTGCTACCCCTCACTTATTATGGTGGGTCAGCTTCTTTCCGCAGTTAAAAGCGGCAAGTACGACACCGATAAGCTTGCAATTCTTATGACTCAGACAGGCGGTTGCTGCCGTGCTACCAATTACATCGGATTTATCCGCCGAGCTCTGGATAGAGAGGGAATGGGTCATATCCCCGTAATTTCTCTTAACCTAAGCAAGCTTGAGTCTAACCCCGGCTTTAAGCTCACTGTGCCTATGATGGTCAGAGGCGGTGCAAGCCTTGTGTACGGCGACCTTATTATGAAATGCCTGTACCGCACACGTCCCTATGAAAAGGAAAAGGGCAGTGCAGAGGCACTTAAGAGAAAGTGGCTTGACACTTGTGCAGAGCAGATTCAGAAAAAGCATTTCTCCGTTTCTACATATATGAAAACCTGTAAGGCAATTGTCAATGATTTTGACAATCTCCCACTTCGTGATGTGAAAAAGCCCAGAGTCGGCATTGTTGGCGAAATCCTCGTTAAGTATATGCCTCTTGCCAACGGTAATCTGGTAGAAAGGCTTGAGGAAGAGGGAGCAGAGGCAGTTGTGCCTGATTTTCTCGACTTCTTTATTTACAGCGGCTTCGGCAGAGCCTTCCGTCACAAGAACTTAGGCGGCAAATTAAGCTCAAAAATCGGCGGTGCTGCCTTGGGTAAAATGCTTAATTTTGTACGTTTCCCTGCCACAAAAGCTCTTAAAAAGAGCAAGAGGTTTGAGCCTTCAACTCCTATGAAGGAGTTGGCAAAAACCGCAAGCCGATTTATATCCATCGGCAACCAGTACGGCGAGGGTTGGTTCCTTACTGCCGAGATGGTTCACTTTATTGAAAACGGAGTGCCCAATATTGTTTGTATCCAGCCCTTTGGCTGTCTGCCAAACCATATTGTGGGCAAAGGCGTACTTAAGGCGGTCAGAAGTGCACTGCCTCAGGCAAATATCGCAACAGTGGATTATGACCCCGGTGCCAGTGAGGTTAATCAGCTTAACCGTATAAAGCTTATGCTTACAGAGGCAAAAAACAAAATAAAAGAATAAAAAGAAACGCTCACCTTGATTTTTCATCAAGGTGAGCGTTTTTTGCGGGTCAGCCACCCGCAGGGCAATTCCGCCTTTTGTTAAGCTTGATATATGTTAAAGCTATCATTAACGGTGGAAATCTATATTCTTCATATATTTAACTTTAGTTATTTAAGAGTTTAACTTGCGTTCAAAGGTTATGATAACGCCATAACCTGCGGCAATGTCGGGGGATACGGCAACAACCTGCCAACCCTCTTTTGCCATTTCGTTCATTTTCTGTTCTGCGTATTTTACTTTGCAGGTTTCAACTTTATACTGGTTCACAATTTCCTCCTGATTATAAAGCAGGGGAGCCTTAAAGACTCCCCAAAGTGTTTATTCAGATAATAAAGCTCTGTTTCTCTTAGCAAAAACGAAGTTGATGATTACAAAGATAAGAGCGATTTCGTTAAAGAGAGCGGCAACAACGATTGTGCTGACAGAGCTTGCGTGTTTGATTGTGAGCACCTCGCTGAGTCTGCGTTTGCTTGCCTTTGAAGCCATAACCAGGTTAATGATTGCGATAACGAGAAGGCTTATTCCAAAGCCAAGGTAAAAACCGCTGAGTGCAATAACACCTGCACCTGCGGCAACGGCAACGTCGCTATCGTTTACAATGTATTCTTCGTCGTTTATGCTGAAAACAAAGCTGTCAGAAGCTGTATTGTAGGAATCGGTTTCAGTGGCTGTAAGGTAAGCACCTGTGAACATTGAAACAATGCCCACAATAATAAGAATAATAGATAAAACAAGGTATACAATACCGGTGATTCTGTATGCAAGAGCCTCGTGCTTTAAGCCTGTAGAAAGTCTTGCAACTGCATTTTCTTTAGTGTTCATTTTTTACCCTCCGATGGTTTTTTAATCAGCCCTCAAGAACTGCACGGTTTTTCTTTGCAATAACAAAGTTAATGATTACAAAAATAAGAGCAATCTGGTTAAAGAGTGCTGCTACAACAATTGAGCCCACAGAGCCGGCGTGCTTAACTGTTAAGTCTGCGTTAAGGCTGTACTTCTTAATCTTAGAAGCAAGAACAAGGTTTACAATTGCAACTGCAAGGTAAACAAAGCCGTATATAGAGTAGAAAACACCCATAAATACTACGCTGGCACCTGCAAAGATTGCAACGTCATCCTCGGTGATGTTGATATCATCGCCGTCGATGTGAATGTGTACATCGTCGTCTGTGATGTCAATGCTGCTGTTTCCAAGAATTACATCTGTGTCACCGTCAATAAACTCATTGTTGATGATGTTTGCTTCGTTGTGATATTCTGCGTCAGTAAGGAAAGCGCCGCCGATTGTCATAACCAGACCGCATACAATAATGATGATTGACAGTACCAATGCTACGATACCGTAAATTCTGTATGCAAGGCTTTCGTGTCTGAGGCCTCGTGAGAGTCTTGTAACTACATTTTCTTTTGTGTTCATTTTTATAACCTCCAAATTTAATAAAAATATTTTAAAAATTACTGCTGTGTGTTAAGCTGTGCCTGTCTTGCTTTGATTCGCTTAATAACAGCGGCATTTCTTTTTGAAAAGATAAAGTAAACAATGTTAAACACAAGTGCAACTTCGTTGAAGAAAGCACAGAAAACAATTGAGCCTACTGAAAAGTGACCTATGCCGTCACTGCAATCAGTGAAGAGCTTTTCACGATAATTTGCAAGCTTGTTTTTCATTGAAAGGTTGATGATTGCAATGGGCAGGAACATAAGACCCATAAAGAAATACATCATAGCCAGTGGAAGAAGAGCAATCAGTTCGCCGCCCTGTGCAATTGCTGCGGCACCTGCAAGTAAACCGAAGACTAAGCCGAAAATAATTAAAAATGCCGAAAAAATTATCCACGCAATGCTTGCGAATTTCCAAGCCATTCTTTCGTGCTTGAGTCCAAGACTGAATCTGTTGAGAACTGCCTGTTCCTCAGCAATCAGCTCGGCTTCGGTTTTAGCCATATCTGCAGGAGCGCCGCAGGCGTTACAGAATTTTGAGCCTTCCACTAAGGGCTCGTTACATTTTAAACAGTTTTTCATATGTACCTCCAAAAAAGTATTTTCTATTTTTCATATACCTTAAACCCTGAGGCGCGTCAGGGAGTGATTCAGGAGTGGATGGATAAATCAGCTCCCTGTCGCCTTGCGGTAATCGTCCGTTTCCTATTTTCCGTATACCTTCCGTGGACTGTATTACCGTACTAATACAATAATACAATTATCATTAAATGTCAATACATTTTTGAAAATATTTTAAATCAAGTGTAATTTCCGACAATTTGTTACCTTTTTTTGTTTTTATGCTCTATTTTATAGCCGTAAACCGAGTAAGTAATGGTTGAAGTAAGCCACAAAGCAGAAACCACCAGTGTAGGCATAAGACCCATTCCGAACATAATGCCAAGTGTGCAGATAAGCCAGGCAATCATTAAAGCATAGTTCATTACCTTGTATGTGCGGTATCCTGTTTCATAAAGCATAAGCTTCTGGGCTTCGTCCATACTCTGCTCCCATTCTTTCTGGAAGTTAACAGAAAGGGTGTCGCCCTTTTTCTCGGGATTGATTTTCTTTACAAGCTCTACACAGGCTCTCTGCATAAAGGTGTTGTAGAAAAGAGTTGCAAAAAATGCCATAAACACAAGTGCCATCAAGGGGAGTGTATTAAAGAACTGCTCGGGGTTCATAAGATTAAATAAAGCATAGAAATATATCGCAAAAAGAGCGTATATAAGGATAAGACCAATGGTGAGCATTGAAATGATTACACCAAGTTTAGCCTCAATCTTTTCTATGTACTCTTCGTCCTCGCCGTCCCAATTTAAAATTGCCTTCTTGGCTTTGTTGTGGCCAAAGATTGAATATATAAGCACAAAGGCAAAAACACCTAGTATTGCCACAGGGGTAACATAAATAAGTATATTCTTGATTATTTCTTTTATGGCAGTTAAATCGAAGCTTTCATACTGACCTGAAAAATAGCCGATAAACACACCCAAACATCCGCCCAAAATACAAAGTGCAGCAAACACTAAGACAGTTGTGAGTGTTTTCTTTTTGTTATTGGTTTTGATATTTTTGTCAGTTTTCATTTTCCTCATCCTCCGTATAAATAAAAATGTCTTCTACCGTAGCTTTGCACACCTTCGCAATTTTAAGTGCAAGGGTAACAGACGGGGAGTAATCCCCACGCTCTATCTGGCTTATGGTCTGACGGGATGTTCCCACCAAAGCACCCATCTCAGCCTGATTAACCCCAAGAGCCGAGCGATACTCCTTCAGTTTGTTGTTAAGGGGCATATTCTTTCTCCTTCCAATTAAAATGACAAGTTTTCTTGTCAATAAGCATTATACGAATGACAAGGAAACTTGTCAACATCTTTTTAGAAAATTTGATAATCAGGTACAAATTGACATAAAAGACCAATGCTTTTTGTTTATCTGCAACAAAAAACCGCCACGGATAATCCGTGACGGTTGATTCTTGATATTTGTTTTTTAAACACAGTTTAACTTTTGATCCCGCCGTTAAGCACACACAACCATTGCCGCTAGCCTTTCAAAAGGCGGAATGGCCCGCCGTGGCTAACGGTAAGGCGATATATTGACTTCGTCAATTCGATATATTTGCTCACGCAAATGCGATATACTGCAAGCAGTGCGAAATGTTTGCTTTGCAAACGTTAGCGTGGCAGGCTTTGCCTGCAATCCTATTTTTTTAATAATCGGAGCGAAGCGACCTGCCGTGGCTAGGGATAGTGATATTCGCCTGCGGCGAGTGGTATTGGCTTTTGCCAGTGGTATTGCTACGCAGTGGTATTGTCCTTACGGACAGTTTTTGCGTTTAACCCCACCGTTGATGACTGGTTAAAGTTACATCAAACCTTTCCAAAGGTGGAGTTGCCCAGTCGTGGCTAACGACTGGCTAACGGTTAGGCTCTTATTCTGAAAGTGTCGGGAGCCTTTTTGTATACAAGTAAGCAAGCGATTAAGCAGTAAATAATGGAGAAGCCCAGTACCGCTATACCGAAATACAAAGTAGGGATTTCTATATTCATAAAAATATAGCAGACTGCATAGGTAAGACCCATAATCAGAGAATAAGTGCCGCTTTTTACCTCTGTGTTGGAATTATAAGGCTGTAAGAGGTAGTAAATTGTAAGATTGTGCACCGAGAAGAATATGCTCATAGCCATAGGTGTAAGGAGCAGGAGCAGATAGTTAACAGGTGTATCTGTGCCGCCCGATACATAAAGAAGCGCCGCCATACCCACGCCGATAATAAAGGCAGGGAGAAGGTTCATAATAACAATTTCTTTTAAGCGGAGTGTGAAAAGCTTAAGGATATTCTTAGGCTTCTTGTAGAAAGAATAGGTGAGCAGACTGTGGTCGCAGTTGATGAAAAGTGCCTGAGAGTAGCTCATACCTCTGTTGATGGCGTACATAACAAAGAGAAAATAGGGCAGAGAGTTCATAAGTGCTGAGTTGAACATTTCAGCCGTCTCCGTGTTGAAGGCAGAAGCGATGTTTGCTATAACAAATATAGCAAAAGCAACTGCAGTGATAATAAGCACAGGCTTCCACAAAATCTTTTTGTGACGCTTGATAAAAAGCTCGTTGAGGTATTCAAAGCCCTTCTTGCTGCTCTGAATACTTGTATCTGCGCTGATAACCTTTGCAGTGTTTTTCACAACTGTCTGCTTGGAGTCAGCTCTTACAGCCTCTGCCTTTAAAAGAGTATAGCGGCTGATTTCTCTGTGTTTGTTAAATTTGCAGATTTTCACAATACCGCAGATACCAAGCACAACGCCTGCTGCCATAATAACGCCAACACCAATATAGGGGACAGGTAAGCTGAGTCCGGGCAATAATACGCCTAAAATCACGCAAAGAATAACCAGAGGGAAGGTGAGCTTTCCGAAAGGATTAGAGTTATCTACATCCTTGCCCTTTTCAAAGGCAGAGAAAAGATATCCCACCACTGCACTTTTTATAAACACAGGGAAAATAACAGAAAGTATGCAAAGCCACCAAGGCACACCTGCGGTAAAATGCAGAATCAGAAATCCCACTGCATAGCAGAGAGTAAGCTTTGAAAGCTCAAAAATATAGTTTGAAATGTTGTACTTTTTGGCGTTCATATTCAGAAGCATAACTGCGTAGTGCTTGCTTCGGTGGGTTGAGAGCATATAGGTGTTGCTCATAGTGCCTATTAAAGTACCGAATAAAAACAGGTGCATAAATATTTCGCCAAACAAGCTTATGTTATCTACCACTGTAACCAGAGCAAAAGTTGTGGCTGTCAGAGCACCAAAGTAAAGTGCTTTTAAGAAAATGGAAGAGAACACTTCCCACATCCAGGAAAGAATCTGGCCCACAATTTTAAAGCCTATCATACCGTAAATTCTGTCAGGCAGAACTTTTTTGAGGATAGGTAGCTGCTTTATGGCGTAAAGGATTGAGTTGACTCTGTAGGTGTTTTTCAGAGAAAATGAGATTCTGAAGGCGTTTCTCATTGATAATCCTCCCTCAGAGCGGCAATGATTTTTTCCTTAAATTCCACACTGCCAAGGTTTTCTTTGTCCACAAGCTCAAGCTCACCATTGTGAAGAAGCACGATTTCATCGCACAAATCAAGAGCCAAATCCATAATATGAGTGGAGAAGATGATGATTCTTCCGTCCTTGATATTTCTGAGAAGCTCTTTCATTTCCTCGGCAACAACAACGTCCAGAGAGGTAAGAGGCTCGTCCAGAAGGAGAATGTCAGGCTCGGCGATGATGTTTATAAGCATTTGCATTTTGTTTTTCATACCGTGAGAGTAATCCTTGAGGAGCTTATCTCTGTCCTCGGGCATAATGCTCATAAAATCAAAATACTCGTCGGTAGACTTTACGTCCTTAAGCTTTTTCTGATGAATATCAAGGAAAAACTTAAGAAACTCCCTGCCTGTAAGAAACTCGGGCACGGTAGGAGTTGAAAGCACATAGCCGATATCGTCAGCCGCCACAGGACGTGAGGATGAGCTTTCCTCTATGTAAACAGAGCCTGTGTCAAAACGCATATCCTTGTTAAGACAGTTGAAAAGTGTGGTTTTACCGGCACCGTTTCGACCCAGTAGTCCGTAAATCTTTCCGCTTTCAAAGGTAAAGCTTACGTTTTTGAGAACTTCTTTTTTGTTGAAGCTCTTTGATAAATTCTCAATTTTCAGTTTCATAATATACCTTCTTCCGTTAACTGTACTAACACCATAATACAATCTTGTTGACCTGTCAAGCATTTTTGGGGATAAGGATAAAGAAAAGGAAGAAAGTTATTTTTATTTAATTTAATTTTGAAAGTAAATTTCAGATTGATTATGAAAATTTGTTGACAAACGCCGCTTACATTGATATAATTACTTTTGTCTTTAATAAGGGCCAATAGCTCAGTTGGTTAGAGCAACCGGCTCATAACCGGTTGGTCCGGGGTTCGAGTCCCTGTTGGCCCACCAGAAAATAAAAAGCATCCTCGTCAGAGGGTGCTTTTTAATTTTAAGATAAATACAGGGCCTCGAACCCTGAGAGGGTGAGAGGAATTTTAATCTGTATTTAACAAATAATTCTCTTGTCTGCATAGGTATTTTATGTTACACTTAATATATATTTATTTTGGAGGTTTGCTTATGGCAGATATTATGGCGTTTAAGGGTATGCGTTTTGACACCAAGAAGGCAGGAGAGATAGAAAAGCTTTGCTGTCCTCCTTACGATATCATCAGCGAAGAAGAGCGTCTTGGCTTTATTGCTGAAAACGAAAACAACATCATCCGTCTGGAGCTTCCCAAGGGCGAGAATCCTTACGAAGATGCTGCTTCCATTCTTAAAGACTGGGAAGATAAGGGCGTTTTAATCCGCGAGGACGCACCTGCTATATATGTTTATGAGGAAGAGTTCACCGCTTACGGCAAATCCGGTGCGGTTAAGGGTATTATTGTAAGACTTAAGGTGGAAGAGTTCGAAAAGTGTGTTGTCCTGCCTCACGAGTTCACTCTTTCCAAAGCAAAGGAAGACCGCCTGAATCTTATGAAAGCAACAAACTGCAACTTCAGCCAGATTTACGGTCTTTATATGGACGAAGAGCACACCTCTTTAAATACTATTGATAAAGTGTCACAAGGAAAGCCCGATATTGAGTTTACCGACAAGGGTGGGGTAACTCACCGCCTCTGGATTGTTAAGGACGAAGAGGTTATAGATAAGCTGGTGGCAGATTTTAAAGAGCGTAAAATTTACATCGCCGACGGTCACCACCGCTACGAAACTGCTCTCAATTACCGCAACTATTGCCGTGAGCAGGGCATTTCAAAAGAAGGCGACGCTCAGGACTTCCAGATGATTTATCTTGTGGATATGGAGCACCCCGGTCTGGTGGTTTTCCCAACCCACCGAATTGTCCGTGACCTCGAGGAGTTTGACAGCGATGAGGTGCTTTGCAAATGCTCAAAATATTTTGATATTGAAGCCTTTACAAGTGCTGAAAATATGGAAGCAGAGCTTGAGACTGAGGATAAAGAGGGCAAAAAGGCTTTCGGTTTTTATGTTGGCGAAGGTGAGTGGTATAAGCTGACTCTTAAGGATATTTCTGTTATGGATGAGCTTTTGCCCGAGCTCAGTGCAGTGTCCAGAGGCTTGGACGTAACAGTGCTTCACACACTTATTCTTGAGAAAATCTTCGGTATCGACAAGGCTAATATGGCGGCTCAGATTAACCTGACCTATACAAAGTTCTTTGAGGAAGCTCTCTCGGTTGTGGATGAGGGTAAGGCTCAGTGCTCCTTTGTGCTTAATCCCACCAAGGTTAAGGAAATCAGGGATGTGGCCTCTCAGGGTGAAAAAATGCCTCAGAAATCCACCTATTTCTATCCCAAGATGATTACAGGACTTGTTATGAACAAGCTTGAGGACTGATACTTATAATAGAAAAGCTCCCTTTGCTTTTTAGCAGAGGGAGCATTTTTTATCCTTTTGTTTTTCTTAGGGGTCGAAGTTTTTCGTCTTTAAAGTCAAGAAAGCTCATAAGTACAGAACCAACAACGGCGGTGATTACAAGCTCAGGGAGCATATAAGAACCGTTATAGCTGAGAGAATAAATAATAACAGGCCAGATACCCTCGGCATAATCTGCCCAAACTGTAATGCCTGTAATGAAGTGACATAAAAATCTGAGTACACACGCAACAATAACGCCAAGGGTAAAGCCTAAAGGCTGAAGCTTTACTTTTCTGAAAAGTCCGCCAAAGCCCAATACACCGAAAGCTACTATATAATCAAAAAGAATAATGCAGATTACAGCAAGTGCGTTGGTAGCGTAGGAGAGAGCGGAAAGCCCTAAAACCATCTGAATCAGTCCGTAAACTCCTCCTACAAGAAAGCCCCACTTCGTACCGTATCGGTAGGCAATAATCAGCACAGGAAGCATTGAAAAAGGGGTAACACTTCCTCCAGCAGGCAGACGGAAAAAAGTAACCATACTCAGTGCTGTTGCAAGAGCAAGCATAATGGCACTTTCCGTAATCATCAAAATGCGTTTTTTCTTTGTTTGATTCAAATAAATCACCTTTTCATAAAATATTTAAAACAAAACAGAAGATAAAAAAAGCACTGCGTACCGTTACGCAGTGCTGGTAAAAACAGTGAATCTACTTCCTACGCCGGCATTATCCGTATCAGGTTATAGGGTCAGAGAAGCATATACATTCTCTATCTCAGCCGACTTGCCGTCAGCACCCCTGTTTTGTTTTATTTAATTGTAAAGCCAAAATTTCGGTTTGTCAAGGTTTATTTAGAGTAGATAGAAACCGAATCCTCTCCGTCAATTTCTTCAAGATGTACGGCGATAACCTCTTCCAGAGAAGTGGGTATGTTTTTACCCACAAAATTTGCACGGATGGGAAGCTCAGAGTGACCTCTGTCAATAAAAGCCGCAAGCTGAATCCTCGAAGCTCTTCCAAGACTCATAACTGCGTCAAGAGCGGCTCGGGCAGTACGAGCGGTGAAAATAACATCGTCCACCAGCACAACGGTCTTGCCTTCAACATCAAAGTCAACCTTTGTGTCGCTTACAACGGGAAAATCCGAGCCCTGCCTGTCGTCCCTGTGTAAAGTAATGTCCAGAGCACCCACAAGAGGACGTTTGCCCTCAATACGCTGGATAATCTCGCTTAGCCTCTGGGCAAGAGGCACACCTCGGGTACGTATACCCATAAGGACAACGTTTTCGATTCCGCCGTTTTTCTCCACAATCTGATGAGCCATTCTTGTGAGTATTCGGCTGATGTCCGCTGTATCTAAAATTTTAGCCTTGAATTTCATAATATCACCGTAAAGCAAAATTACTTCTATATATTGTATATATTTTACCACAAATTAACCCCATAGTCAACGAAAAGACATTCAACCTTAATATTGACAATAATCTCCATTTGAATTACAATAACAGAGTATAGTGTATAATTATAGGTATAAGGAGAACATCTATGAAAAACACAGAAAAATCTATGGAAAAAATCGTTGCTCTTTGTAAGGGCAGAGGCTTTGTTTACCCCGGTTCTGAAATTTACGGCGGTCTTGCAAACACCTGGGACTACGGCCCTCTGGGTGCAGAGCTTAAGAACAACATCAAAAAGGCCTGGCTTAAGAAGTTTGTTCAGGAGAACAAATATAACGTTGGCCTTGACTCCGCAATTCTTATGAATCCCCAGACCTGGGTTGCTTCAGGTCACCTTGGCGGCTTCTCTGACCCCCTTATGGACTGTAAGGAGTGTAAGACACGTCACAGAGCAGATAACCTTATTGAAGATTTCGACGGTACAAACGTTACAGGTTGGGACAACAACCAGATGGCAGATTACATCAAGGAGCACAATGTGCCCTGTCCTAACTGCGGTAAGTCCAACTTCACCGATATCCGCCAGTTTAACCTTATGTTCAAAACTTTCCAGGGCGTTACAGAGGACAGCAAGAGCGAGATTTACCTCCGTCCCGAAACTGCTCAGGGTATTTTCGTAAACTTCGCTAACATTCAGCGTACAAGCCGCAAGAAGGTTCCCTTCGGTGTAGCTCAGATTGGTAAGTCCTTCCGTAACGAGATTACACCCGGTAACTTTATTTTCCGTGTTCGTGAGTTTGAGCAGATGGAGCTTGAGTTCTTCTGCAAGCCCGGTACAGACCTTGAGTGGTTCGAGTATTGGAGAGGCTTCTGCCGTGACTTCCTCTACTGCTTGGGTATCAAAGAGGAAAACTTAAGATTGAGAGATCACTCTCCCGAGGAGCTTTGCTTCTACTCCAAGGCAACAACAGACTTTGAGTATCTCTTCCCCTTCGGTTGGGGTGAGCTCTGGGGTGTTGCTGACAGAACAGACTACGACCTTACTCAGCACCAGAACACAAGCGGTAAGTCCCTTGAGTATTTCGACCCCACAGATAACTCCCGTTACATTCCTTATGTTATCGAGCCTTCTCTCGGTGTTGAAAGACTCTTCCTTACAGTTGTAACAGAGGGCTATGACGAGGAAGTTGTGGATGAAAAGGATACAAGAGTTGTTATGCGTTTCCATCCCGCACTTGCTCCCTTCAAGGCAGCAGTTCTTCCTCTTTCCAAGAAGCTTTCTCCTGAGGCAGAGAAGGTTGCCGATGAGCTTTCCAAGCACTTTATGGTTGATTTTGACGACGCAGGCTCTATCGGTAAGCGTTACCGCCGTCAGGACGAAATCGGTACTCCTTTCTCAATCTGCTTTGACTTCGATTCTTTAGAGGACAATTGCGTGACCGTTCGTGACCGTGACACAATGGAGCAGGTTAGAATGCCTATCTCTGAGCTTGTAGCTTATATCAATGATAAGCTTCAGTTTTAATTAACATTTATATACCCTCTCTTATGCTTAAGGGAGGGTATGTGCATTGTAGGGGCGATTCACGAATCGCCCCTACTGATATTATTTATGCAAAATGTAAGCTTCCTTCAAGGTAAAAGAGGCATTTTGTCACATAAAGTGAAAAAATGACATTTTTGTAAAAAAAGGTGTTGACTGCTTGACTTTTATGTGGTACAATGTCTTTACCTCATAAGGGGGCTTATTTTTTTGTGCCTTTTTTTGAGGGAGGCCGGATTATTCCGAAAAACTACGGGAGGTGCCGTTAAATGAGAGTAAAAATTGTTCTTGCTTGCACAGAGTGCAAACAGCGTAACTACAACACAATGAAGAACAAAAAGAATGATCCTGACAGACTCGAAATGAACAAGTACTGCCGCTTCTGCAGAAAGCACACTGTTCATAAGGAAACTAAGTAATCACGGAGGATACTGAAATGGCAGAAAAGAAAAAGAAGAATTTCTTCCAGAAAATCGCCAAGTATTTTCGTGAGTGCGTAGGCGAGCTCAAAAAGATCACCTGGCCCACACTTTCTCAGACTACCAAAAACTTTCTCATTGTTCTTGCAGTTGTTCTTGTTATGGGTGCTCTCATCTATGGTCTTGATCAGGGACTTTACTTTGTCCTCAACAAGATTATGGGTGTAATGCCTAAGTAAGACACGCAAGATTTGAAAGGACGGGTGTACTGTGTCCGGTGAGGCAAAATGGTATGTTATCCATACCTACTCAGGTTACGAAAACAAAGTTGCGTCCAACTTGATGACAACTGCTGAGAACCGCGGTATGCAGGATATGATTCTTGAAGTCAAGGTTCCCACCGAAACAGTTACCGAGATTAAGGACGACAAAACCAAAGAGGTTGAGCGTAAGCTTTATCCCGGTTATGTTTTCGTCAAGATGATCTACACCGACGAAACCTGGTATATTGTACGCAACGTGCGTGGCTGTACAGGCTTTGTTGGTCCCTCCTCAAAGCCCATTCCTCTTACAGAGGCTGAGGTTTACAGGATGGGTGTTGAAACCCGAGTTGTCGAGGTTTCTTACGAAGTCGGCGATTCTGTCCGCATTATCGACGGTCCTCTGGAGGACTTTATCGGTACTGTAGAAGAACTCAATACCGACAAAAACTACGTCCGTGTTATTGTTTCTATGTTCGGACGTGAAACTCCGGTTGAGCTTGAGCTGAATCAGGCAGAACCGATTTTAGACTAAGGAATTTAGCTAACAGCTTTTTTCAGAAGAGGAAGCAAGAGCTTCCTTGTGGGAGGAAATCAAAATCTTTTAAGGTTTCCGCCATTAACCACGAATTTTGGAGGTGCAAACACAATGGCTCAGAAGGTAGTAGGCTTTATTAAGCTTCAGATTCCTGCCGGCAAAGCTACCCCGGCACCGCCTGTTGGTCCTGCTCTTGGTCAGCACGGCGTTAACATTGTTGCGTTCACAAAGGAATTTAACGAGCGCACAAAGAACGACATCGGAATGCTCATTCCTGTTGTAATCACTGTATATGCAGACAGATCTTTCTCCTTTATCACAAAGACTCCCCCTGCTGCAGTGCTCATCAAGAAGGCTTGCGGTCTTGACAAGGCTTCTGGTGTTCCCAACAAGAATAAGGTTGCAAAGATTTCAAACGAGCAGATTAAGAAAATCGCTGAAACAAAAATGCCCGACTTAAACGCTGCTTCTTTAGAGGCTGCTATGAGTATGATTGCTGGTACAGCAAGAAGTATGGGCGTTACTGTTGAGGACTAATAGCTCGTATTATCCGGGTGGGAGGATTATCCGCTTAACCACCTAACAATGGAGGAAAAATCTTTATGAAACACGGTAAGAAATATGTTGATAGCGCAAAGCTTATCGACAGAACAAAACTTTATGATACAAACGAAGCACTTGACCTCTGCGTAAAGGCAGCTTCTGCTAAGTTTGACGAGACAGTTGAGCTTCACGTAAAGCTCGGTGTTGACTCCCGTCACGCTGACCAGCAGGTTAGAGGTGCTATTGTTCTTCCTAACGGCACAGGTAAAGACGTTAAGGTTCTTGCTATCTGCAAGGGCGACAACGAGAAGGCTGCTCAGGAAGCAGGCGCTGACTTTGTTGGTGCTGAGGATATGACAGCAAAGATTCAGAACGAGGGCTGGATGGACTTCGACGTTCTCATCACAACTCCCGACTGCATGGGTCTTGTTGGTCGTCTTGGTAAAATCCTCGGTCCCCGTGGTCTTATGCCTAACCCCAAGGCAGGTACAGTTACAACTGATATCGCTAAGGCTATCAAAGAAGCTAAGGCCGGTAAGATTGAGTACCGTCTTGACAAAACAAACATCATCCACTGCCCCATCGGCAAGGTTTCCTTCGGCGCAGAGAAGCTCCAGACTAACCTCGAGACTCTTATGGACGCTATCGTTAAGGCTAAGCCTGCTGCTGCAAAGGGTCAGTACATCAAGTCCTGCGTTGTAACTTCTACAATGGGCCCCAGCGTTAAGCTCAACCCCAACAAGTTCACAGCCGGTACACAGGCATAATTTAAGCTGTTTAGGGTTTTTGCCCTGAATATAAATCGCTGTTCTAAAGACAGCAGGTGTCTTTTCAAGATATAATGGATTTAATATCCGCCTGCCGAGGAAGAAGCTATTACACACCTTAGGGTGAATAATGTAATTTCAAGCCTCTTTCTCAGGAAAGAGGCTTTTCTCTTATGAACTGCGTTATCATTTTAACGGAGGTGAAATTAGTTGCCAAGTCAGAAAGTATTAGAACAGAAGCAGCAGCTCGTTGCTGATGTTACTGAAAGAGTTAAAAATTCTGTTACAGGTCTTCTCGTTTCCTATGAGGGTATCAACGTAGCAGACGACACAAAGCTCAGAAAAGATCTTCGTGAGGCTGGCGTTAAGTACACTGTTATCAAGAACACTCTCTTAGAGCGTGCTTTTGAGAATGCAGGTCTTAATGAGCTCAACGTTCACTTAGCAGGTACTACTGCTCTTGCTACAAGTGACGAGGATTACGCAGCAGCTGCAAGAATTCTTTGCGGTTTTGCTGATAAGAGCAAGACTTTTGAGGTTAAGGGCGGTTACCTTGACGGCGAAGTTATCGGTATGGATAAAATCGACGCTCTCGCAAAGTTACCCTCAAGAGATATCCTTCTGGCAAACGTTCTCGGTGCATTCCAGGCACCCGTTGCAAGCTTTGCACGTGCTATTCAGGCTATCGTTGACAAAGGCGGCGTAGAGAACTGCGCTAAGGCTGAGGCAGAGGCTCCTGCAGAGGAAGCAGCTGCTACTGAGGCTGCAGCAGAATAATCTGCAGCAAACTAAATTTTAAAAATAACTTATATTTATATTGGAGGTTTACTAAAATGTCAGAGAAGATTACTTCTATCATTGAAACACTTAAGGGCCTCACAGTTCTCGAGCTTTCTGAGCTCGTTCACGCTGTTGAGGAAGAGTTCGGCGTATCCGCTGCTGCTGCTGTTGCAGTTGCAGGTCCTGCAGTTGCTGCTGCAGCTGAGGAAGAGAAGACAGAGTTCGACGTAGTTCTCAAGTCTGCTGGTGCAAACAAGATTGCTGTTATCAAGGCAGTTCGTGAGGCAACAGGTCTTGGTCTTAAAGAGGCTAAGGAAGTTGTTGACAACGCTCCCAAGACTCTCAAAGAGGCTATTTCCAAGGACGACGCTGAGGCTCTCAAGGCTAAGCTCACAGAGGCTGGCGCTGAGGTTGAGATTAAGTAATTTAATCTTAATTACTTCTTATGAAACTAAGGACAATCCGCAAGGATTGTCCTTTTTTCGTATATTTGGCAGGTTTACTTTGAGTGTAGTGGGGCAAACTACTTCTGAGGTGAATAAGATGGCAAATAAAGCTCAGAACTTATCTGATAAAAGTGTAAAGAAATCAGCTACAAAGCGTAACAAACCGGCTGACCAGAGTATAGTAAACGTAGTAAAGCACGAGTGTTGTCCCGGTAAGGCAGATAGTCCTGCACAGGTCCAAAACAGCACAAGTGCCTACGCAAAGCTTGCCAAAAACGCAAACAGATTTGATGTTTTCTAATCAAATGGGAGGGGTTTACCCCTCCCGAAAGCTTGATAAATAAATTGAATTGTAATATAATGCTATTGAGGTGATTCTATGAAGAAATCTGATATAGTATGTTTTATACTTAATGGAGTTATGGCTTTATTATATGTTCCATTCTCTTTTTTCTCTTTTCTTTTGATAATGACCACTGAAAGTACAATGGACGCTACCAATGAACTTTACATAAATCTTGTTAATATTTTTTCAACTGTGTGTTTTTTCATTCCTCTTTTATGCATAATAAGCATAGCATTGTCTGTTGTGCTCAGAATAAAAAGGCATAGAATAGTAGCTTTTATAGTGCAGTTTATACCTATTATAGTTTTCGGAATCAATTTACTAATTATTTCTTATGCCGATACATTACTAAGATAATTTTAGAAGGGGCTGTCTCACTTAATTTAGTGAGACAGCCCCTAATTTTATCTCTTCTTTTTAATAGCAACCGCTAATATCAAGTTAGCTATTGCCAGTAAAGCCGAAACAAATGGGATTATGGTGATGTGTGGTGTTTGTGTTACTATTATACCCAATGACGATATCAACATAAGAGCTGACGAAATTAAAGGGAGAATAATGGGAGCATATTGTTTTCTTATGAAATATAGTATTAAAGAAGGGATACCTGACGCCTGCGAAAGCCAGAGTAATAATACAAAAAGTACGCTAAGCCCAAGGCCAATATCAAATTTGTGGTTATATGTGCCTATGAACATAATGGAATAGCTTCCGTTTTTATTGCTGAGCCAGGGGAGAAATGGAAGAAACAGAGATATACCCATAATTATCATAGAAGTTACTACAAAGGGTGTGAATTTGTATTTTCTCATAAATTTACCTCCAATGAATAATTTATATACTCAAGATGTTTAAAGCCGTGGCGTTTGTAAAGCTCTTGGGCTTTTATGTTTTCAGGCTCGGTTTCCAGTCTGTAACGCTTTGCAGGGATGTTTTCTTTGATGTATTCAATAAATTCAGAGCCAATGCCTTGGTTTCTGAACTCACTCTTCACATAAATTTCCTCAATCCAGATAACAACGCCGCCTGCTTCCTGAGAAAATGTCTTTGCAATAAGTCCGTAGCCTGCAATTTGATTTTCACATTCAAAAATAAAAGCCTCGGTATAAGCAGAGCCCTTCATAAGCTCTTCAAATGTAGCCTCAAAATGGCTTTTGGGCACAGGGGAGAGCACGGCAGGAGAGGCGTAAAAATCCTCAGCCATTTTTATGTATTGTGGTTTATCCTGTGATTTTATTTTTCTGATCATTGTATCACCGATAATATTGTATCACTTAATTATTTTATTTTCAATATAGCAAAACCACCCGAATGAGATTTTAAAGACTCATTCGGGTGGAATTTTGTGAAGTTTCAAACTTTATGTTTGAAGTGAAGTTGAAATAAATTTCAGTGAAGTTTTTGCGTTAAGCAAAAGTGAAGTTAAGTTTGTCCAAAAACTAATTGCGAAGCAACTTCACTACGCAGTAACTTCACTGCGGTTTCGCAACTTCACTTGACAACGTCAAACTTAGTTAATTATCAGTACTTTTTACGCTCAACGTATGTTGTGTGTAAGAGCTCGTGTGCCTTGTGGCCGCCGGGCTCGCCGAGGTACTCCTCGTAAACCTTCTTGATAAGGGGAGACTCGTGAGACTTTCTCTTGGGAAGGCCTGCGTCCTCGTTGTAAAGAACCTTTGCACGTTCTGCCTTGATGTCAACGAAGTTTCTAACAGAAGCAGGCTGGATGGGCTGACCGCCGCCGTTTACACAACCGCCGGGACAGCACATAATCTCAACGAACTGATAATCAGCCTTGCCTGCACGGATGTCATCGAGAATCTTGGAAGCGTTCTCAAGACCACTTGCAACAGCAACCTTAACGGGCATACCTGCAACCTCGTAAGCTGCATACTTGATACCCTCAGTACCACGAACGTCTGTGTAGTCGATTTCCTTAAGGTCCTCGCCTGTGAGAACGTCAGCAACTGTTCTGAGAGCTGCTTCCATAACGCCGCCTGTTGCACCGAAGATAACAGCAGCACCTGTGAAGTCACCCATTGCAGGGTCGTACTGCTCGTCGGGAAGGTTTGTGAACTGTAAGCCGGCCTTCTTAATCATATCAGCAAGCTCTCTTGTTGTAATAACGATATCAACATCCTGCATACCGTCACGACCCTCGTTGTCACGCTTATGCTCGAACTTCTTAGCAGTACAGGGCATTACGGAAACACTTACAATCTTCTTGGGGTCAATGCCTTCCTTCTCAGCATAGTAGGACTTGATCATAGCACCTGTCATCTGCTGAGGAGATTTACAGGTAGAGAGGTTGGGGAGAAGGTCGGGGTAGTAGTGCTCACAGAACTTAACCCAGCCGGGTGAGCAGGAAGTAATCATAGGAAGAACGCCGCCGTTCTTAACTCTGTCGATAAACTCTGTGCCTTCCTCCATAATAGTAAGGTCTGCACCGAAGTTTGTGTCAAATACCTTGTCAAAGCCAAGACGTCTGAGAGCAGCAACCATCTTGCCCTCTACGTTTGTGCCGATAGGCATACCGAAGTCCTCGCCGAGAGCTGCTCTTACTGCGGGAGCTGTCTGAACGATAACAATCTTCTCGGGGTCTGCAAGAGCCTCGAAAACCTTTGCTGTTTCGTCCTTAACGATAAGAGCACCTGTGGGACATACTGCTGTACACTGACCGCAGGATACGCAAGCTACATCTGCAAGATCCTGGTCAAAAGCACAACCAACAACTGTGTCAAAACCACGGTTGTTTGCACCGATAACGCCAACGTGCTGCTCCTTACAAGCTGCAATACAGCGTCTGCAAAGGATACACTTGTTGTTGTTGCGAACTAAGTGAGCTGTTGATGTGTCAATGGGAAGAACAGGGTTTTCGCCTGCAAATCTGTCCTCACAGTCAACGCCGAACTCCTTGCACATTGTCTGGAGCTCACAGTTGTTGCTTCTCTCGCAGGAGAGGCACTTCTTCTCGTGGTTGGAAAGAATAAGCTCTAACGTAGTCTTTCTTGCCTCCATAACCTTGGGAGAGTTTGTGATAATCTCAGTACCCTCACGGTCAATAGGATAAACGCAAGCTGCAACTAAAGAACGAGCACCTACAACCTCACAAACGCACATACGGCAAGCACCGATTTCGTTCATATCACGGAGGTAGCAGAGTGTGGGAATTTTAATACCGAACTGATGGCATGCATCAAGAATTGTTGTATTCTTCTCAACAGAGAAAGGCATACCGTTAATTTTAATGTTAATCATTTCCATTGTAAATTTATCTCCTTTCTCTTAGTCTTTGTAAATAGCGCCGGGCTTACAGAAACCAATACAAGCACCGCACTTAACGCACTTGTTAGTGTCGATTTCGTAGGAAGCCAGCTTATGACCGGGAGCAATATAATCAGTCTTGGTGATTGCGTCAGCAGGACAGTTCTTAGCACATCTGCCGCAACCGATACAAGTATCCTTGTTGATAACGTAGGAGAGAAGGTCCTTACATACGCCTGCAGGACATTTCTTGTCTACGCAGTGAGCAACGTACTCCTCACGGAAGAACTTAAGTGTGGAGATAACGGGGTTGGGAGCTGTCTGGCCAAGACCGCAGAGAGAGTTCTCCTTGATGTAGTAGCAGAGCTTCTCCATCTCGTCAACCAGCTCAAGTGTGCCGTTGCCCTTTGTAATCTGATCCAGCATTTCAAGAAGTCTCTTTGTGCCGATTCTACAGGGTGTGCACTTACCGCAGGACTCGTCAACTGTGAACTCAAGGAAGAACTTAGCCATATCAACCATACAGGTGTCTTCGTCCATAACGATAAGACCGCCGGAGCCCATCATACAGCCGATAGCTGTAAGGTTGTCGTAGTCAACTTCTGTATCAATAAGGCTTGCAGGAATACAACCGCCGGAAGGACCGCCGGACTGTGCAGCCTTGAATTTCTTGCCGTTGGGGATACCGCCACCGATATCGTAGATGATCTCGCGAAGGGTTGTACCCATAGGAATTTCAACAAGACCTGTGTTGTGAATCTTACCACCTAATGCGAATACCTTAGTACCCTTGGATCTCTCTGTACCCATAGACTTGAACCAGTCAGCGCCCTTGAGGATAATCTGGGGAACGTTAGCAAATGTTTCAACGTTGTTTTCAACTGTGGGCTTGCCGTAAAGACCCTTAACTGCAGGATAAGGAGGACGAGGACGAGGCTCACCACGGTTACCTTCGATAGATGTCATAAGAGCTGTTTCCTCACCACATACGAAAGCACCTGCACCAAGACGGATGTCAAGGTCAAAGTCAAAGCCTGAGCCGAAGATGTCTTTACCTAAAAGACCCATCTCTCTTGCCTGATTGATAGCAATTCTTAAACGGTTAACTGCGATGGGGTACTCGGCACGAACATAAACGTAACCCTGAGTAGCACCGATAGCGTAACCTGCAATAGCCATAGCTTCAATAAGAGCGTGGGGGTCACCCTCGAGGATGGAACGGTCCATAAATGCACCGGGGTCACCTTCGTCGGCGTTACATACAACGTACTTCTGGTCAGCCTGGTTGGGAGCAGTAAGAGCCCACTTTCTGCCTGTGGGGAAGCCGCCGCCGCCACGGCCTCTGAGGCCAGAGTCGGAGATAACGTCAATAACCTGCTGAGGAGTCATCTCTGTAAGAACCTTACCAAGAGCAGCATAACCGTCCATAGCAATGTACTCGTTGATGTCCTCGGGGTCGATAACACCGCAGTTACGAAGAACTACACGGTTCTGAGTTTTATAGAAAGCTGTGTCGTTAAGAGAGAGATTTGCAACGTCAACCTCAGTTGCCTCTTCGCCTGTGTCACTGTATACAAGACGCTCAACAACACGACCCTTTAAGAGATGTTCAGAAACGATTTCATCAACATCTTCGGGTGTTACTCTGCTGTAAAATGTACCGTCGGGATGAACGATAACAACAGGACCAAGGGCACAAAGACCGAAGCAACCGGTCTGTACGAGCTTTACTTCTTCAGTGAGACCGTACTTTTCAAGAGAAGCTGTAAACTGCTCGTTGATTTTCAGGCTACCGGAAGAAGTACAACCTGTACCGCCACAAATAAGAACATGTGCACGAATCATAATATCTTACCTCCGAATTATGCTTTGTTAGCAAGTGTAAACTCAGCTACTACCTTGCCACCCTTAATATGCTCCTCAACAACTCTCTTTGCCTTTTCGGGAGTCATCTGAACATAAGTAACCTTTTCTTTGCCTGCTTCCATAATCTCAACAACAGGCTCAAACTGACAGATACCGATACAACCTGTCTGAGAAATTGTAACCTTGTTTGCAAGGTTTTCTTTTGCGATTTCTTCAACAAATGTGCTGAGTACAGGACGAGCACCTGCTGCAATACCGCAGGTAGCCATACCAACAACTACTCTCATTTCGCCGCTGCCATCTCTGAGAGCGACTTTGTTCTGCATTTTCTCCTTAATTGCCTGGAGTTCTGCTAATGATTTCATATCATTTTTTCCTTTCTGATATTTGATTGTATATAAATTATTTTAACGCCTCGTATTGCTCCTTGAGGTAATCCTGAATCCAGAGGATAACCTCGAAGGTGTCAAGGGAAACATCACCCAAAACAGCTCTCAACTCTCTTGTGTCAAGGGTCACTTCACCTTTTTCGGTGGTGTGATTAAAGAGAAAGTCCGCATTGGGACTACCCTGAATAAGAGTTGTGATGGAAGAGATGACATCTCCCAAAGGAGTAAAGTCAATGTGATTTTTATTGAAAACTGCTGTGACCTCTGTGCCGTGATTCTCGGGATACTCGCTCTCGCTTCTTGAAGTTATTCTAAAGCTTCCTTCTGTCATTTCAGCCGCAAGCTTTAAAAGGGGAATACCCATTCCCACAGGCCTTGTTGTTCGTGTGGTTGTGAAAGGGTCGGTGACGGAATCCAGCATTTCCTTTTTCATTCCGCAGCCGTTATCTTTGATTTCAAGAGTCAGGGTAGAAGCGTCTTCCGTAATATAAATTTCGGTAAGCTCAGCTCCTGCCTTTACGGAGTTTTTGGAGATATCCAGAATGTTAAGCGAAAGTTCTTTCATACTTACCTCAGAAGCTCAAATATTTTCCGCCTTACCAGTTCTGAGCTGTAGGGCTCGTCGTCAATAAGGAAAAACCTGTTTTCATCCCTCATATTCCACAGATAGTGGGCGTCCGAACAGACAACACACTTTCTGTCCCCGAGAGAATAGGTTTTGCGGAGTTCTTCTTCCTTTTCGCCGTCGTTGAGCTCAAAGCATTTAAAGCCCTTTATATCGGGAAAAGTACCAAGTGTGGCGATAATGCCGTTTGCCTGTCTGTCAATGTGAGCAGGGTAGCATATAGCACCGTATTTTTCGGCAAGAGCAGGACATTCGTCAACCGAAACCGTGGTAGCATTGGAAAGCAGATACTTTTCGGTTTCCAGCACCTCGTCGTTTCCGTTCATAACCATCTGCTCGCCGTAAACATCAACCCTGTTTTCAATGAGAATCCTTCTTTTCTGCAAGTCTTTGTCAAACTCAAGGGCAGTGTCAAGATTCTCAAAAAGGAAGATAACGTGGATATCCTCAGCCGTTGTCAGCTCCATTCCTGCAATGGGAATAATACCGTGGCGTTTTGCTGCCTCAAAAAAACCGGGGCAGTTGCGGGTTGTGTTGTGGTCCGTCAGAGCCACAACGTTAAGTCCGCAAAGGGTAGCCATACCTGCAATGTTTGCCGGTGTGGAGTCGTCATCTCCGCAAGGGGACAGACAGGAGTGAACGTGTAAATCGTAATAATACTTGTTCATATCAAAGCACTTGGTGAAGCTTTACTGCGGCTTCATAAGCTGAAAGAGAAGTGGAGATAACATTTATGCCCTTTTCCTCAGCAGTTTCCTTGACGCCGTCGTCAAGGCTTACTCCTTCAGCCAGCACAATACAGGCTGTGTCTGCAAGAGTGGCAACAGCAAGGGTGTTGACGTTGGACATAATTGTAATCCAGGCGTCGCCGCTTTGTGCCTTGCCCATAACCCAGCTTAAAAGGTCACCTATGTAAACTCCTTGAATTTCTCTTTCGGGCTCACTTAAAACCACGCCTGAGAAGTCGTTAACCTTTTCTAAAAGGTCATTTACAGTCATTACTCTCATCCTTTGATTTAAGGAAATCTAAAAGCTCCTGTCTGTGAGCAATTATACAGCCGTCAATGGAAGCTGTGCCTCTCACAACATCTTCTGCAAAGGCTCTGCAGTTTGGAGCACCGCAGGAGCCGCAGTCAATACCCGGTAAGGATTCTCTCAGTTTCTGGATTTCAGAGAGCATACGCATAGACTCGCTTCTGCTCTCATGAAGCCTTGAAATGGGATAGTAGCTGGGAAGTTCCTTGAAAAGAATTTCTTCGGGAACTGCCTTCTCCTCTTCTTTGCTGAGAAAATTCTGGGATACGGGAAGGTATCGCCTTAAGGTCTGGAGCTTTGCTTTTGCAATAAAAGGATTCTGCATTGTCAGCACACCACCCACGCAACCGCCTGTGCAGGCGTTAAGCTCAACAAACTCAAGCTCGGGGATGTTGCCGTTTTCTATCTGGTCAAGTACACGGTTTACATTTTCGATTCCGTCAGCGGCTAAGTAAGCTTCGTTGAAAAGTGCCGTAGCCTCGCCGCCAGAGGAAGCCCAACCGATACCTATCATACCGGAATGCAGAATTGTTTTAATATCGTCGTTTCTGCTCATTGCGTTAATGAGCTGGAAGTAAATATCGCTGATTGATACCACCGCGTCTACCCGACTTTTATAATCACCAAAGCCGTTTTTCACATAGCTTGCCTTTGCAGGACAAGGTGAAATAAAGCAAACGCCGATGTCTTCATCTTTAAGCTCGGGGTGTTCCCTTTTGGCTTTTTCTCTTGCCAGTCCTGCCGCAACCTCCATAGGCGGAAGCATAGGCATAATATTGTCTGCAAGAGAAGGGTAACGAAGGCAGATAAGCCTTACAACCACAGGGCAAGCTGAGCTGATTACAGGTTTCTGAAGGGTTTTGTCCTTAAGGAAAATCCTTGTGTAAGCCGAAACAATTTCAGCAGCAGTGGAAACCTCAAAAACATCATCAAAGCCTATATTAAGCAAACCGTTTAAGATATAGTCGACATCGTCCAGATTTTCAAACTGACCGTAAAGGGTAGGGGCAGGAAGAGCAATTTTATATTTGAAGCTCTCCATCTCACTCAGTTTACTGAGCTTTGCCTTTTTGGCCTTTTTGGGACATACCCTTATACACTCGCCGCAGTCGATACAACGCTTTTCGTTGATAACGGCGTGACCGTCTTTAATGCGGATTGCTTCAGTAGGACAATGTCTCAGACAGGTGGTACAACCGATACATTTACTTACATCCAAAAAAACTGAATGCTCATAAGTGTTCATAAATGCACCTCTTGTACTTCAATCAGATATTTACTTTCATAGTAATGGTTGTGCCTTTGCCGACCTCAGACTGGATGTCCATATAGTCTGAGTAGCGTTTCATATTGGGAAGTCCCATACCTGCACCAAAGCCCAGAGAGCGGATAGCGTCGGGAGCTGTTGAGAAGCCCTCCTGCATAGCCTGCTCAATATTGGGGATACCGGGGCCGTGGTCTGTAAGGGTGATAATAACTTCATTTTCGTTTACGCTGACGTCAGCCTCGCCGCCGCCTGCGTGGATAACCATATTGATTTCACCCTCGTACATAGCAATGGAAACTCGCCTTATTGTTTCAGGGGCAATGCCAAGCTGCCTTAAGCTCTTTTTTATCTGGACGGAAGCCTGTCCCGCCGAGGTAAAATCGTCCCCGTCAACATCAAAGTGGAATGTCAGTAAGTCGCTCATGATTTCAGCTTGTTACCTACAAGTCCATTGGTGTAAAGGATACCGCAGGCGTCGTACATACGCTTTTTGGAGCTTAAAAGCACAATGCCGCTTTCCTCTGCAAGTTCAATCATCTCAGGGGTTGGCAGCTTGGAACGCACCAGAACAATGCAAACCATATCCATCATTTCGGCGGTTCTTATAACCTGAGAATTAACAAGTCCTGTAAGCAAAACTGCCTGGTCTTTTACGAAAGCCAGAACATCGCTCATCATATCACTGCCGCAGGCTGAGTAAACGTGACGCTGGAGGTGTTCCTCGCCACACATAACATCTGCCTCAAGCAGCTCTTTAATCATACTGATTTTCATACTTATTACCTTTTGGTTAAGTTTTAGTCTGCGTACTTGTCAAGGATGCCCTGAACGTCATCAACAACAAGACGTCCGTAAACATCATCGTTTACTGTAAGAACAGGTGCAAGACCGCAAGCACCGATACAACGGCAGGCTGTAAGTGAGAACTTACCGTCGGCTGTGCACTCCTCTGCACCAATGCCTAAGAGCTCGCTGAACTTGTTCATAAGGTCGCCTGCGCCCTTAACGTAGCAAGCTGTACCAAGACAGATTGAAATGTTGTACTTGCCCTTGGGAGAAAGTGAGAACTGAGAGTAGAAAGTAGATACTCCGTAAACTTCCTCAACGGGAACGTCAAGTCCCTGAGCAATCATTGTCTGAACCTCAATGGGAAGGTAACCGTAAATACCCTGAGCTTCCTGTAAAACAGGCATTACTGCACCGGGGTCGCCCTTGTGAGCTTCGATTACTTCCTTGAGCTTTGCTTCCTGCTCCGCTGTGCCGGAGAAGGGTAATGTGCCGATTTTCTTTCGCATTTTTTATCCTCCCTGATTAAGAATGTGGTATGTGTTTATATCTGCGACTCAAGGCCGTATACATACGTGTTAATTTTATCACAAAGTTTTAGAATTGTCTACATTTTACGCTATGTTTTTTCAAATAAAATTTGGAAAATTTACCATAAATTTTACCATTAACATAAAAAAACGGCTTTTTGCAGGATTTTTGGAGCTTCTTCACAAAAGTAAAGGTTAAAATACATTATGTAAGTATATTTATTTATCCTAAAAATATTGATTTATTTTTGTCTTGGTAATATAATTAAACTAGGTAAATTTTGAGTATTGGCGGTTAGCCTTTGCTCACTCTACGGAGGACAGATTTATGCATATTTTAAGACGCACCTGGGCAGAGGTGGATTTGGCCGCTGCCGAGGAAAATTTCAATATAATCAGAGAAAAAGCCAAGGGCAGTAAAATCTGCTGTGTTGTAAAGGCAGACGGCTACGGTCACGGTGCAAAGGTGCTTTCAAAGCTTTACGAAAGCCTTGGAGCGGATTATCTTGCAGTGTCCAATATTGACGAGGCAGAGGAGCTCAGAGACTATGGCATAAGCCTGCCGATTCTCATTCTGGGCTATACCCCTGTGAATGACGCCAAACGCCTTATAAGACTCAAGCTTACTCAGGCAGTTTACTGCCTTGATTTTGCCAAGGCACTGGCAGAAAAATGTCAGGAGCTGGGCACAGCTTTGGATGTTCACATTAAAATCGACACAGGTATGAGCCGCATAGGTTTTCTTTGTCAGAGCTTTCCAAGGGACAATTCTTCCATTGAAGAAATTGTTCAGGCTTGCTCCTTAAAAGGGCTGAACCCAACAGGCATTATGGCTCATTTTTCCGTTGCCGATGAAGGCGAAGAGGGCAAGGCTTACACGGAAAATCAGCTTGAAAACTTCGATTACACAGTAAAGGCTCTCAGGGAAAGAGGCGTTGAATTTGACATAATTCATCACGCCAACAGTGCAGGCACAGAGGTATATGAAAACGCCCATAAAACTATGGTCAGAGCAGGAATTATCCTTTACGGACTTGCTCCTTCCTCTAAGCTTGAGGGTGCTTTGCCTTTAAAGCCTCTTATGACTCTTAAAACTTCAGTAGCTTCGGTTAAAAAGATTTATAAAGGCACAACGGTAAGCTACGGCAGAACCTTTGAAGCCGATAAGGATATGACCGTTGCCACAGTTACAATCGGCTATGCCGACGGGTATTTCAGGGATTTTTCCAATAAGGGTTATATGCTCCTCAAGGGCAAAAAGTGCAGAATTTTAGGCAGAGTCTGTATGGACCAGACCATTATTGACATAAGCGACGTTGAGGATGTAAAAATCGGCGACGAGGTTGTGGTTTTCTCAGCTTCGGGCAGTCCAAGTGTTAATGAACTTGCAGAATTTGCAGATACTATAAACTACGAAGTTATCTGTGCCGTTTCAAAACGTGTGCCCAGATACTACAACAAAAACGGAAAAACAGTGGATGTGATGTATAAGCTATGAAACTTCTGGCAGTAGACGGAAATTCAATTATGAACCGTGCCTATTACGGCATAAGACCTCTTACAACAAAGGACGGTCAGTATACCCACGCAATTTACGGCTTTCTTACAATGCTTTTGAAAATCAAGGCAGACACTAACCCCAACGCTGTGGCGATTGCCTTTGATTTACACGCACCAACATTCCGCCATAAGGCGTATTCGGGCTATAAAGCAACCAGAAAAGGTATGCCCGAGGAATTAAGGTGTCAGGTTGAGCCTTTAAAAGAGCTTTTAAGGCTTCTTGGCTATAAGCTGGTTTCGGTTGAAGGCTATGAGGCTGATGATATCTTGGGCACCTTTGCAAAGAACAGCTCTGTAAAAAATTATGAATGTGTAATTGCAACAGGGGACAGGGACTCTTTCCAGCTTATAAGTGATTCTGTAAGTGTGCGATTTGCCGCTACAAAGCAGGGCTCACCCTCGGCTGAAATTTACGATAAGCAGAGGATTATGGATGAGTACGGCGTTACACCCCATCAGCTTATTGATATCAAGGCAATTCAGGGGGATACTTCCGACAATATCCCCGGTGTTGCAGGAATCGGCCCCAAGGGTGCGACTGAGCTTATCAGCCGTTTTGAGAATCTTCAGAATATTTACGACAATATCGACACAATCGACATCAAAGAAGGCGTAAGAAACAAGCTTAAAGCCGATAAAGAAAACGCCTTTCTAAGCCGTATGCTGGGTGAGATTTACTGCGATGTTCCCATTGATACGGATATTTCAAACTACAAAGTAGAGCTTGAGGACAAAGACGCCGCCGCAAGGTTTATGGCTTCTCTTGAGCTTTATAAGCTTATTGAAAAGGTAGGTCTTGCTGACGCCGACACAACAGCTGTTTCAGAGCAGGAAAAGGCAAAAGTAAAGACCGTGGAAAATCTAGAAAAGCCTCTTAAGGACTGCGTTCTTGACGTGAGCTTTGAGGAAGGTAAGCTCAGCCGCTTTATTGCCGTTACTGAGGATAAGGTTTACCTTAGTGAAAGTGAAGACCTTCTTAAAAAAATCCTTGAGGATAAGAAAATCGCCAAGGTGATTTATGACGCAAAGCCCCTGTTTGCTTATGCCGATAAAATGGGCTTTGAAGCGGAAAATATCGCTTTTGATTTATCTCTTTGTGCCTATCTTCTTAACCCCTCGGCAACAGATTACAGTGCTCAGCGGCTTTGCAGTGAGTACCAGGTAACTTTACCCGAAATACAGGGTGAGGGTGTTTCTCCTTTTGAAGCCTCTTTGTGGGAAGTTTACCTTGCCCTTAAAAAGCAGATTGAAGAAAAAGAGCAGTTAAAGCTTCTTTGCGATATCGAAATTCCCCTTGCAAGAGTTCTTGCCAGAATGGAAAATCTGGGCTTTGAGGTAGACGCAAAGGGTATTGAAAACTACGGTGCACTTATCAGCGAAAAAATCGCTGAGATGGAGAAAAAGGTTTACGAAGAAGTGGGCTATGAGTTTAACATCAACTCTCCCAAGCAGCTTGGTGAAGCTCTCTTTGTAAAAATGGAAATCCCCACATCAAAGAAAACCAAAAGCGGTTATTCCACCAGTGCCGATGTGCTGGAAGGCCTTAAAGACAGATACCCTGTGGTTTCCTATGTTCTTGAATATAGAACCTACGCAAAGCTTAAATCTACTTACTGCGAGGGACTTCTCAAGGTGATTGGCGAGGACGGCAGAATCCACTCCAGCTTTAACCAGAAAGAAACCCGAACAGGCAGAATAAGCTCCACAGAGCCCAATCTTCAGAACATTCCTGTGCGTACAGAGTTGGGCAGAGAACTGAGAAAGTTCTTCAGAGCGGCTGAGGGTTGTATTCTGGTTGACGCTGATTATTCTCAGATAGAATTAAGAGTCCTTGCTGATATAGCAAAGGACAAGGAAATGATAAAAGCCTTTACAGATAATGTGGACATTCACACAGTCACCGCTTCTCAGGTTTTTGCTTTGCCTGCCGAGATGGTTACTCCCATTCACAGAAGTCGTGCAAAGGCAGTAAACTTCGGTATTGTTTACGGAATCGGTGCCTTCAGCCTTGCCAAAGATATAGGCGTTACCAACAAGGAAGCCAAGGCTTATATAGAGAATTATCTCAGGCACTATTCAGGCATTGACGCCTATATGAAAAACGTTATTGAAAGAGCAAAAAACGAAGGCTATGTCCAGACTGTTTTCGGCAGACGCAGATACTTGCCTGAGCTTAGTGCAAGTAACCACATTACCCGTGCTTTTGGTGAGAGAGTGGCAAGAAATATGCCTATTCAGGGCACTGCGGCAGACATTATCAAAATCGCTATGATTAAGGTGGACAAGCGTCTTAAGGACGAGGGGCTTTCAGCCCGTCTTATTTTGCAGGTTCACGACGAACTTATTGTAGAATGTCCTCAGTTTGAGGCTATGCAGGTTGCTATGATTCTGCAGGAAGAAATGGAAAGTGCCGTTAAGCTTTCTGTGCCATTGGTTGCAGAAGCGGCAGTAGGCAAAACCTGGTATGACGCAAAGGGGTAAGAGAATGAAAAGAGTTTTATTTGTTTGCACAGGCAACACCTGCCGAAGCCCTATGGCAGAGCTTATTTTCAATAAAATCGCCAGAGAGCGTGGTATTGACGCCAATGCACGAAGTGCAGGCCTGTGTACTATTGAAGGGTTGCTCATTAACGACAACGCCGAGGCGGCTCTCAGAGAAATCGGCATTGAGTCCGACTTTTTCAGCTCTACGGATATTTACGACCTTGATTTTAAGGACTATGACCTTTTCATAGGTATGACGGCAGAGCACATTGCCGAGCTTAAAAGTGCAGGGATTGACGAGAGCAAAATCCGTATGCTGGGTGAAAAAAACGGGGGAATCCGTGACCCCTACGGCAGTAGCCTTGAGTATTATAAATTTTGCAGAGACGAAATTACAAAAGCTTTGGAAGAAATATTAGCCGAGTTATGATAATTAAAGAAATGACCGCCGAACATATAAAAGCGGCGGCAGAAATAGAGAAACAATGCTTTGTCCATCCTTGGTCCGAGCAAAGCCTTGAGAGCGAAATGCAGGGTGAAAACTCCATTTTCCTTATGGCATTTGAGGGTGAAGAGCCTGTGGGCTATGTAGGCGTCAGCGTCATTGTTGACGAGGGCTATATGGGAAACCTTGCAGTGCTTGAAAAGTACCGCCGCCAAGGCGTTGGCAGGGCATTGATGACAGAACTTATAAACAGGAGCAAAGAGCAAAAGCTCGCCTTTATCACCTTAGAGGTCAGATCGTCCAACATCCCTGCCGTGAAGCTTTACGAAAGCTTAGGTTTCAAAGAGGCAGGCAGGCGAAAAAATTACTACAAAGACCCCGTTGAAGACGCTTTGCTTCTGACAAAATTCAACTAAACAGAAATTCAGGTGAGATATATGAAGATACTTGCAATAGAATCATCTTGTGACGAAACCGCTGCCGCAGTGGTAGAAGACGGCAGACGTGTTTTGTCCTCGGTTATTGCTTCTCAGGTAGAGGAGCACAGAATCTACGGCGGAGTTGTGCCTGAGATTGCCTCACGTCGTCACGCAGAGGCAATTGTGGGAGTGGTGGATGAAGCCTTAAAGCAGGCGTCCTGCACTTTAGAGGATATCGACGCCTTTGCCGTAACCTTTGCACCCGGTCTTATCGGTGCACTTCTGGTAGGCGTTAACTTTGCAAAGGGCCTTTCAATTGCCACAGGAAAGCCTCTTATTCCTGTGCACCACCTAAGAAGCCACATCGCCGCAAACTATATCACAAGTGAGGAGCTCAAGCCTCCTTTTTTGTGCCTTGTTGCTTCAGGCGGTCACAGCCACATTGTGGCAGTAAAGGATTATACGGAAATGGTGGTTGTAGGTCAGACAAGAGATGACGCCGCAGGCGAGGCTTTTGATAAAGCCGCCAGAACATTGGGTATGCCATACCCCGGCGGAATTGAAATGGACAAGGTGGCAGAGCTGGGTAACCCTGACGCTTTCACCCTGCCTCGTCCCACAGTTGCAGGCTCTGCTTATGACTTCAGCTTTTCGGGCCTTAAAACCGCAGTAATAAACTTAATCCACAATTCTCAGCAGAAAGGCATCGAGCTTTCAAAGGAAGATGTCAGCGCTTCTTTCAGAAAGGCAGTGGTAGGTTGCCTTACAGATAACCTCTTCAAAGCCGCAGAGGATTTGGGTGCAAAAACAATTGTAGCCGCAGGTGGTGTGTCTGCAAACTCACTGCTAAGAAAAGAGCTTACACGAATCTGTAAAGAAAAGGGCTATTCTCTTTACATCCCCGACCTTAAGCTTTGCGGTGATAACGCGGCTATGGTGGGCTCCCAGGCTTATTATGAATTTTTAAGCGGAAATGTAGCTGACTTTGACCTTAACGCCACCGCAACCTTACCCATTGACTATTCCACAAAAAAATCTTAATAAAAATTAAAAAAACTTTCAATTTGTTCATTGATATTATGCCTGCGATATGGTATAGTTTTATAAGGAATACTTTTTGTATCCGTAAATTTGATTTTAATGCGAAGGAGATTTCATATGACAAATAACAAATCAGTTCTTGCTTGGCTTGACGAAATGAAGTCCCTCCTTACTCCCGACGAGGTAGTATGGATTGACGGTTCTGAGGAGCAGTTAGAGGCTTTAAGAGCTCAGGCTTGCAAAACAGGCGAAATGATTAAGCTCAATGAGGAGAAGCTCCCCGGCTGCTACCTCCACAGAACAGCAGTAAACGACGTAGCCCGTGTTGAGGGTCGTACATTTATCTGCTCAAAGAACGAAGAGGACGCAGGTCCTACAAACAACTGGATGGATCCCGAGAAGGCTTACAAAATGCTCTTTGATATCGCTCGCGGCAGCTACAAGGGCAGAACAATGTACATCATTCCTTACTCCATGGGTCCCATCGGCTCTCCTCTTTCCCAGATTGGTCTTGAGGTAACTGATTCTATCTACGTTGTTCTCAATATGGCTATTATGACTCGTGTTGGCAAGGCAGTTCTCGATTGCCTCGGCGACTCCGAGGATTGGATCAAGGGTCTTCACTCCCGTTGTGAAATCGACGAGGAGAAGAGATACATCTGCCACTTCCCCGAGGATAACTACATCATCTCCGTAAACTCCGGTTACGGCGGAAACGTACTTCTCGGCAAAAAGTGCTTTGCTCTCCGTATTGCTTCTTACCTCGGTAAGAACGACCAGTGGATGGCTGAGCATATGCTCATCCTCGGCATTGAGGATCCTCAGGGTAACACAACTTATGTTGCTGCTGCATTCCCCTCTGCTTGTGGTAAGACAAACCTTGCTATGCTTATTCCTCCCGAGGGATACAGAGCTAAGGGTTACAAGGTATTCACAGTTGGTGACGATATCGCTTGGATGCGTAAGGGCGAGGACGGCAGACTTTATGCTATCAACCCCGAGAACGGCTTCTTCGGCGTTGCTCCCGGTACTAACGTTAAGTCCAACCCCAACGCTCTTGCTTCTACTCAGAAGGGCACAATCTTCACAAACGTAGTATTAAACAACGACGACAATACAGTTTGGTGGGAAGGCTTAGATAAGAATCCTCCTGCAAATGCAGTTGACTGGAAGGGCAACCCCTGGAACGGTCAGGAGTCCGCTGAGAAGGGTGCTCACCCCAACAGCCGTTTCACAGCTCCTGCTAAGAACTGCCCCTGCATTTCTCCCGAGTTTGACTCCACAAAGGGCGTTCCCATCTCCGCTATTATCTTCGGCGGCAGACGTGCTCAGACAACTCCCCTTGTATACCAGTCCAGAGATTGGAACAACGGTGTATTCGTAGGTTCTATTATGGCTTCCGAAACAACAGCTGCTGCAACAGGTGCAGTTGGTGTTGTTCGTCGTGACCCCATGGCTATGCTTCCCTTCTGCGGTTACCATATGGGTGACTACTTCGCACACTGGATTGAGATGGGCGAGATTTTAGGCGAGAAAGCTCCCAAGATTTTCAACGTTAACTGGTTCCGTCTTGACGACGAAGGCAACTTCCTCTGGCCCGGTTTCGGCGACAACTTCCGTGTTCTTGAGTGGATTGTTGCTCGTTGCAACAACGAGGCTGAGGCTAACGAAACAGCTATCGGTTACGTTCCTTCTGCAAAGGACATCAACCTTGAAGGCCTTGATATGGACATCAAGGTTCTTGAGGATATCCTTTACGTTGACAACGCAAAGTGGCTCAAGGAAACAGAGGGTATCGAGGAGTTCTATCAGAAGTTCGGCGACAGACTTCCCGAGGAGCTCAAAAACCAGCTTGCAGGTCTTAAAGAAAGACTTTCAAAGTAATCTGACTTTGTAATAACTATATGAATTAAGGGACAGTGCTTTCACTGTCCCTTGATTTGAATTTTCGGAAGAGTATATATTGCCCATTGGGCTGACCTATATAAGGAGATAAAAGGTGAAATCAAGACTTTCTCTTATATGCATTTTCCTTTCATTATTAGTTATACTTACCGCCTGTGCAGGCGATAAACCGCCTGAGAATACCGTTAACGAGGTAGACCATACAAACTCTGTTCAGCCTGTTTCCGACTATGTTCTGGAAACTGTTGCAGTTAAGGACGCCTACGGTGTACTTTATGATTTGGCAGATGTTGAGTCATACCCTGTGTCTGTGCGTTATGGTGGTGCAGAGCTTTCTCAGGGCTATAAAAGCCTTACTCTGGACGCTCAGCGTACTCTCTATAAAGAGATGGAAGAAAATGTTTATTACATCGCTCAGGAACACGAGGACGGACTTTACGATGTTCTTGACTTGACCTTGTGGGATGTTGAGCTTACAGAAGCAGAGCTCAGACAGGTTATTGTTGCTTTCAGTCTGGACAAGCCCCACATTTTCTGGCTTGACAACAGGTTCGGTTATTCCAACACCACAGGCAAAACAATTTTACAGCTTTATTCTTTCTTAAGTGCCGAGGAGATAGAAGAATACTCTCAGGCTTTACATTCGAAAATCAAGGAGCTTCACCTTGGACTCCTTTCAGATATGAGCGAGTATTCCCGTGAGCTTTACATCCACGATTGGCTCAGGGAAAACTGCAACTATGCCGAGGACGTTGTAAAAATCAGCGACGATTTCCTCAGCTTTACAAGCTACGGTGCCCTTGTTAATCAGCGTGGCGTTTGCGAAGGTTACACTCGTGCAATGCAGCTTATGCTTGCCTCTGCCGGAGTTGAAAGCTTTCCTGTAATCGGCAACGGCAACGACGGTCTGCATATGTGGAACTGTGTGAAAATCGACAACGAGTGGTATTACGTTGACTCCACCTGGAACGACACAGGCAAAGGCAGCGGTTACGATTATTTCAACATAACCACGGAGCAGATTCTTTACGACCATACAATTATGCCTGTTTACTCTCAGCTTACAGAGGAGCAGGTCTGCGGAGTTGACGACGGCGTGGCAGATAGCTTCAACCTTATTGTTCCCGTTTGCTCTGCCACCGCTCAGAATTATTTTGTAAAAAATTCCATTATTGTAAATGATCTGGACAATACCTCAAAAGAAAATATCAAAACAGGACTCAGAATTGCCCAGGGCAGTCTTAAGGACATTATCACCATCAGTATTTCCTCATCTCTGGACTTTGACGACACCCTTGACGAGCTCTTTTACAGCGGAGATTATGTTTTCTTTGAATGTCTTGACGCAGTTAACGAAGAGCTTGAGGAAAACTTTATTGACCGCAACAATGTTTCTATCAGCAAAAAGCCTCACCTCAGGGTGGTAACGGTAATTTTGCAGTATACTGACGAGGTGTAACTTATGCTTATTATGGCAGTTGACTTAGGCAAAGCAAGAACAGGCATAGCCGCCTGCGACAACGGCTTTCTGGCTTATCCCGTAACGGTTGTTTCAGAAAAACGCAAGGAAGTACTTCTGGAAAAAGTCGCAGAAGAGGTAAAAAAAGCTGACCTTATTGTTGTGGGACTTCCCAGGAATATGGACGGCAGTGAAGGAGAAAGTGCCCAGAATGCCCGTGCCTTTGCCGACTCTTTAACTGAGAAAACCGGAATAAAAACCGTGATGGTAGACGAGCGAAGCACTACCGTAATGGCTCACGGCTTCTTAAACGAAACCAACACCCGAGGCAAAAAACGCAAAGCCGTGGTGGATTCTGTTGCCGCAGTAGTGATTTTGCAAAGTTATATCGACAGCCTGAAATAGCAAAAGCCTTCCCTTTTTGGGAAGGCTCTTTTCATTTAAGTGCAAGTTTAAGGCTTTCGATGTTTCTGCTCATAATGTCAACGTAGGTCTGATTATTTTCAAAATCATCCTTTGAAATTTTGTGGCAGGAGTAAAATGTCATCACCTGTGCACCTGTTTCATTGGCAATCTGCTCAGCAATTGAGGTGTTTGAAAGCTCATTTACAAAGACAACGGGGATGTTATTCTCCTTCACAAAATCAATGAGGTCTGCAATGGCGGAAGCACTTGCCTCGGTGTCCTCACTGCAACCCGAAAAGGCGGATTTGTGCTTAAGAGAGAAGCTTTCGGCAAAGTAAGCAAGGGGAAAGCGGTCACCAAAAACCAAGGTGTCCTTGTCGGTGTTTTGGGTAACGGTGCGGATGTTTTTGTCCAGCTCATAAAGCTTTTCGCAATATGCCTTTGAGTTGGTTTCAAAGACAGTTTTGTTTTCGGGGCTGATTTCTGAAAGCTTTGCTTCAATAGCCTTTACAATTAAAATCGCATTTTGGGGAGAAGTCCAGATATGCTCGTCTGCCTTTGCTTTATGCCCATCTTCGGAAATGAGATTATCTACACACTCAATTGTTGCAATGGTACTAAGCTCAGGCTTGTTGGCAGAGCTGAGAATATCTTCTGCCCAAGCGGTGCTCTCACCCCCTGTGTAAATGAACAAATCACAGCTTCCCACTGCCTTAACGTCTGAAACAGTCGGCTCGTAGCCGTGAACCTCACCTGCAGGCGGAATCAGCATTTTTATCTCTGCCAGATTTCCTGCTACAGCACGTGCAAAGTCGTATTCGGGAAAGCTTGCGGTAACAATGCTCAGCTTATTATTTTCTGTTGCACTTTCGCTACAGCCTGCAAGAGAAACAATCATAAACAAAGCCATAAAAAGGCATAATATTTTTTTCATTCTATCAACTTCCTTTACATTACTCTTTATTTTACCACCAAAAGAGCGAAAAATAAAGAAAAACTTTTCGCACCAAAATCCGTCATAAAAAAGGGGAGTGCTTGGGTATAATTTATTTATATCTTGAAAAGGAAGATTATATGAACAAGAACGATTTGAGTATCAGCGAGGCAGTGTTAAGCGTAGCAGGGGAAAACCGTAATAAAACCGCTTTGACCTATATGGGAAAAAGCATAAGCTACAAAGAGTTTTCCTCTAAAATACAAAAGCTTTCCCTAAGTCTTTTTTCACTGGGAATAAAAGAGGGAGAGTGTGTTCTGGTAGCTCTTTCAAATATTCCACAAGCCGTTTATTTGCTCTATGCCCTTAACAGAATCGGAGCAGTGCCTGCCTTTGTATCTCCTCTTTGCAGTGAAAAAGAGCTGGAAAAGTATATAAAAATATGCAACTGCCGATTTGTTTTTGCCTTTGATTTTTTGGCGGACAAGCTTAAAACTAAAGAGGTGAGAGCCATAACCTGCTCTCCTTTTGATGAGCTTTTCCCATTTTTAAAAAGTAAAAACTCTTATCTTTCTCTGCTGATTAAAGCAGAGAAGCAGAATATTTTCTTAACCCCTCAGAAGCCTGAGGGCACCGCTGTAATTCTTTTTTCCGGTGGAACAACAGGCGAGCCCAAGGCGGTAGAGCTTAGCAACCGCAACTTAAACGCCCTTGCTCTTGGTACAGAAGCGGTGTGTGAGGGTGAAGTGAGCGGAGTGAAAATGCTGGGGGTTTTGCCTGTTTTTCACGGCTTTGGTCTGGGAATCTGTGTTCACACTACTCTTTTTTTCGGCGGAAATGTTCTTTTGGTGCCTCGCTTTGATGTGGAAAAAACCGCCCGACTTATTAAGCACAAAAAGCCTAAGTATATAGCCTGTGTTCCTTCTATGCTTTCACCATTTATGAGCAGTAAAGCCTTGAAAAATGCAGATTTGAGCTTTCTCTCGGGAGTTTTTTCAGGGGGAGATTATCTTAGCTTTAATCTTGAAAAAAGCTTTAACGACTTTCTCGTTTCTCACAACTCAACTGTAAAGGTAAGACAGGGCTACGGCCTTACAGAGTGCGTGGCCGCCGCTTGCCTTATGCCTGCAACTCAGTCCAGACCTTACAGTATGGGCAAGCCTTACCCCGATACTTTTTGCAAAATCGTCAGGGTCAACACTTGCCTTGCTGCAAAAGAAAGTGAGGTGGGGGAGATTTGTATAAGCTCAGATATGGTTATGAAAGGATATCTCAATAATCCTGACGAAACCAAAGAAGCTCTTAAGGTGCACAGTGACGGCAAAGTCTGGCTTCATACGGGAGATTTAGGCTATAAAGACGGTGACGGCTTTCTCTATTTTAAAGGCAGACTCAAGCGCCTGATTGTTACCAACGGGCTTAACGTTTACCCCTCTGAAATTGAAAAGCCTCTTCTCACCAGAGAGGACGTAAAGGATTGTTGTGCCGTTGGACTGAGAGATGAGAAAAAGCTCTCCTCAGTGGGTTTGCTTATAGAAATGAACCTTGATTCCTTTGACGAAAACGAGAAAAAGCAGGAGCTTCTTGACTTTTTAAGAGCTTATGTTTCAAAGCAAGCATTGCCTGAATACATTTATTTTGCAAATGAAATTCCCAAAACCCCTCTTGGCAAAACCTCTTACAAAGAGGCTCAGTGCTTGCTTCAGGAAAAAATACTCCAAAAGCAAACGGTACACCTTTAAGGTGTACCGTTTTTTGCTGATTCTCTTATTTCTTTGATTTGTTTATATTCCTCGCTGTTGACAGTTTTAATGCTTTCTGCCTGTTCTTTTATTGCCTTTCGGTTGAAAAACAGGGTGTAAAAAATCCTGCGTATCCAACATACAGGGAGAAGTACGGGGTGTTTTTCAAGGACAGGATAACGAAAAGCAAGGTCTTTTGCTTTTGGAAACCAGTTTCTCAGGAAAAAGCCGATTTTACCGAAAAAGCCGAAGCTTGCAACGTGAAATTTATAAACACCGGTTGTTTCGTTGGTGAAGATGTACTCGGCAATTTTCTCGGTTTTTTCGCTGACTTCTTTACCAAAGAAAAAGTAGTCCGTCAGCTCGTCTACAGTGGCTTTAAACTCCGTCATCTTATATTTTTCAATAACCGAATCTATGAATTTTTGGTCAATATCCTTGATGTATTCTCTGAATACAAGAAAGTCTGCAAAAAGCCTTACGCCGCAACCTGTGCTGGTGAAGTGGTTGTAAAGATGGAAGAAAAGGTGAAGGTAAAGGTACTCGTTTCTTAGCTTAAAGCCGAGAGAGTTCTTCTCCTGAATAGCCTTTTCAAAGGGATTTTCAAAAACCTTTCTGTATTTTTCTTTTTTCGAAACAAGGCTTGAGTGAAGCTCATAGATATAAAAGCTGTCCTTCTCGTACTCATCGTGGTAATCCACAGAATTTTTCAGGGTGTAGCCTAAGCTTTCCATCAAGGGCTTTGCCTTAAGGAGATTTTCTTTGTCTATAAGCAAATCAATATCGTTAAAGCTTCTCATAAGAGGGTCGGGGTAAAAATCCTTTATATGAGAGCCTTTCATTTTCAGGTATCTTATGTTTTGCTTTTCAAGCCGTGATAGTACATTCTCAGCCTCAATATTTTGCCTGATAATCCTTGCAAGATAAAAATTCTTAAGTTCATTGAAGGCTTTTCTTACTTCATCAGGTAAGCTGAGCTTATTAAGAGCAGGCTCAATCATAAGCAGAGAGTCGTGCTTCTTCGCAAGAGCTATGAGAAACTCCCAGTTTATCCCTTCAAAGGGAGTGCTTGGTTCAGTCTGCTTTATGGCGGCAGACATAAGGTGCGATAAGTACCTTGAGTGCTTTAAAAAATCGTTTCTGTTCATTTTATTCTTCAAAAAGCTCGGTGGAGAGGTATCTGTCGCCTGTGTCGGGTAAAAGCACCACAATGTTTTTGCCCTCATTTTCCTGCTTTTTGGCAAGCTCTATTGCCGCAGAAAGTGCCGCACCTGAGGAAATACCCACCAGAATACCCTCGCTTTTGCCTATAAGTCTGCTTGCATTAAAAGCTTCGTCAGCTGAAACAGTGACTATTTCGTCAAGGACGTTTACGTCCAGTACCTCGGGTATAAAACCTGCACCGATACCTTGCAGCTTGTGGCTTCCTGCCTCTTTGCCTGAAAGTACTGCCGAGTTATCAGGCTCAATACCCACAATTTTTATATCCTTGTTTTTCTCTTTAAGGTATCTTCCTGTGCCTGTTATTGTGCCACCTGTGCCTACTCCTGCCACAAAAATATCCACCAGACCGTCAGTATCCTCGTAAATTTCGGGACCAGTGGTGTTGTAGTGTGCCTGAGGGTTTGAGGGATTTGTAAACTGACCCGCAATAATGCTCTGGGGGATACTCTCCTTAAGCTCCTGAGCTTTTTGGATAGCTCCTGCCATACCAAGCTTTCCGTCAGTGAGCACAAGCTCGGCACCATAAGCCTTCATTAAAATCCTACGCTCAACGCTCATAGAATCAGGCATAACAATAATCGCCTTGTAGCCTCTTGCGGCGGCCACCAGAGAAAGCCCGATACCCGTATTGCCCGAGGTAGGCTCAATAATCACAGAGCCTTCCTTAAGAAGTCCCTGAGCCTCATACTCATCCAGCATAGTCTTTGCCACCCTGTCTTTTACAGAGCCGCCGGGATTGAAAAACTCAAGCTTTGCCAGAAGATTTGCCTTAAGGTCAAGGCTTTTCTCAATGTTTGTAAGCTTTAGCAGAGGGGTTTTGCCAATAAGCATATCGGCAGAGGTATATATATTCATAACTGACATCTCCTTTTATATAAGTATATTATCACAGAGCCAAAAGCCTGTCAATTTTATTATATAGAAATTGCCTTGGCAAATTTTGAAAAAGTTTTACAAAAAGATATGGATTTTATTTTTACTTTGTGATAAAATGTACTATATATGTTGTGCTTCGCTGAAAGGAGTGGTTTAGTGAAGAAACGTCATAAAATAGTCTGGTCAATTTTACGTCCTCCTGTGGGACTTTTCCTCAGACTGAAATTCGGTTATAAGTACGAAGTGGCAAAGAATTTGCCCCATAATTACATAGTCCTTTCAAATCACGTTACTGACTGGGACCCTGTGCTTGTAGGCGTAAGCTTCAAAAAGAATATGTACCTTGTGGGAAGTGAGCACATCTCCCGTTGGAAGTTTGCCTATAAGCTTCTCAAATGGGGCTTTGAGCCTATTCTCAGACCCAAGGGTGCTCTTGCTTCAGGTACGGTTATGGATATTATAAGGCATTGCCGAAAGGGCAAAAACGTGTGTATGTTTGCCGAAGGCGTCAGAAGCTGGGACGGCATTACAAATCCCATTGCTCCTGCTACCGCAAAGCTTATCCAAAGCTCAAAATGCGGACTTGTCACCTATAAAATCGAGGGCGGATATTTTGTCAGCCCTATGTGGAGCAAAAGCCTGAGAAAAGGTTATCTTAAAGGCGGAGTGAAAAATATCTACACCGCCGATGAGCTTTCAAAAATGAGCACAGATGAGATTTATAAGCTTATTTGTGACGACCTTTACGAAGACGCTTACGCCCGTCAGCTTGAAAATCCTCAGAAGTACAAGGGCAAAAACCTTGCCGCAGGTATGGAGGAGCTTCTCTTTATCTGCCCCAAGTGCAAAGCTTATGAAACCATCAGCACCCATAAGGACACTGTCACCTGTTCAAAGTGCAATTTGACCTTCAGATACACTCAGTATGGTTTTCTTGAGGGTATCAGCCATAAAACCGTAAAAGAGCTTTCAGATTGGCAGAAATCCTGTATTGAAGAGGATGTGCTCAAAGAAAAAGCCTATACTGCTGAAAATGTCAGCCTTTTTACAGTTAAAAATCATCAGCAAACAGAGCTCTCCAAGGCTACTATTACACTTACTCCTCATAGCCTTACCTGTGGCTCTTTGAGTATCCCCGTAAAGGATATTTCCGATTTGGCTATGCACGGACAAAAAGCCTTGGTTTTCTCAGTAGGCAAGGATTACTACGAAACCATCATCCCCGAAGAAACCAACGCTCTTAAATTTATGCTTTACTATAAGGCGATAGAGAAAAATTCATTAGCGGAGGCGGTAAAGTAATATGGATTATTCAGCAGCCAATACGTCGCTGTGGAATCCCATTATCCAGATGGGAATTATGGCGGCCCTGATTATTCTGGCAAATGTCTTAAGGCGAAAGGTTAAGTTTATCAGACAAAGCCTTATGCCCACTGCGGTTATTGCAGGCTTTATTCTTCTTATAATCAAAACCACAGGCTTAGTTCATATTGACCCTGTATTCCTTGAGAAAGTTACATATCATTCTCTGGGCTTCGGCTTTATTGCCCTTTCTTTGAAAGTCCCCGAGAAAGATACCTCAGACACCCCTCTTGTGGGAGCAAAAAGCGGCGCTCTCATAGTTGGCACATATCTTGTGCAGGCGGTAGCAGGCCTTGTAATTACCCTTACCCTTGCCTATACCTTTATGCCAGAGCTTTTCAAAGCCAGCGGCGTACTTCTTCCTATGGCTTACGGTCAGGGCCCCGGTCAGGCAAATAACATCGGCACCCTTTACGAGCAGTCGGGAATGATTGGCGGCAAAACCTTCGGCCTTTCTCTTGCGGCGGCAGGCTTCTTGTGTGCCTGCATTGTGGGTGTGATTTATCTCAACGTCCTAAGCAAAAAGAATAAGCTTAAGAGAGTAACCGAAAAGCGTGTTATCTCAGGCTCGGTTACTGTTGACACCTATCAGCACGAAAACGAAATCCCCATTGCAGAATCCATCGATAAGTTCAGTATTCAGGTTGCTCTTGTGGGAATGGTTTATCTGCTCACATTCCTTCTTACTCTGGGCATAGAGTCTTTGGCAGGGCTTATCTCAGATGGCCTTAAAAATACAGTATCTTCCTTTGTGTGGGGCTTTAACTTCATTTTAGGCTCTCTTGTGGCCATTATTGTCCGCAGCTGTATTACAGGGCTGAGAAAAACAAAGCTTATGACCCGTCAGTATCAGAACAACTACCTCTTAAGCAGAATCTCAGGTCTTGCCTTTGACCTTATGATTATTACAGGTATTGCAAGCATAGATATTTCAGACCTTCAGGGCTATTGGGTGCCCTTTATCCTGCTTTCTGTTGTGGGTGGCGTGGTTACCTTCCTGTACCTTAAGTTTTTGTGTGACAAAATCTATCCCGATTATAAATACGAGGCTTTCCTCGGTATGTTTGGTATGCTTACAGGCACAATCAGCTCAGGTATACTTCTTTTAAGAGAGGTTGACCCCGAGTTTGAAACCCCTGCCTCAAACCAGCTTGTTGTGGGCAGCTCCTTCGGTATAGCTTTCGGCTTTCCTGTGCTTATTCTTGTAAAATACGCCGCCAACGGTGACACTGCCGTGTGGATTACTCTTGCTTTAGCAAGCCTTTATCTGGTGGCACTTACCCTCTTTATGCTTCTTGCAGGAAAAAAGAAAAAGAAGAAATAAAAAGAAAACTCTCGGACGTAAAAATCCGAGAGTTTTTTTGCAGTAATTACAGTAATTCAATAAGCTTGTCCACTGCTTCATCAGTAGTTGCCCAGCTTGAGGCAAAACGAACAACAGTGTGGTTGTGATCAAATTTTTCCCAGAAACCAAAGGAAACAGACTTCTTAAGCTCCTGCATTTTTGTGTTTTCAAGAACGATGAAAATCTGGTTTGTAATGGTTTCGATAAAGATTTTGTAGCCCTTTTCTATGAAAGCGGCTCTCATTCTGTCAGCCTTGTCAATGGCGTTTTTGGCAATCTTAAAGTACAAATCATCGGTGAAAAGTGTGTCAAACTGAACGCCCAAAAGTCTGCCCTTTGCAAGCAAAGCACCGTGTTGCTTAATGCTTGTAAAGAAGTGCTTGGGAGCATTGTTGTGGGTAAACACAACCGCCTCACCGCACAAAGCACCAACCTTTGTACCGCCAATGTAGAAAACATCGCAAAGCCTTGCAATATCCTGAAGGGTTACGTCAGTGCCGTTGCTCATAAGACCATAGCCCAGTCTTGCACCGTCCAGGAAAAGAGGAATTTCATATTTTCTGCAAATGTCGGAAATTGCAGTTAACTCTGCAAGAGTGTAGAGTGTGCCGTACTCACTGGGATGAGAAATGTAAACCATACCGGGGAAGACCATATGGTCGTGATTATCATCAGCGTAGAAAACCTCAAGTAAATTTTTAAGGTCCGAAGCGTTCATTTTGCCGAGGTGATGGGGTACAGTGAGCACCTTGTGACCTGTAAACTCCACAGCTCCTGCTTCGTGCCCTTCAATATGACCTGAAACAGTGCTCACAACACCCTCGTAAGGAGAAAGCACAGTGTCAATAACAAGCTGATTTGTCTGTGTGCCGCCTGAGATAAAAAAGACCTCTGCCTCATCAGTGCCACAGGCTTTTTTGATTTTCTCCTTTGCAGAGTCGCAGTATTTGTCAAAGCCGTAACCGCTTAACTGCTCAAAATTAGTACGCACCAAAGCGTCAAGTATAGCAGGGTGTGCACCCTCGGTGTAGTCACTTTCAAAAGAAAACATAGTCAAAATCCTTTCTTATTTTAAAAAATATAAGTCATAACAATTTCAACAAGTAAAACCGTAACACAGGCGGCCACCGCCACAACGGTGAGTCCTTTGCCCTTTATGGCAAAGAGAATTGCTACCACAAGCCCAAAAGATGCCGCAATTATGTTGCCTGTGGCGTAAAGTGCGGCAGGAAAAGTCATAGCCGACAAAACGGTGTAGGGGATGTAGTAAAGAAACGAGCGGATGAATTTGTTTTCAATCTTTTTTCTCATTGCCCCAAAGGGGATAGCCCTTATAAGATAGGTTGAGCCTGCCATTATAAGCAGGTAAATAAAAAAGCTTTTGTTATCCATTTTCTTCCTCCTTTACAGGGAAGAAGATTGCTCCCAAAACCGCTGAAACAATGGCACAGATACAAACTGCAATTCCGCTTGAAATGGTATTTAAAACAGGCAGATAGTAGAAAAGACAGCTAAGTAAGATAGCAACACCCACCACCAGAAGCAGACTTTTTGACTCCTTTGCAGAGGGCACCACAATTGCCACAAACATTCCGTAAATAGCAATACAGAGTGCATTCATAATTACAGCAGGAAGCACGTTCCCCAGAACACTTCCCAGAAGTGTGCCCAAGGTCCAGCCTATATAGGGGAAAATCGTCAGCCCCGAGAAAAATTTCACGCTGACTTCCTTTTCGTTTGAAGCAACGGCGAAAATTTCGTCTGTCATAAAAAAGCCCAGAATCCATCTTTTTATGCCTGAAAACTGAGGCGTAACCTTCTGAGAAAGAGATACCGACATAAAAGAATATCTTATGTTAATGGTAAGCTGGCTTAGGAGCATATCCAGATATTGAGCAGGGTGAATCATAATGCCTATGCCTGCAAGCTGACCTGCCGAGGTCAGGTTTGTCATAGAAATAAGCACCGCCTGCCACCACTCAAAGCCAAGGCTTATTGCCATAATTCCAAAGGCAAAGGATACGGAAAGATACCCAAGCCCTATGGGTATACCGCCCTTAAGTCCTTTTAAAAAATCTTTCATTTTAAAACCTTATTTCCTGAAATCTCTCCATATTCTACCACAAGCCGAAGCCTAATTCAATACCAATAAAAAAGCCGACGGAAATGATATAATCCCCTTAAAGTAGACACTTGAAAAAACAAAAAGATTTCAAGGAAGTTTTAAGGGGATTTTGTTATGCCAAAAATAAGATATGAAGAGAAAATAGCAGCAATAAAAGAATACCAAGCAGGAAAAGGAAGCTATGCCAAAATAGCGAAGAAATACGGAATAGGTACAACGACATTAAGAGATATGGTAGGGCAGTATGAATCACAAGGGTTAAGAAAAAGCGGAAGAAAAACGTATAGCGAAGAAATGAAAGCAGAAGCGGTAAAAGAATATCTGTCTGGAAAAGGAAGTCAAGAAGATATATGTAAAAAGTATAAAATCAGAAGCAGAACTCAGCTCAGAGAGTGGGTAATGTGGTATAATGGTCATACTGAGCGTCATAAGTTAAGTTCAGCCAAAGGAGAAATATATATGACCAAAGGAAGAAAGACCACACAGGAAGAGAGAGTAAAAATTGTAGCTTATTGTATAGAACATGGAAAAGATTACAGATTAACTGCAGAGACCTACGAGGTGAGTTACCAACAAATCTACTCTTGGGTAAAGAAATACGAAGAAAAAGGAGTAGAAGGTTTAACAGACCGCCGAGGTAAAGCAAAACCCGAAAGCGAATTAAGCGAAGCTGAAATACTTCGACAGGAAAACAGGATATTACAATCAAAGATTAAAGATCAGGAAATGGAGATAGCTTTGCTAAAAAAATTGAGGGAGCTGAGAGGAGGCGGTTGGTAAGCGGAGTAAGGAATGAGGATTCATACATAGCAATACAGTACCTGAACAAAACAGAAGGATATCCCATAGAAAAACTGTGTGAGAAATTGCATATCTGCCGTAGTGCCTACTACAAATGGTTAAAGAGAGAACCAAGCAAAAGTCAGCAGATTAATGAACAGTTAATAGAGTGGATAAAGGAACTGTACGAAGAACAAAATGGAATATTAGGCTATCGACAGATGACAATTACAGTTAACAGAGTACATAAAGTCAAGTATAACAAGAAGCGAATCCGCAGACTTATGCAGATACTTCATTTAAAATCCGTTTGCAGAAGGAAGAAAAACAGCTATGTAAAATCAACCCCGGAAGTAACGGCAGAAAACATCCTTAACAGAGAGTTCTATGCAGATGCACCAAACGAAAAGTGGTTAACAGATGTTACAGAATTCAAATACTATGTTGGTGATGATGTCAAAAAATTGTATTTGAGTGCAATTCTTGATATATGCGACAGAAGAATAGTCGCATACAAAATTGGGTCAAGCAACAACAATCAGCTTGTATTTGATACCTTTGATGAAGCAGTTGAAAGCAATCCGACTGCACATCCGCTATTTCACAGCGATAGAGGTTACCAATATACAAGTAAAGTATTTCATGACAAACTTATGAGAGCAGGTATGCGTCAGAGTATGTCAAGAGTCGGAAGATGTATTGATAACGGACCAATGGAGGGATATTGGGGCATTCTTAAATCGGAGATGTATTACCTCAAAAAATTCACCTCAAAAGATGAACTGACAGAAGCTATTGTCAACTACATAGATTTCTACAACACAAAGTGTTTTCAGCTAAAGCTAAAATGTATGACACCGATGGAGTTTCATTACGCAAAAGCTGCGTAAAAATTCCACCCTACCAATTGGTAGGGTGGAATCATTCAACCAAACATTCTTTTTGTTATTTTGTTTGTCTACTTGACAGGGGGCACTTCAAAAACCGTCGGCATAACGTTATTTGTCGTTTGTAAGGTTGCCGTCACCGCTGACAGGGATAGCCTCTCCCAGATATGTAGGAGTGGGCTTGAAAATACAGTACAAAAAGTCTTTGTCTCTTGCAAGAATTTCTCTGATTTCACGGTAAATCTGACCCTCATAAATATAGCGGTCACAGGCAACGCCTTTTACTTCAATGCCAAGCTTTTCGGCAGTGTAAAGGGCACGGTAAAGGTGATACTCCTGAGTAACAATCACCATCTTTTTAACACCGAAAATCTCTTTGGCACGGTACATACTCTCGTAGGTAGAAAAGCCTGCGTGGTCCATAAAAACATCCTGAGAAGGCACACCGCAGTCTGTTGCGTAGGTTTTCATAACGTTGACTTCGTCGTACTCGGCTCTTCCGTGGTCTCCACTCATAAGAAGCTTGGGAGCAACCCCTGCCTCGTAAAGCTCAACACCGCACATCAGCCTGTCAAGAAGCATTGCACTGGGAGAGCCGTCATCCCGAACTCCGCACCCCAGCACCATAATACAGTCATATCCCTGAAGCTCGGCCGCCTGTTCCGAAGTAATAATATTTTTACCGCCAACGCTCTTAACATAAGCGTTTATTCCGAAAACCAGACCTGCTCCAACAACAGAGCAGGAAAGAACCACAATAAGAAGAATAATCAATATCTTTTTAACCTTTTTATTTTTCATAATAACCTCCTAAACTGTATTATCATAATAATACAGTTGTCGCATTTTGTCAATACCTGAAATAAAAAAAGTCCACCGACATAGCCGATGGACCTTTATGAATAATTTCAGATGTTGTCAAAACGTTGTCACGAGGCTTTTTCAAACCTCAAAAACCCAGTATTTATGCGGGTTTTCAGCGTTTTTGGTATTATTCCCACTCGCTCCCTGCAAAATAATCTTAACAGTATTTGTTTAAGGATTTTAGCACGGAGTATTTCTATTATTTGTATTGTAAATAAAATACAGGCTATCAAATATTCTGTTGCCATTTTGTTGCCACGATACAAGATTATTATAGCAGAAGTATACGATAAAATCAACACTTTAAAGTGATAAATTGCAATTAAATATATCTACTAATCCGTATCGAAAAAGTGTCACGCTTTTAGGTTTCAAAACGCACGGTTTATTTACCCTTTTGGGATAAAAAATTGATTATTAGAGTAATATCATTACCTTGCGAGTTTGGGCATTACGGGTTTTGTATGATTTCTGTAGTATCAGCAATCAACTCCTCGTTTTTAATAAAGGCGTAGTCTTTGCCGATAAATGATATCTTAAACGCACTTTCAGCATCATCAGTATACCACAGTGTACCATCGATAACATCATATGAAAAGGAAACGACGTTGCTCATAACAATGTCGGGATTATTATAAAAAGTAAATGTTTGTGGTTCATTTAGATAAACCGAAATGATGATGTCATTAGACTTTTCTATAATCTCCTTTGTTGATGATATTTCATACTGTGAAATATCAGTAGAAATATCGGTCTCCATTTGTGAATACACATTTGCAAAACGCATATCGTCAAAAAGCGTTATTCTTTTGATTTTGGTATTGCTATCAAAACCGAAGGAAATTTCAATGTAATTGAGATTATCTTCCAACTCCATATCATTGGGAAGTTCAGAATACATTTTTGAAATATCGTCCTGTAAGCGGTCACCATTAGCTATAAATGAAATACCAAAAAGAATTACACCAGCTACAACAATAGTTGAACAAATTCCGATAATACCTTTCCTATATCGTTTTGCTTTGATCCAATATGTACTTTGCCATAAAAAGGCTCCCACAACAGCGCCAAGCGTATTAGAAATAATGTCATCAATTTCAAAAAAGCGTCCGATAAAGATTTGTAGAATCTCTATGAAAGCTGAAAACGCAAATGCTATAATAATTGCTTTAAATATCCGCTGCTTTTTAAAATGCAACACCAAAGGTAATAAGAAACCCAAAGGAACAAACATTAAAAAGTTCAACATCACCATTTGAAAAGACGCACTTGCAAAAGGAAAATGAATCGTTTCCTGCCAATTCGGAAGCATAAAATGCGGAAAAAGTCCGTGGTTTGTATTCAATAAACCTGTTATATTCAAGATAGTACAAGTGCAACAGATTAGAACAAATTCCATTATATAGCTCGGTATTAGTTTTACAGAAGGTTTTCGCTTACCAATTAACCAGATCATCATAAAGACAATAGTATAACAAACTGCGGCAATCGGCAGAATATGCAAGAAACTAAAAGCACCCTCAATTAAATACATTCTCATTTCTAATTCCTCCGTCAACTACAGATTTCGAAAGCATAAACTGCAGATGCTGTTTTTTATTTACCCATATTATTCTATCACGAATCCGAAAATATGGCAATAGAAAGTACCGCCAAGCAGGAGATTATCCCACTTGGCGGTGTTGCAGATTAGGTATAAATCAACTCTACATTTACAATCTCCGTTGCACGATTACGGATATTATTATTCTTCTACACCCACACCCCAGGGGCATTTACTTTAAATTGCTCGGTTACATTTTCTCTTTCGGCAAGTTCTTTTGCTAACTGTTGGAACCCGTTTTCTGCTCGTTTGTTTATGTCAGTGAGATATGAGCTTGTTGCTTGCGAGCAAATTGTAGTAAACAACTTTTCGCTTTTGTTTCAGATAGTTTGCGTGTTGCAAAGTGTTGCAGAAGTATTTTTTTGAAAGCAGAAGTGCCCGAAAGCCCTTCGTTTCCAAGGGTTTCCGGGCACTTGATAGCCAGTGGTTATTATTCCCATTCAATTGTGCCTATAGGCTTGGGAGTGAGGTCGTAGAGAACACGGTTAATGCCTTCTACTTCGTTTGTGATTCTTGAAGTAATCTTGTGAAGGAGTGCATAGGGGATTTCCTCAATTGTAGCACTCATAGCGTCTGTTGTGTTAATAGCACGGATAATTGCAGGCCAGCCTTCGTAACGGCTTTCGTTCTTAACACCAACGCTTTTGATGTCGGGCACTGCAATGAAGTACTGCCAAACCTTGCCCTCTAAACCGGCAATTGCAAACTCTTCTCTGAGGATTGCGTCAGCTTCTCTTAAAGCCTCAAGTCTGTCCCTTGTAATAGCACCTAAACATCTTACGCCAAGACCGGGACCGGGGAAGGGCTGACGGTAAACCATAGCGTGGGGAAGACCGAGAGCCTCGCCCACAACTCTTACCTCGTCCTTGAAAAGAAGCTTAATAGGCTCAACAAGCTCAAAGTTAAGGTCCTCGGGCAAGCCGCCAACGTTGTGGTGGGACTTAACAGCCTTTTTGCCTTCAGCTGCTTTAATGCTCTCTAAAATATCGGGGTAGATTGTACCCTGAGCGAGGAACTCAATGCCCTCGAGCTTTCTTGCTTCGTCAGCAAAAACATTTATAAACTCTGCGCCGATAATCTTTCTCTTTCTTTCGGGGTCAGCGACATCTTTGAGAAGGTCAAGGAATCTGTCTGTTGCGTCAACGTAAACAAGGTTTGCGTCAAGCTGCTTGCCAAACATATCAATAACTGCTTCGCTTTCGCCCTTTCTCATAAGACCGTGGTTAACGTGTACGCAAACAAGCTGCTTGCCGATTGCTTTAATAAGCAGAGCGGCTACAACAGAAGAGTCAACGCCGCCTGAAAGTGCCAGAAGCACCTTTTTGTCGCCTACCTGAGCTCTTACTGCCTCAATCTGCTCGGCAATAAATGCCTCTGCAAGCTCTTTGGTGGTAATACGCTGCATTGTTTCGGGTCTTTTGTTTTGATCCATATAGAACACCTCACAGTAAATTATAAACAGAATTATAAAAAATATTATAAAATAAAAAATTACTATTTGCAATGTTTTTTTGTGATAAAATTCGGAGTTTTTCGCTTTTTTCTTTCGGCAATTTTTGTTGATTTTTAATATATGGTGTGGTAGAATAAGTTAATCAATTATGTCTTGAGGTGAAACAATGAAAAATATATGGCACGATATTTCCGAGGAGCGTATTGCCGCCGAGGATTTTATGGCTGTTATTGAAATCGCAAAGGGCAGTAAAAACAAGTACGAGCTTGACAAGGAAACAGGTCTTTTGACTCTTGACCGTATTCTTTATACATCCACTCACTATCCTGCCAATTACGGCTTTATTCCTCGTACATACGGCGACGACAAAGACCCTCTGGATGTTCTTGTTATCTGTGCTGAGTCCATAAAGCCCTTTACTCTTGTAAGGGCTTACCCCATCGGTGTTATTGATATGGTGGACGGTGGTGCTCACGACGAAAAAATTATTGCTATTCCTTTCGGCGACCCTAACTATAATATGTATACTGAGATTGACGAGCTCCCCAAGCACGTTTTCCAGGAAATGACCCACTTCTTCTCCGTTTACAAAAACCTTGAAGGCAAGGACACAAAGGTTGAGAACATCCGCGGCAGAGCAGAAGCTATTGAAGTTATCAAATGCTCTATTGAGAACTACAAAAAGTGCTTTTGCGGCGGTTGATTCATAAAATAAAAGATTAAAAGGAAGGTAAAAATTATGATTAGTGCAATTTTAGGCGTTCTTTTCGCAGGTCTTGCAATAGGTGCTATTGTGCTCGCCTGCATTATGAAGGACAAAAAGAGAATCGGCGCAATTGTTGTGGCTATATTTATGGCTGTGCTATTTGTTGTTGTGCCCTTCTCAATCCACACCATCGACGCAGGTGAAATTGCCGTTGTAAAGCACCTTGGTAGAGCAAAAGGTGTACGCACAGCAGGCACTCACTTTGATTTCTGGCTTACTGAGGAGTATCAGGTGTTTGACGCAAAGGTTCAGAATCTTGATATCACAACTGCCGCTTACTCCAGCGACGCCCAGACAATGGACATCGCCCTTACAATTCAGTATCAGATTATGTCTGATAAGGTGGTAGAAATTACAAACCAGTATGGTACTCTGGATATCCTCCAGAATCGTATCCAGTCTATCGCTATTGAAAAGACAAAGGCTATCCTTTCTTCTCACAAGGCTATGGACATTATCGCAGACAGAGCTTCTATGTCACCTGCCGTTGAGGATAATATCCGCGAGGCAATCGGTGCGGATTATTATGTAAACATCGTTTCTGTTGTACTTACAAACATCGACTTCTCCGACACTTTTGAAAGTGCAGTAGAAGAAAAAATGGTTGCTGAACAGCAGCAGTTAAAGGCAGAGTACGAGAACAAAACCAAAATCGCTCAGGCACAGGCTGAGGCTGAGGCAAAGCTTATTGCTGCTCAGGCAGACGCAGAGGCAAACGAGCTTCTGGAAAAATCCCTCACAGATAAGATTTTGCAGAAGCATTACATCGAAAAGTGGGACGGCAAGCTTCCTAACGTTGTGGCAGGTGAGGATTCTATGAATCTTCTTGTTGACTCCGAAACCGCAAAAACTACACAGTAAATTCTGTTTCAGCCCGAGAAATCGGGCTGTTTTCATAGGTGAGATTATGAGAAATCTGAGAAGTTTTTTAAATAAAGAGGTTTATGTTATTATTGACCGACCTTTGGGCAGCACCCACCCAAAGGAAAAGGATATAATTTATCCTGTGAATTACGGCTATATTCCCAACACAAAAAGTGGCGACGGTGAGGAGATTGACGTTTATCTTCTTGGGGTGAGTGTTCCCGTAAGGGATTTTTCCTGCCGTGTTATCGGTGTTATTGAACGCACGGACGACGATGAAGACAAGCTTGTTGCCGCTCCTGCCGGAGTAAGCTTTACAAAAGAAGAAATTGAAAAGCTCACTTATTTTCAGGAGCAGTTCTTTCAGGTGAATATTATTACAGAGGTTTGAGATTATGCCAAGAAAAGCTTATCTTGAAATTACAAATGTCTGCAACCTCAGCTGCAGTTTTTGTCACGGAACAAAACGTGAGCCTAAATTTATTTCTGTAGAAGAATTTTCTCAGGCGGCAAAAAGGCTCAGACCCTTTGCCGAGTATCTGTATTTTCATCTTTTGGGCGAGCCACTTCTTCATCCAGATTTGGCAGAGTTTTTTGAAATCTCCCATTCTTTGGGCTTTAAGGTGAACATCACCACCAACGGCACCTTTTTAAAAGAAAGGGAAGAGGCGTTGCTTAATGCAAAGGCACTGAAAAAAGTCAGCATTTCTCTGCATTCTTTCGAGGTGAACTCCATAAATCTCAGCCTTGAGACTTATTTGAATATGTGCTTTGATTTCTGCAAAAAAGCGGCAGAAAATAAAAAAATCGCCGTTATGCGTCTTTGGAATCAAGGCGGTTTTGATAAGCTTAACTCAGAAATTCTTGAGAAAATGCACAAAGCCTTTAAGGGAGATTGGCAGCCCCAACGCTCGGGTTTCAAACTCTGTGAATACGTCTTTTTAGAGTGGGGTGAGTTCTTCGATTGGCCCGACCTGAAGGCGGATGACATCGGAAGCAATCATTCCTGCTACGGCCTGAGAGATCAGGTGGGAGTGCTCTGCGACGGCACGGTGGTACCTTGTTGCTTAGACGCTGAGGGCACAATAAGCTTAGGCAATATTTTTGAAAAAGACCTTTCGGATATCCTGACTTGTCAGCGAGCCGAAAACCTGAAAAAGTCATTCCAAAGCAGAAACGTCACCGAAGATTTATGCCGCAGGTGCGGTTTTGCCAAAAGGTTTATTAAATAATTAAACGAGAGAACAAGGTATCAATACTATGTTCTCTCGTTTTGTTTTAGAATATATTTGTAGGGACAGGCGTTCCGACTGTTCGAGCAAAGAGTTTAGTTTACAATATGTCTTTCACATAGGTTGTAAAACATTTGATTCATATCAATTAACAAATCATTTTTCCAGTCCGAGGATTATTGGATTTGCCCTCAGAATCTATTCCATCAAGAGGGAGAAATATATTTTAGTCTGAAAGCTTTAATATATAGTCCACCGTTACACCATAAAATTTTGCCAGCTTAACAAGGATTTCATCCGTAAGCTGTTGAGTTCCTGTTTCGATATAACTGTATTTCCTTTGAGTAATTCCTATAGCTTTTGCAACCTGTGTCTGGGTAAGGTCACGGTCTTCCCGAAGGTCTTTTATTCTGTTATCCATATAATCACCGTTTGTATTATATGATAGATAAATTTTGTCTATTGACTTTTAGATAGATATTATCTAAAATAAGTGCAGGTGATATTATGATTACAGATAAGAATGGAATAAAGTTAACTCCGGGAAATCACGGAGAGGATTGCAAAGGAAATGGTAAACATTTTGATAACTGTGGAAATCTTATTGAGTGTTGTTGCGATGAGTGTGATTATCTGATTTGTTGTACAATAGAAAAAGCAGATTGTGAAAACTGTACAGAGCTTGATTGTGTAAGAAAAAATATTAAAGCATAAAAAAGAGAACACCAAAGTGTTCTCTCTTTTTTCATTCTTCTTCGCCTAAAAGGGGAATATTTGCCGAAAAGCTTTCAATGGGGATGTTGTTGCTTTCCACGGCTTTAAGGTGGCGGTTTATGGCACGGGTTCTTACGCCAACAAGCTTTTCAAGCTCGTCGTTTGCCTGATCTAAACGCTTCTGAGTGTCTGTAATAACCTTTTCAAACTTCTCAAACTCGTTCTTTACAGAGCCAAGAACCTTCCACACCTCTGCACTTCTCTTCTGTACCGCAAGAGTCTTAAAGCCCATCTGCAATGAGTTAAGAAGTGCCGCCATTGTGCTGGGACCTGCAAGGTTTACCTTGTACTTGCTCTGTAAAACCTCAATCATTCCTCGGTTTACCGCCTCGCAGTACAGACCCTCGGTAGGCAGGAACATAATGGCAAATTCGGTTGTATAGGGAGCTTCTATGTATTTCTCGCTGATGTCCTTTGCCTCTTTTTCAAAGGTTCTCAGAAGGAGCTTTGCCGCAGCCTCGACCTGAGCGGCGTCACCGCTTTCGTAAGCGTTCTGTAGAGCCATATATGTGTCGGCAGGAAATTTGGAGTCAATAGGCAGATAGATAAATCCGTCGTCCTCAGCAGGAAGCTTAACGGCAAACTCAACCCTCTCGGCACCCTTTGACTTGGTCACAACGTTTTCGTCAAACTGCTCGGGAGAAAGGATTTCCCTGAGAATTGCTCCAAGCTGGATTTCGCCTAAAATACCTCTTGTCTTTACGTTGGAGAGCACTTTCTTAAGGTCGCCCACCCCTGTGGCAAGATTCTGCATTTCTCCCAGACCCTTGTAAACTTCCTCAAGCCTTTTGCTCACAAGCCCGAAGGACTGCTGCATAGTGCTTTCCAGAGTTTTCTGAAGCTTTTCGTCAACAGTCTGACGCATTTCGTCCAGCTTCTTGTTGTTGTCTTCCTGAATGTAAGAAAGCTGAGTGGAAACAGTTTTGCGGATGTTGTCCAGCTTCTGCTCGTTTTCCAGAGAAAAGGTTTTAAAGCGGTTTTCAAGGTTTGCCATATTCTGACTCTGGCTTGCGTTGATGATTTCACCCATATTTTTTATGGAAGCCTGAGTGGTTGAAGCAAGCTCTTGTCTGAGGATGGCGGCGTCAGCCTTTGCGTCCTCGCGAATCTGGTATCTCAGCTCTGAGTTGTCTTGTGCGTTACCTTTATTCTTGCTGATTTTTATGAGCATAATCAGCAGAACAAGTGAAAAAACTACCTGCAAAATCATTATGCAGAGAAGAATATAATCGTTCATTTTATCAGCTCCTTTGTGTATGTACTTATGATAACACCAAGGAGCTTTTTTTGTCAACTAATCAGTGAGTTATAAAACGGACAGTGCTAAGAAAATCGGGTGGCAATGTACTTTTCGCAGTTTTCGGGAGAGTAGATAAACTCGTCAATGTGACTGCCCTCAAAAAAATACTTCGGGGGCTGAGGAGCGTAAGCTCCATCAAAGGTTTCCACAATAATTAGCTTAACCTTCATTTTCTGGGGGATAATACTTTTGATGTAAACGCTTGCCTGTTGACCCACTTTGATTCCGTCCTTGCACTCAGCAAGCCCTGCCAGATTAGGGCTCAGCTCTACAAAAGCTCCGTAGCTTTCTACCGAGCGGACAATCCCTGCCACAGTTTCTCCTGAAGAGAAGTTGTCGGCGTTTTCCTGCCACGTACCCAGAAGCTCTTTGTGGCTCAGGGTGATTCTGCCGTTTTCAATGGACTTAATAACCGCCTTTATGTTCATTCCCACCTCAAAACGCTCTCTTGGGTGTTCTATTCTGGAAACAGAAATTGTATCAATAGGCATTAAGGCAACAATTCCGCAGCCTATGTCTGCAAAAGCCCCGAAGGTTTCAAGGTGTGTGATTCTTGCGTTAACAATATCTCCCGTAGAAAGATTTCTCACAAAGCTGTCCATACATCTTCTCTGAGCCTTTTCTCTGGAAAGAAGCGCTACGGTCTGACCGCCTGCGTCCCTGTCAAATCCTGTGATAATAAAGCTTACAGGGCGGTTTACTCTGGAAATAACCGCAATATCCCTGACCTTTCCCTCTTTAATGCCGATTGCACCCTCTTTACGGGGGATAATGCCCTTAATGCAGCCCAAATCTACAGTAAGGTTGTGGCTTGAGTCGCAGACAGTTGCCCTTGCCTCAAGAATTTTCTGCTCTCTGTAAGCCTCTGTAAGACTTGTGATACTTTGCATATAAGTGGCGTTTTCACTCTCTTCTATAAGGCAACCCTCGGGTAAAAATTCACTCATTTATAAACCTCCGCTATATTTCATTTGTACTCATACTTATGAGGGCTTTTTAAAAGTTATGTGTTGAAGGAATGAAATTTTTCCCTGCTCTTGAAAAAACTGTCAATAACGGCTATAATAAAGAAAGATTATAATAGGGAGGTATATGGCATAGTGTTAAGACGAAAAATAATAGCCTCGGCGTTAACACTTGGTATGGCTTTTTCTTTAGTGCTTACAGGTTGTAGCGGTGAGGGAAAAATCACAATCCCTACCGAAACCACTGAGGCACAACAGGGTACAACGGCTCAGGTTCTGACAGTAGCTCCTGCAACCACTCAGGCCGCCACAGAAGCCGAAACCGTGGCAAAAGCAACAGAAGCAGAGACTGAGTTTGAAGGTTTTCCCGAGCCTGTTTACACAGAAGAAGCGGTGAACAACGAGCCCTGCACAATAAACGTGGACGGCAAAGCCTACACACACTACATAGGCGATGTTGTGACTTATGTCTTTAACCTGAAAACTCCCGAAGCACTTGAGGATTTTCAGGCAAGCACCAATTATGACGCAGGTATGCTGGAGTTTATTGAAGGTACACCTTCACAGATGTTTCCTCTTGCAGGGGACAGTGCGGTTTATAACTGCGAAATGCCCAATGTGATTAAATACAATGCCGTTAAAATAAGCGGAATGGATTACACTCAAAGCTCTTATCTTGTGGCTTTTAATTTCAGAGTTCTTGATTCAGGCGGTACGGCAATTTCCACCACCCTTGAGTATATGGATTCTGTTAAAAGCGAGCCCTATGTAAGTGACTACAAAATTGTCGGGGATATTCAGTACTCCGAGGAAATAATATAAAACCGAAAGGATAAAAATTATGAAAATCAAAACTATTTTAAAAACTGTTTTACTCTCATCTCTCACACTTTGCTGCGGCTTAAGCCTTGCTTGCTGTAACTCAGGCACCGGGGATACAGAAGGCACAACAGGTGCGGTTTCTAAAGTAACAGTAGTTCGTCCTGAGACAAACCCTGCCCTTAAGTCTGATACCAAAAATAAGGTTGGCTATCAGCTTGAAATGCCCAAAGAAGGCGACACAATCGCCATTATCCACACAACAATGGGCGACATCACCTGGAGATTCTTCCCCGAGAATGCTCCCAAAGCCGTTGAAAACTTCATCACTCTTGCAAAGGACGGCAAGTATGACGGCATTATCTTCCACCGTGTAATCGACAATTTTATGATTCAGGGTGGCGACTACGAGAAGCAGGACGGCACAGGCGGCAAGAGCGCTTCCGGTACTGCTTTTGAGGACGAGTTTACAGATACTCTCTTTAACATCCGCGGCTCTGTTGCAATGGCAAACAGCGGCGTTAACACCAACGGCAGCCAGTTCTTCATCAACCAGGCAGGTGCTGATACATTCAATCCTTCAATTGTTCAGGATTTTGATACAGCTTACGAGGCTCTGGTAAATGAGTTTGAGGCAGCCGCCGCACAGGATTCTTCTATCAAGGCAGCTTATCCCACAGTAGAGGACTACATCAAGACTTATACTCAGTACACCGGCTCTTATCCTATTTCTCCTTTAAGCTATCTTGTTACTGACGAGATTATGGAGTTATACAAGGCTAACGGCGGTAACATCCACTTAGACGGTGCTTTAAGAGCAGTTGGCGGTCACACAGTATTTGCTCAGGTTATTGATGGTATGGACGTTGTTGACGCAATTGCAGGGGTTGAGGTTGACTCAAACGACAAGCCCAAGACCGACGTTAAGATTGAGTCTGTGGAAATCACAACTTACAAAGCAAACTGAATAATCTAAAAAGCAAAGGAGATTTCTTATGCATTCTGAGCCTATAATCGCCATTATGTACGACTTTGATAAAACCCTTTGCACCCGTGATATGCAGGAATACGACCTTATCCCCAAGCTTGATATGAGCGCTTCTGATTTCTGGAGCGAGGCAAATGACTTTGGCAGAGCCCAGAAAATGGACGGAATCCTTGCATATATGTATACCTGCATAAAACGTTGCCGTGAAAAAGGCGTTTCTTTAAAGAGAGAAAGCTTTGTCCAAAGCGGTAAAAATGTTGAGCTTTACAAAGGCGTTGAGAGCTGGTTTGACCGCATTAACGCTTTTGGAGAGGAGCAGGGAGCAAAAATCGAGCACTATGTAATTTCTTCAGGTATGAAAGAAATTATCGAGGGCACGGCTATTGCTGACAAGTTTACAGAGATTTTTGCCTGCGAGTTTTACTACGACGAAGATGGCAACGCCGCCTGGCCGAAAACCGCAGTAAACTACACCAACAAAACCCAGTTTGTGTATCGCATAAACAAGGGTGTGCTGGATGTTTCCAACGACGTTGACCTTAACCGCTCAATGCCTGACGACTCCAAGCGTATCCCCTTTACAAATATGATTTACATAGGCGACGGTCTTTCCGACGTGCCTTGTATGAAGATGATGAAGGCATACTCGGGACAGGCGATTGCCGTGTATCAGGAGGACTCAAAGCATAAGGTTGAGGAGCTTCTTTTAAAAGACAGGGTAGACTTTATCTTTCCTGCGGACTATTCTCAGGGCGGTGAGCTGGACAAAACCGTGAAGAATATCATCAAGAAAATAGTCATCAGCGAAGCTCTTACAGATACAAATCAGAAGCAGTTAAAGGAAATCGGATAAAGTGGAAAAGGGAATGGAAAAAGGAAATGAAAATCAGCACAGTGCTGATAAAAAATATATTCTGAAAAGACGGATTTTTGCAGGTGCCTCAATTGTTGCCCTTCTGGGATTAAGCGTTTGGCTTACCTGGTTTCTCTGGAAAAAGGTAGGAATATTTGAGCTTTCAAATATCACAGAGTTTCAGACCCGCATAGAGTCTTTCGGTGCGTGGGGTTGGCTTGTTGCCTTGGGTATTCAGGTGCTTCAGGTTATTGTTGCACTTATCCCGGGAGAAGTGGTAGAGGTAGGCTGTGGTCTTGCCTTTGGCACTTGGGGCGGACTTCTTATCTGCCTTGCGGGCTCAGCCTTGGGCTCAACGGTGATTTTTCTTTTAGTAAGGAAATTCGGCGTAAAGCTTGTTGAGGTTTTTGTGTCCCGAGAAAAGATTAACAGTCTGAAATTCTTAAGCAATGAGCGAAAGCTTAAAAGCATAATCTTTCTGGTGTTTTTTACCATAGGCACACCCAAGGATTTGCTTACCTACTTTGTAGGGCTTACCAATATAAAGCTTTATGAGTTTCTCATAATCTCCACAGTGGCGAGAATCCCCTCGGTAATTTCTTCCATTCTGGTGGGAGATAAGCTGAGCGAAGGCAATTTTGTTACCTCAATTCTTATTTTCGGTGCAACTGCCGCCTTGGGACTTATGGGCGTTGTTGCTTACAACAAATTTGTGGACAAACGCAAATCCTACAAAGAAAAAAAGAATAAAGCATAACAAAAGGCGATTGACTTTTTACGGTCAATCGCCTTTAATATTTTGGTGAAATTTCAAACATTTAGTTTGAAGTGAAGTTGTAATAAATTACAGTGAAGTTTTTGTTTTACTAAAAGTGAAGTTAAGTTTGCTTTAAAAACATTTGCGAAGCAAACTTAACTACGAAGTAACTTCACTGACATTGGCAACTTCACTTGCACTTGTGCAAACTTAGTTTTATATTACTCAGCCTTAACTTCAATGAATTTCTCCTGCATATAGGAGTAAACATCTTTGTCAAGGTCTGCGAAGGAGTAGCACTTCTTCAGGTATTCCTCAGAGGGATAAATAAGCTCGGAGCTCTGAATTTCCTCGGGAAGAAGCTTGAAGGCTTCACTGTTAGGAGTGGAGTAGCCGATGTACTCAGCGTTTGCAGCGCCAACCTCAGCCTCTAACATAAAGTTGATGAAAAGCTCTGCACCCTCTTTGTTCTGTGTGGATTTGGGAATACACATTGAGTCAACAAAGAAGTTTGAGCCTTCCTCGGGTAAGCAGTAAGTGAGGTCGGGGTTGTTCTGAATCATAGAGTAAATATCGCCTGCATAGTAGGGAGCGATAGCAGCCTGTGCACCCTCCATCTCGGTGAACACCATATCCATAACGTACTTTTTGAGAAGGGGCTTCTGCTCAGAGAGCTTCTGTGCTGCCTTGTCAACGTCAGCCTTTGTGAACTTTGTGGGTGAAATACCTGAAAGCTGCATTGCAATTGCCATTGCGTCACGGCTGTTGTCAATCATAAGGATGTTGCCCTTGAGGTTCTCGTTCCATAAATCTGCAAAGCCCTTGATTTCAACGCCATTTACCATTGTGGTGTTATATCCAAGTGCAACCACACCCCAGGTGTAGGGAACAGAGTACTTGTTTTCAGGGTCAAAGGGCAGGTTTTTGTAGGTTTCAGCGATGTTCTTGTAGTTGGGAATGTTCTCAAAGTCAATCTCTGTAAGTAAATCCTCAGAGATAAGCTTTTCAATCATATAGTCAGAAGGAATTACGATGTCGTAGCTTGAATTTGAGGAACTTAAAATTGAGTAAAGCTCTTCGTTTGTTTCGTAGGTTGTGTAGTTAACCTTGATGTTGAACTTGTCTTCGAACTCTTTGATAACATCCATAGAGCCGTCGGTGCCGTCGCTGATGTTCTCGCCCCAGTTAAAAACGTTGATTTCGCTGTCATAGGACTTACCGCAACCGCTGAGAGTTGCCATAGCTCCAACTGTGAGAACAAGTACCATTAAAATGCAGATGAGTTTTTTCATTTATCTATCTCCCTTATTTAGAATTTTGGATTTTTTTCTCGGCTTTGTAATCTCTGATATTTGTGATTATAAGAACCGTGAAAACAACTAAGAACAGTATTGTTGAAAGTGCATTGATTTTCGGAGATATACGCTTTCTGATCATTGTGTATATCTCAATGGGAAGAGTCTGGAATTTGCTGCCTCGTGTAAAGTAGGTAATAACGAAGTCGTCCAGAGAATAGGTAAAGCTTATGAGAAAGCCCGAGAGAATACCGGGCAGAAGCTCAAAAAATACCACCTTGAAGAAAGCCTGAATCTGATTGCAGCCAAGGTCCAGAGCCGCCTCATAGATGTTTTTGTCCATCTGGCGGATTTTGGGAGCAACAGAGAGGATAACGTAAGGAGTACAGAAGCCTATGTGAGCAAGAAGTACTGTCACAAAGCCCATTTCAAAGTCAAACATCCTGCCCAGAAATGTAAAGAAAAGCATTAAGGAAACACCTGTTACAATTTCGGGGTTGATAATGGGAATGTTTGAAACAGTCTGAAAAATCTTTCTGGGAGTGCCTCTGAAATTATACATACCGATAGCCGCCAGTGTGCCGAGAAGTGTTGAGGCGATAGCCGCTAAAAGTGCAACGCTGAGGGTATTATACAGAGATGTCATAATAGAGGAGTCCTTGAAAAGCTCAATATACCAGTCAAAGGTAAAGCCTTTCCAGACCATTGTTTTGCCGTCGTTGAAAGAGTAGGCAATAAGCACCGCAATAGGTGCATAGAGGAACATCATAATAAGCAGTATGTAAAGCTTACTGCCGATTTTCATTTTTTTCATACTCCTACTGCCTCCTCGTCACCAAAGCGGTTCATAACAATAATGAACAGCAGAATTATAACCATAAGGCAGAGGGAAAGTGCAGAGCCTGTGTGCCTGTCTGTCTGGAACACCTTTTCAATAACGTCACCAATCATAATGTCATCAGTGCCGCCTAAGTACTGGGAAACCAGGAAGGTACTTGCAGTGGGTACAAAAACCATTGTAACGCCCGAAACAATACCGGGAACAGATAGAGGAAGCACAACCTTGCTGAAAACGTTGAAACCGTTGCTTCCTAAGTCCTGAGCGGCTTCAATAAGGCTCTTGTCGATTTTACCCATAACGGTATAAAGAGGTAAAATCATAAAGGGTAGAAATTCATAAACCATACCCAGCACAACGGCACCTGTGTTGCCGATGAGAGGAACATGAATTCCCAAAAGCCCCAGAATGGAATCAATGGGACCGCCTTTTGACAGAAGAACAACCCAAGCATAAATGCGAAGAAGGAAGTTCATCCACATAGGCACCATTACAAGCATAATAACTGTACGTTGAGTCCTTGCCTTTGCCCTTGAGATTATATAGCTCAGAGGGTAAGCCAGCAAAAGACAGATTGCAGTAGATAAAAGTGCAACCCATAAAGAATGAAGGAAAACATCCCTGTATCCCCAGGCTTTGCTGATAAACTCAAAGGTGAAGTGTCCTGCGTCGTCCCGTATTGCAAAGGCAATAACCATACCCAGAGGCACAAGCACAAACACCAACATCCACAGGATATAGGGCAGAGCTAACTTTTTAGACTTCATTTTCGCCCTCCGTATTTTCACAGAGAGTGATTACTGCGTCAGTAAAGTCAAAACAAATCGGAGCGTAGGTAGCAACCTGCTCGTCCTGAGCACTGTGCATAAGCCACTTTCTCTCGTTAGCCTCAACGATAATCTCGTTGTACTCTCCTTTCCAGATTACAGACTCGATGTAAACGTCGTCAATCTGACCTACACCGTCGCCTGCAACGTGGATACCCGTGGGCGGAAGAATAATGTGAAGCCTTGAGTCTTTCTCAAAGTATCTGTCCTTAATCTCAACCTCTTTGCCCTCAATGGTGATGGTTGTGGTGTTTTCTTCTTCGTCTGAAGAAGTGACCACAGCCTCAAACTCGTTGTAAGGAGTGGGGAAGAGCTTGTTCATAATATGAATATTGTCGGGAGTCACATACATTCCGATGGTCTCGCCAACGCTCTGGCTTACAGTTGAGTGAATCAGCAGAGTGCAGTTTTTGCACTTTACTTCCATTTCGTAGTGAACGCCTTTGAAAACAGTGTTTATAACCTTACCTGAGATAATGCCGTTTTCCACAGGCACTACCAGAATGTCCTCAGGTCTGATAACCACATCCACAGGCTTGTTTTTGCCAAAGCCCGAGTCGGTGCACTTGAATTCTGTGCCCAGTATATTTACCTTATAATCCTCAACCATAGTCGCATTAAGGATGTTAGCCTCGCCGATAAAGTCGGCAACAAAGGCGTTTGAAGGCTCGTTATATATATCGGTAGGTGTACCAATCTGCTCAATAACACCGTTGTTCATAACCACAACCCTGTCGCTCATTGTAAGTGCTTCTTCCTGGTCGTGAGTTACATATACAAAGGTTTTCTTTGTCATTTTCTGAATACGCTTTAATTCAATCTGCATATCCTTCCTGAGCTTTAAGTCAAGAGCACCTAAAGGCTCGTCAAGTAAAAGCACGTCAGGGTCGCACACAAGGGCCCTTGCAATAGCAACTCGCTGCTGCTGACCGCCTGAAAGCTGGCTCACACTACGCTTTTCGTAACCCTTAAGGTCTACAACAGAAAGCATATGCTTTACCTTCTGCTTAATCTCTGCTTTTGGAAGCTTCTTAAGCTTTAAGCCGAAAGCAACGTTGTCAAAAACGTTTAAGTGAGGGAAAAGTGCGTACTTCTGAAATACCGTGTTAATGTTTCTCTTGTGGGGCGGTGTACCGTTGATACGCTTGCCTTCGTAGAAAAGGTCGCCGCTATCGGGTTCAAGAAATCCGCCTATAATCCTGAGAGTTGTGGTTTTACCGCAGCCTGACGGACCTAAGAAGGTGATAAACTCCTCGTCCTTAATATCAAGGCTGATGTTGTTGATTATTACCTCGCCGTTAAAGCTTACATTTATATCTTTAAGGGAGATAATGGTGCTGTCCTTCATAAAAAGCCACCCCCAAAATCATAATCTGAAATGATAATAATAGGGCATATTACCCTATTATTAAAATCAAATTATATTATGTTATAAGAGATTTGTCAATTATTTTGGAAATTTATAATTTTTCTGTCGCCTGTTTTTCCATTAAAAATAATCAAAAATTTAAGATTTTGTAATATATGTCAAAAATCAGCCATAATTATGTGTATTTCACCCATTGTAAAAACCGCTGATTTTGATATAATGTATTAGTAGGATTTTCACATTTTTGTGATAAACGAAAGGATGGTTTTAAATGAACAAATGCAAAAAGCTGCTGTGCTTATTGCTTACACTTGCCACAGTTCTTTCTATCTGTGCAGTAGGCTTCACAGCAAGTGCTGCAGTTGTTGAGGTTGCAGAGGTTTCTGCCAATCCCACATCTGCTGATGACTTTACTTGGGACAATGCAACTGTTTATTTCTTGCTTACTGACCGTTTCGAAAACGGTAACACAAGCAACGATAACAGTTATGGCAGAGGTCTTAACCAGAACGGCTCTAAAGCAAGCTTCGATACAGTAGCTTCCTTCCAGGGCGGTGACTTCAAGGGTATTACCAAGAAGATTAACGAGGGCTATTTCGATGACCTCGGTGTTAATGCAATCTGGGTTGCAGGCTGGTTCGAGCAGGTTCACGGCTACGCAGTAGGCGGCGACGGCAAGAAGAGCTTCCCTCACTTTGCTTACCACGGCTACTATGGCCTTGACTTCTCCGAACTTGACAAGAACTACGGTACAGAGGCCGAGTTCAAAGAGATGATTGACACAGCTCATAAGCACGGTATCCGTATCGTTCTTGACGTTGTTCTCAATCACCCCGGCTACAACACAATGTACGATATGAACGAGTACGGCTTCGGTACACTTAAGAGCGGCTGGCAGGATGTTTACTACAACTACGGCTCTCCCAACCAGACCAACTACCATGGCAAAATCGACTACAATGGCGACTCAAATGCCTGGGGCAAATGGTGGGGTACTAACTGGATTCGTGCAGGTCTTGCAGGTTACCAGGGCGGCGACGGCTCTGACTTAAAGGGCGAAGTTAACTACCTTCCCGACTTCAGAACAGAGTCAGGCAGCACAGTTGATATTCCTCAGATTCTTAAGACAAAATGGGGCAAAGAGGGCACTCTCTCTGCTAAGACAAACGAAGTTAACCAGACAATCCAGAAGTACAACCTCGGCGGCAAGACAGTTTCCAACTACCTTGTTTCCTGGTATGCACAGTGGGTTGAGGAGTATGGTATCGACGGTTTCCGTTGTGATACTGCAAAGCACGTTGAGCAGTCCACTTGGAAGAAGCTCTCCGACACTTGTACAAAGGCTCTCCAGAACTGGAGAACTGCCAACTCCGGTGCCGTTGGTGCTGATTGGGACGAAGACTTCTGGATGACAGGTGAAAACTTCGGTCAGGGTCTTGACAAAAACGGTTACTACTCCAACGGCTTCGATTCTATGATTAACTTCTCCTTCTCCGGCTCAAGCACAGGCAGCGGCTGCGATGGTATGAAGAAGGCAGGCAACCTCAATCAGACTTACACTGATTATGCCAACAGAATCAACAGCGACGCAAACTTCAACGCACTTACATACATTTCTTCTCACGATACAGGTCTTTGCCGTAACGACCTCTATTATCAGGGTTCTGCACTTCTCCTCTTACCCGGTGGTGTTCAGATTTACTACGGCGACGAAACAAACAGACCTTATGTAACCTGTTCTATCCACGACCACGAGAACAGAAGCTTTATGAACTGGAACTCTATGGACAAGAATATTCTTGCTCATTGGCAGAAGGTTGGTACTTTCCGTAACAACCACGTTGCAGTTGGTGCCGGTTCTCACCAGAGCCTCTCTGCTACAAGCGGTACAGCTTTCAGCCGTACTTACAACAAGAACGGCGTTAACGATGTAGTAGTTTGCGTAATTGGTGCAAACAAGAACGTAAGCACAACAATTACACTTAACAATGCATTTGCTGACGGCACAAAGGTTGTAAACACCTACACAGGTGACACAGCAACAGTTGCAGGCGGCAAGGTTACATTCAACAGCGGTGCTCAGGGCACAATCCTCATTGAGAAGGACGCTGAGCCTGTGGTTCCCACAACAACAGTAGCTCCTACAACTACTCAGGCTCCCACAGAGGTTCCCACAACAACAGTTAAGCCTACAGAAATTGTTACAACAGCTCCTACAGCACCTGTTACAACTGTAGCTCCTGACCCCTCTGAAACAGCTCCCACAACTCAGCCCGGTACAACAGCAGCTCCTATTACAACAACAGCTCCT
>JAFTWB010000025.1 GCA_017465505.1 Clostridia bacterium | reverse complement strand
TCAGGAGGTATGAGTAATGAAAGGTCTTAATAAACTCGGAAAGGTTCTTACAAAAATTATCGAAGTGTTCCAATGGGTTGGGGTAGCACTGATGTTAGCCGCTATCATCTGTTCTATTGCAGCTCCGAACTTGGTTGGATACTTTGTCGGCTTTGATGCTAAGGAGTGCTGCGGAGCAAATCTCGAAGTTTACGGATTTGAAGTAAATGCTCCCGTTGTTGATGGTATGATTGATACCGCTACTTTTGTTGTCTTTGGTATTGGTTCGATGATTATCATTTCTTTGGTAGCTATGGTGTTCCGTAACTTAAATCAGATTTTCAAGAAATCTGAGAATTCTACTCCGTTCCAAAAAGATAACGTGCGCTTGATAAGAGAGGTTGGTATCTTTACCATTGCAATCCCCGTCATCGGACTCTTTGTGAGTATCATTGCTCGTTTGGTAACAGGTTCTGAAGTAGCTGAAATCAGCATTGATATGAGTGGTATCCTTATGGGTATTATTGTTTTGTGTCTGTCGCAGTTTTTTGCTCACGGTGTGGCACTTGAAAATGATGTAGACGGTTTACTGTAAGGAGGTCACTATGGGTAAAATAGTTCTCCGATTGGATAGAATGATGGTTGAGAGAAAAATGTCATTAAACGAGCTTGCTGAGCGTGTAGGTATCTCCAACGTCAACCTTTCCAAAATCAAAAACAACAAAGTAACGGCTATTCGCTTTGCCACCCTTGCAGCGATCTGCGACGTGCTTGATTGCGAAGCCGGAGATATTCTGGAATTTCAGAAGGATGAATAATAACTGATAGGAGTTATTTGTATGGATGCTATTATTGAATTGCTATTATATTTATTGACAGTTGGTATTGTTTCAATCGTTTTATACTATGTAATAAAAAAAGCTGTTAAAGATGCAATTAGAGAAACTCAGAATAAAAGCGAAGAGTGTTGATTTTTATGTCGAAGTGTGATAGAATCGACAATGGTACAGATTGTACCAAGGAGCTACCATAACGGTAGGCGGTTAGCCCTCATTACAGAGGGTACTTGCCCTCTTGTGATAAGGGGGTGTTGCTGTGGTTACATACGAAAGCTTGTTTTTGTTTTGTACCCTGATTGTGACTGTTATCGGCACAGTTGTTGCTATAATAAAAAAGAAATAACCGCCCACACGCTCAAATAGTGGCGGTTATTTCTTAACCAAAACTTGGGCTAACCGTCTATCGGTAGCTCTTTCATTTATATTATACGCAAATATTATAATGTTGTCAAGGCAGGCTTTCGGGTCTGCTTTTTTATTTGTTTCGGATTATAAGCTCTGCCATATATTCGCAGAAGGTGGGATTCTTAACCAGCACAGGGCCTACAATCTGAGTGCCGAAGAGGTTCTTTTCTCTTATGCCTTCCATATCTGAAGCGAAGCTTTCGGGCTTCATTGTAAGAGTAAAAAGGGGAGAAGAAACACCCTCAACCTCACTGCATTTGTTAATAAATCCGATAAGCTCAGTGTCCGGAAAATCCGCCTTTGCTTTAATATCGCCTGTAAGGCGTCTTGCGTTTTGCTCTTTTACGGTGAAATCAAAAAGTTTAAGTCCTTCAAGAACTTTACCCTCAGCGGTGGTGATTGATTTGCCGAGCATTTCCCAAGAGTTGCCTGTAAAGAGAATTACCTTGTCTGAGTCGAAAGCTTCCTTCAGGCTTTCTCTGAATTTCATAAGATGATTCAGGGCAAAGGTTCTTTTGCTTTCTGTTCCTGCACCGCAGTAAATGAAATCATAAGCTGTAAAGTCGATGTCCTTATCAGTGATGGTTTTGCTTTCCGGAGAAACTTCCTGCCCTTTCTCTTCAAGAGTCTTGGTCAGCAGGCGGATATTGCCGTATTCGCCGTAAAGGTTCATAAAGTCAGAGTACAAGTGTAAAATTTTAATTGCCATAATTACACCTCGCCTTTTTTGATGATTTCAAGGAACTTGCCTTTGTCGGAGAAGCAGGTGATAGCGTAGGTGAAGTTTTCTTCATCCTTAAGCTTCGCCATTGCACTCTCAACACTTTCGCAAATTACAAGTTTATCTTTAGGAATATCGGTTACTGAGAAACGAACATCCAAATCCTTATAATAACTTCCTGCAAGGTAAATCTTCTTTACGTTGTCTGAGTTTAGCTTTTCAAAGTCAATATCCCAAAGCCAGCTTGTGTCCTCGGTGTGGTACTTACGGCTGATTTTGTCAACAATAATCAGTACCGCAACATCCTGCTGGTCATTTGTCACAACGTTTATGGACTGGTCGTAGGAAACGGAGTTTTCGTGCTTTGAAACAAGGAGAGTGCCCTTTGCTTTGCCAAAGGTAAAGTCCATAATTCTGCCTGACTGCATTTTGTAGCCTGAAAGAGCGGCTACGGCTTTCTCGGGCTTGACTCCTGCAATGTCAGCCGCCGCAAAAGCAACGAGGGAATTGTAGCACTGATAAATGCTGGAGAAAGAAAGTGTAATAGTGTGCTTACCGTTTATGGTGAGAGTTTTGCTCTTAAGGTCGGCGTCGGTGATTGTCCACTTTGTTTCGGGCTTTTTAAAGCCGCAGGCTGAGCAATTGTAAGAGCCGATGTGATTATAGTGGTAGTAGTCGTAGGTCATAGGAGCACAGCAGATGGGACAGTATTTGCCGTCGTTGTAAACAGAGTCGTTAACATCCTTGTCGAAGGAAAGCTTGTCTGCTCCGAAGTAAAGAGCATTTCTACCTTTGCCGAAGGTGGTAACCAGAGGGTCGTCGGCGTTAAGCACAAGAGTGATATCTTCGCTTATGGCGTCGTTTATAGCACCCCATACCCATTCGGGATGGCCGTTACGGGTGAGCTGGTCCCTGTAAAGGTTGGTGATAAAAAGGTAAGTGGGCTTGATGTATTTAAAGGTATACTTTGCAAATCGCTCGTCAGATTCAATAAGAGCTACCTTGCTTTTCGCTTTGCCTGAAAGGGTGCAGTCGCACAGAAGCATAGTTGTGACACCCTCAATCTGATTAGAGCCTTCCTTGTTGTAAACAAGGCTTGCTCCGCTTTCCTTGAGAACGTGAGCAATAAGCTCCACGGTGGAGGTTTTGCCGTTACTGCCTGTTACGGCGATGATTTTCTCGGGAGGAGTGATATCTCTGAGAATGTTGGGGAAGAGCTTAAGGGTTAAAGCACCGGGAAGACTACTGCCTCTGCCTAAGAGTTTAGCAAAAAAGCGGACTGTCTTGCAAAAAGCCACCGCCAGAAAAACCTTGATTTTATTCATAATCTGCCTCTTTCTATATATAAAGGGTTTATTTCTATTTTGAATTATATATCCTAAAATAGTCGTGGTCAATATTTAATTTGAAAGTAGTTAGGTACGATGGTTCAATCACGTTTTTGGAAAGATTCATATAATGGCAGTATTTTATTAACATCTGGATTATAAAACTTTTAAACAAAAAACAAACGAGACATTACGCAAAATCTTAAGCGTTAATATCTCGTTTTAGTTTAGGTATCGCTTGTTTATTTCGGGCTTATCTGTGCGGCACAGAATGTAATCAATACTTACATTATAAAAAACTGCCAGCCGTACCAGAGCGTCAGTAGGTGGGATTCGCCCAAAATTTTCGTATTTGGACAGTAACGCCTGTTCGATGTCTGTTTTCATTTGCAGAGAAATCTGAGTAAGCTTATGCTCTTTTCTAAGTTTTTTGAGATTATTTTTCATACTATCACCTATATGACAGTATGTCATAAATTATATTGACGATTATGACGATTTGTCATATAATTTGACCGAAAGGAGGGTTTTCTCAGGAAAAAATAGGTTTTGATTTTAGGGTGATGAGACGGAGTATTGTGATTTTACTAAATTTAATAAATATTGTCTAGTCTATTGAAAATTCATTTATTCGCATATATAATATAGTTAAGAACAGTTACTAAGGAGGCATTGTTATGAAAAAAAGAAAATCCATTATAGGTTGGTTGTTGGTTTTACTGTTGGTAATCAGTTCAATAATTGCTATGCCTTTGTCGGTCAGCGGTGCGGGTAATGGTCCGGTAATCGAGGAGGGCGACTATCGTGCCGTGTGTTATGAGGATGGCACGGCTATGCTTATTGAGGCAAAAGTAAACGAAGAGCACATCACAGTGCCTTCTGAAATAGGCGGTTATAAAATCACCGAAATCAGTGGTGCTTATAAAGACAACAACAAAATCAAAAGTGTCACCATTCCCGATACAGTTACAGGTATTCTTGGCAGAGCTTTTGAGAATTGCAAGAATCTTGAGAGTGTTACCATGACCGACAGTGTAACTCTGATTGCTGGTAGTGCTTTTAAGATGTGTGGTAAGATTAAGAGTATAGATGTTTCCGACAATCTAACAAAAATCGGCGATGAAGCTTTCTTGGAGTGCCATGCACTTACGGAGGTTACAATTCCCGAAAATGTTGTGGAAATCGGAAGCGGTGCCTTTGCGTATTGCAAAAATCTTGCGACAGTAAATATCAACAAGAATCCCGATTTAGTTATAGACGGTAGTGCATTTAACGGCACAAAGTGGTATAAATCTCAGCCTAACGGCGTGGTTTATCTTGACCGATTTGCACTGAACTATAAAGGCAATATGTCTGAGGGCCTTAAGGTCGATTTCAAAGATGGTACAACCGCTATTTGTAACGATATGTTTTATGATTCTGAGTTTGATGATGAGGTTACCGCACTTGCAGGCGTAACTTTTCCCGATACTCTCACATACATCGGCGGTAATGTATTTAAGAAGTGTGTTAATCTTGAAAAGGTAGTTTTTCCCGAATCCTTAACCTACATCGGTAGCGGTGCCTTTGAGGGTTGTACAGCTCTTAAAAGTGTAGTTATTCCTGCAGGAGTTAAAGATTTAAGACACGGCTTTTCAAGAAGCGGTCTTGAAAGTGTGACTCTTCAGGGTAATCCCGATATGTGGTACTATGCTTTCTATGAGTGCGAAAACCTTAAGGAAGTAAACCTTGCTGAGGGTGTTGAGGATATTCATACATACGCTTTTTATGGTTGCAAGGCTCTTGAAAGTGTAACCCTTCCCAACAGTGTAAAGACCATTGAGGGAGCTGCTTTTAAGAATTGCGAAAACTTAAAGGGGATTAACCACAGCGGTGAAATTTATATAGTAGGCAGCGATTCTTTTGATAATACCGCATGGGAAAAGGCTCAGCCAGAGGGGTTTGTATACTTTGGCGATGTTATCCTTTATTATAATGGAGAGGAAGCGTCTTCGATAGAGGAGCTTATTATCGAGGATGGAATAAAGGGTGTTGCAGATGGTGCCTTTGCAAATTACAAAAATCTCAAGAAAGTTGTATTTCCCGAAGGCTTTAAGGCAATTGGCGCTTATTCTTTCAGAAGTGCTAAAGTGGAGAGCATAGTAATTCCCGAATCTGTGGAGTTTATCGGATACAGTGCTTTTTCTGGTTGCATTGACCTTAGTTATCTTGAAGTTAATGGTGGGGGCGTTATTGAATACCATGCTTTCGTAGATTGCATTAACCTGAAAAGCGTTACAATATCAGCGGATTTTAATGAAATCGGTGACGATGCTTTTGGAAAATACTATACAATGGACGGTAAGGTTTTAGTAGAGGATTTTGTAATCAATGGTTATGAGGGTTCCGAGGCTGAGAATTATGCAAAGAAAAACGATATAAAGTTTGTATCACTCGGAGTAGTAACGGAGTCTACTGAAACAACAGAAGCTACCGAACCTGTTGAGAGCGAGGCAACAGCCACTACTACAACTGTGACAACTGATAATGTAACAGAGCCTACCGAACCTTCCACAGGCGGAGAGACAGAGCCAACAGAGACATCAACACCCGACGAGACAGAATCCACAGAACCTTCTACACCTGACGAGACAAAGCCTTCTGAGCCTGCTGAGGACAAGGATGTGCTGGGCGATGTGAACAGTGACGGAAAGGTGAATGTTAAGGACGCAACCCTTATTCAGAAAGCGGCGGCTAAGATTACTAAGCTTGATGAGGCTGAGAATATGCGTGCGGATGTAAATGGCGACAGTAAGGTAAATGTAAAAGACGCCACTGCAATCCAAAAGTTCGCTGCAAAAATCGAAACAGGATTTCCCGTTGGTAAGCCCATTGGCGGTTGAAGAGGTTGAGGGGTGGTTATCGTAGGGGCGATTCACGAATCGCCCGTATGGCGAAGCCATCCGAAACCCTTCCTTGAGCACGGTGTTAAAATCAAAAAATAAATCAATAAAATACCCTTGCTTAATGTTCGCCCTCACGGGCGAAACGGGCGGTTCGTGAACCGCCCCTACTATATAAACTGAATATTTGGCTAACCCCTTTGCGATAAATGCAGAAGGGTTAGCTTTTTATTTTCTCTAAAAATTGAATATAAAAGCGTTTTTCTGCGTTTGAGACGCAAGATTTCACATTGTGCAAAGTTAACAAAAATAAAACGAAAAATTCTCTAAAAATCTAGATAAGAAATTTCGGCGAAATTCTTGATTTTGCCCTATATATATATTATAATTAACCCTGCGTGACTGCAATAAATGATATGCGTTGAAGCGGGAGGTTGCGGCTTTAGCCGGTTTTTCCGTGGAGTATGTCCGATTTCAAACCGGGCGAAAAAATTTTAAAGCACAGTGTTAAGACAAAGGGGTTGCTATGTCCTAACTGTGCCCTTATGCTTTTCAAGACTTCTCCGGTTAACAAAATGTGGTTAACCGTTTTTTAATGAAGGGTGATGAAACACCCGGATGTGTGTAAAAGGTTTAGTTTTGAAGTACGCCCGCCAACTAACAAATTTTTTAAGGAGGCGACTTTTATGGCAGTCAAGGAAAAAATCAGAATTAGATTAAAGGGCTATGATCACCAGTTGGTAGATCAGTCAGCTGAGAGAATCGTTGCAACAGCAAAGCGCACAGGTGCAAGAGTTTCCGGTCCCGTACCGCTCCCCACCGAGAAGCAGGTTGTTACAATTCTTCGTGCGGTTCACAAGTACAAGGATAGCCGTGAGCAGTTCGAAATGAGAACTCACAAGCGTCTTATCGACATCTTGAGACCCTCAAACAAAACAGTTGACGCTCTTATGAATCTGGAGCTCCCTGCCGGCGTTGAAATTGAGATCAAGCTCTGATAGCTCAGTTATCAACCTACAAGCAGACAGGGTCAAGTCGATGATTGACTACATCTTCATCGACCAATAACCTAATAAGGAGGAAAATAAAATGCAGAAAGCATTGATCGGCAAGAAGATCGGTATGACACAGATCTTCGACGAAAAGGGAAATGTAGTTCCCGTAACAGTTGTTGAAGCAGGCCCTTGCGTTGTTTCAATGATTAAGACTGTCGAGACTGACGGCTACAACGCAGTTCAGCTCGGCTTCGGTGATGTTAAAGCAAACAAACTCACCAAACCTATGAAGGGTCACTTTGAGAAAGCAAACGTGGCTCCCAAGAAAACTCTTAAGGAGTTCCGCTTTGATGATTGTGCAGCTTACACAGTAGGCGATATCGTAAAGGCAGACACTTTTGAGGCAGGTATGAAGGTAGACGTAACAGGTACCAGCAAAGGTAAGGGTTACGCAGGCGTTATCAAGCGCTGGAACTTCAGCAGATTAAAAGAGACTCACGGTTCAGGTCCTGTTGCCCGTCACGGCGGTTCTATGGGTGCTTGTTCTTCTCCCTCCAGAGTATGGAAGGGCAAGAAGATGGCAGGTCACCTTGGCGCTGAGAAGGTTACAGTTAAGAACCTCAGAGTAGTTAAGGTTGATGTTGAGAACAACCTCGTTGCTATCAAGGGCGCTATTCCCGGTCCTAACGGCGGCACAGTTGTTATCAAAGACATCACTAAGGCTTGAGGAAGGAGGAATACAGAATGCCTAATGTAGCAGTATTAGATATGCAGGGCAAGAAGGTTGGTACAATCGACCTTGCTGATGCAATTTTCGGAATCGAGCCCAATACATCAGTTATGCACCAGATGGTAGTTAGCTACCTCGCAAGCCAGCGTCAGGGCACACAGTCCGCTCTTACACGTGCAGAGGTTTCCGGTGGCGGTAAAAAGCCTTGGAGACAGAAGGGCACAGGTAGAGCTCGTCAGGGTTCAACAAGAGCTCCCCAGTGGACTCACGGCGGTATTGTGTTTGCTCCCAAGCCCAGAAACTACCGTTTCTCCGTAAATAAAAAGGTAAAGAGACTGGCTCTTAAGTCCGCTCTTTCTTCTAAGGCAGCCGCAGAGGAAATCATCGTTATCGACTCCATCACAATGGACGAGTACAAGACAAAGACAATGGTTTCTATGCTTAAGGCAGTAGGCGCCGAGGGTAAGGCTCTTATTGTTCTTCCCGAGGTTAACAACTTCGTTATCGCATCTGCATCCAACATCGAGGGCGTTAAGACAGCTCAGGTTAATACAATCAACGTATATGACCTCTTAAACGCTAACAAGATCATCATCGCTAAGGATGCTGTGGCAAAAATCGAGGAGGTGTACGCATGATAGCTCAGGATATTATCATCAGACCTATTATCACTGAAAAGAGCATGATTGGTGCTACTCAGAAGAAGTACACATTCGAAGTTGCCAAGAATGCAGGAAAGATTGAGATTGCTCAGGCAGTTGAAAAGCTTTTCAAGGTAAAGGTAGCAAAAGTTAACACCCTTCACGTACGTGGTCAGTATCGTAGACAGGGCAGAAGCGAGGGTTACACAAGAAGCTGGAAAAAGGCTGTTGTTACTCTCACTGCTGACAGTAAGAACATTGAATTTTTTGAAGGCATGATGTAAGCCTGACAAAATAGAATTTCAGGCAGAATGTATGGGGACGCCATTCCCCGCAAAGCCATCATGAGGAGAGTGAAACCAAATGGCTATTAAAGTATACAAGCCGACTACAAACGCAAGACGTAATAGCTCGGTTACAGATTATTCCATTCTTTCCAAGGTTGCACCCGAAAAGAGCTTACTTGCTCCTCTCAAGAAGAACTCCGGCCGTAACAGCTACGGTAGAATCACAGTTCGTCACAGAGGCGGCGGTAACCGCAGAAAGTATCGTATTATTGATTTCAAGCGTCAGAAGTTTGACGTAGAGGGCGTAGTTAGAACACTTGAGTACGATCCTAACCGCTCCGCATTTATCGCACTTGTTGAGTACACAGACGGTGAGAAAGCATACATCATCGCTCCTGAAGGTCTCAAGGTTGGCGATAAGGTTATGGCAGGTGAGAATGCCGACATCAAGCCCGGCAACGCACTTCCCCTGTCTGCAATCCCCACAGGTACATTTATCCACAACGTAGAGCTTTATCCCGGCAGAGGCGCACAGCTTGCTCGTGCAGCCGGCAATATGGCTCAGCTTATGGCTAAAGAAGACGGTATGGCACTTTTAAGACTTCCTTCCGGCGAGCTCAGAAAGGTTCCTGCTAACTGTATGGCAACAATCGGCCAGGTTGGCAACACAGACCACGAGAACGTTAAAATCGGTAAGGCTGGTAGAAAGCGCAATATGGGTTGGAGACCTACAGTTCGTGGTTCTGTAATGAACCCCTGCGATCACCCCCACGGTGGTGGTGAAGGTAAGTCCCCCGTTGGTCGTCCCGGCCCTGTTACTCCCTGGGGTAAACCTGCTCTTGGTTACAAGACCAGAAAGACACACAACCGCTCCGATAAGTATATCGTAAAGCGTAGAAACAGCAAGTAAGGCAGAGGAAAGGAGCTTATATAATGAGTAGAAGTACTAAAAAGGGTCCTTTTGTTCAGCCCGTACTGCTCAAAAGGGTTCAGGAAATGAACGCTTCAGGCGAAAAGAGAATCCTCAAGACTTGGTCAAGAAGTTCAACAATTTTCCCTGATTTTGTAGGTCACACATTTGCAGTCCATGACGGACGCAAGCACGTTCCTGTATATGTAACTGAAGATATGGTTGGTCACAAGCTCGGCGAGTTTGCTCCCACCAGAACATTCAAGGGTCATGCAGGTTCCAAGACCAGTAGATAAGCGGAAGGAGATTATTAGAATGGAAGCAAAGGCATATTTAAACTATGTCCGTATTTCGCCTCGTAAGGTTTGCATCGTTCTGGATCTTATCCGCGGTAAAGATGTTAAGCTTGCAAAGGCAATTCTCGAGCATACACCCAAGGCAGCTTGTGAGCCTCTCTTAAAGCTCTTAAAGTCTGCTGTTGCTAATGCAGAGAACAATCACGATATGGACACCTCTAAGCTTTACGTTGCAGCTTGCAGCGTTAGCCAGGGCCCCACACTTAAGAGAATCAGACCCCGTGCACAGGGCAGAGCCTTCAGAATTGACAAGAAGACTTCCCACATCACACTGGTTCTCAAAGAGAAAGAATAAAGAAGGAGGTAATTAGTCATGGGTCAGAAAGTTAATCCCCACGGTTTACGTGTAGGCGTTATCAAGGACTGGGATTCCCGCTGGTTTGCTAACAAGGCAACATTCGGCGATACTCTTGTTGAGGACTATAACCTCCGTAACGCTCTTAAGAAGCAGCTCTACGGTGCAGGCGTTCCCAAGATTGAGATCGAACGTTCCGGCGACAAGGTAAGAATCCACATTCATTGCGCAAAGCCCGGTATGATTATCGGTAAGGGCGGCGCAGAAATCGAAAAGCTCAGACTTCAGTGCGAGAAGATGCTCGGCGGTAAGACTGTTGCTATCAATATTGTAGAGGTTAAGGCTCCCGACCTCAACGCTCAGCTCGTTGCAGAGAGCATTGCACAGCAGTTAGAGAAGAGAATCTCTTACAGACGTGCTATGAAGCAGGCAATCGGCAGAGCAATGAGAATGGGCGCCAGAGGTATCAAGACACAGTGCTCCGGTCGTCTTGGCGGTGCAGAAATCGCAAGAAGCGAGCACTACCACGAGGGTACAATTCCCCTTCAGACACTCCGTGCTGATATTGATTACGGTTTTGCAGAGGCTAACACAACCTACGGCAAAATCGGCGTAAAGATTTGGCTTTACAGAGGCGAGGTTCTCAACGTAACTCAGAACAGACAGCGTGAGAACAACCGTCCCAGAAGAAACAGAAGAGAAGGAGGCAATAAATAATGCTGATGCCCAAGCGCGTTAAGTACAGAAGAGTACACAGAGGCCGTTTGACAGGTAAAGCATACCGCGGTAACAAAGTTACTTACGGTGAGTATGGCCTTCAGGCTCTCGAACCCACATGGATCACATCCAACCAGATCGAGGCAGCTCGTATTGCAATCAACCGTTACTGCAAGAGATTCGGTAAGGTTTGGATCAAGATTTTCCCCGACAAGCCCGTAACAGCAAAGCCTGCTGAAACCCGAATGGGTTCCGGTAAAGGTTCACCCGAGTACTGGGTAGCAGTTGTTAAGCCCGGCAGAATTATGTTTGAGCTTGCAGGTGTTGACGAGAAGACAGCTCGCGAGGCTATGCGTCTTGCAGCTAACAAGCTTCCCATCAAGTGCAAGTTTGTTAAGAAAGCAGATCAGGAGGTTGAGCAGTAATGACAGCAGCAGAACTTAAGAAATTATCTGTAGAAGAGCTTAATAAGAAGCTCGGCGACCTCAAAGAGGAACTTTTCAACCTCAGATTCCAGCTTGCTATTAACCAGCTCGAGAACCCCATGCGTATCAGCGCAGTAAAGAAGGACATCGCAAGAGTTTCCACAGTTCTTCGTCAGTTCGAGCTTGAGAATACTAAGGCTTAAGGGGGACGAAACAGATGGATAGAAATTTAAGAAAAACCACTATCGGTAAGGTAGTTAGCAACAAAATGGATAAGACCGTTGTTGTAGCTGTTGAGGATAGTGTTAGACACCCACTTTACAACAAAATCGTTAAGCGTACAAAGACATTCAAGGCTCACGATGAGAACAATGCTTGTGGCGTAGGCGACAGAGTAAAGGTTATGCAGACTCGCCCTCTTTCCAAGGATAAGAGATACAGAGTTGTTGAGATCGTAGAAAAAGCTAAATAAGGAGGGAACACACTGTGATACAGCAGCAGACATACCTTAAAGTTGCCGACAACACAGGCGCAAAAGAAATTATGTGCATTCGTGTTCTCGGTGGTACAAGAAGAAAATATGCTAACATCGGCGACGTTATCGTAGCTTCTGTTAAAAAAGCAGCACCCGGCGGTGTTGTAAAGAAGGGCGATGTAGTTAAGGCAGTCGTTGTTCGTTCAGCAAAGGGCGTTCGCAGAGAAGACGGTACTTACATCCGCTTCGACGAGAATGCAGCGGTTATCATTAAGGAAGACAAGAACCCCAAGGGTACTCGTATTTTCGGACCGGTAGCCAGAGAGCTCAGAGATAAGGACTACTTAAAGATTCTTTCTCTTGCTCCCGAAGTACTTTAAGGAGGATACACGCCAATGAATAAGCTTCATGTAAAAACCGGCGATACAGTCGTTGTTATCAGCGGTAAGGACAAGGGCAAAAAAGGCAAAGTCCTCGCTGTAAGCCCCAAAGAGGGTAAAATTATCGTAGAGAAAGTCAATATGGTATCCAAGCACGTTAAACCCAGAAAGATGGGCGAGCAGGGCGGTATCATTAAGGCTGAAGGTGCTTTCTATGCTTGCAAGGCTCAGGTTTACTGCTCTTCCTGCAAGAAAGCAACAAGAGTTGCACACAAGATAGACAAAGACGGCAACAAAATCCGTGTTTGTGCTAAGTGCGGCGAGAAGCTGTAAGAAGGAGGAACTAAAAAATGGCAAGACTTAAGGATTACTATGTAAATGAAGTTGCTCCTGCTCTTATGAAGAAATTCGAGTATAAGAGCGTTATGCAGATTCCCAAGCTCGACAAAATCGTAGTAAGCGTTACTTCCAGCGAAGCTAAGGATAACACAAAGATGATCGACGCTATCTGCAACGATCTCGGTATTATCACCGGTCAGAAGGCAACAATCTGCCGCGCTAAGAAGTCCGTTGCTAACTTCAAGCTCCGTGAAGGTATGCCCCTCGGTGCTAAGGTTACACTCAGAAGCGAGAGAATGTACGAGTTTCTTGACAGATTCTTCAACGTTGCTCTCCCCAGAGTTCGTGACTTCAGAGGTATCAACCCCAACTCTTTTGACGGCCGTGGTAACTACAGCATGGGCCTCAAGGAGCAGTTGATTTTCCCTGAAATTGAGTACGATAAGATTGACAAAATCCGCGGTATGGACATTTGCTTTGTAACAACCGCTAAGACAGACGAAGAAGCCAGAGAGTTACTTACTCTTATGGGCGCTCCGTTTGCTAAGTAAGGAGGGATAATTGTGGCTAAGACTTCAATGAAAATCAAACAGAGCAGAGAGCAGAAATTCTCCACAAGAGAGTACAACCGCTGCAAAATCTGCGGTAGACCACATGCCTACCTCCGTAAGTTCGGTATTTGCCGTATTTGCTTCCGTGAGCTCGCTTACAAGGGCGAGATTCCCGGTGTAAAGAAAGCAAGCTGGTAATTCATCAAAGGAGGATAAATAAGTATGCAGATTACAGATACAATTGCTGACCTTCTTACAAGAATCCGTAACGCAAGCTCAGCTCATCACGCAACAGTTGATATTCCTGCATCAAACATGAAGAAGGCTATCTGCCAGATTCTCCTTGATGAAGGCTATATCAAGAGCTACACAGTAGCAGAGGATAACAAGCAGGGCGTTATCACAGTTGTACTTAAGTACGGCGAGGGCAGAATGCCCGCAATCACAGGACTCCGTCGTGTGTCCAAGCCCGGCCTGCGTATTTACGCAGACGTTGAGAATCTCCCCAAGGTTATGAAGGGCCTTGGTATTGCAATCGTTTCTACATCCAAGGGCATTATGACAGACCGTGAGGCTCGTAAGGCTCATGTAGGCGGCGAGGTTCTCGCATTTATTTGGTAATAGGAGGTGCGAAGATGTCTCGAATTGGAAGAAAACCTATAAATATTCCCGCTGGTGTCGAAGCTAAGTTCGAAAACGGCGTTATGACTGTTAAGGGCGCTAAGGGTACTCTTACTCAGGCTATCCACCCCAATATGACAGTTGAAATCGACGGTGCAGTTATCACTGTAACTCGTCCCAACGACGATAAGGAGAACCGTTCACTTCACGGTTTAACAAGAACCCTTATCTCCAACATGATCATCGGCGTATCCGAGGGCTTCAAGAAGGAGCTCGAAGTTAACGGTATCGGTTACCGTGTTCAGAAGCAGGGCAAAGACCTTGTTATGAACCTTGGTTATTCTCACCAGGTAATCGTTTCCGACAATGAGGATATCACCATTGAGGCTCCCGGTCCCAACAAGATCATCATCAACGGCATTGATAAGCAAAAGGTAGGTCAGTTTGCTGCCGAAGTTCGTGCTAAGCGTCCCCCCGAGCCTTACAAGGGCAAGGGCATCAAGTATGTTGACGAAGTTATCCGCCGCAAGGAAGGCAAAACCGGTAAGAAATAATTTAAGGAGTGAACTAGAATGGTTACTAAGACCGATAGAAAAATCGCCCGCGTTAAAAGACATAAGAGAGTACGCGGTAAGGTTAGCGGTACACCCGCATGCCCCCGTCTTTGTGTATATCGCTCCACAAATAACATCTACGCTCAGATTATTGATGACGTAAACGGTGTTACACTGGTTTCTGCATCCTCACTTGACAAAGCTATCGAGGGTAATGGCGGTAACAAAGAAGCTGCTAAGGCAGTTGGCAAGCTCGTTGCTGAAAGAGCAAAAGAAAAGAACATCGTTGATGTCGTATTCGACAGAGGCGGTAACATCTACCACGGCCGTGTTAAGGAATTGGCCGAAGGCGCTCGTGAGAGCGGCCTCAATTTCTAAGGAAGGGGAGGAATTACTTTGGCTAACATTATTGACGCAGCTACAATGGAGCTCACAGAGCGCGTAGTAGCAATTAACCGTGTATCTAAGACCGTAAAGGGCGGTCGTATCTACAAGTTTGCAGCACTTGTTGTTGTAGGCGACGGTAACGGAACAATCGGTTTCGGTATCGGTAAAGCAGGCGAAGTTCCCGATGCTATCCGCAAGGGCATTGAGGATGCAAAGAAGAACCTCGTTAAAATCGCTTTGAGAGGTACAACAATTCCTCACGAAGTTATCGGTGCATACGGCGCAGGCAGAGTTTTACTCAAGCCCGCTGCTCCCGGTACCGGTGTTATCGCAGGCGGCGCAGTTCGTGCCGTTGTTGAAACAGCAGGTATCAAGGATATCAGAACAAAGGCTCTTCGTTCCAACAATCCTTGCAACGTTGTTCGTGCTACATTCCAGGGCCTTATGTCATTAAGAACAGCTGAGCAGGTTGCTGCTGTTCGTGGCAAGTCCGTTAAGGAAATTATTTAAGAGGAGGCTTTTAGTAATGAAAATTAAGTTAGTAAAGAGCCTCATCGGTTCAAAGAAAGATCAGATTGCAACCGCTCACGCTCTTGGTCTTAAAAAGATCGGTGACGTTACAGAGCAGCCCGACAATGCTTCTACAAAGGGCAAGGTAGCAAAGATTATCCACCTCATTGAGGTTGAAGCTTAAAAGGAGGTGCGAGAAAATGAAACTTTACGAACTTTCTCCTGCTGAGGGCTCCAAAAAGGCAGCCAGAAGAATCGGTAGAGGTCACGGCTCAGGCTGGGGCAAAACTTCCGGTAAAGGTCACAAAGGCCAGAAGGCAAGAGCAGGCCGCGGTATGAGAGTAGGCTTCGAAGGCGGTCAGATGCCCCTTCAGAGAAGACTTCCTAAGCGTGGTTTTAACAACATCTTTGCTAAGAATATCGTTTCCGTAAACGTTGGTACACTTGAGAAGTTTGAAAACGGTGCTGTTGTAACAGTTGCTTCCTTAGTTGAGGCAGGCATCATCAAAAACTCTTTTGACGGTGTTAAGATTCTCGGCAACGGTAATCTTACAAAAAATTTAACAGTTCAGGTTTCTGCTTTTTCAGAGTCTGCTAAGGCTAAGATTGAGGCCGCAGGCGGAAAGGCAGAGGTGATCTAATTGTTTAAGACACTTAAGAATGCGTGGTCTATTCCCGATTTAAGAAAGAAGATTATCTTCACACTTCTTATTATCCTGGTTTTCAGAGTAGGTTCAGTTATTCCTGTTCCTTTCCTTGATATGACTGCGCTCAGTCAGCTTACTTTCGGCGGTGGCGATGCTGCTGCTAACTCCATCTTCGCATACATCAACACAATGTCCGGTGGTGCATTTGGTAACGCTACTATCTTTGCTATGGGTATCACACCCTACATCAACAGCTCCATTATTATGCAGCTCTTGTGCGTAGCTATCCCTGCACTTGAAAGACTTTCCAAAGAGGGCGAAGACGGCAGAAAGAAGATTGCAACAATCACTCGTTATTTAACAGTAGTTCTTGGTCTTATCCAGGGTACAGCTTACTTCTTCTACCTCAAGAACCAGAGAATCCTCTCCGGTGACGTAGCAGTTTGGTTTGCAGCTATTGTTATTATCCTTATTTTCACAGCAGGTACAGCATTTATGATGTGGCTTGGTGAGCAGATTAACACAAAGGGTATCGGCAACGGTATCTCCATTCTGCTCTTCGCAGGTATTGTAGCAAGACTTCCTGTTACAGTATATGCAATCATCGACTACTTCAAGATGGCTTCTCAGTTCGGTATGATTAAGTACTACTTCCTTGTACCTGTATTCATTATTCTCTTCTTCGTTGTTATCTGGGTTATCTGCTTTATGCAGGACGCAGAGAGAAGAATCCCCATCCAGTATGCTAAGAGAGTTGTTGGCAGAAAGATGTACGGCGGTCAGGCAAGCCATATGCCCATTAAGGTTGCACTTGGCGGCGTTATGCCCGTAATCTTCGCAACATCCATCCTCTCTATCCCCAGCACAATCCTTGCATTTATGTCCAACAAGGAAAGCGGCTTCTACAAGTTCCTTTCTCTCTTTGGTATGAATAGCTGGCTCTACATTGTGCTCGAGTTCGTTTTAGTTCTCGCATTTGCATACTTCTACACTCAGATTCAGTATAATCCTGTGGAGATGGCAAACAACCTCAAGCAGAACAATGGCACAATCCCCGGTATTCGTCCCGGCCAGCCCACTGCTGAATTTATCCGCAAGATTTTGTCCAGAATTACCTTAATCGGTGCATTATTCCTTTCTTTCATCGCTATCGTACCCTCTGTCTTCACATTAGCAAGCGGTATGACAAGCCTTTCAATGGGTGGCACATCCGTAATCATTATGGTTGGTGTTGCAATTGAAACAGTTAAGCAGATGGAGAGCCAGATGATGATGCGTCATTACAGAGGTTTTCTTGACTAATTAACCGTAAGGAGGATTATATAATGAATATTATTCTCTTAGGTGCTCCCGGTGCCGGTAAAGGTACACAGGCAGCAGTTATCTGCGAGCACCTTTCAATTCCCACAATCTCTACTGGTAACATTATCAGAGAGGCACTGAAAAACGGCACAGAGATGGGACTCAAGGCCAAGTCTTTTATGGACAGCGGCAAGCTTGTTCCCGATGAGGTTGTTATTGGTATTATTGAGGAAAGACTCCAGAATGATGACTGCAAAAATGGTTTCATTCTCGACGGTTTCCCCAGAACCATTCCTCAGGCCGAGGCTCTGGATAATATGGGTATCGTAATCGATAAGGCAATCTCCATTGAGGTTGCTGACGAGGTTATCGCTTCCAGACTTTCCGGACGCCGTGTTTGCGAAAAGTGCGGCAGACCCTACCACATTGTAGACCTTAAGCCTCGTGTGGAAGGCGTGTGCGACGACTGCGCAGGCACCCTTGTTCAGCGCAAGGACGATCACATTGATACAATTAAGGCACGTCTCGAAATCTATCACAACGAAACAGAGCCCCTTAAGGATTATTACAATGCTCAGGGCAAGCTCTTCATCGTTGAAGGTCAGGACAAGGTAGAAGATACCACAGCTCTTACCTTAAAGGCATTAGAGGCGTAAGCTGATGATAGTTATCAAGTCTGCACGCGAGCTTAAAGCCATGGAGCTCGCGTGCAGGATATCTGCAAATGTACTGAAGCTTGCAGGCACAATGGTCGAGCCTGGTGTTTCCACCTGGGAGATTGACCAGAACATTCGCAAGTATATCGAGAAGCAGGGAGCTAAGCCTTCCTTTCTCGGTTACGGTGATTTTCCCGCAAGCTCCTGCATTTCTGTTAATAACGTGGTTATCCATGGTATACCTTCCAAGAACTGTATTCTCAAAAATGGCGACATCGTTTCTATTGACGTCGGTGCTTTTATCGACGGATATCACGGCGACAATGCCTACACCTTCCCTTGCGGAGATGTAAGCGAAGAAGCTAAAAGACTGATGGACGCTACAAGAGAATCGCTTTATGAGGGAATAAAAGCGGCACAGGCAGGAAAACGCATTGGCGATATTTCCTCAGCAGTTCAGAGGTATGTCGAAGATCGCAGTTACTCGGTGGTACGTGATTTTGTCGGCCACGGCGTAGGTGCGAATTTACACGAAGAACCCAGCGTACCTAATTTCGGTACTCCAGGCAGGGGTCCGAGACTTATTCCCGGTATGACTATTGCCATTGAACCTATGGTCAATTTGGGCGATTACAAGGTAAAGATTCTTGACGACGACTGGACAACAGTTACAGTTGACGGCAAACTCAGTGCACATTTTGAGCACACCATTGCCATTACGCCCGACGGTCCAAAAATTCTCACAGTTGCAGACGACGAGGTGCATTTATGATACCCGTTGGCACTGTTGTGAAGGCTAAGGCAGGCCGTGACAAAGAAGGCTTCTTTGTAGTTGTAAAAAGTGAAGACGGGTGGGCATACATTGCTGACGGCAGACGCCGCAAGGTGGAAAGCCCCAAGAAGAAAAACCCCATTCACCTCACTGTTACAAACACAGTTTTGTCCCATTCAATGGACACTAACCGCAATATAAGAAAAGCCCTGAGAAGTTTCAGGGAGGATTAAATTTCGGAGGTTATCCTATGTCTAAGCAGGATGTTATTGAAATTGAAGGTACAGTTGTCGACGCTCATCCCAACGCACAGTTTACGGTTGAGCTTCCTAACGGCCACAAGATTCTGGCTGTTATTTCCGGCAAGCTGAGAATGAACTTCATCCGTATTCTCCCCGGTGATAAGGTAACGGTTGAAATGTCACCCTACGACCTTACCCGCGGCAGAATTACATGGCGCTCAAAGTAAGAAAATTAACTACTTAACTCTAAGAAAGGAATGATTAACTAATGAAAGTCAGACCTTCAGTAAAGAAAATCTGCGAAAAGTGCAAGGTTATCAAGAGAAAAGGCAGAATTATGGTTATCTGCGAGAACCCCAAGCACAAGCAGAGACAGGGCTAATCAAAACAATTAGCAAAGTCTTTACCAATTGCAGGACACTGCAAAAATTTGAATTTTTAAGCATTTTATGGAGGTGCAACCAATATGGCTCGTATAGCAGGTGTTGACTTGCCCAGAGACAAAAGAATCGAAATCGGTTTGACCTATATCTACGGTATTGGTAGAAAGACCGCTAACGATATCCTCGCATCCACAGGTGTTGATCCTGACGTTCGCGTTAGAGATCTTACAGAGGACGATATTTCCAAACTCAGAGAGTATATTGACCACAACTGCCGCGTTGAAGGTGATCTTCGCCGTGACGTTGCTTTTGACATTAAAAGACTTATTGAAATTGGCTGTTACCGTGGCGTTCGCCACAGAAAGGGCCTTCCTGTAAGAGGTCAGCGTTCCAAGACAAACGCTCGTACTCGTAAGGGCCCCAGAAAGACTATGGCCAATAAGAAGAAGTAAGGAGGAGAAAGCAAATGGCAGCAAAAGCTACAACTAAAAAGACTGTACGCCGTCGCCGTGAGAGAAAGAATATCGAGAAAGGCGCAGCTCACATTCAGTCTACTTTTAACAACACAATTGTTACTATCTCCGATGTTCACGGTAACGCTATTTCTTGGGCAAGTGCCGGCGAATTAGGCTTCAGAGGCTCCAGAAAGTCCACTCCTTTCGCAGCTCAGTCCGCAGCAGAGACTGCTGCAAAGGCAGCTATGGAGCACGGTATGAAGTCCGTTGACGTTTACGTTAAGGGCCCCGGTCAGGGCCGTGAGGCAGCAATCCGTGCATTACAGACAGCAGGTCTTGAAGTTACAATGATCAAAGACGTAACTCCGATTCCTCACAACGGATGCCGTCCTCCCAAGAGAAGACGTGTATAATAGGAGGTAAAGAATATGGCAAAGAATATGCAGCCTATTGCTAAGCGTTGCAGAACACTTGGCATTTCCCCCGCTGTTATGGGTTACTCTAAGAAGACTTCTAACAAGAACCCCGGCGGTAATATGAGAAAGAAGAAGAGCGAATACTCTATGCAGCTTACCGAGAAGCAGAAGGTTAAATTTATCTACGGCATTCTCGAGAAGCAGTTCAGAGCTTACTACGAGAAGGCTGAAAAGGCAGAGGGTAAGACAGGTGAGGCACTTCTCACAATCATTGAGACAAGACTTGACAACGTTGTTTACAGACTGGGTCTTGCTGCTACAAGAAGAGAAGCTCGTCAGCTCGTTAACCACGCTCACTTCACAGTAAACGGTAAGAAAGTAAACATTCCTTCCTATCTTGTAAAGGTTGGCGATGTTATCGAAGTTAAGGAGAAGAGCCGTGCTACAACTCGCTTCAAGGCTATTGCTGATGGCGAGAACGCTTCTGTTCCTGCTCCTAAGTGGCTCCAGAAGGACGCTAACCTTCTCGGCGGTAAAGTTGTTGCAGCTCCCCAGAGAGATGACATCGACTTCCCCGTAGAAGAGCACCTCATCGTTGAGTTGTACTCCAAGTAATCCGCGTAAGTTTGTTTCGCAGGTTTACACACATCTCAGCAGGTTGCTGAAAATGTTAAGGAGGAATATTGCATGATAGAAATCGAAAAGCCCAGAATCAACGTTGACGAATTATCAGCTGACGGCAAATACGGCAGATTTGTAGTTGAGCCTTTAGAGAGAGGCTTCGGTAACACTTTGGGTAACTCTCTTAGAAGAGTTCTCCTTTCCTCTTTAGAGGGTGTTGCAGTTACTTCTATTAAGATTGACGGTGTACTCCACGAGTTTTCCACCATTCCCGGTGTAAAAGAGGACGTTACAGAAATCGTTCTTAATATGAAGAGCCTTGTTGCAAAGCTTAACAGCAACGGTCCCAAGACTGTTGAAATCGCTGTTGAAGGCCCCTGCGATGTTACTGCCGATATGATTAAGTGCGACAGCGAGGTTGAGATTCTCACACCTGAGCTTCACATTGCAACTCTCGGCGAAGACGCAAAACTTAATATGGAAATCACACTGGATAAGGGCAGAGGCTATGTTCCTGCTGAAAAGAACAAGGCTCTTTCCGGTAACAATGTTATCGGTGTTCTTCCTGTGGACTCCATTTACACACCTGTTCTTAAGGTGAACTTTACTGTTGATAACACCCGTGTTGGTCAGATTACTGACTACGACAAGCTCACACTTGACGTGTGGACAAACGGCGTTATCACTGCGCAGGAGGCTGTTTCTCTTGCAGCAAAGGTTATCTGCGAGCACCTCAACCTCTTTGTTGACCTCTCCGACAGAGGCAGCCAGGAGATTATGGTTGTTAAGGAAGATAGCGGCAAGGAGAAGGTTCTCGAGATGACTATCGAGGAGCTGGACCTTTCTGTTCGTTCCTTCAACTGCTTAAAGCGTGCAGGTATCAACACTGTTGAGGACCTTATCAGCAAGTCCGAAGAGGATATGATGAAGGTTAGAAACCTCGGCAGAAAGTCCCTTGAGGAAGTTATGCAGAAGCTGGGTAGCCTTGGCTTCAGTCTTCACAGCGAGGACGAATAAACCTTTACAATTACTACACTTAATAAGGAGTGAAATATAATGCCCGGTACAAGAAAGTTAGGTAGAGCCACAGCTCACAGAACAGCAATGCTCAGAGCAATGGTTACTTTCCTTTTCGAGAACGGCAAAATAGAGACAACTGTTACTCGTGCTAAAGAAGTTTCTTCATTAGCTGAGAAGATGATCACTATTGCTAAAGAGGATAATCTCCACAATAAGCGTATGGTTATGTCTTTTGTAACAAAAGAGGAAGTAACATACAAGCTCTTCAAGGAGATTGCACCCAAGTATAAGGACAGAAACGGTGGTTACACAAGAATCACTAAGATTGGCCCTCGTCGCGGCGACGCAGCAGAGATGGCAATCATCGAGCTTATCTAAGGTGTTACTTAAATAATTTTAGGGATGGCTTTATGCCGTCCCTTTTTTATTTGTCGATATAACTAAATTGGTAATTGTTTTTGTTTCTATTCACAAAAACAGGTTGCGACGCTAAAAAGTTCCTTGACGGACTGCCATTTGGTAGTAAAATTAAAGTATAGAATAAGTACTAAGAGGGGTGTATCTATGTTTAAAAAGTCCGCATTAAAAGTCTTAGCAGGCTTAATAGCTTTGCTGGTTTTGCTAAGCTCAATGCCGATTATGTCAGCCTCAGCTGCGACAACAGGAATTACAACTGATGGCTTAAAATACTCAATCGAAAATGGTGAGGTAACAATCACAGACTATATATACGACACTGCCAAGCTGGATATCCTTGATATTATCGAAGGCTATCCTGTTACAAGTATAGGCAGTGGTGCTTTTAGTGGTTGCACAAGCCTTGCTTCTGTCGCTATCCCCGACAGTGTTACAAGTATAGGTGAGAGTGCTTTTAGTGGTTGCACAAGCCTTGCTTCTATTACTATCCCTGACAGTGTTATAAGTATAGGTGAGAGTGCATTTTGGTGTTGCAAAAGCCATGCAGATGTATACTATAGCGGAACGGAATCTCAGTGGAATGCAATAGAGATAGGTATATATAATGAAGGCCTAACAAATGCTACTATTCACTTTGGCTCGACTGGTCCGACAATCATAACCGAGCCTTCCCAAGTAACTACAGTTGCTCCCGATACTGAGCATCCAACTGAAGCTTCTACGATTTCAACTGAGCCTGTGGAGAGTACTACTGTAACAGAGCCATCCTCAACAGTAACTGAGCCTGTGGAGAGTACTACTGTAACAGAGCCATCCTCAACAGTAACTGAGCCTCTGGAGAGTACTACTGAAACCGAGGCAACGGTGCCTACGCAGGAAACTACAACTACTCCTCAGCCTGAGTTTGAGATGGGTGATGTAAACCGTGACGGCAAGTTAAATATCAAGGACGCTACTGCTATTCAGAAGTACCTCGCTAAGATGATTGACTTTGAAGACGTTCAGCTTGTGCTGGCAGATTACAATAACGATAACAAGGTGAACATCAAAGATGTAACCTATATCCAGAAGAAACTTGCAAAGGTTATTTTTTGTGGGTCAGCCACCCACGGGGCAACTCCACCTTTGGAAAGCTTAGCGATTGAGGTGGTGTTTTGTTAACGGTGAGTGGAGAAGCGAGTTTGATTTGTGAAGTGTATCGCGGGTCAGCCACGGGTTAGCCACCCGAGGGCAGTTCCGCCTTTGGATAAATTGATTTAACCCCGTCGTTTAATTAACGGCGGGGTTAGGTTTTTTAATTGTGATTTTATTTTGTTGTGAAAACATTAACTCCACTTGCTTCGACGAATACTATAAAATCCTCATCAGAAATGTTTTCTTTGAAAAACTTAATATTCTCATCAGTAAGCTCTTTAAGCCCCACAACGATTACACTTTCAGAATGGTCGATATAAATGTTTGTAATCATATCGCCACTGTAAGCAAGCTGCAGATACTCCAGAATTCTGTCATACTCATCCTGCAAAACTTCGTAGGTGTGATGGGGATTTTGATTTTTTGTAGCAGTAAATTTGAGCTTATTAAACTCCATTTTTTTGTTATCAATCTCAATAGTGAGAACATCGTCTTCAATGGAGAAGGGGTAGGTGTGTATTCCTTTGTCAAGAGTTTCACCGTCATAGGAAAGAATGGTTATGTAACCGTTAAAAGCGCTGTATTCAAAGTCATAGCTTTCGACAGAGTTATCTTTATAGATGTTCATAACGTTACCTGTGTTGTCATCGTTAAAGGTAAGGTGAATATCGTAGTAGCCTGTTTCACTATCCAAGCCGATGACACTGCCTTTTGCATACCACAAAACATCAGTTAGCTCAGGCTTTTGTGCACAAGCGGTTAAAGTCGTGAGTAATAAAAGGACAGCAAAAATCAAGCAAATGTTTCGTTTCATAAAATTACCTCCTTATTTCATACTTTCTATCATCTTGTCAAAACCTTCAAGGGTGGCAAGGTCACTCTTTTCTGAGAAGAAATAGCCGATGTAATCCCCTGTATCAACGTAAATGTAAGAGGTTACGCCTGCTTCTTCGTTTTCGTGGTACAAAACCTTGTCTGTGGTGTCAATTCCTGCAAAATACTTTTTGGGTGAGATAATGAGATTGATTATATCTCCTGTAAAATGATTGCAGAAAACCGTCTCCACGGTGGTGTCGTCCATTACATAAATTTCTCCGTCGGGATGATAATCTTTTGGAAGAGTTTTGGGAAAAATCTGCCCAAAAACGTGGTGAGTCTGCATTTCGGCAAATGAAAAGGTCTGAACATTGCAGGAAGTGCAGAGTGTGGGAGCAAAGTCTGCTGTCGGCTTTTTTAGTAAGGGAATCAAAAGCACAAGAATAAGGCAGGCGGCAAGGGAGATTGCACCGATTTTTACGGCGGAGGCTTTGTAGTGCTTTTTGGGAACAAAATTTTCAGCTTCGCTTATGAGCTGCTCATCAATATAGCTCAGAGCATTTACAATGTGAGTACTCATATATGCACACCCTCCTTTATCAGATGTTTTTTCAGCCTGTTCCGTGTGTGGAAAAGTAAGGACTTAACCTTGCTTTCGCTGAATTTGTATCGCTTGGCGATGGCTGATACCGAATCAAAGTACCAGTATTTGCGGATGAAAACATTTCTGGCCTCAGGCTTTTCCGTTTTGAGAAAATCGCTTATGATTCTGCCTGTTTCCTCCTCACTGAATTTATGAGAGGTTAAAGAGTCGGGAAGAATATCCTGTAGCTCTTGCAGGGATACAACCATATTTTTGTCCCTTTTCTTCGCCTGATTGTATTCAAGCTTTTTAAGGGAGAGGTTTCGGATGATTCTGCAAATATATGCGGATAGATTTACGGGCCTCATTGGTGGAATGTTGTTCCACAAAGCCAGATATGTATCGTTGACACATTCCTCGGAGTCCTCGGTATTTCCTAAAATATTGGTGGCAATACTCAGGCACAGGGAGTTGTACTTTATGCTTGTCTGAATAATTGCACTTTCGCTTCTCTCAAAGAAAAGCTCGATGATTTTTGAGTCATCCATACTAACCCCTCCTTTAAAAATATTATAATCCCTTGAGTATTCCCTTTCAATAATAAAGTACGGAAAAGTAAGGCTGAGGTTGCAGCTTATAAAAAAATTCCCGCCGTTAATAAAACGACGGGATTAAATGAACATATTTAAAGGTGGAATTACCTTGTCCGTGATTAACGGGCAAGTTCTTCGCGGATAACGTCTGCGATACCTGTTTCTGTAAGACCGAACTTCTCAAGAAGCTCCCAAGCGGGACCTGAGTAGCCGTAGCGGTCATACACGCCAACCTTGCGAACCTTAACAGGACACTCTTCACTTGTAACCTCAAGAACTGCGTCACCAAGGCCGCCGATAACGTTGTGCTCCTCAACAGTGATAATCTTGCCTGTTTCCTTAGCTGCCTTGATAATGATATCACGGTCAATAGGCTTGATTGTGTGGATGTTGATAAGACGAACGCTGAAGCCTTCTTCTTTAAGCTTTAAGCAAGCTTTGCGGCACTCGTTAACAACAAGACCTGTTGCGATAACGGTGATGTCATTACCCTCCTGAAGAGTGATACCCTTGCCAAGCTCAAACTCGTAGGTGTCGGGGTCGTTGAAAGAATCAATAGCAAGTCTGCCCAGACGGATGTAAACAGGGCCAACGTGCTCGATAGCTGCCTTGGCAGCAGCCTTCATCTCCCAATGGTCAGCAGGGCAGAGCACTGTCATACCGGGGATAGTACGCATAAGAGCTACGTCCTCAAGGCACTGGTGAGTTGCACCGTCTTCGCCTGTGGAAATACCGGCGTGGCTGCCTGCGATTTTAACGTTTAAGTGGGGATAGCCTACGGAGTTACGAATCTGCTCGTAAGCTCTGCCTGTTGCAAACATTGCAAAAGAAGCTGCAACGGGGATTTTGCCTGCACTTGCAAGGCCTGCGGAAACGCAAACCATATTGCCCTCGGCAATACCGCAGTCAAAGAATCTCTCAGGAAATTCTTTCTTAAAAATCGATGTCTTGGTTGCACCTGCAAGGTCAGCGTCAAGAACGATAATGTCTTCATTAGTTTTTGCAAGCTCACAAAGAGCTTCGCCAAAGCTTTCTCTGGTTGCTTTTGTTACGATATCAGCCATTAGCACTCACCCTCCAATTTCTCAAGCTGAGCCTGAAGCTCCTTGATTGCATTCTCGTACTCGTCCTTGTTGGGACCCTTGCCGTGCCAGTCAACCTGGTCTTCCATAAAGCTTACGCCCTTGCCCTTGGTTGTGGCGGCGAGAATAGCAGTGGGCTTGCCCTTAGTTTCCTTAGCTTTGTTGAAAGCTGCCTCGATATCGTCGAAGCAGTGGCCGTTGATTTTAATAACCTCAAAGCCAAAGCTCTCGAACTTCTTGTCAAGAGGCTCGATACCGCAAACCTCGCTTACCTTGCCGTCAATCTGAAGACCGTTCTGGTCAACGATAACAACGAGGTTGTCCAGCTTGTTGTGAGCTGCAAACATAGCAGCTTCCCAAACCTGACCCTCTTCGCACTCACCGTCACCAAGAATTGTGTAAACACGGTAGGGGAGAGAATCAATCTTAGCGGCCAGAGCCATACCGCAAGCGGCAGAGATACCCTGACCAAGAGAACCGGTGCTCATATCGATACCGGGTGTTTTGTTCATATCGGGATGACCCTGAAGCATAGAACCAACGTGACGAAGATTCTTGATTTCGTCCCAAGCGAAAAAGCCCTTGAGAGCTAAAACAGCATAAAGGCTGGGGCAGCAATGACCCTTTGAAAGAACAAAGCGGTCACGGTCCTTCATTTTGGGGTTTGCAGGGTCTACGTTCATTTCTGCAAAATAAAGGTAGGTCATAATGTCTGCGGCGGAAAGAGAACCACCGGGATGTCCTGACTTAGCGTGGAATGTACCTTCTACGGCACCCATTCTGGCTTTACAGGCGAGCTTTTTAAGCTCAAGTTTCTGAGTTGTCTGCATAGCAATTCCTCCTATTGAACAGTTTAATAGTAGTATTAGCAATACTATATTACCATAAAGTTACAACTTGTAATTTTCTTTAAAGAAATAATAATGTTTTTATTGTAGAATTTAAGACCGTTTTTTGTCGCTTTTTCGTTATTGTTACCCACTTTTGAAAAAATAAAATCCGAAGTGCTTAAAATAAGCAAAATCGGATTTTGTTTTATATTATTTATTTACATTTTTATAATAAATAATCATAAGTCCTTTAAGTAAAAGCTCGTTGTCCAGGATTATATCTCTTTTACAAAGAGGAATTATGGTTTCGGCAAGACCGCCTGTGGCGATAATCGTGCATTTTTCACCAAGCTCTGCCTCTATACGCTCCACAATGCCGTCGATAGCACAAGCGTTGGAGTACATAATGCCGTTTTTCATACAGTCAATGGTGTTTGTACCTATGATTTTTTTGGGAGTATCAAAGGCGATTTTGGGAAGCTGAGATGTACGGCTGGTAAGGGCTTCGGCAGAAATACCAACACCGCTTACAATAAGACCGCCGATGTACTGCTTCTGACTGTTGATAACAGAAAAGGTGGTGGCAGTGCCCATATCAATAATAATCTGGGGCAGGGGGTAGTTGTTTATACCTGCCACAGCGTCAACCACCAAATCGCTTCCAAGCTGGGCAGGGTTGTCGATGTGAATAACAAGGCCTGTTTTGATTCCCGGAGAAACTACCAGTACATCTGTAAGCTTTGTGTACTTTTCAATTGCGTTTTTAACGGTGCTTGTAACTCCCGGTACAACAGAAGAAATAACGGCACCTGTGAGCATTGATGATGTAAAGCCGTGAATATGCAGAATCATACGGATGGTTGTGGCATATTCTATGTCTGTGGCGGTGTGATTGGTGGATATTCTCTCGCTGAAAAGAATTTCGTTATTCTCAAAGCAACCTACAACAATATTTGTGTTACCGATATCAATAGCAAGAATCATATTATCCTCCATTATGCATTGCGGCTTTTTAATTTTGTAAGTGCTACACCTATGGGGGTGGTGATTATGGTAGAAGCAAGCATTTCAAATACTGCGTTAATACCTACAAAGGTGCAAATCCACAGGAAAATGTTTTGTCCTGCAATCATACCCTGAAGCTCAGGTGTGTTGCCGTAAAGAAGCACAAGGAATGACATAAAGAAAACTGTGTTAAGGAAAGCGGCAAGAAAGCCTATAATAGCACAGGAAATTGACTGGTGCTTGATTTTTTTACTTAAAAACTTGTAGATAAAGCCAAGTAAAACACCTACAAGTACACGAGGTACAAAACGCTGGATAAAGGCAAAGACAGGGTTAATCTCAAAGCAGATTACGCCCAGAGCACTGGAGCCGCCTATTCCTATACACTGCAAAAAGCTGGTAATACCGAAAATTCCGCCTATAATACCGCCGCCCTGAGGGCCTAAGACAATAGCGGCAATAGCCACGGGGATGATGTTGAAGGTGATTGCCAGCATACCTACATTAAGGTAACCAAGGGGTGTGCACGAGAGAATAAGCATAATTGCACAAAGTAAGCCCAAAAGTACCAGAGATGTGGTTTTGTTGTGTTGCTGTGCGTGGTGGGTTCTTGTTTTTTTCATACGATTTCCTCCTGTTATTATTCTCTTAAGAGAGATATAAATACATTTGCAAAATACCTTTTCTGTGCCGAGTCAGATTTCAATGACGAATACCTGCATAAAATTTGCACATTATAGAATATTCTGCAACTCCATTATACAACAAAATTTTAAAAATGCCATATATTTTTTTATAAAAGTGTGTTATAATGAAAAAAACTCAGAAAGAAAGGATAACGCTGTATGTTAAATGGAAAGACTGTTGTTCTCGGCGTTACAGGCAGTATTGCCGCATATAAAATCGCAAACCTTGCACGAATGCTTAAAAAGCTTCACTGCAATGTTCACGTGCTTATGACTCAGAATGCTACAAATTTTATAAATCCCATTACCTTTGAAAGCCTTCTTTCCACCAAGTGTCTGGTGGATACTTTTGACAGAAACTTTCAGTATAGCGTTGAGCACGTTGCCATTGCAAAGCAGGCTGACGTGGTGCTTGTTGCTCCTGCCTCTGCTAACGTTATCGGAAAAATTGCAGGGGGAATTGCCGATGATATGCTTACCACTACCGTTATGGCCTGCCCTTGCAAGAAGATTATCTCTCCTGCAATGAACCACAATATGTTTCATAACCCCATTGTGCAGGATAATATAGAAAAGCTCAGAGGCTTCGGCTATGAAATTGTCGAGCCCGACAGAGGTATGCTTGCCAACGGCGACATCGGTGACGGCAGAATGCCTGACGAGGAAGTGCTCCTTGAGTATATTTTAAAGGAAATTGCCTGTGAAAAAGACCTTGAGGGAAAAAAGGTGCTTGTTACTGCAGGTGCAACCAGAGAAGCAATTGACCCTGTAAGATTTATTACCAATCACTCCAGCGGTAAAATGGGAATAGCCCTTGCAAAAGCGGCAATGCTCAGAGGTGCAGAGGTTACTCTTGTAAAAGCTTACACCGAGGTAAAAGCTCCTATGTTTGTGGATGTTGTTAACGTAACAAGTGCCGAGGATATGTTCAAGGCAGTTGCCCAGAGGTTTGACGAAGCCGACATTATCATCAAAGCTGCTGCTGTGGCAGATTATACACCTGTAACCTGTGCTGATGAGAAAATCAAGAAGTCGGATTCGGATATGAAAATTGAGCTTACACGCACAAAGGATATCCTTAAATACATCGGTGAGCATAAAAAGGAAAATCAGGTTATCTGCGGTTTTTCTATGGAAACAGAAAACGTGCTGGAAAATTCCAAGAAAAAGCTTGTGTCCAAAAACTGCGATATGATATGTGCAAACTCTCTGAAAACTCAGGGTGCAGGCTTTGGCGTGGACACAAACGTAGTTACAATTATTACGAAAAGCGGCTGTGAGGAGCTTCCTGTTATGTCCAAGGAAGAGGTTGCACACAGGGTTCTCACTGCTATTTCTCAGCTTAAAAAGTGACGGTCAGGTATGATAAACTTTCCCTTATCCGAAATCTGTCTGGAGTCTGTGGACTCTACCAACAACTACTTAAAAAGAATACTTAAAGAAGATGAGCCGCCCTTTGGAATTTCCGTAATGACAAAGGTGCAGACTTTCGGCAGAGGCAGGCTGGGCAGAAGCTGGCAAAGCTCGCAAGGTTCGCTTTGTATGAGCATCGCCGTGAAAAACCAATATGCCGAGGGCTTTACGCTTTTGGTTGCTTTGGCGGTTTATGAGGCTTTGAAGCCTTTCTGCAAAGGAAAACCTCTGCTAATCAAATGGCCCAACGACATTATCTGCGAGAATAAAAAGCTCTGCGGTATTCTTTGTGAACGTGCGTCTGAATATACTGTAATCGGTATAGGAATAAACGTAAACGACAAGGAGTTTTTCGGGGAAATCAAAGATAAAGCTACTTCTCTTTATCTTCTCACATCCCGAAGGTTTGATGTAAAGGATGTTTTCACAGCGGTAAACACTTCCTTTGAAAAGCTTATGACGGAGTTTGACTTTAGCTTCTCACCAAAAGCAAGGGAAGAATACAAAAATCTCTGTGCAAACATAGGAAAAGAAGTAAAAACCGAAAAATACACAGGCATTGCCACTGATATAGACGAAAGAGGCGGTTTGCTTGTGAAAACGGAAGAAGAAACAATTTCTCTCACCTCGGGTGAGGTTGCAGTACACGGTATATATTAGGAGGATTTATTATGAGTTTCAAGGAAATTGATATCAGAGAGCTTCAGTTCAGCCCTTTTGAGAAAATCGGCAAGCAGTGGATGTTGATTACAGCAGGAAATAAAGAGGCTTTCAACACAATGACTGCAAGCTGGGGCGGTCTGGGTGTTTTGTGGAACAAAAACGTGGCTTTTACCTTTGTTCGTCCCTCAAGATACACCTTTGAGTTCTGCGAAAAAGAGGAGTACTTTACCCTCACATTTTTCTCTGAGGAGTACAGAAAAGCACTGAGCTTCTGCGGTACAAAGTCAGGCAGAGATGTGGACAAATGTAAGGAAACAGGGCTTACTGCCGTGTTTGACGAGCCTGCTCCATATTTTGAAGAAGCTGAGCTTGTTCTTGTGTGCAAGAAAATGTACGCTCAGGATATGGACAAATCCGCTATCTGCGACGATTTTGTCAACACCCACTATGGTGAGGCTGAGCCTATGCACAAAGTGTATGTAGGCGAAATCGTAAAGACGCTTGTAAAAGAATAAAAGAATAAAAGCATAAAACCATAAACCCTCTGAGGCTTTGATTTTCCTCAGAGGGTTTTCTTCATTTGTTTTATTTTATACAGGCTGGTTGCCGTTTAAGATAAGAAGTGTGCTGTCGTTTATATAGCCGTTTTCGAATTTGCAATTATCTGAGGAGCAGTTTTCTACTGTGCCGTTGTTGGTTTCGCAGATACAACCCATACCTCTTACATTGCAGCCGCCCCAGCGACGTCTTATGGTGGTGTTTTCTACAGAGCAGTTCTTGATTGTGCCGTTGTTAATGCCTGAAATACCGCCTAAGTAGGGACAGTCGCCAAGCTGAACCTTTGAGTTTTTAACAGTGACATTCTCAATTGTACCGTTGTTCTCGTTTGAGATTACACCGCAGCCTTCAATTATGCTGTTGTCACCCCATACAGTAGCACCGTCTACTGTAAGGTTCTTGACTGTGCCTGTTTCACCGATTGAGCCGAAAAGGCCGTTGAGATTACCTGAGTCAAAACCCTCAACGTCAGAACCGTAGTTTAAGTTGCTGATGGTGTGACCCTGACCGTCAAATGTACCGCCGAAGGAGATGTCTTCTGTGCCAATCATTTCTCTGTGTATAAAGTTTTCGCCTTTACAGTCAATATCATTTGTAAGAACATAAGAGCCCTTTACATACTCCTGCTTACCCGAATTAACCATAGCTTCCATAATGCAGAGGTCGTCGTAATCGTTTACAAGATAGTTGTTGTTTTCGTCCTGACTGAGAGGAACAACAAAGGTTTTTTCGTAGTTGTCAGACTCGGTTGCAAACCACTCGTTAATTTCAACTTTTTTTACACCGCTGTCTGTGCCACCCTGAATCTGCTGGATTGTAACAGATTCGCACTTCCAGCCCTTAGCTGCAATACATTTGCCTGAAAGACTCAGAGTGAAGGATTCAACCCTGTCAAAATCAGCAGGTACAGTAATAGTTGTTTCACTGCACTGCTCGTGACAGTTAAAGGGTTTTCCGCTATGCTCGGTAACTAAACCCTTTGAGGTGTTGATTTTGTTTGTTTCCTGACCATCTGTACCGTATAATTTGATGTATACATTCAGGTCTGTTCCTGCATTTTTTACGTCAGCAGTTCTGATTCTGATTTCATACATATTGTCTGTCAAGGAGAATGTATAGTTGTCTGTACAGTTGATTTCCTTATTGCAGTAAATCTTAACACCGTTTACGGTGATGGATTCCGGAGCCCAAGGCTTGAAGTAAATCTTCTCGCAAAGTTCACTCTGACCCCAGCCTTCAATTGTTGAAGGAACATCACAGTGGACTGTGTAGCTGAGGATTTCGCCTACATTTTTGTCTGTAAAGCTGAAATCGTATTCCGGTATAGAATCGCCGCCGAAAACGTAATGCCAGTCAGTTGAACCTCTTGTTCCGTTTACCTTCAGGTAAACTCTGTTTTCGGGATAGACAGTGGTGTGTTCAAATTCACCTTTGTATTCTATCTCTTTTGTTGCTGCACTAGCTGTAAGAGTAAAGGCAGACATTGCAGATAAAGCAGTAATCATTGCAATGACTAATGCCAGTATTCTTGAGAATGTTCGTTTTGTTTTTGATGTGTTTTTCATTTTGGATTACTCCTTTTCTTGATTTTTCAGAGGTGTTTTTCTCTGTGCCTATAGAATACGTCTTTTGCACTTTTATTTCAACAAAATGGGACGAAAGGGAGTATTTTGGGATTAACACCAAGTAGTGTGAAAAACAGGTGAAAACAAGGTGAACAGCCGCAAAAAAAATCCCCTGTCTGAGCCTTTGAAGGCTGACAGGGGATTAAAGCTTATTCGGTTCTCAGTGCAACAACAGGGTCTTTCTTAGCTGCCATTTTTGAGGGGATAAGGCCTGCAATAAATGTGAGAATCATACTGATTGCCACAAGAATAATACCGGCACCCATTGGTAAAGAGGCAGTAATGGTAACATCTGTAAGCAACAAATCAAGAATTGCATTTATGGGGAAGTTGAGAAGCACCGTGAGCCCAACACCGATAAGTCCCGAGATAAAGCCGATAATAAGGGTTTCGGCGGTGAAGATGTTGGAGATGTTTCTCTTGGAAGCACCCATTGAGCGGAGCACACCGATTTCTTTTGTTCGCTCTAAAACTGAGATATAGGTGATAACGCCAATCATAATTGAGGAAACCACCAGAGAAATTGAAACGAAAGCAGTAAGACCGTAGGTTACGGCGTCAACAATAACGCTGACGGAAGACATCATCAGTGCCACATAATCGGTGTAGGTGATTTTGTCGTCATCCTCTACTGTTTCGTTGTAATCTGTAATCATATCAGACACAGTCTGTTTGGAATCAAAAGAAACAGGGTAAATACTTATGCTTGAGGGATTGTCATAATCTACCGAGCCAAGGGTGTGCAGAGTGTTCTCAAGAGTAACCTCGGGAACGAACTTGTCAAAGTCAGATGCCTTTTCAGCTTCTGTTTTATCTTTGTAGTAAAGGTCAAGCATTTTGGAAAGCTCCTCGTCACTGAAAGAAGCTACTCCTGCCAGTGCTTTTTCGGCATACTGAGCAGAAATCATCCTTTCCATACTGCTTACCATAAGATTTTCGATTTCTTCGTCGCTCATATCCTCAAAGTATCCTCGGGCAGTTTCGTTGTCTACCGCACCTTCGCCTGTATTGGCAGAGAGCATTGCCTCAATCCTTGTTTCTCTGTCGGGATACTGGAGCATATACTGCTCGGTGGACTGCTTGAGCATATCTTCAGGAGGAGTTGAAATGATTTCCTTATACATCTCGGCTCTCTGCTTTGAGGAGATGTGCTCAATGTATGAAAGAAGCATTTCGCCTTTTTCTGCGTCGGTGTACTCTTTGGTTGTGTCCATAAAGTCTGCACCTGAAAGCACGTCGGTGGTGGTGTCTGCCATCTGCTCTTTTACGATTTCGCTGTCGTTTATGGCGTCAATGTAGAACTCTGTGAGTGCCTTAGTGTAAGCGATTGAACCTGTAAGAGAGGCAGAGGTAGCGTCCTCTCTGGGACGGATGATACCGACAATTTTAATGTCCTCGGAGTTATCTACGGCAACCTTTAACAGAGTTTCATTCTGAGAAATATCTTCCCAGACGCCGTTTTCGTTTTTGGAGTAAAGGTCTGTGGGAAGCACAAGCTTAAAGGTCTTGCCTAAAATCTCGTCGTAGTCCCAGCTTGTGGCGGCAGAGCTTTCGTACTCTTCACCCTTGGAAAGAGCGGTGAGGATGTCGTCAACTTCTTCGCTGTCCTTAAAGCCCAGAGCATAAAGAGCGGTGTCGGCGATTTCGTTGTTTTCGTTTACAACAAGAACAACCTCGTTGTAATTCTCGGGCCAGCGGCCACCGTTTTCAACTATCTCATACTGTTCACTGATAAGAGGGCTGATGTTGCCGCCGTCCTTTGAGGGGATAATCTCCTGCCATACGTCCAGCATATAGTCAGAGGGAGAGATAGCCTCGCTGTAGCTTTCGGAAATCATACCCTCAAAAAGCTCGGATGGATTAAGCTTTTTAATTTTCTCGTCGGTGTTTTCATTATAAATAAGCAAATCCAGGTCGTAGCCGTACTGGATTGAGTTGATGTGCTCATCAAGAGAGGCGGCATTTTCGTCGATGTACGCCTTAAAGGACTCAAGGTTATTACTGCTGGAAGCAGAGCCGTTTACAGTAGAGAGCATATCGTACATAACAGTGTTGGCGTAAACCTTTCCCTCTTCACGCTGGTTTTTGCCTTCATTCATACTCATCATAGAAACCATCATCGCCGTCATATCAAGGGCTTCTTCCTCAATGACAATGGGGTAGGATGAGAGGGTGTCCTCCTGAATTGTGTCAATAAACGCCTGAATACCACTGGAAAGTGAGAGGATAAGGGCAATACCGATAATACCGATAGACCCTGCAAAGGAAGTCAGAAGGGTTCTTGCTTTCTTTGTAAGCAGGTTGTTAAAGGAAAGGGAAAGAGCGGTGAAGAAAGACATTGAGGGCTTCTTCTGCTTTTTCTTGGGAGCGGCGTCTTTAATTTCCGCCGCTTTTATTTCTTCCTCGGTAACGGGGTTTGAGTCGCCCACAATAAGTCCGTCCTTAAGCTTGACGATTCTTGTTGCGTATTCCTCAGCAAGCTCGGGGTTGTGGGTTACCATAATAACAAGGCGGTCTTTTGCCACTTCCTTGAGGATTTTCATAATCTGAACGCTGGTTTCTGTATCCAGTGCACCTGTGGGCTCGTCAGCCAGTAAAATGTCAGGGTTGTTTACCAGAGAACGTGCAATGGCAACTCTCTGCATTTGGCCGCCTGACATCTGGTTGGGCTTCTTCTTAAGCTGGTCCCCAAGGCCAACCTTTCTGAGAGCTTCTTTGGCACGTTTCTTTCGCTCGCTTTTTTTAACGCCCGAAAGGGTCAGAGCCAGCTCAACGTTTGAAAGAACGCTCTGGTGAGGAATAAGGTTGTAGGACTGAAAAACAAAGCCTACGGAGTGATTTCGGTAGGTGTCCCAATCTCTGTCCTTGTACTTTTTGGTGGTAACTCCGCCTATTACCAAATCACCCTCAGAGTAGCGGTCAAGTCCGCCGATAATGTTGAGAAGCGTGGTTTTGCCGCAACCCGAGTGACCCAGAATTGCCACAAACTCGTTGTCACGAAAGCACACATCCACACCTCTTAAGGCGTGGGTAATTGTGTCGCCTGTTTTGTATTGCTTTTTAATGTTCTTTAAGTTAAGCAATAAAATTCTCCTTCCATAATTATATATATCTATTTAAAAGTATTAACTGAGTAAAAAATAAAATGCAAGACCGCCCGAATATTTCGGGCGGTTTGTGGATTTACTGTATTTTTGCGTTTTCAAGGTCGTCAATGGTAGCCTTGACAGTGTGAGGGATTGGTGTCCAGCTGACCTTTTTAAACAGTGCCACAACCGCAATGGGACAGTAGGTGATCATAAATATGGGGTAGGTGAGAACCGAGCGGATTTTCTCGGCTTTAGTAGCTCTGATTACCTTATGTTCCGTTATCATAGTAACAAGCCCCATAGCAAAGAAGATAAGGTACATTATACCAAAGCAACTTACAAGGGGGAAAATGCAGTTCTGGATAAGTGTGGTGGGGTTAAGATTCTTTGAGAAAGCAATAACTCCGTAAACACACTCAATAATACATTTAATAAGGTTGTAAATAGTGTAGGCAGAAGCAGGAAAAAGGGTAATGAAAAAGTCGTAGCAGGGGAAAGACCCCTTGAAAATACCCTTGATAAGCTTGCCGCCGTACTGACCTAAAATCTGGTAGAAGCCTTTTGTCCAGCGAAGACGCTGATTCCAGGAGCTTTTGAAGGTCACAGGTTGTTCATCAAATAAAACAGACTTTTCGCTGATACCGAACTTTTCGCCTTTAATAACATTGTCAACGGTAAATTCAATGTCCTCAGTAAGAAGGTGGTGAATCCAACCGCCCTGACACTCTATAATCTCACGGCTTACACAGAAGCCTGTGCCGGAAATTGCACAGCAAAGCTTTAAGTCCTCACGGGCTTTGTTAAGGTAAGTTGCCTCTCTGATAAAGGAAAGGGAATAGCCCGAGGTAATCCAGTTTGTGCCGTAGTTTTTGGAGTTACGATAACTCGTGAGCACCTTGTAGCCCTCATTGAGCTTAAGGTTCATTTCCTTGATGAAGTCCTTGTCCACAAGGTTGTCTGCGTCAAAGATAAGATAAGCGTCGTGCTCAATACCCTTTGCCTTAAGCTTTTTAAAGGCAAAGTCCAGAGCGTATCCTTTGCCGATAAGGCTTGGGTCATTTCGCTCAATAACCGTTGCACCGCTTGCCTGAGAGTACTTTGCGGTGTAGTCACAGCAGTTGTCTGCCACTACATAAACATCTATAAGCTCATTGGGGTAATCCTGACGCTTGATACTGTCAATAAGTCCGCCGATAACGCTCTGCTCGTTTCTTGCGCAGATGATTACGCCAAATTTGTTGAGCTTAGCCGGCTCTGTCTGAGGACGATTCTTTTTTCTTTTGAAAAGTTCATATATTATAAAAAACACTTGGTACAGGTAACAAAGTGAGAAAAAGCCTGTGATGATGGAGTCACAGATTAAAAAAAGTGTTTCCGTACAGTCCGCCCCTCTTTCTCTCGTTTTCATACAAATTGTATTACATACACAATACAATGATAATACTTTCTACCTCAAAAGTCAATAATAAAAGTAGCCCCTGTACCGTAAATACAGGGGCTGATTGTAAACAATTTTTAAACAGGCTGACCTACCTTGTAGTCAATGTCAATATTTGCAGAATATTTCTGAATATTTGTGGCGTCCTGAATAGAAAGCTTTTCGTCGCCGTTAACGTCACCGCAGGTGAAGCCGTCACCCTCAAGAGCGGTGATTTTTGCCAGAGTCTTCTGAACAAGGGTTGCGTCCTTAACGTTTACCTTGCCGTCAAGGTTTGCGTCGCCTAAAATAAGAGTCTTGTAAACCATATCGTGAAACTCTGCACTAATCCAGGCAGCACGGGTGTTGAACCAGTCTACCATATAGTCATACTCACCCTTAAAGGTGGATATATCGTAGGTTGTGGGCTCTGCGTTTAAAGTGAACTCGCCGCTCTTGCTGTCGTAAGTGCCGTTTGTCAGGGTGGAGTGGTCACAAATCCAGTCGCCTGTATTGATTCTCCAGCCCATTTCGTAGTTCATTTCGGCAGAAGCCTTGAGGTAGTCGTAGTAAACATCCTTGGAGTAAAATTCGCCTTCAGCTACCTTTTCACCATTAAAGGTTTCAATAGCAGGCACAAATTCCTCAAACCAGATTTCGGCCATTCTCTGGCGGATGGTTGTGTTCTTCATTGCATAACCCGGGAGAGTGTATTTGCCCGATTTGCCGCTTCCCCAGCCGTTGAGCTTATACTCGCTCCACCAGCCTGTGGGCTCTTCGTAATCCTTTACGCCCATTCTGTTGAGGTCGCCCTCAATACCCTTAGCGTTACCGATGGAGTTGTCGTAGTCCCAGCAGGGAGAGCCGAAGAATTTGTAATTGCCATTCTCATCAGCCATATAGGTGAGGTAAAAGCTGGAGATACCAACGTCCCAGTTTTTGCTCAGCTCGTTAATAAGCACAAGCTTTGCCAGAGAGTCAATGTCCACAAGCTCGCTGAGATTATCGGAATTTCTCAGAACTGCGTCATACATCTGGTCAAACTTGGTTCTTACAACACTTAAAACTTCATTATAGTAGGGGTCATCTTTGTCCAGCTCAGGTCCCTTTACGGTGAGGTTGCACTTGCCCTTGGAAGAGGAAGTGTGATAATCGTCATTGCCTGCTCCTGCGTCAATCTCCACAAGGAAAGGAAACTCTTCTTTGAGAGTACCGTCTTCGTTAAGGTGGGTGTCATCCTCAATTGCTTTAACAAGGTTTTTCTTACCAATGTCAACCTTCTGTGCAATCTGGTAAGAGCCCAGATACTCACCATTCATATAAAAATCAACAAAGCGGGAGTCGGAAGAGTAGGGGATGTTCACCTCGTCTGCAAGGTCAAGCAAAATTCTGTTTCTTGCAAGTGAAGCGTCCTGATAGTTAGCAAGGAGAGAAAGCTTTTTTGTGCCTTCCATTCCGTTAATGGAAACGGCCTCTTCGTAGGTAACGTTAAAGGGCTTTTTCTCTTTAACCCAGGTTGTGTTGCCTCTGCCCTTGATTTTTTTAATTGGGGTGTTGTCCACTGTGCCGTCGTTGTTTACGATTGCACCTGTTGCCTTGGCGTCATTTTCTTTATCCTGAGAGAGATAAGAAAGCAGGTCAGTGCCGTTGCCGTCGGCGTCAGGGTTGTTGATGTAAATTGCGGCTTCTGCATTTGACTTTCTGAAGCGGAATGTGTATTCTTTGCCGCTTACCTCTGCCTTAAAATCGTCTGTGGTGTTGTAATCAATAGTTGCAAAGCCCCAGGAGGGAATAGTGATATTGCCGATTTTGATATCCTCAGAAAATGTGTTGAGAATCTCAGCCTTTTTGTTGTCTGCACCGCTTGGCAGGAAGAAGTAGTATTCTTTGGAGATACCATCTTCACGCTTAACGCCCATATCACGCTGCTCGTCCTCGTCGTAGTCGCGGTAAAGGTCAAGCTGCTGCCAGTGCTGCCAAGCCTCTGTTTCAGCAATTTGAGAAGTGCCGTGAACATAAAGCATATCGGCTTTTATGTAGTCAACTTCTTTGTAATTCACAACCGGGTCTGCACTTACTGCTAGAGCACCTGCTGAAAGTACCATAATAAGCGTAAGTAAAACTATTAAAAATCGTTTCAAGTTAATTCCTCCTTTTCTTTACATTTATAATATCATATAAACTGTGCAGATTCTATGCAATTTTTAGCCAAAATAGTAAGACAAAATTTGTGAATATAATTTTTTCATTGCAGTATTTACTCAGGTGTGGTATTATTAAAGTGTATATTACCTAACATATATTCAGGAGGTATTTATTATGTTTATTTACGACAAAGCAGTAGTTAAGGCTGATATGGACGACCTTATCTCCCGGGATATTCCCTTTGAAAAATTAAAGGGCAAGACTGTGCTTGTTACAGGTGCAACAGGTATGCTTGCTTATTACTTTACTCTTACTCTTATGCACCTTAATAAAGAAAAAGATTACGGCATTAAGGTGCTTGCTCTGGTAAGAAGCAAAGGTAAAGCTGAGGCAAAATTTGCAGGCTTTTTAGAGGATGAGAATTTTGAGATTATAGCTCAGGACGTTTGCACTCCCATTGATTATGAGGGAGATATCCACTATATCTTCCACGCCGCAGGTGCTGCCAGCCCTTACTTTATTAAAAACGACCCCACAGGAATTATTGCCGCCAACACTCAGGGCACAGTAAATATTCTTGAGCTGGCAAGAAAAAAGAACATCATAAATGTTGTTTACCCCTCTACCCGTGAGATTTACGGTAAGGTTGAAGAGGTTGACTTTGTTAAGGAAACCGATATGGGCGTGTTTGACCCTCTTGAGGCAAGAAGCTGTTATCCCGAAAGCAAGAGAATGGCCGAAACCATCCTTAAGAGCTACCTTGTGCAGTACGGTGTGCCTTTCACAGTGCTGAGAATTGCTCACTCCTACGGCCCCGGTATGATCATCGGCAACGACGGCAGAGTTATGGCTGACTTTATCACAAATGCCGTAAACTCCGCTGATATTGTTATGAAGAGCGACGGCCTTGCCGAGAGAGCTTTCTGCTATGTATCTGACGCAGTCGCCGCAATCTTCCTTGTAATGCTCAAGGGTGAAAACGGCGAGGCATATAACCTTGCAAACGAAACTGAGCCTATGGCAATCAGAGATGTTGCAAAGATGATTTCCGAGCTTTTCCCCGAAAGAAATATAAACGTTGTATATGAGCAGTCCGACGACACTTCAGGCTACTGTAACTACAAGCGTAAGGGCCTTAATACCGAAAAGCTCGAGGCTCTGGGCTGGAAGCCTGTGGTTAAGCTTAAGGACGGCTTAAAGAGCACAGTGCTCAGCTTTGACTAAAAACGGGTCAGCCACCCGCAGGGCAATTCGCCTTTTGACAGGTGCAGCTTGAGGTGAAGTTTTATAAACGGCGTTTTGTAGGAGAGAAAAAGGATGAACACAAACAAAAAACTTAAGACAAACGGGATTTCTAAACCTCTTACAAAAGAGCAGGGTTTTGACTTTGAGCCCGATATAAAGGTGCTTATCTGCGGACTTATGCAGTGCAGGAATTTAGGCGATGTGGTAATTTCCGATTGTGTGAAGTATCTTCTTAAGAAATCCGCCAAAAAAGACGGACTTGATAATGTTAAGATTTCTACTCTGGACATACGCCGTCAGAAGGACAAGAAAAGCCTTAACAGGGTGCGTAACTCAGATTTGGTGATTTTCCCCGGCGGAGGATTTATTAAGTACAAGGCTGAGAAATTTCCTCTGGAAATGGGCAGAGTTACTGACAGAGCCGAGCATTACGGAATCCCCGTGATGTATAACGCTATGGGCTTTGAAGGCTTTGATTTTGAAAATGAAGGCTGTGCCACCCTTAAGGCAATGCTTGAGAATGTGGCAAGCCGTTACATAACCTGCCGTGATTTTTCAGATGAGCTTAATAAAACTTATCTCAAGGATTGCTCCCTTTCTTCTCTAAGGGTTGCCGACCCTGCTATGTGGACAAGTGAAACCTATAAAATCAAGAAAAACCCACAGTCCGATGTTGTGGGTCTGGGCGTTGCAAGAGGTGGACTTTTTGAAGACCACGGAGTCCCTGTTTCGAAGGAAGATTTGCTTTTGGTATGGAGCAACATTGTTAAAGCTTTGGAAAAAGAGGGCATAAAGTATAAGCTTTTTACAAACGGACTGAGGCAGGACGAGGAGTTTCTGACTGACCTGCTTGCATATATGGGCAAAGAAGAGGAAAGAGAAGAAATCTCTCTGCCCTCGGCAGAAAACGCCAGACAGCTTGTGGAGTACATTGCAGGCTTTCGCTCCCTTATTGCCTGCCGTATGCATGCAAACATTATTGCTTTTTCCCTTGGGATTCCCTCGGTTGCTTTTATCTGGAACGATAAGCTGAGGTTTTTCGGCGAAAGCATAGGCTGCAAGGAGCGATACCTTGAGTACACTCAGCTCAATGACACTGAGCTTATCCTCAGTACCCTGAAAAAAGCTGAGTCCGAGGGTTATGAAGATGGTGTGCTTAAAAGAGAAAAGGACTCTGCCTATAAAAGCGTGAGGGCGTTTTTCTCGCCCTTTGCCAAAGAGCTTTCGGAAAACCGCAGCAGGGATTTAAGCAAGAAGAAGCTTGTGTGCTACGGCCTTCCAAACCTTGACTCTCCCAAGCTCAACGACGACTTCTTCAAAGAAAACATCGCTTATTTTGTAAGTGACGACAAGGCTCTTGTAGGCACAAAATGCTTTGATAAGCCTGTGTATTCCTCAAAAAAACTCAGGCGACTGATTAAGCCTTTTGTGATTGTCAGCGAAACTCTGGATTACCCCGACTGCTACAAGGTGCTGTGCAAATACAAATATAAGGAAAAATTTGACTTTACCAATATGCATTCCTATACAAGATACGTTTTCAAAAAAGGCGAAATCTTTCTCGACGAGCCTAAGATAAAATAAACAAATTAGTTTTTAGCTAGTAATGCACACCCTCGAATACCCCTTCAATAAAAAAGGGAGTTATAGGACTGAATTTCAGCAAACGGGTATCAACTGCTTTGCCATTGTCGCTGAGGGAGAGGGTTATGTGAGGAGTTTTAATCCGATTTATCATATCTGAAATCTCTTTGTTGTGAGAAAACAGTTCAACCAGCAGCCCTTCGTTAGTGCCGTTGTTGCAGTATCCCGTAACCTTAACCTGAATTTTTGCACCAAAAAGCCCTTCGTCAACTGTTGAGGGCTTATATTGGAATGTTATGTGAGGATTTTCGATAGCTTGGGGTAAAGGGTTTTTACGGATGTTTTTTGTCAATACATTCAGTTCGTGCTTATTGACAAAACATCCTACATAGATGTATTTCCCTTTTTTGCTGGACTCTTCAGGGGTTGTCAGAGCTTTCTGGGCAAACAAACGGGATTTTATTTTTTCTGCAAAATCCTCGGGGCTTATGACTTTTATCATAGGGCCAAAAGAAAGAACCCTTATAAGCATTTCAGTCTCGTCCTCTTGGTAGTATTTAAGCTTAATGGTGTAGCGATTTTGCTCTGTTTGTCTGGCTTCTTTTTCAAGGTGCGAGAAGTGTATCATTGCACGTTCAAGGGAGTTCCTTTCGTCTGTAAGCTGAAGAACTACCTCTTTTTTTGCCCTTTGACTGATTCTTTGGTTTTCAGACAATTCATCTTCAAGTTCTTCGCAAGATTTGATTCTGTTCATATTCAGTGTAAAACTTTCGCCTTGATAAAAGGCATTAACACGGAATTTATCGTCTTTAAGGGAGTATTCCAGATTTTTCACGAAGCATTTTAAAGAAATGGTTTTTTCCCGGCGGTCAATATATTCTATTTTCAGTGCTTTATCGCTTCTGAAAGCCCTGAGAGCGGTTTGAAAATTGTTTATATATTCAGGGTCGCTAAAAGAATCTCCGTCTGTATATTTATCGAAGTAAACAATATCTTCAGGATTATACAGAGGCTTTACGTTTTCCAGTCCTTTTATTTCGGGAGAGAAAAGCTTTATTCTCGGGTCAAGCAAAATACTTTTAAGCCAGCTTTTTTGCAAATGGGAAAGAGGTGCAGCAGGGCTTGACTTTAAAACTGTTTTGTTGTTTTCTGTAAGCAAGGGCCAAGAGGTATCCTTCAGGTGTTGAGGAATAGACACAGAGCTTTCAGAAAAAGCATTTCGGGTTATGATTTCAAACATTTTTTTATCGGTTAAACTACCCTTTACGGCTTCGGATATTATTTTACCCACAGTGTTATAGTAACTGCCGTAAATTTCACTGAACAGCACTGTTTTCACCTCCGTATATATCGTACATAGCATTTAAATCAGCATAGAATCTTTGGACGGTTGAATTGTTGCTGCACTTAAAGCTTTTGATTCTGCCCAAAAATGTGCGTATCCAGGGGAGAAGCTCGTTGGAGTCGTAAACTTGTGCAGTGAATAAATAGGTGCTATTATCAATTTTTTCTATTTTGCCACATCTCTTTTCTCTGTACAGGCGTTGGAGAATGTAGCTTTCGTGTTCCTCAATATGAATTTTCAGCTCTACTCTTTCCGTTGAAACTTTGTCACCAAGGGAAACGCCCCAGATTTTATCTTTATTTTCTTCGTATAATAAATCCGTACTTTGTATGTCGGCAGATTTTTCACAGAGCTTTACATTTTTGATGTTGTCTGTTCTTATGAATAAAGGCTCTGAGTTTTCTTCGTTTCGGCAAAAGACATATTGCCTGCCGTTTTGTGTGCTTATGTAAATTTTACAGGGCGATACCTTTAAGGTGTCGCTTTTTTTGCTGTTGACTGCCTTGACAGTTATTTCGGCAATGTATTTCTCGTTGATTGCCAAAAGCAGCTCATACATAATCTGGCTGTCAATAGCGTTGAGAATATAGTGGTGCTTAAAGCAAAACGGGGAAGGTGTTTTTTCAGATTTGTCGGCAATGAATGAACCCACTATGCCAACGGGAGAAACCTCTGAAAAGAAAGCGACAGCGTCTTTAAAAGAATCTGTATTTACATCACAGTTATTTATGCTGTAAAGCACCTCTTTACCTTTCTTTTCTGTTTTCAGCAAGCCTATGCGTACATATTCCTTAAGCTTCTTTCTGACGGTAGACTCATCAAATTCTTTAACACCCGAAAAGAAGCTCAGATAATCATCGGAAAAGCCTTTGAGAATTTTACTTATGGGACGGGCAACACCGTCTGAGAGCAAATCCAGAATATAAAAGTGAAATGTAATATCTCCTGAAGTGAAGCTTTTTGCCTTAAAGGCGTTATACAGAGGGTTAGACTCTATGGAGCGACTGTCAACAGACAAAAAGACCCTTTTGCCGTCACTGTCATTTCTGAAAGTCATATATTCGCCCATCCAGCTTTCTATTCGTCTACGCTCATTGTCGTAGCTTCGGGCACTTTTGGCGTTGTATTCGCTACGGCTTTTAAAGCCGTATACATAAAACTGCCTGATATATTCTCTTATGTTAGAGAAGTTTTTAATAAGCTCGCTGTAAGCCATAAAATCACCCTGATTTTGATTTTTTACTCTGTGGTGCAAATGATTGCAACGCTTTTATCATCGGCGGAATATTCAGAAAAAATAGTTCTGAAATTGTTGAGTAGTACCTCTTTGCACTTTTCTTCCGAGTAATCCCGTGCCCACTCTACCATAAGCTTCACAGCATTTGCTACTCTTCCTGTATTGAAGTCATAAAGGCAGTCTGAGATTCCGTCACTGGTGAGGATAATTGCTCCCGATGAGCCCATTTCGCCACGGGTTGTTCTGAAGTGTTTGTGTGCCGATTCACTTGGGAAGAAAAAGGTTTCACATTCATACTCGCCGTTTTCAGGATATGATATTACGGAAAAATCATCGTTATTTTCCAGCAATGCAACACCGTCGCCCATATGGCCTATAAGATATCTGTTGTTGATTACAACGGCAAAAATAAGAGTAGCCCCTGCGGTTTCAGGTGAGTACCCGTTTTCCTGAAAACATCTCTGTATATAATTTATAAAATCCTCACTGTCAAAAAAGTCAATGTGAGAGCTGGTAAAAAAACTCTTAAAATAGCTTATAGTTTCAAAAGTCAGAAGAGTTGCACTTTCAAGAGCATAAGGTTTTGACCCTGCACCGTCAGAAAGAACGATAATAGAAAAAGTGTCGTCGCAATAGGAATTAACCACGTCCTGACATTCTATGTTCTTTACTTGGTGAGCACTGCCTGTCAGGCTTGTGCATATAATTTTCATTATTTACCTCCTATGTCAGACCAGCTTACCATATTTGCCTTTAAGTTTCTGTATGCTTCCGAGGTGGAGTTGGAGAGCTCTTCCACGCTGTTTCCGATTTCTCTTATTAAATCCGAGAGGTTGCCTTTTGTTGCATTGGCAATTTTCTGGTCAGCTGTCATTTTTCTCAGAAGCTTGTCGTCGCCGTCGCCTATTAAAATAGGCAACACCGAGAGTATGCGAGAGCTTTCAAGACTTTTCCAGTTCTCAACCTTTCTCTCATATTCATCAGGTGATTCGGATGTATAGCCGCTGCTGAGAATAACCACAATGGGATGATGTCTGGATAAGGAAGTGTTTTTGTATTCGTTCAGACGCTGCTGAAGCTTTTGCAGACATAAATCCAGAGAAGAGAACATATTTGGCTCATTGCCAAGCCAGGTCAATTTAAAATCCTCATGATTTGTTAAGCTTGAAAACTCTCTTTTTACTTCTGCTTTTTCGGCATAAGCCATAACAAACAAATCAACAGAAGCTTTCATAGAGGGCTGAGAAAGAATGTTATCCATCAGCTCTTTTATGCAGTTTCCGATTGTGTTAAGATAACTTTCCCGACGAATAGCTTTTGAAGATACATCTATACATATGCAAATCGGTAAACGTCTGTTTTTGTTATTTATTAAATCGGCGTGTAGTGCCATATCACGATTCAGTTTCGCCATACATTAACAACTCCCATTTTATATTACTGTTTCTTTTGGCATTTTCCATTGCTTTTTCGATTTCACTGTTGTTGCTTAAAAGCTTGGCTTCATTAGGAACGCAGACACGACTGTCACAATCGGGACATAAAGCTGTGTCTGTATCAAACTCAGATAAAACTATTTCTTTGCCATTTTGCCCTGTAAGATGTGCTTTTCTTCTGACCATATCCCATTTGTTTACGGTGAAAATTTCTCCGCATTTTGAACATTTAACTTTAATAATTTTGGTACGCAGAAGATTTCTGCTTTTTTTGCAGGAAGGGCAAAATTCATCTTCTGATGTAGTTACCTCTTTATCGTTGAAAAACTCAAACGAATTACCACACTGTTCACAGTGTAGAGTGTCGATCTTAAAAGGTACTCCAAGCTGAGGCGCAGATGTGGGGTCAAGCATATTGGAAAGCTGGTGCTTTGATATGGAATCTTCCATTTCAATAAGGAGCTCAAGCCACTGCTTTTCGTCAATATAAATCTCCCGTACAAAAACATCTTCAAAGGCCTTTTTGATTTTTAAGGTAAGGTTTCCCCATTTGTAATTGTGCTTCTGGGCTCCTACACTGTGCAGACGGAATCTGTTTTTCACAATACTGTACCTTACGTTTTTGGCTTCGGTGGGGTATGGGGATTCACCTAAAAAGAGAATCTGAAAGAAAAGGCAGGCAATTGCAAAGTATTCGTCAGAAAAGGTTCTGTCAATTTCTCTGAATTTGCATTTCATTTTATGAAGTCTGGGAGAAGAAAACTCAGGTGTTCCTACCTCGCAACGATATACAATACCGTTATACTCAAACTGGTAACTGTCGGTATCAATAAACCATACCTTGCCCTTTTTATCAACCAGTATGTTTTTAGGGTTAACATCTCCCATAATGATGTTGTTTCTGTGTAAATCCCCAAAGCTTCTGGCTATGTTCTGGCAAAGCTTCACCAGATTTGTTCTGTTCCAATTCCAAGGATTCTCATAGGATAACTCATAAATGAGCTCATCCAAAGGAATAGCGTCGGGGCTTTTGAATTTAACATTGAGCATTTCGTAGCCGATGGGTTTTTCATCTCTGTCAGGATGAAAAATCGCCTCTAAAGGCCAGCAGATAGTTTCAGGCAGATTGGGAGAAAAGCTTCTCATAGCACTTATTTTATTGGCACGGTTTATGTTCCAGGTGTGGTCGTGGTAGAGCTTAACATAGGTGTTGCCCATACCTGTGTTGTAAATGGTGCCTTCTCCGCCTTTTGAAACCTCTGTGTATAAAAACTGCGGATTGTTGTCGCTTTCGTGAAATACCAGACCGCCTCCTTTAGGAATGTTTCTTTTACTTACCTTTGCTTTTTGCGGTTTTGTTTTCTGAAAACCGCTGAGCTCAACGGCTGGCTTGACAGATTCCTCAATTACAGGCTCTTCGGGCTCAGACTCATAGAGAATAGGTTCTTCTTTTGGCGTGGCGGTATTTTCTTTTTCAAAATCACCTTCAAAACTCAGGGTAAAGTTTACTGACTTTACTGTTTGGGTGAAGGGGGCAATGCTTGTTCTGCTCATAACTTTCATAACCACGATATCGGGATTGTTTAAATCTTGAATGTCGCTGGCAAGATATTCATCTCCCGTAATAACACACCATTTGCCTTGAACGGATTTCAGGTTTTCCAGAACTGTGTCTGTGCGGTACTTATTTAAATCAGCGGTTTCGGTTTCGATAGTTTTTAAACAGCTGTATTCTGCGTGAGGATTAAGGTCTTTTAACAAAATCTTTGCATTTGAATCTGTTTTGCTTAAAGTTACCAGCTTATCTACGGTGTTGCTGTCCATATAAAAACACTTGTTTCGTCTGTAGATTCCATACCATTTGCTTAAGTCCTGAATGAAGCTTCGGGTGTAATCATTTTCGGTATCTACAAAAGCAAATAAAATTTTATAGCCAAACAAGTCATCTGTGTAATATAAAGCACTTTCATCCATTTTCAAGGGAGTGCCGTAAACCACCTTTATGTAATCTTCTTTAAAGCGGACGAGCTCTTCCTCAAGCTTTGAAAAAGCTTTGTTAAGTCCGCCACCGTAGTGAGGCCATTCGTCATCGGCAGCAAGCTTTGCTTTTTTGGTAAGCTCAATAAGCTTGTCGATAATATCTGTTTTGCACTTATCGTCTGTCCAGTAAAGCTTTGTTAGTCCTTTTGAGTGAGCAATAGAAATATCATTGCGTATAGAGATGATTTTTTCTGCCCAATCGTGTATACGGCTTCCATCGTGTTTGTCGTAGTCGATAAAAACTCTGTGCTTTAAAATTTTCACCATCGACTGTAAATCCATATACATAGATGGTTGTATTGGCTTCGGGTTAAGTCCCAATTGTATCGGAGTAACGCTTTTTTTCTCTTTATCAGATAAAGAGTTGTACTCACAACATACAGAGTCAAGGTCTGTAACATCCAGAAAGTTACAGATGAACCTTTTTTCAACGATATTATAGTTGTTATGCTGAGAGTGACAATCTATATCCTTTTTGTAAATATAGTTCCAACAGTTATTTACGTTATTGCTGAAAAAAGGATCAAAAATGTTTTCTAACCAAGTTTTGATTATCTTATCCAATACAACGAAACTGACAAGGTTTACATTGTCTTCGAAAAAATTTAATTCATCCAAAAACCTTGCACTCATTACTCTCCACCCTCCTTATTAGAATGATCCTCTATAAACATAAAGTATTCGGTATCGTGCTGGCTCATATTTGAAAGTGTATAAAGCGCCTTGCGATTCCCTTTGCTTGCGGCAACTCCGTACAAAAATATAGCGTGATCCGTTTTGCCTTCCTGCTCTTTTTTTACAGCAAGGTGATAAATTTCACCGGATTTCATATGGCTGAACACGGTGTTGTTTTCAAGCTCCGTAGGCAGCGAAAATATAGGCTCTCCTTTGTCAAAGCGATAAGCCAGAATCTGCTCAAGCCTGGCTAAACGCTTGTTTTCCTGTATCTCTTTTTCTTCAAGAATTTCTTTCTGAATCTCGTCGTAGAGCTCTTTGTTAAATGATAGTGTTAAATCGGATTTACTGCAAAAGTCTAACGCTTTTTTCAAATCTTTCTCAACACCGTCTGAGCCTTTATAGTATATATTAGCCAGTCTGAAATATGCTCTTTTGTGACCCTGCGAAGCTGCCTTTTCGTACCAATCAATAGCTTTATCGATGTTTTTTTCTGTTCCGTTGCCGAATTCATAGAAATTCCCAAGTTTGAATTGAGCTTCAACGTGACCTTGTAAAGCGACTTTTTCGTACCAGTTGAATGCTTCCTTGAGGTTTTTTTCTGTTCCGTTGCCCAATTCATAGCAAATGCCTAAGTTGTTTTGTGCTCTTGCATAGCCTTGTAAAGCTGACTTTTTGTACCAATTAAAAGCTTCTTTAAGGTTTTTATCTGTGCCAGTGCCATATTCATAGCAAAAGCCTAAGTTGCATTGTGCTTGTGCATAGCCTTGTAAAGCGGCTTTTTCGTACCAATTGAATGCTTCCTCGAGATTTTTTTCTGTTCCTTTGCCATAATCATAGCAAACTCCTAAGTAGCATTGTGCTTGTGCATGGCCTTGCAAAGCAGCCTTTTTGTAAAATTCAACTGCCTTGCTGTAATCCTTTAAAGTTCCATCGCCACAATAATAGCAGTTGGCTAAGTTGCATTGTGCTCTTGAATAGCCTTGCATAGCCGACTTTTCATACCAATTAAAAGCTTCTTTAAGGTTTTTATCTGTGCCAGTGCCATATTTATAGCAAAAGCCTAAGTTGTTTTGTGCTTGTGCATAGCCTTGTAAAGCGGCTTTTTCGTACAAGTTGAATGCTTCCTTGAGATTTTTTTCTGTTCCTTTGCTGAATTCGTAGCAAAGGGCTAAGCTGTATTGTGCTTGTGCATAGCCTTGCAAAGCGGCTTTTTCGTACCAGTTGAATGCTTCCTCGAGATTTTTGTCTGTTCCGGTGCCAAATTCATAGCAAAGTCCAAGGTTGAATTGAGCTCTTGCGTGACCTTGCAAAGCGGCTTTTTCGTACCAGTTGAATGCTTCTTTGAGGTTATTTTCTGTTCCGTAGCCGTGTTCATAGCAAACGCCTAAGTTGTTTTGTGCTTGTGCATAGCCTTGTAAAGCCGACTTTTCATACCAATTAAAAGCTTCTTTAAGGTTTTTATCTGTTCCAGTGCCAGATTCATAGCAAAGTCCAAGGTAGCATTGTGCTTTAGCATAACCTTGCAAAGCGGCTTTTTCGTACCAATTGAATGCTTCTTTAAGATTATTGTCTGTTCCATTTCCGTATTCATAGCAAAGGCCTAAGTTGCTTTGTGCAAACTTATCGCCTTGTAATGCGGATTTCTTGAACCAAGTGAATGCTTTCTCAAAATCTTTGGTTACGCCTGTGCTGTTATAATAGGAACATCCTACGCTGTTTTGAGCGTCTGCGTCGCCGCACAATGCCAGAATGTAGTTTTTATCAAAGGTTGCTTTTTCAAGTATAGCTTTGTCCTTTAGAGCTCGGGCGTTTATATATTTAATCTCATAATCATTTTTGATTTTTTCAATAAGAGCTTTTGCTTCCACGTTTATTCTGTGTATTTTTACACACCATTCGGCGGCTTTTACAGAGTCTCCCTGCTCATAGCAAAGATTTGCAAGAGCCATACAGGCAGGCTCATAATCCTGCAAGGCGGCTTTTTCGTACCACTGTGCGGCTGTCTGAATATCCTTGGTAACACCTGTACCGTAATGGTAATATTTGCCCAGTTCAAACTGTGCCGAGGCGACATTAAGCTCGGCGTATTCCTGAACCTTTGCGATATCTGCTTTTATGCTGTCTTCAATAATCTTGAGTGTGTTGTTGATTCTTTTCAGCTCAAAAGAATCGTGTACGCAGTTTTTTGCTTTTTCGCAGTACTCTGTTGCTTTAGCGGCGTCTTTTTCAACTTCCTTGCCCTGAATGTAAATAGAAGCGATGGAAAGAAGTGCGTCTACACTTTCCTGCTCTCCTGCTTTTTCGTACCACTCAAGAGCTTTTTCTATGTTTTTGTTTGTTCCGTGTCCCTCTTCAAAACATTTTGCCAAAGCATTTTGTGCCAATATTTTACCCTGAACGGCTGCTTTCTCATACCAATCAAAAGCCGCTTTATTGTTTATTTCGGTGCCTTTGCCTTCTTTGTAGCAATTTCCCAGCTTGTACTGAGAATCGGAAATGCCGCCTTCTGCCGCAATTTTATAATGACTCAAGGCGGTGTCCGGATCTTTGCTTGTACCACCATAACCATAGTAATATATATCGCCCAAAGCGTTGTGAGCTTTTACATAGCCGTTTTCGGCAGAACGGGTGTACCAGTGGATGGCTTTGTCGATGTTAAGGTTTGTTCCGTATTTGTTTCTGTAACATTCCGCTAAGTGGTACTGTGCCTTGGAGTATCCGTTGAGAGCAGATTCGTGATACCAATGAAAGGCTTCTACCGGGAACTTCTTGGAGTGTGATGTTCCTCTGCCGTTTTCAAAACAAACTGCCAGATTGCATTGGGCCTTCGGGTGGTCTTTGTATGCGGCATATTTAAAACATTCAAAGGCCTTTTTATAATCTATTGCTTTCATTCCTGTGCCGTAGTAGTAACATCTTCCAAGCTCGTTATATCCGTCTGCACAATCACCTGTTGCGGATTTAGCATACCAACGGACGGCTTCTGCTTCACTTTTGGGAAGATATTTGCCCTCTTCGTATAAAGTACCGTATTTATATTGGGCTTCGGGATAACCTGCATTTGCCAATTCTTTATATATGTCTATGGCTTCCTGGATGTTGCCCTGTTGCTCCAGCTTCTGAGCCTTTTTATATTTGAATTTGTCACTGATTGTTGACATTACAGCCACTTCCTTTTCTGAAATATCTGCAAAATTCCATCTTAATATTAGCACTTTGGTATTGTTTTGGCAAGGCTAAAGCAGTAGAATTTGTTGATTTTGTATATAAAATCCATCTGTGTGAATTACTTACAGGTTGTCAGGGCTATAAAAGCTTACAGCCCTGACGGTGAGTAAAGAAGAGGAATGTGGTTTTCACCCGACTTTGTTCGTCGTTTGTTGACCACAAATATAATATATAGTATCTTTGACATAAAATCCCGTAAAAAAAGTTGCGAAACGTCAGGGAAAGTTTTTTAGGGTTCGCAACTTTTTTTACGGGAAATCTTTTTGAACTTGTTTTATTATATAAGTGCACAGAGGGGAGAGTGAAGTTTCCTTTTGTGCTTTACATAAATTTATTCATATTCATTTTAGGAGGAATCATTATGAAAAAAATCACAAGTATTTTATTAACATTAACTATGCTTGCTACCGTGGGATGTAGCGCAATGATGGTTGTATCTGCCGAAACCACCACAAACTTAGGAAGCTACGAGGTCTTCTCAAGTGATGGTAAAGCTACCTTTATGGATTACACCGAGGATAAGGCGGATGTTATAATTCCAAGTGTTGTTGAAGGCAATCCTGTTGCAGAAGTTGCTCCCAATGTGTTTTTGAATAAGAGCAATACAGAGAATATTTTCATTGATGAAAACAGTGAGTATTTTACCTCCGTTGACGGTGTGCTGTTTACAAAAGATATGACAACTCTTGTTGCTTATCCTAAAAATAATCCCAGAGCAGAATACACAGTGCCTGACGGGGTTGTGACTATTGCTGAAAATGCATTTGTAGGAAGTGGAAATCTTAAGTCTGTAATTTTACCGGAAGGTGTTACCAAAATAAAAAAGTCGTGTTTTCGCGATTGTACTTCACTGGAAAATATAACAATTCCCGATAGCGTAGAAACCATAGAGGGCGGTTGTTTCAATAATTGCACGTCTTTAAAGAGCTTTGATTTTCCTGCAAACCTTAAATCAATGTCTTTCCCGAATTTCAGAGATTGCACAAGTCTTACGGATATTTCTTTAGAGCCTCAACACGCAAAGGTTTTTCTTGTAAGAATCCTTGAGCCCACGGCTTTCTTTAAGGAAGAGTCAAACTGGGAAAATGGTGCACTGTATAAAGACGGAGTGCTTATTTCGGTAAAACAGGATACAGACGGAGAATTTGAAGTTAAGGATGGCACAAAGGCAATTGCTATGTTTGCCTTTGATAATTCCAAGGTGACAAAGGTTACTGTTGCTGATGGTGTTGAGTATATCGGCCCTGCGAATTTTGATTTTTGTTCTGAGCTTACTGAAGTTTATATCCCTGAATCCGTTACCGAAATCAGCGAAAAAGCCTTTAAGAAAAATCAGGCTAATCTGGTGATAAGCGGCTTTGAGGGCTCTTATGCCGAATCCTACGCCGAAATGCTTGGTATTGAGTTTAAAGCTGTAAGGGCTTCTGATGATAGCTTGGGAGATGTCAATGGTGACGGAAAGCTTAATGTCAGGGACGCAACTGCAATCCAGAAACATCTGGCACGGGTAACCGAGCTTGATGAAAGTGAGCTCTCTGTTGCTGACTATAATGCAGACGGAAGGGTTAATGTAAAGGACGCTACTGCCATTCAGAAGTTTATTGCAGGTTTTTTAATCTGATAGTTTTGTAAGCAGAGCAAATTTTTATTGACATAGATAAAATAAGGTGACAAAATAAAGCTATTAAGAAGAAGGGAGATAATAATATGAAATCTTTTATTAAAGTGCTTGCAGTCTTTATGATTCTGGCAATATCCTTATGTGGTTTGCCTGTTGCTGCAATGGCGGCAGATGAGCCGGTGGACAAGGATTTGGTAAAGCTTCCTGACGGACTTTTGAAAAACGATTTCTATAGTCCTCACAGTTATGATTTTACAGATATATTGCCTTCAACCAACGACAGCTGCTTTTATGCAATAGGCGAAGATGATTTGTATAAATATGATTTAACAACCAATGAGTGCCAGATGATAGAAAGCTACAATCTGGATATGTACTTCAATATAACCTCAAGGTATGTTACAAATGATAAAATATACCTGATAGATTTTTATAACCTTTGGGGAGATGCCGACCCTTGGCACAGCGAGATTTTGTGCTATGATTTAAATTCACAGACTCTTGAGTCTGTTGCGGTTTATTATGGCGAAAGATTAACCGCCATAGGCGCAGATAAAAGCGGAAGGATTTATGTATCAGGCGAGGTTATCTCAACAGATGATGAAGCAAGCCCGTTTCTGCGTATTTTAGACTCTTCGGGAAACAAGCTTTCTGAAATCACTATAGATGACGAAGTGTATGACTTTGTGGGATTTGATGAAGAAAGAGGATATTTCTTCACAAACGGATACTATAATTACCGCTCTTGGGGTTATGACCATTATATGAACGCTCTGAGAGTGGGCTCAGTAGACAAAGACAATAACATTTATTACGATAATAATGTGGTTATGACGGTTTCTCAGATAGGTTACAACGACCGCCCCAAGCAAGCCCAGCTTATACACGACGATTATCTGGCCATAGACGCTTCTTTTTATGAAAAGTTTTATGTAATCCCAATGGAAACCTTTGTGCCCGGTTCAGGCAGGATGGATGTTACAGCTTCCATACCCCGTACTTATGATTCGGGTGACTATGATAGTTATGGTGCTGTTGGTACACGCAGTGTATATATGGAGGAAAATGACGCACTGATTTTTTGTATCGATGATAAAACTATTATGGAATGTAATCCCGATACAGGCAAAACCGTAGGTAAATTTACCACACAGTACGATGTTTATGCAATGTATGAGTATGACGGACAGCTTCTTCTCTTTGAAAAAAACGGAGATGATTTTTACTACTGCATTTTAGAATTGGAAAGACCCGAAATGATTTCAGCTACGCCGGAGGAAGTGGTTCTTGAAGTTGGTGAAGAGTTCAAGCTTCACGCTGAAATTGACGGAATTTACACTCCTGATATTGTGTGGAAAAGCGAAAATCCTTACATTGCAACCGTTAATGAAGACGGAACTGTTTTCGGATGGCACAAAGGCAGCACAACCATCACCGTTTCTTCAGAAGCCTTGCCGGAAGCAAAGGTTAAAGTCACTGTAACCGAATGTTCATCCTACGACGAGCCGGCACTTAGTATAAGTGAAAGCGTAAAGAAAAGAATCTTCAACGAAAGCACAAACAATTATGATGTATGGTCAAAAACTGTCAAATCCTACATAACAGAAAATGCTGACGGTACATTTACACTGGTAAGTGCTGATTCAGACTGTGTATATGTAGATACATATTCGGCGGATTTCAGCTCTTGTGTTGAGGCTCTTGTACTTGACTCTCCTATGAATTTATTCGGCGGATATTATAGCGGTGAAAAGTATAATTTCCTTGTGTTCGGACAAGAGAATAAGGCTCAGAGCGATGACCAAGAGATTATAAGAGTGCAGAAATATTCAAAAATCTGGGAGCTTCTGGATTCACTTTCTCTTTACGGCGAGAACACATCAATTCCTTTTGATGCAGGGTCGCTTAGGCTGATTGAGGCAGAGGGTTTGCTCTATGTTCACACTTGTCACGAAATGTATGCAGACGAAGAAGGGGTGAACCATCAGGCAAATATGACCTTTGTTGTGGATACAGAAACCACAGAGCTTACTGATATATTCTCCGATGTACTTAACATTTCTCAGGCAGGATATGTGAGCCACTCCTTCAATCAGTTTGTTGCTTCTGACGATGAGTATATCTACAGAATAGACCACGGAGACGCCAGTCCCAGAGGTATAAGTATCATAAAAACCCCAATCGGTGGTGATATTACCAAGGTTGATTATGCTGTTCCCGTAAGATTTGAAGGCGGCTACGGAAGCAATGCAACCGGTGCTTCCATAGGTGGAGTTGAGTGTTCAACAAACAGTGTTATTATTGCAGGTAATATGTGCTCTGATAACGAGAATATCTGGAGCAGTGCACGTAACATCTTTGTCAATATTACAAGCAAAGATTTATACAGCAGTGAAACAGTTACCATTACAGATTACGGCAGTGATAGCGACATCACGGCTCTTACTCCTCATCTTGTTAAGCTTGGCAATGATCAGTTTTTCCTGATTTGGGAGGAGTGCAACGAAAGCGATTATACATACAAAACCAAAATGGTGACTATTGATTCAAAGGGCAATATGACTTCCGATATTGCAGAAATGCCATACAGATTATCCGATTGTGCTCCGGTTTACGCTGCTGACAACACGGTTAAGTGGTTTGTAAACAGCTACGAAACAGCCGCTCTTTATTCTGTCAACCCCTTTAAGCTCAATGAAATTGAGTTGTATATCGAGGACACAACTGCTCCCGAGGAAGAATCCACTCCTTCCGCTCAAGACCCAACCAACGCCACTGAAGACACCCCTCAGGACTCAACTGAGGGTGGGGATGATAACACATTGCTTGGCGACGCAAATATGGACGGAAAGCTTAACATCAGGGACGCAACTGCTATTCAGAAACACCTTGCTAAAGTCAGAATTCTTGAGGACAGTGTGCTCAGAATCTGTGATTTTAACAGCGACGGCAAGGTTAACGTAAAAGACGCCACATCTATTCAGAAATACCTTGCAGGAATACTTTCGTATTAAGCAGGTAACGTAATGATGTGAGGTTAAAATCGCAATATAAACAACAAAAAACCACCGATGTAAGAGTCGTACTCTAAAGGACAGTACAACAAGACACGAAAACACCCTTAGTTTTTAAAAAAACTAAGGGTGTTTATAATATTCTCTTTCTTTGTTAGTCAAGTTGTGCTATAATACAACTAACCGATAAATAAGAATTTGTAGGGCTCAATAGAAAATGAGATCAATTATGAAACATAAAGTTTTAGCTATATATAAATCACTATTATGGTGTTTTGTGGTTTTGTTATTTCCAATTGCATCAGGGACAATATCGGTAATTTTAACATTAGATACTATTACAACGCTTTTTTTGCAAGGAATTTTTATGGCATTAGCTTTAATTCCACCTGCTGCTTTTGTCTTTAGTGGTAAGTGGCAATGGAGAGAAGTTGGATTTGCACCGTTTGATTTAAAAGGTTGCAAAAAAGTGTTGTTTTTTATTCCTCTTCTTGTTATTTTTGTTCCAGTAGCCATTAAAGGATTCTATATAAAATCAATTGGATACGTGATAGGTAGTTTGTTTCTGTACCTATTTGTAGGGATATCGGAGGAAATATACTTCAGAGGGATAATACCTCAATATTTAAAAAAAGAATTTTCGACTGAAGGAATCGTGTTATTGTCTACCATTATTTTTGGTATTGGACATGTCGCAACAGCATTCACTGGAAGCAATATATTTGAGATTATTTTAACCGTACTGAATGCTTTTATTTTCGGTTGGCTTGCAATGGAGATGACTATAATATCGTCCAATATTATTCCTGCATTTCTGGTGCATTTTCTCTTTGATTTTGAAACAAAAATCGTAGTGATGAACGGCAAAGAATTGCTAGTTGCGGAGATTGTTCGAGGGATATTGATGTTCATTATAGCCAGTTGGTTTGCTGCCGTTATATATAAGCAAAGAAAGCGTCAATTCCAATTTATTGAATAGGTGATATTTGTTTAGAAAAGGGTTTTAGGTTCTCCTAACAAGTGAAATTTGGGCGCCTAAATGTCCTGCTTGTTATGGTATGAGACAAATATTAAACGGATGTGTAGAATTTCTGCACATCCGTTTTACTGTCTCAAAAAATATTTTAATAGTGATATTGTGAGACAGGTCTCACAGTGTTATTTTGCCTATCGGCAAAGTGATATTAAAACCTTTCGGTTTTAGTGATATTTTATTCGCTCCTAAACTCGCAAAGCGAATAACACTCGGCTTTTAGTCGAATATAACTGCGCAGCAATAC
>JAFTWB010000024.1 GCA_017465505.1 Clostridia bacterium | reverse complement strand
TTTATCAAAATCTGAGCTTCAGGAATTGGCACTAAGCTTGATATACAATCTGTCAGAATACGAGCTTGAAGAGTTTGCTCTCGACTATCTTCATGAAGATTTCGAAGATGATTTTGGCGAATACGATTATGATGAAGATGAAGATTATGACGAAGATTATGAATAATACTTTACTAATATAGCCAATAAACTTTACATATTAACTTAATAAGAAACTAAAACCAGCTTTCTATCATACTAGTGATAAGAAGCTGGTTTTGTTTTGATTATTCTGTTTTGTTTTTGTTGATTCAATTAACGAGATTTCTCAGATATTCTTCTACATTTACGTATCGGATACCATTAGTTTCGTGTGACTCGCCACGATAAATTACATACTTTCCTGTGATATTACCAAAGCGAAATTCTGTTTCTTCACACTTTGTTTCATCAGCAAGATGTTTGTATTGTTCGGGTACTGCTTTAGTGCTGTGTTTGATTTCATAGATGGAGCAGTTCGCTTTTTCAGGGTCGAAAACCACCATATCAAACTCACCTTTTGCGAAAACAACTTTGAAAACTTCGCAATTTGGTTTAGCCATTTTTGTTTCAAGTAAAACAATATCTTCCATCATTCTGCCTCTAACATCACTGAGAATTCTCTCAGTAACATAGTTTCTTTCTGTCAAAGAAAGCATACGGAAAACATCATCACGCATCAGTGTTTTTATCAAAGCTTCAGCTTGAGCATAACGCATACCAGGCTGAGAAATTGCTGTGCGTTTTTCTTTTTTATTTAAGTTTGTCATAGAAACAGTTTCAAGCTCCACTGTTAAATCAAGCATATCAAGGTACTGTTTTATCTCAGTTTTATGAGCCTCGGTTATGTTAACCGACTGCTCAGATTTGTTTTTAATTTCAAGAAGTTTTCTTAGATTTTCTGTGACTTCGTGCTTATCAACACGGTACATGACATCATTAGATTGTTCTCTGTCACGCAATAAATTCTTAGCTGAGAGTGATAAATCACTTGATACAAAATCTTTTGTCAGAACCTCAATAGTGAATCTGTGATTGATGTCCTCAACGATTCTGTTAATAGCACTTGTCAGTTCATTTGCATCGTAAAGCTCAATCAAATTACGGAAGTGTTCGCCGTTCTGATAGTTCTTGAGTGAGTGTTGAATGTTTCGTGCAATAGCACTGTTGATGTACTCTGCTGTACTCTCCTTAGTAGCAAAAGTCATTCCCGATTGGTTGTAGTTTATACCGCCAAGGCTCATTGTACCGCCATAGCGAATGTACTCGTCTATGCCTTTGATTCCCAACACATTTTCAAATTCTGCATAAGGAATGAATGTTGTGTGAGTCATAAAACAACGGTCGTAAAGCTCATTATCTTCTGAGAAAAGGAAGCCTAAAGAGTCAGTACCTGATAAAACAATCTTCATACCGCTTGATGCATACACATCAGAAAATAAAGCGGCACAATCGATAAAATCGTTCATCAAAGTAACTTCATCAATGAACACATAACGATAACCCATCTTTGAAAGTTGCTTAAGGTCGATGTTCAGTTTAGCAAGGTCGATGGACGAATTGATTTGCATAAATACAGTCTGCATTAGCATTTCTTCAGACATTTCGGCTATAAGCTGGCGGATTAAAGTGGTTTTACCGGTTCTTCTCAGTCCGTACAGAATAAATACTCTGTCGGTGCTGTTGCCGTAAATATATTCGTGAAGATTTTTATAGCAAATACGCTTTTTTAAGTTTTTTACAGGTGCTACAAAGTCAAGCAACTCTTTGTCTGTCTTTACGGAAGAGAAAAAGAATTTTTCATCCAACAAGTCCGTAGTAGCTCCTGAGTCCTTTAACTTTTTCTCCAAAGTTTTTCTTTGCTCTATTTTTTCGGTAAGCTCTGCAAGCTCGTCGTCTTTGACTCTTCTGCCGTGTTGCTTGCCATCTTCAGTCCATTGATAGTAAGGATATTTTTTACCTTTAATAGTTTTGTAAGTGATATTTCCGGGTGGAAGTTGTGAAATCCACTCCTTGATATATCTGAGCTGAACTATATCCATAATGCACCTCCTAAACTCTTTCAATAGTAGTATATCATAGTTATCTTAGTTTATCAAGATAACAAGATAACTGTTTTAATAAAAATTTTTTTAGAAAACTTTAAAAAACGCTTAAATACAGGCTTTAAAAAACTTAAAAGGGTGACATATAAAATTATAATTTTATAAAACTGTCGTAAAGATAGGATCGTCTTAAAAGGTATATTCAAAAACACAATAAGAATTTATTGTTTTCACGGTTGACTAATAAAATAGAATGTGTTATTATCAACTCAGGAGGCGAGATGTATGAAAAAGTTTATTTGCGTTCTTCTGGTTTTTATTTTCTGCTTTTCTATGGCAGGGTGTGTGCAGACTTATAGCACGGTTGAAGATTATCATATGATATACGATAATGTATATGAGGCCAACAAAACCTTCACTAAAGCAGGTCAGAAAGAAACTCTTCTTGGCTGGGGAGAGTATATGTATTGCTCATATATGTTGCTTTTTCCAAGGGAAGCTCCCGAAAATCTCCTTGAATTTGAGTATTACTGGGCTCAAGTCATTGATTATGATGATTACGGAATTTATTTTTCCTACAAGCTGGATGAGGATAAATTCACAGACTTCAAGAATAAAATAGGTGATTTTTCCATTACATATAATGGTCAGGTTAACAAGCCTGTTTTTCTTGAGGATATCTTTGAGTATCCTGCCTATATTTTGTCCTGGAGCAAGGATGTTGAGGACGGTGGCTTTTGCGAGTATATTTTGCTGGATGACGAAAGCTGCACAGTTATAAATGTATATCTGCTTTTTTACGGTTTGGATGACCTTCAGAGCAAAGCGGATTTTAACATCCTTCCCAAAAGCAAAACCTGTAATGAAATCTTTGATTCAATGCCAAGTACCATAGGCTTTGCCAAAAATGTGGGCTACTGTGTTTACGCTTTCAGGGACGAAGAAAACAATATGTTTATCCCTGAGCTTAAAGACCTGGTCTATGATACAGGGTTTCTGGAAAACTTATAATACCTTAATATATGCCTTAAAGCTATCAACAATTGTTGATAGCTTTTTTCGTGCCTTTACTTTCCTGAATTTTTTTGCTGTCCTGACCCATACTAGGGTAGAGGTGATTAAAATGGAAGAAAAGAAATGGCGAAAAGACGATATGGGTGGGATTGTGCCTTATATCAGGTCTTATCACGCAGTGCCTTTTAATAATATGAACGAAATTCTCCCAATTTTCAGCGGTGTGGACAACGACCTCGGCGTGGAAAATATGGAAAGCGATATGGATTTTACCGCCGCTGACAAAGAGGATTTCAGAAAGAAACGACACTGATATGAAATCTTTATGGCAGGAAAGCTTTACCTTGCCTTCTTTTGATGAGCTCAAAGGTGAAATCTGTACCGATGTGCTTATAATCGGTGCAGGACTTTCGGGGCTACTGACAGCTTTCTTTCTGAAGGAGCGAGGGGTGGACTGTGTGGTGGTTGAAAAAGGGCGGATTTGCTCTCATACCACCGCACATTCAACGGCAAAGATTACCGCTCAGCACGGGCTTATTTACAGTAAAATTCTGAAGTCCTACGGCAAAGAGTATGCTCAGATGTATTATGAGGCAAATTCTCAGGCGGTAAATTCTCTTAAAAAGCTTTGCAAAGCGGCAGAATGTGCTTTTGAGGAAAAAGCAAATTTTGTTTATAGCTTTAATTTAAACAAGCTAAAAGAGGAAGCCAAAGCTCTTGAAATACTGAACGTGCCCTATATTTATTCCGAAGTTTTGCCCTTGCCCGTCACTGCTTCAGGGGCAATCGGCTTTGACAATCAGGCTCAGTTTAATCCCTTGAAGCTTGCAGAGTTTTTGACAAAAGGGCTTAAAATCTTCGAGAACACTTGGGTAAGAGAGCTTAAGGGCACCAGGGCAATTACAGATAAAGGTAAAATTAAAGCCAAAAAGGTGGTTGTTGCCACTCACTTTCCTTTTATAAACAAACACGGAAGCTATTTTCTCAAACTTTATCAGCATCGTTCCTATACTCTTGCTTTGAAGGGTGCTGAAAAGCTTCGGGATATGTATGTGGATGACGACAAAAAGGGAATGTCCTTCAGCTCCTTCGGTGAATTTTTTCTCCTTGGTGGAGGCGGTCACCGCACAGGAAAAACAGGCGGAAGCTATAATGAGCTGAGAGCTTTTAAGAATCAATATTTTACAGAAGCTCAGGAAGCTTTTGCCTTTGCGGCTCAGGATACCATAAGTCTTGACTCTATCCCTTATATCGGCAATTACTCCCGTAATACTCCCGATTTGTACGTTTGCACAGGGTTTAATAAATGGGGGATGACTTCCTCTCTGGTCAGTGCCCAAATAATAAGCGGAGAGATTCTTTGCGAAAAGAAGGATTATGCTAATGTGTTTTCTCCTTCCAGAAGTATTTTAAAGCCTCAGATTGTGGTAAACGGCTTTGAATCTGCCAAAAATCTGCTTTATCCCACAACCAGAAGATGTCCTCACCTTGGCTGTGCCCTTAAGTATAACAAAGCAGAGCACAGCTGGGACTGTGCCTGCCACGGCTCAAGGTTTTCAGAAGAGGGAAAAGTTCTTTCAGGTCCTGCCAATGGAGATTTGAAAATGAATTAAAAATAAAACCTCTGTCAATACTAAAGTAAAAGTATTTGACGGGGGTTTTTGTGTGCAGTACGGTAAGGTTGAAATCTGCGGAGTAAATACCGCAAATCTGAAAGTTCTCAGCGAAAAGGAAAAGCAGGCACTTCTTGAAGTTATGAAAAACGGCACTGAGGCAGAAAAAAAGAGAGCCAGAGATAAAATGGTGCAGGGAAATCTACGCCTTGTTTTGTCTGTGGTGCAGAGGTTTGTCAACCGAGGGGAGAATCCCGACGACCTTTTTCAGGTGGGGGTAATAGGGCTTATTAAAGCCATTGACAATTTTGAGTGCGACAGAGGTGTGAAGCTGAGCACCTATTGCGTGCCTATGGTTATTGGCGAAATCAGGCGTCATCTTCGGGATTCGGGTGCGGTAAGGGTAAGCCGAAGCCTCAGGGACACAGCATATCACGCAATGCAGATTAAAGAAAAGCTCACAACTCAAAGAGGCAAAGAACCCACCATTGAAGAAATAGCAGGGATTATGAACATCCCCAAGGAAAACGTGGTAATGGCTCTTGAGTCGGTGGTGGCGCCTGTTTCTCTTTATGAGCCCGTGTTTTCAGACGGAAACGACACTGTTTACGTTATGGACCAGGTGGGAGATAAAAACGACGACGTAAGCTGGCTTGAGGAAATAAGCATTAAAGAAGCAATAGCAAAGCTCAGCGAAAGAGAAAAGCGGATTTTACAGCTTCGCTACTTTAAAGGTAAAACCCAAATGCAGGTGGCTCAGCTTGTGGGAATATCTCAGGCACAGGTCAGCAGGATAGAAAAATGTGCTCTGGAGTCTATAAAAAGAAATTTATAATAAAAATAAAGTTTAGTCTACAAATTGTAAAATACCTCTTGACAGAATAGTTTACATAATGTAAACTATAAATACAGGATATCCTGAATTCCCATAGGAGGTATTTTTATGAGCGATTACAGATTAGGAGCGATTGAGGCTCAGTTTGCGGATATTATCTGGAAAAATGAGCCTCTCAGCTCTATGGAGCTGGTTAAGCTTTGCGAAAGTGAGCTTAACTGGAAAAAATCTACTACATACACTGTGCTCAGGCGTCTTTGCGACAGAGGATTTTTTGTGAACGACAGTTCCACTGTTAAGGCGCTTATTTCTCGTGAGGAATTTTACTCTCGTCAAAGCGAGGAATTTGTGGAGGATTCCTTCAAAGGCTCTTTGCCTGCGTTTCTTGCGGCTTTTACCAAGAACAAAACTCTTTCAAAAGAGGAGATTTCTGAGATAAGGAGAATGATTGACTCCTACGAGGAGGGTTGAAAATGAATGAGTTTTTCACTACCCTTCTTAATATGAGCTTTGCGTCCTCTCTTCTGATTCTGGCGGTGATTCTTGTGAGGTTTGCTTTCAAGAAAGCACCTAAAGCCTTGCTTTGTATTCTCTGGGCTTTGGTGGGACTCAGGCTTATTTGTCCCTTTACCTTTGAGAGCAGGCTCAGCCTTGTGCCTGATACTGACCCTGTGACAAAAATCACTGAGCAGGCAGAAATTTCTCAGGGTATTTCGGAATTTGAGACAATTGACAAAGATACCGTCGCCTACAAAACCCAGACGGGCTCTGTGATAGTTACTCAGAAGGAAAATGTAGAGATTGATTACCTCGGCCTTGCATTAAAGTCTGTGCCTTATGTCTGGGCAGGCGGTGTGGGGGTTATGGGTGTGCTGAGTGTTATAAGCTACATAAGACTTCGCAAAAGTATGGTTGTCTGCCTTCATAAAGAGGGCAATATTTACCGCTGCGACGGCATAAAATCACCCTTTATTCTGGGTGTTATAAGACCTAAGATTTATCTGCCGTCCCACCTTAAGGAAGATGAGCAGAGGGTGGTTGTTGCTCACGAAAAAGCACATATCAGAAGGCTTGACCATATCTGGAAGCCTCTGGGTTATATGGTGCTGAGTGTTCATTGGTTCAATCCTCTTGTGTGGCTTGCCTACGCACTTTTGTGCAGAGATATAGAGGGTGCCTGCGATGAGTATGTTATAAGAAAAATGAGCACAGAGGAAAAGAAATTTTACTCTTTTACCTTGCTCAGTTGCAGTGCTCCCAGGCACTTGCTTACGGCTTGTCCTGTTGCTTTTGGCGAAGTCAGCGTAAAAAGCAGAGTTAAAAATGTGCTGAGCTACAAAAAGCCTGCTTTGTGGATTATTATTTCTGCTTTGTTGGTGATTTCTCTTGTGGCGGTGTTCTTTATGACCGACCCTGTTAAGAAAAAGCCTGTGGGTTTTGAAACTCCCGAAGAGCTCATTCATCAGGTTATTTTAGAGCAGGAAGAGAGCAATTTCTCTTCACAATATTTTGTCTGTGAGGCTCACGAGATTCTTCTTACAGAAGAAACCAGAAGCACCTACACCACCTATTATATGTGGGTTTGCTCCGGAGCGTTTGCCGAGAAAGACAATGAACTTGAAGAAGGCTCCTATGGACTTTATCCTGCCGCCATAACCGTAAAGAAGATGAGCGACAACTCTTATACGTTGGAGGAGTTCTGGATTCCTCGGGACGGTGATTTGTATGCAACCGATATCAAGGAGAAATTCCCCACTGAGCTTCATAACCGAGTATTTAACGGTACAACTCAGGATAGCCTTAGTGATGAGGTGGAGAAAATGGCACTGGAGCATTTTTCCATTGAGGCAAAGCCGCTTAAACCGGAAGTAGGAGAGTATCCACGATTTTCAGGCGAGATTATAGCTGTTACAGATGAGCATTACCTTGTAAAGCCTGTTGAATATGAGGTGATTATGGGAGAAAGCTATGAAAAAATCTATGTATCTAAATGCGATACGGATTTTCTTGAGGGTGATATAATAAACGTTAACTACCTGCCCCATATAGAGGACAGCGACCCGCCCTTTATCTCAACTGAGTTTGTAAGCCTGAGGGAAAAGGTGTTTGACAGAATTGAGGCTTATGATTTGGATTTTTATCGGGTTTATACTCAAAACTCTCAGCAGGATGTTGCTTACATAACCGCTTATGAGGAAAACACGGATAACATTGAGGTTTACCGCTATTCTCCCGAAACCTATATGCCGCCTGAGAATATTTCTGAGGGCTCAAGCCATTCTTATCCCTATAATTTCTCTCCCTATCTGGTGCTGGATTATTCCACAGGATACGCAAACTTTGCCTATACCGATTCTTTCTGCATTGTTGGCTTTTTTGAGCTTGAAGATAACAGACTTAAAATCAACGGCATTGAGGAAAACCGCCGTCACTTTTTTATTGAAGACCCCGACGGTAAAGAGTTTTTCTTTGATTTAACCGACAAGGGCTTTGTCTTTGACAAGGAGGCGTCAGCTTTTATTGATGATTTTCCCTATAGCACTGACGGCAAAAATTATGATGTTTATCTTTCCCATAAAGCGGTGTTTGAAGGCCCTTGGCAGTTGAGCGTAAAATAAAATGAACCTCTTACCCTCGTGCTTCGTAAATGAAGTGTGAGGGTAATTTTTTGCCAGAATTTCTGCAAAGCTCTTGACAAATCACACTTCAGAGGTTAGACTATAAAAAGAGAGTCGATGACTGATAGACCTCTAAAGGAGATTGTAAAATGGAAGACAAAAGATTAGGCGTTGTAGAGTCTCGCTTTGCAGACCTTATCTGGCAGAACGAGCCTATTTCGTCGGGGGATCTGGTTAAGCTTTGTGAGAAAGAGCTTAACTGGAAAAAGTCCACCACCTACACTGTGCTGAAAAAACTCAGCGAACGTGGCATTTTCAAGAATGAGCGAAGTGTGGTTACTTCGCAGATTTCAAAAGAGGACTTCTTCGCACTTCAGAGCGAAAAGTTCGTTGAGGAGACCTTTGAAGGCTCCCTGCCTCAGTTTATTGCGGCGTTTACAAAACGCAAGGAATTAAGCGAGGCAGAAATAGCAGAGATTAAAGAAATGATTGACCGTATAGGAAGGAAATAAATGACAGACTTTTTCTTTGAACTTCTCAATATGAGTCTTGTGTCCTGTTGGCTTATTATTGCTCTGCTTGTTGTAAGACCCTTGCTCAAAAAAGTCCCCAGGGCATTTGTCTGCGCCCTGTGGGGACTTGTGGGGCTGAGGCTTCTGTGCCCTTTCAGCTTTGAAAGTGTTTTAAGCCTTATTCCCAGCTCAAATCCTGTTTCACAGGAAGTGATTCTTACTCAACTCAGCTATGTAAGTGCTGAGCAGGTTACAGACAAAACCACCATTATTTCAAACACGCTTGCTTCCCCTGCAGGAGCAAGTATTAACCCTTTGCAGGCAATCTCCTTGGTCGCCGCTTTTATATGGGCGGTGGGATTTGCAGTAATGCTTATTATCAGTCTGGTAAGCTATTTTCGTCTTAAGAAAAGTGTTTCGGCGTCTTTAACCACAGACGGCGTTGTCTTTATTAACGACTACATTGCTTCTCCCTTCGTGCTTGGCTTTATAAAACCTAAGATTTATATTCCGTCTTCACTGACAGAGTATGAAAAAAGCTTTGTAATTGCCCACGAAAACGCTCATATAAAGCGTCGCGACTACCTTATAAAGCCTTTAGGGTATTTAATACTTTCCCTGCACTGGTTTAACCCTCTTGTTTGGGTTGCATATATTTTTCTTTGCCGAGATATTGAAAGTGCCTGTGATGAACGGGTTATCAGTAAAATGGATGATAACGGCAAAAAGGCATACTCCGAGGTGCTTTTAAAGCTTTCACTTCCGTCAAAAAGACTCAGGGCTTGTCCCGTAGCTTTTGGTGAGGTAGGGGTAAAGAACAGAGTAAAAACTGTGCTTAATTACAAAAAGCCTACCTTCTGGATTTGTGTTGTTTCGGTTCTGCTGGTTCTTGTTATCGCCTTGGGCTTTCTCACAAATCCCGTGGCAGAGGCAAAAGAGCAGAAGCCGCTCACTCTTGAAGAGTGTATTTCACAGGCTATTGTTACTAATAACAAAACATCTGATTCTGAGGGCTTTTTCTGCGTAGAAAACTACGTGGAGCTTAAAACTGTTACCTTTAAAAAGGATATAACCGCCTATATATGGGCGTTTTACGGTGAGTATGAGAAAACTGACAGAGGAGTTGAGCTTAGCAGGCACACCTACGAGCCTGTAAAGCTTACTTTTGAGAAAACCGAGGACAGCTTTGAGCTTCTGGAGTACGAAAACACTCCCGACAGAAGAGGTGTTCTGTGGCTTTACGACACCTTTCCCAAGGAGCTTCGGGACAGTGTGCTTTATACTCCCGGGTATTTCAACGACCAGAAGGCGTCAGCTTATAAGCTTGCCTGTGCACATTTTGGCGTTACTCCCCAGGTAAACGACTTTTATCCCACCTTTAACGCTGAGGTTGTGGAGCTTAACGAAAAGTACATTGTGGTTTCTCCTGCAAAGGGTGAAACCGTTAGCAACAACACTTTCGAGGAAGTACGTCTGAGCCGAAAGCACCTTACTCCCACAACCTACGAGCCTGTAGTCGGAGATAAGGTGAGGGTCAGATATTCTGATATTATAGATATGGACAGTGACCCGCCTGTGCTGACCTATGTTCTCAATCTTGAGCTTTTGGAGGCGTATCAGAGCCACCCCTATGTGATTTATTCAGGGGACGGCGGAGCTTACTATATAAAAGAATCCACTGCCGACAAGGTCTATGTTTACAAATCGGGGAATATGGATTTGTGGTTTCCCGGCACTTACTTTGCTCTTAATGAAAATATGGAAACCTTCACTCTGATTTACGAAACAGATGAATTTCAGGAGCAGGGCGACGCCTATTCTGAGATAAAAACCAGCCGCCTGATTTCAGGCAATTACAAAGTTGAGGGTAATGTCCTCGAGCTTTGCGTGGATAACAGTGTATATGGTACATATTACTGCTTTATCAAAGATGGGGACACTTACGAGTTCAGTATGGCACTGACCCTTCAGCGTAGCCAGAAAGTCCCCGAGGATATACCCTTTGAAACAGGGGACAGGTTTGTACTGGGCTACGGATTATAATTTATAATGAAACCTCCGAGTAAATCGGAGGTTTTCTTTGTTGACTAAAGCTTTCAGATGTAGTAAAATGCATATGGTGATTTGTGTGAGTATTAAGTACTGCAAGGGCTTTTACACCGTGGGAATTGTGGCGTTTACGTTGCAATTTATCGTATATCTCTACAATCTTGTGGTTGGCGAGCGAACCTTAGAAAATTTTTTGTATCTTAACTGGTCTTCAATTTTGGGCTATATAGTTTTAGTTGTTATGTACCTGAAAAAAGAAAGAAACGGCACAGACCTGATTCTTATTGTACTGGGGCTTATTTTGTGGGGTTACAGGATATGGATGACTTTTTCTACTGCCACAGATAAGATTGCCATTGCTTTTCTTTTTTGTGCTCTTGCCATTGTAGGCGTGATTTTCACAGCCATAGGTCTGGCAGGGGATATTAAAGAAGACAATAATAAGAACAAAAACAGGAAAGTGTAAAGCCTGTAACCTTTTGTTATCATTTATTAACTTGCAATTGTCAAATATTGTGTTATAATCTATAATATAAAATTGCAACTACTATATATGGGGTGAACCTATGAAATGTCCTTATTGTAGCTTTGACGAAAGCAAGGTTATAGACTCCCGTCCTGCGGATGACGGTGAAAGAATCCGCCGCCGCAGAGAATGTCTTGGCTGCGGCAAGCGTTTTACAACTCACGAGGTTATTGAAACTGTGCCTGTGGTTGTTGTTAAGCGTGATAAATCCAGAGAAGTTTTTAATCGTTCCAAGCTTATGGGGGGATTTTTGCGAGCTTGCGAAAAACGTCCTGTTTCAATGGATCAGATTGAAGCTTGTATTGACGCTATTGAGTCCAAGCTCCAGAGCGGTCTTGACAGAGAGGTTACTTCTGACAAAATTGGCGAGCTGGCTATGGACGCACTGAGAGGTCTTGACGATGTTGCTTACATCCGCTTTGCCTCTGTTTACAAGAATTTTGCCGATATCGGCACATTCCGTGAAGAGCTCAACAAGCTTGACAGCAGTAAATAAACATATAAAATGAAACGCCCGAGGCTGTGCCTCGGGCGTTTTTGTTTATTAGTGGGATTCACAGCTGCAACCGTGCTCGTGGTCGCACTCCTGAATTTTGCCTACAATAGGCTCGGGATCAACACCAAGACGGGTGTAATAATCGGAAAGAGCAGCCTTGATTGCTTGCTCAGCCAAAACAGAGCAGTGCACCTTTACTGCAGGAAGTCCGTCCAGAGCTTCCATAACAGCCTTGTTTGTAAGCTTTAAAGCTTCGTCAATGGTCTTGCCCTTGATAAGCTCTGTTGCCATTGAGCTGGTAGCAATAGCCGCACCGCAACCGAAAGTCTTGAACTTGCAGTCGGTAATAACATTGCCCTCAACTTTAATGTACATTCTCATAATGTCGCCGCACTTGGAGTTGCCAACCTCGCCAACGCCTGAAGCGTCAGGAATTTCGCCAACATTGCGGGGATTTGCGAAATGGTCCATAACCTTTTCTGAATATGCCATATTTTAAACCTCCATTAGTTTTCGCTTTTGATTTTGTCCCAAAGGGGAGAGAAGCTTCTTAAATATTCTACAATACCGGGAACAGTCTGGAGTATATAGTCAACATCCTCTTCGGTATTATTGTCAGAGAGAGAAATTCTTAAACTGCCGTGGGCAATTTCGTGGGGAAGACCAATGCTTAAAAGCACGTGGCTGGGGTCAAGGCTGCCTGAAGTACAGGCAGAGCCTGAGGAAGCACTGATTCCTGCAAGGTCAAGCTTTAAAAGTAAGCTCTCGCCCTCAATTCCTTCAAAGCACATATTCATATTGCCGGGGAGTCGTAAATCTCTGTCGCCGTTGAGTCTTGAACGCTCAATTTTGAGAAGTCCGTCAATCAGGCGGTTACGCATTGCGGTGAGCTTTTCTTTACGCTCCTCCATAGTTTCAACTGCAATTTTAAGAGCCTCTGTAAGACCAACGATACCTGCAACGTTTTCTGTGCCTGCACGTCTGCCTCTTTCCTGTGCTCCGCCGTCAATAAGAATGTCAGGACGCACGCCACGTCTTACATAAAGAGCACCAACGCCCTTGGGGCCGTGGAACTTGTGAGCAGTTAAAGAAAGTAGGTCGATGTTATCGTTTACTACGTTAATAGGAACATTGCCCATAGCCTGAACTGCGTCAGTGTGAAAAAGCACCTTTGCCTCTCTGCATATTTTACCGATTTCGGCAATAGGCTGAATTGTGCCGATTTCGTTGTTTGCGTACATAATTGTAACAAGAGCAGTGTCTTCTCTCAAGGCTGCCTTTACGTCCTCGGGCTTTACAATGCCGTTTTCGTAAACGTCAAGGTAGGTGATTTCAAAGCCTTGCTTTGCAAGAGCCTCACAGGGGTGAAGCACTGCGTGGTGCTCAAATTTTGAAGTGATGATGTGCTTTTTGCCTTTCTTTGCAAGAGCTGAAGCAACACCTTTGATTGCCCAGTTGTCGCTTTCGCTTCCACCTGAGGTGAAGAAAATTTCAGAAGCGTGCTCAGCACCGATTAAGTCAGCAACTGTCTGACGGGACTCTTCAACAGCGTCCTTGGCAATTGAGCCTATCTGATAAAGGCTTGAGGGGTTGCCGTATACCTCGGTAAGGTAAGGCAACATTTTGTTAAGAACTTTTTCTGACAAAGCCGTTGTGGCGGCGTTGTCGGCATATACCTTTCTCATAAATTCTCCTTTATATATAAATGCATTATTGGTTTTGTGAAGCTGCAACAGCAAGCCTGTCGCACCTTTCGTTCATAGGATGGTTGTTGTGACCCTTTACCCAGACAAAGGTTACTTTGTGGGTGTTGCAGAGATTAAGGAGCTTGTCCCATAAATCTGCATTGAGAGCAGGGTCTTTCTTGGTACGCATCCAACCCTGAGCTTTCCACTTCTGTGCCCAGCCGCGAGTCATTGCGTTGGTGACGTACTGGCTGTCGCTGTAAAGGGTAACTTCACAGGGCTCTTTAAGCATAGAAAGTGCAGTGATAACCCCCAGAAGCTCCATCCTGTTGTTTGTGGTGTGAGGCTCGCCGCCTGAAATTTCTTTTTCCACACCGTTGTAGCAAAGAATTGCACCCCAGCCACCGGGGCCGGGATTGCCCGAGCAGGCACCGTCGGTGTAAATATCAACCTTTTTCAAAGCAAACCTCCAACTCAAAAATACTCACCCTATATTATAACACCAAATTGCTTATTTGCAACAATTATTTGTGTGTTTTTTATCAAAGATATTATTTTGATTCTTTATAAAAATGAATAATAAGAAAACTTACAGCCCATAGTAGAAAAGTACAATGTTCACTTGACATAGACACCCGGAAAAGGTACAATATACACTGTATAATTAGATTCGGATATTATGTCTTGTTTCGGCTGCGGCGGACAAGGCGACACACATAAATACATATTTTAATAGGAAAATGGAGGAAAATTGTGAGCAATAATACAAATGAATCATCCCAAAAGAGTAAGAAAAAGACTCAGCAGGCATCAAAAAGCTTCGACAAGGCTCAGGGTAAAAAGGGCAAAAAGCCCTATAAGGCATATAAGCCCAAAGAGAAGAAGCAGACAAAGCCTGCGGCTGACTTTACACAAAAGCCCGAGGATGAGTTTTTAAGCACAGACGGCAGTGATTTTCTGGGCTACAGTGTTAACGGAAAAAAAGCACCAAAATCTCAGAAAAAGCCTGCCTACAAAAAATCTTACAAGAATACAAACGGCAAAAAGAAATATGCCGATGAGTTTATAGAAAAAACAAAGCCCTCTGTTAAGGTTGCATTTTTGGGTGGTCTTAACGAAATCGGCAAGAATATGACCTTATTTGAGTGTGAGGGTGATATGGTGCTGGTGGATTGCGGTATGGCTTTTCCTGACGGCGATATGCTGGGTGTTGACCTTGTTATCCCTGATTTTACTTATGTTGAGCAGAACAAGGATAAGCTCAGAGGTATCATCATCACCCACGCCCACGAGGACCACATCGGTGGTTTGCCTTATCTTCTTTCAAAGCTCAGTGCACCTATTTACTCTTCTCCTCTGGCGGTAGGTCTTATTGACAACAAGCTTAAGGAGCATTCTCTGCCTAAAAATCCCGACTTAAGAGATGTTAAGGCAGGAAGCAGAGTGCGTCTTGGCTCTTTTGAAATTGAATTTATCCACGTTAACCATTCAATCCCTGATTCTCTGGCAATTGCCCTGCACACTCCTGCAGGTACAATTGTTCACACAGGTGACTTTAAGGTTGACTATACTCCCACCGAGGGCAAGCCCATTGACCTTAACGCCTTTGCAAGACTTGGGGATGAGGGTGTGCTCTGTCTTATGGCTGACAGTACCAATGCCTCCAGACCCGGTAACACTCCTTCGGAAACCACCGTTATGGCAAGCTTTGACAACCTTTTCAAAGAGGCTGAAGGCAAGCGTATAATTATCGCTACCTTTGCTTCAAATGTAAGCCGTGTGCAGCAGATTATCAACTGTGCTCAGAAATACGGCAGAAAGGTTGCTTTCTCAGGCAGAAGTATGCTCAACTATATGAGCGTTGCAGGAGAGCTGGGCTACCTTAATATTCCCGAGGGAATTTTAATCAATATTGATATGCTCAACCGCTATACTCAGGGCGAGATTGTCCTTATTACCACAGGCAGTCAGGGCGAGCCTATGTCGGCTCTGAGCCGTATGGCTTACTCTGACCACAGAAAGGTAAGCGTTGGCGAGGGTGACTTTATTATCATTTCTGCCAACCCCATTCCCGGTAATGAGCGAACAGTGGGAAATCTTGTTGACGAGCTTTTAAAGAGAGGCTGTAAGGTTATTTATGAATCTATGTACGAGGTTCACGTTTCAGGTCACGCCTGTCAGGAAGAGCTGAAGATTATTCACTCTCTTACAAAGCCCAGATACTTTATCCCGGTTCACGGTGAGCAGAAGCACCTGAGAAAGCACAGGGATCTGGCAGTGGCTCTGGGTATGCCCAAAGAAAACGTTTACATCGGCGACAACGGCAAATGTGTGGAGCTTCACGAGAATTTTATCAAAGAAGCTCAGACTGTTCCCGCAGGACAGGTATTTGTTGACGGTCTTGGCGTAGGTGATGTCGGAAGCATTGTTCTCAGGGACAGACGCCACTTGGGTCAGGACGGCCTTATTACCATTGTTGCGTCCCTTGATGTTTACGACGGTCACGTTGTCAGCGGCCCTGATGTTGTATCCCGAGGCTTTGTTTACGTTAAGGAAAGCGAAAGCCTGCTGGACGAGGTCCGCAAGCTATCCCTTGCTATTCTGGAGGATTGTGCCGACAGACGTATTCAGGAATGGGGTACAATCAAAAATAAAGTTAAAGATGGTGTTTCTCAGCTTATCAGCCAGAAAACAGGCAGATATCCTATGATTCTTCCTATTCTGATGGAGGTTTAAGCCCTCTTATCCCTATATATTGGTGAATGGATATGAAAAATAAATTTGCTCATACCGTGCCGTATCTGGTGCTCTTTGCAGTTGCTATGATGGCACTTGCTGTTGTTGCCGCTTTTTACGACCTTAACCTGTTTTTCATTCAGGGTACAATTGCTCTTGTGGCGGTTATCGCGGCAATAATACTTTACTTTTTGTTTGCCCGTTACGTTCAGTTTTCCGTGAGAAATTCCGTTAAGAATATCAGAAACGCAGACACAGCGTATTCCGACAGGTTGAACTTTCCCGTGGCTGTGCTTAACAGTGAAGACGAAATCGTCTTTTATAATCAGGCGTTCAAAAAGCTTTTCTGCCCCGAGGAGAGTCTTCTGGGGGTACATATTGACTACAAATTCTTCTCAGCCGATGTGGCTGACATTGTAAAGAATCAGGGTACTGCCGTTAAATACGGCGACAAGCTTCTGACTGCCTTTGGTGCCGACACAGGCACAGGCAAGGTGCTTTATTTCTTCGATGACACCTACTATAAGAAGATTGACGCAGAGTATAAGGCTACACGCCAGTCTGTGGCTCTCATTGTTTTTGATAACCGTGAGCTTTTTATTGACGAGTTTGAAGAGGAAAGTGCCCACATTGTTCTTCACGTTGAGGACGCCTTGCAGAAATGGGCGGCTGACAGAAACGCCCTGTACCGAAAGCTGGCAGGTAACCGCTATATGATTATCTTTGAAGAGCGTGAGCTTAAAAAGATAATGGAAAGTAAGTTTGATATCCTTGATGAGATTCATCAGATTAAGATGGGAGATATCGAGGCGACACTTTCCATCGGTATCGGCAGAGGTGAAAAGAACTTAAGAAAAAGCCAGTCCTCAGCCAAACGTGCCCTTGATATGGCTCTGGGCAGAGGCGGAGATCAGGTGGCAGTTGCCACAGGCAAGGATTTTGACTTCTACGGCGGTAAGTCTGTAGGCGTTGAAAAGCAGACCAAGGTAAGAACCCGAATGATTGCTGACTCCGTGGCAAATGCCGTGGCTGAGTGTGACAAGGTGGTTATAACAGGCCACAGATTTTCTGACCTTGACTGTGTTGGTGCGGCTATCGGAATGTACAGAGGCGTAACCCGCTCTCTTAACAAAAAAGCCTGTATCGCTCTTAACTATGAAACCTCAATGGCCAAAACCCTTATTGATAAGTATAAGGCGGACAGAGGCGAGGGTATCTTTGTAAGTCCTCAGCAGGCTCTTACCCAGATAACTCCCAAGACTTTGCTGATTATTGTGGATACCCAGACCGTCAATATGCTTGAGGATAAACGTCTTTATGAGCAGTGCGGTGCTTGCATTGTTATAGATCATCACCGTCGTCAGGTGGATCACATTGAAGACGCAGTTGTATTTTTAAATGAGCCCGGTGCTTCTTCGGCCTCTGAGCTCTGCACAAGTATTATCGACAATTTCGAGGGTGACCCCTTGGGTAAACCCGAGGCAGAGGCCTTGCTCTCAGGTATTATTCTGGACACAAAGAATTTTGTGGTGGGCGTGGGTTCATCTGCTTTTGAAACTGCCGCTTACCTTCGCAAAAAAGGTGCGGATACCATTGCTATCCGTCAGCATTTTGCAGATTCAATTGAAAGTTACATAAACAAATATCAGCTTATTTCAAACGCAAAAATTTACAAGGAATGTGCCATTGTTCTTGTTCAGCAGGAAGTCAGCGACGTAAGGCTTTTAGCTGCCAAAGCCGCTGATGAGCTTCTGCTTATCAAGGGGGTTACAGCTTCCTTTGTAATGTATCGGAGCAACGAAGGCACTGTAAACGTTTCTGCCAGAAGCTTCGGCAAGAGAAACGTTCAGGTGATTATGGAAGCTCTGGGCGGTGGCGGTCACCACACAATGGCGGCGGCTCAGCTTAAGGATTGCAGCTTTGAAGAGGCTGTTACAAGGCTTATCGAAGCCATTGACGCATAAATCAGGAGGTTATTATATATGAAATTAGTTTTATTGCAGGACGTTAAGTCCCTTGGTAAAAAAGGCGAGATGGTTAACGCTTCCGACGGTTACGCAAGAAATTTCCTTATTCCCAAGGGTCTTGCCAAGGAAGTTAACAATCAGGTTATGAACGAGTTCAAAAACGCAGAGAACTCCAAAAAGTACAAGACAGAGCAGGATATTCTGGCTGCAAATGCCGCTAAGGAAAAGCTTGACGGCAAAACCATTTTAATCAAGGCAAAAGCAGGTCAGGGCAGTAAGCTCTTCGGCAGTATCACTTCCAAGGAAGTAAGTGCCGAAATCAAAAACAAGCTGGGTCTTGATATTGACAAGAGAAAGATTTCTATGAGCGATATCAAGTCTGTAGGTACTTTCAAGGCTGAAATCAAGCTTTACACAGGCATTAGTGCCGCTCTTCAGATTGAGGTAGAAGCCCTCTGATTTTTTAGTTAAAGGACGCATTGAAATGGCAAATAATATTGTCAAAACCGAATATGACGGCTTGAGCCTTCCTTACAGCCCTGAGGCTGAGCAGGCGGTGCTGGGTGCTATTATTTATGAGCCCGAGTGCTTCGGCAGGGTTGCCGAAATCCTCACAAAGCCCGACCTTTTCCATATGTCTATGCACAGGTTGATTTATTCAACTATGCTTACTATGTTTACTCAGGGGCTTTCCATTGACTTTGTTACTCTTTACGAGGAGCTTAAAAGGGAGAAAAACTTTGACCCCACAGAGGGAAAAACCTATATGGCGGCTCTGGTGGAGAATTGCCCCTCTATCTCTAACGTTGAGGTTTATGCAAAGCTTGTAAGGGATAATTACGACAAACGTCAGCTTATTTATGCCGCAAGACGGATTATGGACGAGGCTACCGCCAATGAGCTGGAAGCAGAGCTTCTGGTGGATTCGGCAGAGCAGCTTATCTTCGATATCCGCAGAGGCAAGAGTATTCAGGGACTTCAGAGGCTTGACGAGGTTATTCTCAAAACCTTTGACAGACTGGACGCTCTCAATAAGGATGACGAGGCTTTAAAGCCAATTCCGTCGGGTATCGGTGAAATTGACCGAATTACCACAGGTCTTAACCGAAGTGACCTTCTTATTCTTGCCGCACGTCCCGGTATGGGTAAAACCTCATTTGCCCTTAACATCGCACGAAACGTTGCTTTGAAATCCAACAAGACGGTTGCCTTCTTCTCTTTGGAAATGACCAAGGACCAGCTGGCTTCCCGTTTGCTTTCCTCTGAATCCCTTGTAGGAGGTACAAAGCTGAGAACTGGTAAGCTCAGCGACGAGGAATGGCAGAGGATTATCTCCGCAGGCGACGTCCTTTCAAAATGCGATATGTATCTTGACGATACCCCTGGTATCAGTGTGCCTGCTATGAAGGCAAAGCTCAGACGTCTTAAGAACATCGACCTTGTTGTTATCGACTATTTGCAGCTTATGAGTACAGGCAGACACACCGACAACCGAGTTAACGAAATTTCCGAAATTACAAGAAACCTTAAGGTGCTGGCTAAGGAGCTTTCCGTGCCTGTTATCTGCCTCTCACAGCTTTCCCGAGCCAGTGAAAAGAGAGCAGAAGACCATCGTCCCCAGATTTCCGATTTGAGAGATTCGGGTTCTATCGAGCAGGACGCAGATATTATCCTTTTCCTTTACCGAGAGGCTTATTACGATAAAAACAAGGTAATCGGCGGCGACAACTCAGAAGTGGACCAGAACTCTGCCGAGTGCCTTATTGCAAAGAACCGTCACGGCGAAACAGGTACAGTGAAGCTTCACTGGCAGGGTGAATTTATGAGGTTTACCTCACCGGAGCTTGGTCGTGAATAATAAAGTTTTAAACACAATCTGTGCCCACGGCCTTATATGCAAAGGCGACAGGGTTATTGTTGCCCTTTCAGGAGGAGCGGATTCGGTGAGTCTGCTTGATTTGCTCCTTTCTCTGAAAGATGAGCTTTGTATTGAGATTATGGCGGCTCACGTCAATCATAATCTCAGAGGCGAAGAGTCTGACGCTGACGAGGCTTTTGTAAGAAAGCTTTGCAGGGAAAGAGGCGTTGAGCTTTTTGTGAAAAGCGTTGATGTTTTAAAGCTCTCTATCCAGAGAAAAGAGGGCTTTGAAACAGTGGGCAGAGATGTGAGATATGAGTTTTTTAAAGAGCTTTCTGTGCAAATGGGGGCTAAGGTGGCTACGGCTCACACCGCCAGCGACGCACTGGAAACTGCTCTTATGAATATTGCCCGAGGCACCTCGCTTTCGGGCTTGTGCTCAATCCCTTATAAAAGAGATAATTTCATCCGCCCCCTTCTTGATGTTACAAGGGCTGAGGTTGAAGATTATGTAAGGGCGAAAGGCTTGCCTTTTGTGCAGGACAGCACAAATTTTCAGGCAGATGTATGTAACCGCAACAGAATCCGTCACAAAGCAGTCCCTGCTCTTAAGGAAGTCAACAACGGAGCTGAGGAAAACTTCATAAGGCTCAGAGATGACCTTTCAGGTGTGGCAGATTTTATGACGCAGCAGGCAGAGGCTCTTCTTTCAAAGGCTCAGAGAGGTTTCGGCTTTGACACAGAGGTGCTCAGATGTTCTCATCCTGCGCTTTTAAGTTTTGCACTTAAGCTTCTTATTAAAAAGTCAGGCTATGGTGCAGAGCACAAACACATTGAGCTTATAAAGACTTGCCTGGGTACAGGCGGAGCGGTAAATATAGGCAAGGGCTGTGCCGTTGTGGTAAAGCAAGGCTTGCTGAGAGTTACGCCCTTGGTAAAAGAAGAAAGGGGAGAGTTTCCCTTTTCTGCTGATATGAGCTTTTCCTATATGGGTAAAAGCTATTTTATATATGAACTGGACGAAAAAGAAATTGTTCACAGAAAATTATCATCAAAGGTGATTTCCTGTGATAAAATAAAAACCGACGCAAAATTACGTAGCCGCAAGGCAGGGGATAGGTTTTATCCTCAGAATCGTGGAATTTCCAAGGATTTGCGTAAGCTTCAGAATGAGCTTAAAGTTCCCTCAGAACTCAGAGATACCTTTCTTTTGCTTGAATCAGAGGGTGAAATTCTCTGGGCAGAGGAAATAGGTGTGTCTGAAAAAGGCAGATACACAGGCTTTAAGGGTATATACATAGAAATCAGAGAGGATAAGGATTATGCATAAGGATTGCGAAAGAGTGCTTATAAGCGAGGCAGAGCTTAAGAATATGGTCAAGGCTATGGCAGACAGAATAAGCGAAGATTATAAGGGCAAAAAGCTTCTTCTGGTGGGGCTTTTAAAAGGCAGTGTTATGTTTATGGCTGACCTTATGAAAGAGCTCTCCATTGACTGCAAAATTGATTTTATCTGTGTTTCAAGCTACGGCTCATCCACCGAAACATCGGGCAGAGTCAATCTTATCAAGGACGTTTCTCAGCCTGTTGAGGGTATGGATGTGCTTATTGTTGAAGATATTATTGACAGCGGCAATACCCTGGCATTTATTCTCAAATATTTTCAGGCAAAGGGTGTTAACTCGGTTAAAATCTGCACTCTTTTAAGTAAGCCTGACAGAAGAGTTGTTCAGATTCCTGTTGACTACGTTGGTGCTGAAATCCCCGACGAGTTTGTTATAGGTTACGGACTGGATTACGCAGAAAATTACAGAAATCTTCCCTATGTGGGTATTCTCAAGAGGTCTGTTTATTCATAAATGAGTTCAAATATAACATAATAAACTAAGGAGTGAATTTAATTGCAGAATAAAAACAACAAAAGCTCAGCTTTAAAGCTGATAGTTTATCTTGGTATCCCTGTTCTGCTGATTATCGGAATTGTCGTTCTCTTAAGCGGTTCAAAAACCCCCGAATATACATTTTCCGATATTGTAAACTACTTTAAAACAGAGCAGGTAAGAGAGTTTACCGTTGACGTTGGCTCAGGTAAGCTGGAAATGTTGGTTGTGGATGACGGAGAAGATAAAGATTCGTCAAATTCCAATCCTCTTTTTCCGCCTAAAAACGACGTAAACGAGGACGGTCTTAAAAAGATCAAGTATACTCTTGCCAGTGTTGACCTTTTCTACAACGAGGTTAACGACTACGTTCTTGCTTACAATGAGGCTCACCCTGATGAGCAGCTTGAGTACGACTATACCCCTGCCAAGAACAATTCCTTCTGGATTGATATGATTCCCACCTTCCTGCTTATTGCGGCTCTGGTTATCTTCTGGTTCATTATTATGAAGAAGATTAACGCAGGCGGCGGTCTTGGCGGTAAGGAAATGCAGTTCGGTAAGGCAAAGTTCAAGGACCAGACCGACGAGAAACGCAAGACTACCTTTGAGGATGTTGCAGGCGCAGACGAAGAGAAAGAAGAGCTCGAGGAAATTGTTGAGTTCCTTAAAAACCCCGAAAAGTACAACGAGCTCGGTGCAAAAATTCCCAAGGGCGTTCTTCTTGTAGGCCCTCCCGGTACAGGTAAAACCCTTCTTGCCCGTGCAGTTGCAGGTGAGGCAGGTGTACCCTTCTTCTCAATCTCAGGTTCTGACTTCGTTGAGATGTTTGTGGGCGTAGGTGCTTCCAGAGTAAGAGATTTGTTCCAGCACGCCAAGAAAAATTCGCCCTGTATCATCTTCATCGACGAGATTGACGCAGTAGGCAGACAGAGAGGCACAGGCCTTGGCGGCGGTCACGACGAAAGAGAGCAGACCCTTAACCAGATGTTGGTTGAGATGGACGGCTTCGGTGCAAATGAGGGTGTTATTGTTATTGCGGCTACCAACCGTCCCGACATCCTTGACCCTGCACTGCTCAGACCCGGCAGATTTGACCGTCAGGTTATGGTAGGTTATCCCGACATTAACGGACGTGAGGCTATCCTTAAGGTTCACGCAAGAAAGAAGCCTCTTGCTCCCGACGTTAAGCTTAAGACCATTGCAAAGACAACAGCAGGCTTTACAGGTGCAGACCTTGAGAATCTTCTCAACGAGGCAGCACTTCTTGCCGCAAGAAAGAATAAAAAAGCAATTACTATGGAAGAGGTAGAAGAGGCAACCATCAAGGTTGTGGTTGGTACCGAGAAGAAATCCAGAGTAATGAACGAGAAAGAAAAGAAGCTTACCGCTTACCACGAGGCAGGTCACGCTCTTGCTTTCTATGAGTGTGAAACTCAGGACCCTGTTCATCAGATTTCAATTATCCCCAGAGGTATGGCAGGCGGCTACACAATGCCCCTTCCCACTGAAGACAGGTCTTACAAGAGCAAGAAGGAAATGGAAGAGGATATTGTGGTTTGTTTAGGCGGACGTGTTGCCGAGGCTCTGGTGCTTGGGGATATTTCCACAGGTGCAAGTAACGACATTGAAAAGGCTACCGCTACTGCCAGAAATATGGTAAGAAAGTACGGTATGTCTGACCTCTTAGGACCTATCAACTATGGTGCAAGCGGCGGCGAGGTTTTCATTGGCCGTGATATGGCTCAGACCAAGGATTACTCCGAGGCTACTGCTGCTAAGATTGACGAAGAGGTTTATCGCATTGTAGCAGAGAGTTACAAGCGTACCGAAGACATCCTCAACAAGTATATGGATAAGCTCCACGAGGTTGCAGCTTACCTTATGGCTAATGAGAAGATGAGCGGCGAGGACTTCGACGCAATGATGAAGGGTACTTTTGTTCCTTCGACTGAGGCTGACACAGAAGAGGCTGAATAATTAAGCAATAACTTGCAAAAATTTAATTACGGGTAACGGACGAAAATGCCCGTTACCCGTTTTTTAGTATATTAAATATATAGAGGTGATACTGTGCCACAGGATAAAATTACGGTGCGTGGTGCCAGAGAACACAACCTTAAAAATGTAGATGTAGACATTCCAAGGGACAAGCTTGTGGTTATGACAGGCCTTTCGGGCTCGGGCAAATCTTCCCTTGCCTTTGATACAATTTATGCTGAGGGTCAGAGGCGTTATGTGGAGTCTTTGTCCTCTTATGCAAGGCTTTTCTTAGGGCAGATGGACAAGCCCGATGTTGACTCCATAGACGGACTGTCTCCTGCTATATCTATTGACCAGAAAACCACATCCAAAAACCCTCGCTCAACAGTGGGCACGGTTACGGAGATTTACGACTACCTGCGTCTGCTATATGCCAGAGTGGGTGTGCCTCACTGTCCTGTTTGCGGCAGAGAAATAAAAACCCAGTCTGTGGACCAGATTGTGGATAAGATTTTTAAGTTTGAAGAAGGCACAAGACTTCAGATTCTGGCTCCTGTTGTAAGATCCCGAAAAGGCGAACACACAAAAGAGCTGGAAGCTGCCCGAAAAGGCGGTTTTGCCCGAGTAAGGGTGGACGGCATAATGTACGACTTGTCTGAGGACATCAAGCTTGAGAAGAATAAAAAGCACAGTATTGAAGTGGTTGTTGACCGTCTGGTTATGAAGAGTGACATCCGCTCCCGTCTTGCGGATAGCATTGAAACCGCTTCCAAGCTGACAAATGGCCTTGTTGTTGTGAATATCCCCGACAAGGAAGATATTCTCTTTTCTCAGAGCTACGCCTGTCCTGATCACGGAGCTTGTATTGATGAGCTTTCTCCCAGAATGTTTTCTTTTAATGCACCATACGGAGCTTGCCCCAAGTGCACAGGTCTGGGTGTGTTTATGCGTCTTGACCCTGACAGAATTATTCCTGATAAGAATAAAAGCGTTGCTCAGGGCGGTATCAAAGCAGGCGGCTGGGCTATGGAAGGCAACACAATTGCTTATATGTATTACAAGGGCTTAAGCGAGTATTACGGCTTTTCTCTTGATACGCCTATCTGCGATTTGGATGAAAAAATCGTTGATATTCTTCTTTACGGTACAAAGGGAGAGAAAATCAGACTTGTCCGCAATACTCCCTTTGGAAAAAATCAGGAGTATTATGCTCCTTTTGAGGGTGTGCTCAATAATCTTGACAGACGTTACCACCAGACCAACAGCAACTGGATTAAAGAAGAAATCGAAGGCTTTATGTCTTCAATTCCCTGCGACGAGTGCGGCGGCCAGAGGCTTTCAAAGGTTGCTCTGGGTGTTACGGTAAGCGACATAAATATCGCTGAGTTTTGTGATTTGTCCGTGGACAAGGCTCTGGAGTTTGTAGAAACTGCTGAGCTTAGTCAGCGTGATATGCTCATAGCCGCTCCTATTGTGAAGGAAATAAGAGAGAGGCTTACCTTCCTAAAAAATGTAGGACTTGGATACCTCACCCTTTCTCGTACAGCAGGCACTCTCTCAGGTGGAGAGAGCCAGCGAATCCGCCTTGCTACCCAGATAGGCAGCTCTCTCACAGGTGTTTTATATATCCTTGACGAGCCCAGTATCGGACTTCATCAAAGGGATAACGAAAAGCTTCTTTATACTCTTAAGAGGCTGCGTGATTTAGGAAATACCGTAATTGTGGTGGAGCACGACACCGACACAATGCTTGAGGCTGACCATATTATAGATATCGGCCCCGGTGCAGGGGTTCACGGCGGCGAGATTATTGCTCAGGGTACTGCTCAGGAGATTATGGAGGTGGAAGCTTCCATTACAGGTCAGTACTTAAGCGGAAAAAGATGTGTGCCTGTGCCTGAAATCAGACGAAAGGGCAACGGCAAAAAGCTGAGAGTAGTAGGTGCAAAGCAGAATAACCTGAAGAATATCAACGTTGATTTTCCTTTGGGTAAGTTTATCTGCGTTACAGGTGTTTCGGGCTCGGGCAAATCCTCCCTTGTAAATGAAATTCTCTATAAGGCTCTTGCAAGTGAGCTTAACGGAGCAAAGGTTAAGCCCGGCAAGTGCAAAAAAATTGAGGGTATGGAAAACTTAGACAAGGTAATTGCCATTGACCAGAGCCCTATCGGCAGGACTCCACGTTCAAACCCTGCCACTTACACAGGAGTTTTCACCGATATACGCGAGCTTTTTGCCCAGACTCAGGAGGCAAAGCTGAGAGGTTACTCCGCAGGCAGATTCTCCTTTAATATAAAAGGAGGAAGATGTGAAAGCTGTGAAGGCGACGGAATTATCAAAATCGAAATGCATTTTCTCCCTGACGTTTATGTGCCTTGTGAGGTCTGCAAGGGCAGAAGGTATAATCACGAAACCCTTGAGGTTAAATATAAAGGCAAGTCTATTTATGATGTTCTGGAAATGACCGCCGAAGAGGGCAGGGAATTTTTCCAGAATATGCCTAAAATCGAGCGTAAGCTCAAGACTCTCTGCGACGTTGGCTTGGGATACATTAAAATCGGCCAGCCTGCTCCCACTCTTTCAGGCGGTGAAGCTCAGAGAGTGAAGCTTGCCACAGAGCTTTCAAAAAGAAGCACAGGCAAGACGGTCTATATTCTGGACGAGCCTACCACGGGACTTCACACTGCCGATGTTCACAAGCTTATTGAGGTTCTTCAGAAGCTGGTGGACGCAGGTAATACGGTGGTTGTTATTGAGCATAACCTTGACCTTATTAAGACGGCGGATCATATAATCGACCTTGGCCCTGAAGGCGGCGACGGCGGCGGTACTGTTATTACTCAGGGAACTCCCGAAGAGATTGTTCAGTGCGAAGAGTCCTACACAGGAGCATTTTTGAAGAAAATTTTATAAAATTTTTAAGTCACTTGAAAAAATTGCACGTTTTAGTGCAATTTTTTCTTTTTTTATGCCCCTTAGTGGAGGTGTTTTTATGATAACAATTTCGGATGGAATACTCACCATCCCCGAGGGTGAACGTTTTCTCGGTTTTACAGGGGACAACCTTCACGCTCAGAAAAAATTCTTAATCCGCTCTGCACCCCAAAGCGGATGGCTCTATCGTCTTTACCTTACCTTTGACGACGGCAGACACAACCACTTTATACTTCCTGCAACTGTCAGCAGCGAGGGTACAATTCTTACCTGGGATATTCAGGAAGACCATATTTTCAAAAGCGGAATTGTAAAAGCTCAGATTAAGGCGTTTTCAGAAGAGGAAGAGGTTTACCACACAACCTCTGATATTTTCGTGGTCGGTATTAGTACCGAGGAAGATGAAGAGTTTAAAAATTCAAACTCAGAGTTTTTAAGCTACGAGAAAACCCTCAACGACCTTTACCAAAAAATGCAGGCTGCCTCTGCCAAAATGCCCTATGTGGGAGAAAACGGCAATTGGTATGTCTACAACATTGAAAGCGAAAAGTACGAAGACAGCGGTGTTTCTTCAACCTTTAGCCTGCCTGACGGCGTGGTTACCCCTGAAAAGCTTGACAGAAGCTACTGGGAGAAAAACTCCCGAGCCTCAGTTGCAGGCTACGATTATTTTGACTCAATCTTAAAAGACAGCTCTGCCGCTGATACGGTTTACAGGGTGGAATTTTCAGGACTTTCTCCCATCAAAGCAGTGGTAGGTGAGGGTAGCTTCCTTGCAGTTACAGACATAAACCTTACAGGACTTCTCCTTGTAAACCTTACTAACGGTGAGCGTTGGTATTATGCCAAGGGCAGCTCCACCCTTGTTTCCTGTGATGAAACCCCTCAGGGGTCAATCACTGCTTCAATGCTTGACAGAAAGTACGAAGAAGAAGTTTCTGTCAAAAAGGTTATGGCGTCAAATCCTGATATTACTCTTGAAGATAAGACAGAGTTCAGGCTTTCGGAATATGCCCAGAATATGACTCTCAGTCTTCCTGAAAGCTTCAGCGAAAATTTTGAATGTTCGCTGGTTTTCAAATCCGCCAGCCCTGCCACAAGCCTCAGCTGTCCTGCTTCTGTAAAATGGAGCGGTGACGATGTTACAACGGCAAATCAGGGGAGTGTTAGTTGTATCTGTCTTGTGCCTCAGACAAATAAAATCTATAACGTAATTTTCTGGTACGACGGAAATTATCTCAACGCTGTGTCAAGAGGTGTGGCTCTTGAGTAAAATGAGAAAGAGGGCGGCTTCTTTTCCTGAAACCTTGCCGGATTATGTGAGAGAAGGGCTGGTACTTTACCTCGACGGAAGTGAGCCTTTAATGAAGGTGTCAGACACAAGAGTCTGGAACGACTCAAACTTAAGAGGTCAGTACGCAGAGCTGGAGTCTGTTTATACAGGAAACTCTGTAATCACCTTTGACGGAGTTTCTTCTTGCGGAAGAATCAAGGAAGCTCAGTCTGTGGCTTCTTGCGGAATTCTTTCAGGACTTAAAGAAAGAACCATTGAGGTTGTATGTAAACTGAACGACACCCAGAATGTTCAGGGGGTTTTCTTAGGCAAAGGCAATGCTGTTTATTCCTCCTTTGCCGCAGGCTTATGGTACAGACCTTCCTCAAACGGTTTTAAATGTGCTACCTGTAACGAGCAGAACGCCTCTCTTGTCAGTAAGGTTGACCAGCTTGCCAGCTATTCGGTAGTTTACGGTGGGGATGACATCAACAACTACTCTCTTTATCAGAATGGTGTTTACTGCCAGAAAGGTGCAACAGGGGGCAATATTGCCAATCCTACCTATCCTGTTATTGGTGCAAGATATAATAACGCTGCTTATTCCTATAGGCTTCAGGGCGAAATCGCCTGCATAAGAGTTTATGACAGAATGCTCACCGACACAGAGCGAGAAAGAAATCTTGCAACGGATAAAAAAAGTTTCGGTATATAAGGAGGTGATAATTTGGCAGAAATTAAGTGTATAGATGTTTCCGAGTGGCAAGGTGATGTGGACTTTGAAAAAGTAAAGGCACAGGGGGTTTCCTGCGTTGTGCTTCGTGCAGGCTTTGGCAGAAATTCTGCTCAGAAGGACAGTATGTTTGAAAAAAACTATACCGAGGCAAAAAAAGCAGGGCTTAATGTGGGAGCTTACTGGTACTCTTACGCAGACAGCGTTGAGGACGCAAATAGAGAGGCGAAAGCCTGTATCTCTGTTCTTGGAAACAAGGAGTTTGAGCTTCCCGTGTTTTACGATATGGAGGACAACTCCCAATCAGACCTTGGCAAAGAAACTCTCACAAAAATGGCAAAGACTTTTATGGCTCTTCTCCTTACGGAAGGCTATCGTGTGGGAGTTTACGCCAATGCAAACTGGTTTGAAAACTACCTTGATTACAAAACCCTCTACGGCACTTACTATATCTGGCTTGCCCAGTATAATGACGTGCCAGAGTTTGAGTGCGATATGTGGCAGTATACTTCAAGCGCCAAAATAGATGGCATAAGCGGCAATGTGGATATGAATATTATTTATAATCCCAAGCTGGTAAAAGCTGTGCAGAAGCCTGAAGAAAAGCCTGAAGAGAATTTTGAAACTGCTCTTTTGCAGAGTATTCTGATGATTTCCCAAAGGCTTGGAGTTATCAGCCAGAGTATTTCGCCCATTGATAACAAAAAGGGCAGAATGACCAATGCTGCAATTTTGCAGATGAAAAAGGCACTCTCTCTTGAAGAAAATGAGGAGATTGACCTTGTTTTTGTAAGAAGGATGTATCAGCAGATTCTTGACAGCTTGCCTGTGGTGGGAGATGTAAACGGCGACGGAGCGGTAAATATCAAGGACGCAACTGCTTTGCAGAAAGAGATTGCAGGTGTTTTTGATGTATAATCCTTTCAGCACAGGTGTGTCGGCGGCAAAGTTTACCTTTTCCGCAGTAATCGCCGCAATTTTCGGCTATGTTTCAAAATTTCTCGGCGGCTTTGACAGTTTGCTTGTGACCCTTATCATTCTTATTGTTGTGGACTATGTCACAGGGGTTATAAGTGCGGCTTACGAGAAAAAGCTTTCCAGTGCTATAGGCTACAAAGGCATAATCAAAAAGGTGATTATGCTTCTGGTGGTTGGGGTTGCAGTGGCTTTACAGAGGATTCTCCCCCAGGGGCTTCCCTTAAGAGAGATGACAATTCTTTTTTTCATAGCAAATGAGGGGTTGTCGGTTCTGGAAAACGCCGCCAAGGTAATACCCCTTCCCAAAAAGCTTAAGAACGTGCTTTTGCAGTTAAAAGACAAATCCGAGAGCGACAAATAACAGTAAAACGGCAGGCTGTACGGTCTGCCGTTTTTGCCGTTGATTTTTGTGCTGATATGTGTTACAATTAAAAAGAATATGGGATAATATGTACTTTTGTCCTGATTGGAGGAAAACTATGGCACCCAAGGTAACCTTACTTTGTCACACTCCCAACCCAGAAGAGGTTGTGGCTATGGCGGCTAAGCTTTGCTATTCGCCGTCTGATATCAAAGATATAAAAGAGGGGCTAACACCTGAAAAAACTGCTTCATTTGTAGAAATGTTGGCAAATTTAGGCCACGCCAGCCCCACAGAGCACGCTACCTTTACCTTTGGCGTAGAGGGTATCTCCCGTGCCTGCTCTCATCAGCTTGTACGTCACCGCATTGCTTCTTACAGCCAGCAATCCCAGCGTTATGTTGACGGCAACAGCTTTGAGTTTGTGACTCCTCCCGAAATTGCTGAGGATGAAAGATGTCTGGCTATATACGACAAAATAATCTCTGCTCAGCGTCAGGCTTATTCAGAAATCCGCGACGCTCTTGCGGTTAAATATATCAAGGCCGAAACAGGCAAAGAGTATGAGGGCAGTGACGAGGAGATTATCGCTGCTTACAAGGAAGAAAACAAGGCAAAGTGCTCTGCATTTATTAAAAAGGCAAACGAGGACGCAAGGTACCTTCTGCCTAATGCCTGTACTACCAAGATTGTGTGTACCTTTAACGTAAGAAGCCTTGAGAATTTCTTTGCTCACCGCTGCTGCAACCGTGCTCAGTGGGAAATCAGAGAGGTAGCAGAGCAAATGCTCCTTCTTTGCAAAGAGGTTGCTCCCACACTTTTCAAAAACAGCGGTCCTTCTTGCCTCAGAGGAGCTTGTCCCGAGGGCAATATGACCTGCGGAAAAATTAAGGAAGTAAGAGCGAAATATGGAAAATAATAAGGGTAAGATAATTGTTATAGAGGGGCTTGACGGCTCGGGAAAAAACACTCAGGCAAGACTTCTTTGTGACAGATTATCAGAAGATTTTAAGATAAAAAGACTTTCTTTTCCCGATTACGACAGCCAGAGCTCCGCTCTTGTGAAAATGTATCTGGGAGGAGAATTTTCTGACGACCCTATGGCGGTGAATGCTTACGCAGCGTCTTCCTTTTATGCTGTAGACAGAATCGCAAGCTACCTGAAAAACTGGAAAGAGGATTTTGAAGGCGGTGTGAACTTCGTATTTGACCGCTACACCACTTCCAATGCGGTGTATATGCTTTCAAAGCTTGAGGGTGAAGAAAAGGAAGTTTTCTTAAGCTGGCTTGTGGATTTTGAGTTTAATAAAATGGGACTTCCAAAGCCCGACAAGGTTATTTACCTTGATATGCCTACAGAGATTTCTCAGAAGCTTATGTCAAAGCGATATGAGGGCGACGAAAGCAAAAAGGACCTTCACGAAAAGAACGTGGATTTTCTCAAGATTTGCAGAGGAAATGCTCTCTTCGCCGCAGAAAAGCTGGGCTGGACCGTGATTCAGTGCAGTGACGGTGAAAACCCCTATACTATTGAGGAGATTTCTGAGAAGGTTTATAAAGAAGCTATGGAAGTTTTTAATTGAGGTGTTTGTATGTTTTACTGTTTTCTTGCAACAGGCTTTGAAGAAATCGAAGCTATCACCACAGTTGATATGTTAAGACGTGCCGAAGTTGAAGTTGCAACCGTGTGTGTAAATAAGGCACAGCTTAACCTTGTAAAAGGTGCTCACTCTATTTATGTTGCGGCTGATATGGCTATGGAAGAAATTGATTTTGAGAATATGGAAGGTGTAATCCTACCCGGCGGTATGCCCGGTACTGTTAACCTTGAAGAGTCAGAGGGCGTCAATAAGGCACTGGACTATTGCGTAGAAAATAATCTCTATATTTTTGCAATTTGTGCCGCTCCTCAGATTCTCGGTCATAAGGGTATCTTAGAGGGCAAAAACGCTACCTGCTACCCGGGTTTTGAAAGCGAGCTTAAGGGTGCAACCCTTTCTCCGCTTCCTGCTGTTAAGGATTGTCGTGTGATTACTTCCAAAGGTCCGGGAGCTACCATTGACTTTGCCGCAGAAATCATCACCGAGCTTAAAGGAGAAAGCGTGGCAAAGGCACTTAAGGAGTCAATGCAGTGCGTGTAAATGAAGAAAATCTGAACAAAAAAGAGCTGAGAAGCCGCTTTAAAGAAATGCGTAGCGGCCTTACTCTTGAGTACAGACGGAAGATGGACTATGAAATTCAAAGCCGTATTCTTTGCTCCAAAGAATACTCTCAGGCAGATATGATACTCACCTATGTTTCCGTTGAGCCTGAGCCCGACACCTTAGGTATTATCCACGCCGCTTTTGTAAACGGAAAAAAGGTGGCAGTGCCCAAGTGCTGTGATAAGAATACTATGGAGTTTTACTTCATAAGCTCTTTGGATGACCTTAAAGAAGGCAAGTACGGACTTAAAGAGCCCGATACGGATAAATGCAAAAAAGCTACCCCCACAGAGAAAAGCCTCTGCGTTGTGCCTGCGCTTTCTTTTGACGCGAAGGGTTTTCGCCTTGGACGGGGCGGCGGATATTACGACAGGTTTTTAAAGGGTTTCAAAGGAAAAAGCGTGGGCCTTTGCTACAACAGCTTTTTAAGGCTTACACTTCCTACAGACCCCTTTGATATTCCTGTGGACATAATAGTTACAGAAAATTTTTTCAGGGAGATTAAATCCTAACAGGAAAGGACAGTAGCTATGAGCGAAATGAATCCTAACAACAAAATTGAAAACGAAAACAATCAGCAGGTTGAGCTTTACCGCCGCCAGAAGGCAGAGGGTTTCAGGCTTAACATCAACAGCGGTGAAGGTGCTGAGGATGATACAAAGGTTTTCTCTAAGGCTTCCGAGAATCAAGCAGTCAAAAGTACTGCTTCAGAGGATTCAAATGAGATTACATCTTTCAGCAACGAGTCAACCCGTGCCCAGATTGAGCGTGACTCCAGGAAAGCTTTGAGAGCTGAGAAAAAAGAAGCCAAAAAGGTTCAGAAAATTAAATCCGGAAGAAACAAGAAAGTTTTCCGCATTGCCTGGCTTTTGCTTATTATAATCCTCTCTGCTGTGGTGTCCGAGCTCTTTATTACAGGCTTTAACGACCTTTTTGCCGTTTACCGCACTGACGAGGAAATGGTAAATATCATTATCGCCAAGGGTGACGACGCAGAGGATATCGCCAAAAAGCTTGAGGCTAAAGGCGTGGTGGACTCTGCTATGTTCTTCTCACTGTTTTTAGGTCTTACAGGTAAGGATGACGAAATCGAGCCCGGTGTTTACGAGGTTGCCACAAACAAGGACTATCTCGGCGTTGTAAACTACCTGAGAAACATCGATAACCGCCAGACCACTATTACTCTCCAGTTTAACGAGGGTATGAATGTGGTTGACATTGCTGATAAGCTATATGACGCAGGTGTAACTGCAGATAAGGAAAAATTCTTACAGCTTTGCAACAGCTCAGAGTTTGACGAGGATTACTCCTTTATTGCTGATATCGAGGCAAAGGAAGACAGACTCTATAAGCTTGAGGGTTATCTTTTCCCCGATACTTACGAGTTTTACGTTGATGAAGACCCTGCTCTTACAATTGAGCGTTTCCTCAACAACTTCAATCAGAAGGTATGTGTTGACAAGTACGAGCTTGCAGGTTACAGCGAAAAGATGACAATTCAGGACTACGCCGCAAGAAACAATACCACAATTGATGATATTGTAAACATCGCTTCCATTGTTCAGGGAGAGGCGGCGAATAAGGAAGATATGTATAACGTAAGCTCTGTTATCCATAATCGACTTGAGCGTGGTGCATCTATGGATATTTATACCCTTGGTATGGACTCTACTCATTTTTATCCTTACCACTCCTACGAGGAAATCCCAGAGGATATGAGAGAAACCTTTAAGAGTGCTTACGAAACCTACGAGAGTGAGGGCTTGCCTCCCGGTGCAATCTGTTCCGCAGGCTTAGACGCAATTACTGCTGCGGTTTGCCCAAATTCTACTAACTATTTCTACTTCTGCCACGGCACAAGTGATGATGGCACAGTTACCTCTTACTATGCTGAAACTATGAGTCAGCACCAGGCAAATCTTATGGCGGCAGGTTTAAGCTGATGAATGAAAATAAACTTATAACAGAGGTTTTATCTCCTGCAGGAGATATGGAAGCCCTTGAAGCGGCTCTGCGATTCGGTGCAGACGCAGTGTACCTTGCGTATACCGAGTTTGGTATGCGTACATCTCCAAAAAACTTTGACGCAGAGGGCTTGAAAGAAGCGGCTCAAAAGGTTCACGCAATGGGCAAAAAGCTGTACCTTACCTGCAACACCTTGCCCAGATATGACCAGATTGACAGAATGCCTCAGTTTTTGCAGTATGCTGAAAGCGTTGGGGTAGACGCCTTTATTATTGCCGATTTGGGAGTTTTCGAGCTTGCCAAAAAGTACGCTCCCAAGGTGGCACGTCACATCTCAACTCAGGCAGGTATTGTAAATCACGAAAGTGCAAAGGCATTTTACAATATGGGTGCCGAGAGAGTTGTGCTTGCCAGAGAGCTTAGCCTTGAGGAAATTGCCGCAATCAGAGCAAAAACTCCCAAGGACCTTGAAATTGAGTGCTTTGTTCACGGTGCTATGTGTGTGTCTTTCTCAGGCAGATGTCTTATTTCCAGCTATCTTACAGGCAGGGACGCAAATCGTGGCGACTGTGCTCAGCCTTGCAGATGGAAGTATCATCTTTATGAAGAAAACCGAGAGGGTCAGTTCTTTCCTGTTGAAGAGGAAAACGGCGGCACTTATCTTTATAACTCCAAGGATATGTGTATGATTGAGCATATCCCTGAGCTTATTAAGGCAGGAGTAAGCAGCCTTAAAATCGAAGGCAGAGCAAAAACCGCTTACTATACCGCTGTTGCCACAAATGCTTACCGTAAGGCGGTGGACGAGTACCTGGCGTATAAAGGCGAGGATTATAAGCTCAGCCCCTGGATTAAGGAAGAGCTGGAGAAAATCAGCCACCGTGCGTACAGCACAGGTTTTTATTTCGGCACAGAGCCCGGTCAAAACACTGAGAGCGGCGGTTATATCCGTCATTACGATTTGGTTGCTTTCTGTGAGGAGTCAAATGAGCTTGAGAGTGTTATAACTCAGAGAAATAAATTTTTCGTAGGCGATACTCTGGATGTTCTTCCTCCTTCGGGCTATGCCTTTGAAACAAAAGCTATCTCCCTTGTAAACGAAAAAGGGGAGAGGGTGGAGAGTACACCTCATCCTATGGAGAGATTAACTCTTACAACTGACAAAAATATTCCTCAAGGCTCAATGCTGAGAGTCAAAAAGCATTGACAATAAAGGAAATTTGTGTTTTAATACATTATGGCGTTGACGGGTCGAGTTAACCTTTGCCTTACTCAGAGAGGGTACAGCTTGCTGAAATGTACCTTAAGGTAAACTTAACAGCCAGCCCTGAGCTCCCTGTGATGAATGGGGCGTTTTCCGCGTTAAGGAATCTTGAGAGGGTGAGCTTTTTTTAGCTTGCCAATCGGGGTGGTACCGCAGAAGTTTAAGCTTTTGTCCCTGTTTTAAGGGACAAAGGCTTTTTTATTATTCTAAAACAGAAATATAGCATATAGAAAGGAAGTTCACTATGGAATGGATGGGCGTTAACGAATTAAGAGAAAGCTTTTTGAAGTTTATGGAAAGCAAAGGCTGCTTAAGACTTCAGAGCTTCCCTCTTATTCCCAAAGATGACAACAGCCTGCTGCTTATCAACAGCGGTATGGCACCTATGAAAAAATATTTTACAGGTGAGGTTACTCCTCCCAGAACAAGAGTTACAACTTGCCAGAAGTGTATCCGTACACCTGATATTGAGCGTGTTGGTATTACCGCACGTCACGGTACATACTTCGAAATGCTTGGTAACTTCTCTTTTGGTGACTACTTTAAGAGAGAGGCTACAGAGTGGGCTTGGGAGTTCTTCACAGAGGTTCTCAAAATGCCCAAGGAGCTTCTTTACGTTTCCGTTTATCAGGATGACGACGAGGCTTACGACATCTGGACAAAAGAGCGTGGCGTTGACCCCTCTCATATGGTTCGTATGGGCAAAGAGGATAACTTCTGGGAGCACGGCTCAGGTCCTTGCGGCCCCTGCTCTGAGATTTACTTTGACAGAGGCGAGGAGAAGGGTTGTGGCTCTCCTGACTGTAAGGTAGGCTGTGAGTGTGACCGCTTTGTAGAAGTATGGAACCTTGTTTTCACTCAGTTTGAAAGCGACGGAAACGGCAACTACACACCCCTTGAGCACCCCAACATCGACACAGGTATGGGTCTTGAGCGTCTTGCTTGTGTAATGCAGGGTGTGGACAACCTTTTCCTTGTTGACACAGTTCAGAATATTATGAAGCACATCAGTGCGGTTACAGGTGTTAAATACGGCGAAGACCCAAGCAAGGATATTTCCCTCCGTGTTATTACTGACCATATCCGAAGTACTACCTTTATGATTGGTGATGGCGTTATGCCTTCAAACGAAGGCAGAGGCTACGTTTTAAGAAGACTTTTAAGACGTGCTGCCCGTCACGGCAGACTCTTAGGCTACAACAAGCCTTTCCTTTCTGAAATCTGCTCCACAGTTATCAAGGAAAACGAAAGTGCTTACCCCGAGCTTAAGGAGAAAGAAGAGTTTATTAAAAAGCTCATCAGAGTTGAAGAGGATAACTTCGCAAAGACAATTGAGCAGGGTCTTGCAATGCTTGATGATATCATTACAAAGGGCGATATCAAGACTCTCTCAGGTGAAGATACCTTCAAGCTCAACGATACTTTTGGTTTCCCTGTTGACCTTACAAAAGAAATTCTTGCAGAAAAAGGCATTAAGGTTGATACAGAACGTTTCTATGAGCTCCTTGCAGAGCAGAAAAGACGTTCAAGGGACGCAAGAAAAGACGCAGGCGCAGACGCTTGGCTTTCCGAAAGCGTCGACCTTGCAGATGTTTCTGCTACACAGTTTGTGGGTTACACAGAAGATGAATGTGACGCAAAAATCCTGGCTTTAGTAGTAAACGGTGAGCGTGAGAATGCTGCCGCTGAAGGCGATAAGGCAATTGTTGTTCTCGATAAAACACCTTTCTACGCAGAGAGCGGCGGACAGGTAGGCGACACAGGTGTTATCCTTATCGGCGAAACCGAGTTTGAAGTAACAAATACTACCAAAGACCCTGCAGGTATCTTTATGCATACAGGTGTTGTAAAGAAGGGCAGCTTTGCAGTTGATGATTGCGCAAAGGCTATCATTGATAAAGAACGCAGAGCTTCCATTATGCGTAACCACACAGCCGCTCACCTTTTACAGGCAGCTTTGAGAAAGGTTCTTGGAAATCACGTTGAGCAGGCAGGCCAGCTGGTAACAGAGGGCTCTGTAAGATTTGACTTTACACACTTCTCTGCTCTTACAGCAAAAGAGCTTGCAGATGTTGAGTCTATGGTTAACGAAGAAATCTTCAAGGCTTATGATGTTACCTCCACCGAAATGCCTATTGCAGAGGCTAAGAAAATGGGTGCTATGGCACTCTTTGGTGAAAAATACGGTGACGTAGTACGCGTTGTTAAGGCAGGGGACTTCTCCGTTGAGCTTTGCGGCGGTACTCACGTTGACAATACTGCAAAGCTTTGCCTCTTTAAAATCCGTCAGGAAGGCTCTGTTGCCGCAGGTGTAAGAAGAATTGACGCAGTAACAGGCAGAGGCGTTCTCAGAATGCTTGAAAATACTATGTTTGAGCTTGCAAGAAGTGCAGCAGCACTTAAGATTAACTCTGCAAACGATTTGGCTGCAAGCTGTGAGCGAATTGCCGAGGATATTAAGGCAAAGGACAAGAAGATATCAGAGCTTGAGCAGAAGATGGTTGCTTACCAGATGGATTCTCTCATTGATGAGGCTCAGGTTATAGGCGGTGTTAAAGTTCTCACAGAGAAATTTGAAGGCGTTGAAGGCGAAATGCTCAAGACAATGTGCCAGAGAGTAACCGACAAGTCTCAGTCCAGCGCTGTTTTACTTGCAAGTGTAAATGGCGCAAAGCTTACCTTTGCCTGTGCAATTGGTAAGGACGTAATCGCAAAGGGCATAAAGGCAGGCGAGCTTGTTAAGGCAGCAGCTCAGCTCACAGGCGGTAACGGCGGCGGTAAGCCCGATATGGCTATGGCAGGCGGTAAGGACGCTTCAAAGGTGGATGAGGCTCTCGCTGCATTTGTAAATACTGTTAAAGAAAAATTAGCATAATATATTATGATAAAAGCCGAGGATTGAAAAATCCTCGGCTTTTTAATGAAGTTTACCTTGCGGCAAATGAAGTACCCCCTTGGCGTATGAAGTAACTGCGTTATGAAGTATTTGCTACGCAAACGTGAAGGTGGCACACATTGGGTGCATTTTAATATAAACAAACTTAAAATCCCGCCGTTAAGCTGGGTTTCGGTTATATAGAAGTTATATAAAGGCGGAATCGCCAACGATAACAAAAAAACCGAAAGCTTTATAGCTTTCGGCTGAGTTTGTAATCATAGTTGCTTCAGCTTCCCGAAAGAAGCCGAAGCTTTTTTTAATGATTAGATAGCTCTCTGTACCTTGCCTGAACGCAAGCAACGGGTGCAAGCATAAACGTGCTTGGGAGAACCGTCAACGATTGCCTTTACCCTCTGAACATTGGGCTTCCAAGTTCTGTTTGAGCGTCTGTGTGAGTGGGAAACCTTGATGCCGAATTTAACATCTTTACCACAGAAATCACATTTTGCCATGCGTTTGCACCTCCTTAAAAGGCATAATTTCTTTTGTAACTCTGTTATAATAGCAGAAAATAAAATAAAATGCAAGTGTTTTTCAAAAAGTTTTCTTGTTTTTTTCAAAGGTTTATTATATAATTACTCTGTAATAGTTTATTTACTCTAAAATCGGGTAGTATTTGCCCATTGCTTTAAAACTTTTGAAGGTGATATTTTATGTTGTTTCAGCTTCTCAGAGGCTCCCTTTCTTTGGAAAGTGCCCTTGTGCAGATTCTTGCAATACTTTTTGTTGTGTTTCTGATTCTGCCTATTCACGAATTCGCCCACGCAGGTGCGGCGTATCTTTTGGGCGATAAGGCAATTAAATACAGAGGAAGGCTTACCTTCAACCCCCTTGCTCACGTTGACCCTCTGGGTGCACTTTGTCTTTTGCTTTTCGGCTTCGGCTGGGCAAGACCTGTTCCCATAGACCCCAGAAACTTCAAAAACCCTAAGGTTGGTATGGCTCTTTCAGCTTTGGCTGGCCCTCTTTCAAACCTTGCCTGCGGCTTTCTAGCCGGTGTTTCTCTGGTGGGTATTATCAATTTTAAGCCCGAGATTCTCTCAAGCGAGTTTGGATATTACTTTGTTATTTTCCTTTTGAACTTCCTTGCCATAAACGTGTCTTTGGCGGTGTTTAACCTTATCCCTTTTCCGCCTCTTGACGGCAGTAAGATTTTATACGCATTTTTACCCGACAAAGCTGTAAACTTTATGTATAAGCTTGAGCGTTATTCCTTTATCCTTATTTATGCTGCAATTTTCCTTTTCTCACGCTCGGGTATCCTTGATTTGTTCAATGATTTCTTTATGAAGCTTTGTCTTCTTTATAACCCTGCCTGCCTGTGGCTTTTTGGTCTGGGCTAAAAAAATTTGGAGGTGACCTTTTTGGGTGATACATCTGCACAGCTTAATTACAAATTAGACGCCTTTGAAGGTCCTCTTGATTTGCTGTTGCTTCTTATTTCCAAGAACAAAATAGATATTTACGACATCAAGATTTCCTTGCTTTTAGACCAGTATCTTGAGCAGATTGGCAAAATGGAAGAGCTTGATATGGACATTTCTTCCGAGTTTCTTGAGATGGCGTCACGTCTTGTTTATATCAAGTCCGTTATGCTTTTGCCTAAGTACGAGGAAGAAGCTCAGGAGCTTAAAAGAGAGCTTCAGGGTCAGCTTATTGAATACCAGCAGTGCCGTGAAGCCGCAGCTAAGCTGGCTACACTTGTCAGCTTTGACACCTTTGTGCGTCAGCCTTCTCCTGTGGAGTACGACCTGACCTACAACCGTATTCATCCGCCAATGGATATTGCCAAGGCCTATACAACTGCCGTAGGCAGAGGAAAGAGAAAGCTTCCTCCGCCAAAAGAGGCATTTTCGGGTATTGTGGAGAGGAAGATTATCTCCGTTAACTCCAGAATTATCCGTGTTATGCGTCGCCTCTGGCATAAGAAAAACGTCAGCTATTCCTCGCTTTTTGACGCTTGTGACGGCAAAAGCGACTTGGTGGCAACCTTCCTGGCAGTTTTAGAGCTTGTAAAGGGTAAAAGGGTTGTGGTTGACGGCGATGGCGATACCGCCGTTGTGAGAATGTTGGAGGAGAAGAAAAGATGAGCGAAAGAAATTTTAAATGTGCAATAGAGGCAATCCTTTTTGCCAGCGGAGATTCTGTTACCGTAGAGCGAATTGCGGCAGCTTTGGAGCTTACAAAAAAAGAAGCCGAAAAGCTTACAGATGAGCTTATGGCTGAATATATCGCCGCTCAGCGTGGTATAACAATCATAAAGCTTGAAAATGCTTATCAGATGGTAAGCGTGAAGGAATATGCCAAGGAAATCCGCACAGTTATGGATTTAAGGCGAAACGCACCTCTTTCTCAGGCGGCTCTTGAGGTGTTGGCAGTTATTGCTTATAACCAGCCTGTTACAAAGGCTTTTGTAGAGCAGGTCAGAGGTGTTGACTGCTCTGGCGTTATCGGAAGCCTTACAACCAAGGACCTTATTGAAGAAAAAGGCAGACTTGAGCTTCCCGGCAGACCTCTTATTTACGGCACTACGGAGAATTTTCTCAGGTGCTTCTCTCTAAGTAGTCTTGACGATTTACCCGAGCCTCCGGAAAAAACAGGTGAGCAGGGCGAAGAAAGTCAGGAGAAGACAGAGAATGACGGTCAGCTCAGCATTTTTGACACACCTGAAAATGATGAGGTTATAACTGCCACTGCTGAGGAGATTATAGAGGAAGCTACCGCTCAGTAATTTATGGAGTGTGATTACCTTGACAGCATTATATATAGTTTTAGGGGTAATCGCCTTTATCGCCCTGATTGTGGGGCTTCTGAATGTACCCCTTGTGATAAAAGCTTCTTTCAGCGACTCGGACAATAAAGTAAGGCTTTCGGTACATTATCTTTGGTTTAAATATGTGCTATTGCCTGATGAGGAGTCCAACAAGTACCTGAAGGAAGAAAAGCTCCTAAAAAAAGGCAAGGAGCTTAAATACGACGAGGACGCAACTCTGGAAGGTATCCTTGAAAATAAAGGCGTAAGCGGCTTTCTTGAGGTGCTAAAGCTCAGTATTCAGAACACCTGGAATCTTCTGAAAAGCTTTATTCAGGTGGCAACCATCAAAGACTTAACTGTAAATATGAACATAGTAGGCGAGGACGCCGCCGATACGGCGATTATCTACGGCTACGCAAACTCTGTTATTTATCCCATTGTGGGTGCTGTTGTAAGCAATGCCTATGATGTGAAAAAATATAATATAAACTTAAATGCAGATTTCAGCGACGGAGCTGATTCTTCCATTGACGCTTCTATACTGGCAAATATCAAAATCACAAAGGCGGTTATGGTTATTGCCGAGCACGGCGTTGAGGCTGAAAACCTGCTTATTACTCTGGGTAAAAATCCCAAACACGCAAAGGAGAATAAAAAATGAGCGACCATCCCATTAACGGACTTATGGACACAACTTTAGAAAAAATCAAGCAGATGGTGGATGTTAACACCATTATCGGCAATCCTATCACATCTCCCGACGGCACAGTTATTATCCCTGTGTCAAAGGTAAGCTACGGCTTTGCTTCAGGCGGCTCTGACATCCGTCCCAAGACTGCAAACGCTCAGCCTGCTTTCGGCGGCGGCAGTGGTGCAGGTGTTACTATCCGTCCCGTAGGCTTTCTTTCCATTTACAAGGGCGACGTGAAGTTTATTTCTGTTGACAAGTACGACGGCCCTGTGGACAGAATCGTTGGTATGGTTCCCGAGATGTTTGACAAGGTTAAGGAGCTTTTCTCCAAGGATAAGAAGGAAAGTAATGAACCTGCAGAAATCGCAGACGACGAGATTTTTTAAGTAATAAATAATACACCCCTGCATAGATTTTACAGGGGTGTTTTTATGAAAAAGACGGTTTCTTTTATTCTTTGCTTTTCTTTTGTTTTTTGTTTCTTTGGTATAAATGTCGAGGCTCTTGGCACTTCTGCTCAGGCTCACATTCTTATGGACGCAGACACAGGGGTGGTGCTCTGTGCCAAAAACGAAAATGAAAAAATGAAAATGGCGAGCACAACCAAGATTATGACCACCCTTCTGACTTTGGAGCAGGCAGAAAAGAAAAATGAGGTTGTGACCTTTACCGAGAAAATGATAGCAGAAGGCAGCTCAATGTACCTTAAAGTCGGAGATAAGCTCAGGCTATCTGACCTTGCCACGGGGATGATGATGTCCTCGGGCAACGACGCCGCCAATGCCGCCGCCTTACATATTGGAAAAAGCTTTGAAAATTTTTCAAGGCTTATGAATCTGAGAGCGGAAGAAATCGGGATGAAAAACACAAGCTTTGTCACTCCCAGCGGACTTGACGACGATAATCATTACTCCTCGGCCTATGATATGGCACTTTTAATGGCACAGGCTCTGAAAAACGAGAGCTTTGCTTCTCTTACTGCCTGCACAGAGAAAACGGTGGAGTTTGTTTATCCCGAAAATAAGGTGAGCACTTACTTAAATCATAACCGCCTTTTAAGAAACTACTCTTACTGCACAGGCGGTAAGACAGGGTATACCCAAAAAGCAGGCAGATGTCTGGTTTCATCAGCCCGAAAGGACGGCGTGAATCTTATTGCCGTAACCTTAAACGCTCCCGATGATTGGGCTGACCATAAGGCTCTCTATGAGTACGGATTCTCCCTTTACACCCAAGTCGCCTTTGACGACAGAAATGAAAGCTTTAAGGTGAAGCTTTCAGGTGCAGAGCAGGAATTTTTATACGCAAGTGCAGACGAAGCGGTGGCGGTTTTTGTACCTGCAAACCGCATAAAAGAAATAAAAAAGCAGATTTATTTGCCTGACTTTGTCTTTGCTCCCGTAAAAGCAGGGGACAGGGTAGGCAAAATCACATACACTCTTGACGGCAAAGAGCTTGCTGAGGTAAGAATAACAGCAAGCAGTACCGTCACGGAAAAGCCCTCGCCGAACTTTTTTACTCGGTTTATAAGGGCAATATTTAATAGGGACTGAAAAATATGGCATTAGTTAGACTTCAGAAAATGCTTGCAGACTGCGGAGTTGCCTCCAGACGAAAGAGCGAGGAGCTTATTAACGCAGGCTCTGTTAAGGTGAACGGAAAAATTGCACAGATTGGCGACAAGGTTGACCCTTACAAGGACAAAGTTTTTGTAAACGGCAAGCGTGTCACTGCCGCCGCTAAGCCAAAGCACCGCTACATTATGCTTCACAAGCCCAGAGGTTTTATTACCACAATGAGCGACGAGAGAGGCAGAAGATGTGTTGCGGAGCTTATCAAGGATATTCCCGAGAGAGTTTATCCCGTAGGCAGACTTGATAAGGATAGCGAAGGTATGCTTCTTTTTACCAACGATGGCGAGTTTGCAAACCTTATTACCCATCCTAAAAAGGACATCTATAAGGTTTATCGTGTAACCATCCGCCCCTCTATTACCGAAGAGCAGATTGTTACCTTTGAAACAGGTATGATGCTGGACGGCAGAAAAACTGCTCCTGCTGAAGTAAGAGTTGTAAAAAAGGAAGAGGGCAGGACAGTTCTTGAAATCGTTTTAAGAGAAGGCAGAAACCGTCAGATTCGTCGTATGTGCGAAATGCTGGGGCTTGAGGTTGCCCGTCTTAAGAGAGTTGCAATTGGTCAGGTTAAGCTGGGTATGCTCAAACAGGGCGACTGGCGTGACCTTACTGCCGATGAAGTGAAAAAGCTCACTGCCGACCCCAATCCCTCAAGACATATAAGGTGATAAAATGATTACAGTAAAACCCACAGATAACCCCTCACTGATAAATCAGTACGGCAGAGAAAATGCCGCTTACCTCATTATGCGTGAGGAGGACAAGGAGATAGGCTATATTGCTCTGGCTCCTTTTAAATCAAGCTATGAGATTCTTGAAATGAGCCTTGACATCAACAAGTCTCTTAAAAGAGAAGAGGGTAAAGAGTATACCCCTCTTACTGTTAACGAGCTGGGACTTGTGGAAATTTTAATCCGTGCCGCAGGCTCCTATGCCTTTAACAAGGACTGCTGGTCTTTGTGCGTAGGGGACAAGGCTTACTTTGATATTCTGAAAAAGTTTGAGTTTATAAAGAGCGGCGAATACCTTGTTCTTTACCTTAACAAGATTTTTTCAAACACTTGTTGCTGTAACGCTGAAAAAGATTCAAAATCATTGTAAAAATCCTGTAAAGTGACTTGTAAAGACATAAAAATGATAGTATAATACAATTTGGATTTATGCTTAATTCATACTCTAACGGAGGTTACTTATGAGCATTGAAAATAATAACGAAATCAAGGCTCGCTCTGCCGAGAATAAGGCAGTTGCCACCCTTGCACAGTTTTTCGACGGCGGTGTATTTACCGAGGTAAATGCAGGCTTTGGCGACCAATCTCTTGCCGAGGCGGTTTGCGGTTACGGCTATGTTGACGGTATGGCAGTTTGTGCTTTCTGTCAGGATGTTACCGAGGCTGACGGTGCAATGAGCGTTGCCCAGGCAAAGAAGCTTACTTACATCTACGAGCTGGCACTGAAAATCGGTGCTCCTGTTGTTGGTTTTTACAACAGCAAGGGTGCAAGACTTGCTCAGGGTAATATGCTCTTGGACGCTCTCGGAAAGCTTCTCTCCCTTTCTTCAAAGCTTTCAGGCGTTGTTCCTCAGATTTCCGTAGTTTTAGGTAACTGCGTAGGCACAACCGCACTTCTTGCAGCAAATGCTGACTTTGTTATCAGAACAGAGGACGCAGTTATTGCACTTGAGCCCACTGCAAAGCCCTGCTGCTGCGGTGCTATCTGCGAAAAGGACGAGGCCGCTGCTATTGAGGCCGCAAAGGCACTTGTTACATATCTGCCTTCCAACAATCTTGCTCTCACTCCTTCAGCTCTTGAAGTTGAGGTAAATGAAGCAACTGATTTTATGTCTGCTTTTGACGCAAACACAACCCTTGAACTCTGGAGTGGCAGTGAGGCAAGCTCAGTTTACTTTGCCCGCCTTGAGGGTAATGTTGTGGGCGTTGTCAAGACAGAAGGCAAAACTCTGGAAAAAGACGACGTAAAGAAAATCACAAAATTCGTTAAGTTCTGTGACGCTTTCTCCATTCCCGTTGTTACCGCAGTTGACGCTTCAGGATTTAAGTGCGTAGGCGGTGCAAAGAAGGTTCTCTCTGCTTACAGTGAGGCGACTGCTCCCAAGATTGCAGTTATCACAGGCAAGGCAGTTGGTGCGGTTTACCTTGCAACAGTAGGTAACGCAGACGCTTCTTTTGCTCTTGAGGGTGCGGTTATTTCTCCTGTTAAGCCCGAAGCTGCCGCATACATTATGCTTGGGGACAAGCTCAGTATCCCTGTAGCAGAGCAGGACAAGCTCATTGAGGAATTTATCGGCACAGAGCTTTCTGCAAAAAATGCCGCTCAGTACGGTTTTATCAACGACTGCGTAGCAACTGCTGATTTAAGAGCAAGACTTACAAGTGCTCTGGATATTCTTTCTTCCAAGCGTGAAACTGCTCTTCCCAAAAAGCACACAACCCTTTAATTAAAACGGAGGTAAAATAAAATGAAAAATCTTATTATCACAGTAAACGGCGTTTCCTATGATGTTCAGGTTGAAGAGGTTGCAGGCGGCTCTGCTCCTGTTCGTACTGCTGCTCCTGCACCTGCTGCAGCACCTGCACCTGCAGCGGCTCCTGCTCCTGCCGCAGCTGCTGCACCTGCTGCAAAGCCTGCAGGCACACAGGGCTCTGTAAAAGTAGCCGCTCCTATGCCCGGCACAATCCTTTCCGTTAAGGTTTCTGTTGGTCAGCAGGTTAAGAAGGGCGACACAGTTGCTGTTTTAGAGGCTATGAAGATGGAAAACGAAATTCCTGCTCCCCAGGACGGTACAGTTTCCAGTGTTGATGTTTCAAATGGTGCTACTGTTGAAACAGGTGCAACTCTTGTAACTCTCGCATAAGGAGTACATTATGGCTAAGAAGATTAAAATTACCGAAACTGCCTTAAGAGACGCTCATCAGTCCCTTCTGGCAACTCGTATGACTCTGGATGAAATGCTTCCCATTCTTCCCGAGCTTGATAAAATCGGCTTCTATTCACTGGAATGCTGGGGTGGTGCTACATTTGACTCCTGCCTGCGTTTTCTTAACGAAGACCCCTGGCAGAGACTTCGCACTATCCGTGACAATTGTCCCAACACAAAGCTTCAGATGTTGTTCCGTGGTCAGAATATGCTGGGCTATCGTCACTATGCTGACGATGTTCTTGAGTATTTTGTTCAGCGTTCCGTTGCAAACGGTATTGATATCTTAAGAATTTTCGATGCACTTAACGACATCAAGAATCTTAAGAGTGCAATAAATGCCGCCAAAAAGGAGAAGGCAGAGGTCCAGGTGGCCATCAGCTACACCACAGGCCCTGTTTTCACCGACGAATACTACGTTGAGTACGCAAAGCGTATTGCTGACGCAGGTGCAGACACCATCTGTATCAAGGATATGGCGGCTCTCCTTACTCCTTACAACACCGAAAAGCTTGTTAAGGCAATTAAAAAGGAAGTTGACCTGCCCTTACAGGTTCACACTCACTATACATCAGGTCTTGCTTCAATGTGTCTTTTAAAGGGTATCGAGGCAGGTGCAGATATGATTGACACCGCCATAAGCCCTCTCGCTCTTGGCACATCTCACGCTCCTACCGAGTCTATGGTAGCCGCACTTGCAGGCAGCGAGTATGACACAGGCATTGACCTTGTAGCTCTTACAAAAGTAAGAGATTACTTTATGACTCTCCGTGACAAGTACATCAAGTCAGGTCTTTTAGACCCCAAAATGCTTGCCACAGACGCAAACGCACTTATTTATCAGGTGCCCGGCGGTATGCTTTCAAACCTTCTTTCTCAGCTTAAGCAGGCAGGTAAGGAAGACCAGCTTACCGAGGTTCTTATGGAAGTTCCCAGAGTTCGTGAGGACTCAGGCTATCCTCCTCTTGTTACTCCCACATCTCAGATTGTTGGTACTCAGGCAGTGTTCAACGTAATTACAGGGGAAAGATACAAGATGTGCACCAACGAGTTCAAGGATATGGTTGCAGGCAAGTACGGTACAACTCCTATGCCCATTGACCCCGACTTCAGAAAGAAGATTATCGGCGATATGGAGCCTGTTAACTGCCGCCCTGCTGACCTTATTGCTCCTGAGCTTGAAAAGCTCAAGGCTGAGGCAGCTCAGTACACTGTGCAGGAAGAGGATGTTCTCTCCTACGCAATGTTCCCCAAGGTAGCCGCTGACTTCTTCAAGAAGCGTCGCGAGGCACAGTTGGGTGTTAACTCCGATATGCTTGATTTCGAGCAGAAAATTTACCCCGTTTAATCTCAAATCCCCCCTCTTTCTGAGGGGGATTTTTTCTCTTATAGGTAACAAACGGTTCATCTGGCGGTTACAAAAATATTACAATAGTAGACAAATCCTACATTTTGTCATATCTTACAGAAATAATCGCAAAATATAGGCTGATTTATTCAAAAAAATAGGAAAAAGTGCTTGATTTTTATAAAACCTTGTTTTATAATTGTATTGCTTATAAAAGCATAAAATTAAAGGAGGAAAATATTATGTCTAAGACAAAGAAAATAATCAGCGTTGTTCTCGCAGCAGTGCTGGTTATGGCAATGACAACAGTAGCTATCGTTTCTTTCAATGCTCTTGAGGACGGTGCAATGCACGTTGTTGCAGGTGTTCCTGAGCTTTGCGGTGCTGGTAACACTGGTACAGGTTGGGATCCCTCTGACACAGCAAACCAGATGACCTTCAATGCTGATAAGGGTATCTACGAGAAAGTTTATGAGAACGTTGCAGCTGGTGAGTATGCTTTCAAGGTTACAACCGGCGGTGCATGGGATAACGGCGACTTCAACCTCGAAGGCGACGCTATGTACGGTGGTGCTAACGCTGTTGCAACAGTAACAGTTGATGGTTCCACAGTTATCATCGGCTTTGACGGCACAAAGGCTCTTCTTGATATCATTGAGCCCGCTACACAGGAAACAACAGCTGCTCCCGTTGAGACAACAGCTGCTCCTGTTGAGACAACAGCTGCTCCCGTTGAAACAACAGTTGCAGAGCCTGTTGAGACAACAGCTGCTCCCGTTGAAACAACAGTTGCAGAGCCCGTTGAGACAACAGCTGCTCCTGTTGAGACAACAGTTGCAGAGCCCGTTGAGACAACAGCTGCTCCTGTTGAGACAACAGTTGCAGAGCCCGTTGAGACAACAGCTGCTCCCGTTGAGACAACAGTTGCAGAGCCCGTTGAGACAACTGCTGCTCCTGTTGAGACAACAGCTGCTCCTGCAGAGGGCAACGGCGTTGTAGTTGATGGCAAAGAGTATGATGTAACAGTAGGCGAGGAGATCGTTTACACAGCTACACTCAAGACTCCTGCTCTCATCGAGGACGTTCAGGGCTTCGTTTCTTACGACGCTGCAAAGCTCACAGTTGTTGATTGCGTAGCTCCCAACCTTGGTGATTCCGCTATCATCAACACAGAGCTCGCAGGCACAGTTTACTTCAATGCTTCTGTAGTTAAGGGTATCGACTTCACAACTGAGGCTACTCTCGTTGAGATCAAGTTCGCAGTTGTTGACGACACTTACTCTGAGATCGCTCTTACAATCGAAGAGATGACAGAGAAGGACGGCGACTCTTACTTCACAGACAGCGAGCAGAAGAACGACGCAGTAGTAGTTACTGAGTCTCTCTTCGTTCAGGAAGAAACAACTGCTCCCACAACAGTTGCTCCTACAACAGTTGCTCCCACAACAGAGGCTACAACAGCTACAGCAGAAGCTACAACAGCTACAGCTGAGGCTACAACAGTAGTTGTAGTTCCCACAGATGTTAAGGGTACAACTTCTACAACTCCCAACCAGGGTGGCAACGATACACCTCCCACAGGTTCCACAGTTGCTATCTTCGCAGTACTCGCAGTACTCACAATGGCTGCTGGTGCAGTTGTAGTTCTTCGCAAGAAGATTAACGGCTAATTATTAAAGTTTATTTAAAAATTAAATCAACTTAATTTATGCTTTTCCGCCCCTTCGGTCCTCCCGAAGGGGCGTTTTTCTTTTGAGAAAAGCCCAGTTAATGTAAATCGCTAACCTACTTGTAATTTAAAAATCTTTGTGTTATAATAAAATCTAATAATTATATTTTCTTAGGAGGAAGATATTATGAAACGTATATTTAAGATTTCAATTGCAGGTATGCTTACCTGTGTTTTGATGATTACCTCAATGCTTTGTGCATTTGCCGCACCTGCTTCCACAGTTAACGGTGTTGATGCTCCTGTTGGCTCAACTGTTGATTACACACTTTACCTTGAGTCCTACAAGCAGGACGTTGTTGGTATTCAGATGATTTTCAAGTTCGACACAAATCACCTTGAGCTTAAGAATGTTGACCTTAAAAATTTCCCCTCTGCCACTGTTAACGCCAACAATCAGGGCGACGGCGTGATTTACTTCAACCACTCCGATATCAACGGCCAGAGCTTTAAAGAGGCTAAAGAAGTTGCAAAGCTTACCTTTACAGTTATAGAAGAAGGCCAGACAAACATTGAGTACCTCATTCAGTACCTCTATGATATCGACCTTGTTAACATCTACGACTACACCCTTACATACAGCCTTTCTGTTGATAACAATGTAGCTATTGCTACTGAAACTCCCATTCTTGCAGACGCTGATAAGGTTGACGCCGCAGTTGAAGGCGAGTTTGACAAGGGCGACTTTGCAAACAACGTTGAGGGTACAGGCTCAGGTATCAAGCCCACAGAAGCCCCCAAGAAGCCTGCTCAGCAGTCAGGCAACAGCTCCGACAATGATAATGACGGCAACGGCGGTAACACAGCACTTTTTGTTATTGGCGGTGTTGTAGTGCTTGCTCTTGTTGCTGTTGTAATTATTGCAGTTGCAAAGAAAAAGAAAGAAGATTAACCCTGCACCAACTTAGCCGACTCCCCGGAGTCGGCTTTTATTTTTGTGCAATATTAGCTAAAAAAGCGTTGATTTATTGTAACTTTAGTGCTTGATTTTTCCATATAAGTGGTATATAATAAGACTGCTGAATAATGCATTCAGCAAATAGTACTATTTTATAGGAGGAATTCAAAATGTCCAAAAAACTTATGAGCGTTATTTTGGTAGCAGTTCTCGTACTCTCTATGGGTACAATGGCTATGGCTTCTGTTTCTGCAGCTGAGCTTCCTGCTAAGGAAGATGGCTACAACAGATACTATTTCTCTATGCCTGAGACCTGGTACAACGAGTACGCAACAACCGCTGGTATTTACTGGTGGGAAGGCACTGGCAAGTGCGACGCATGGCCCGGCTATGTAGCAAACAAGACAGATGTTGAAAACATTTACTACTATGATGTAAATGCTGACGTTACAACAATCATCTGGAACAACGCTATCGACGGCGGCACAGACGCTGAGCAGGCTATCTACACAGCAGCATATCAGACAAAGAACATCGGTTCTGAGTATTATGATCCCGATGAGAGCGCTAACTATCCTGAAGGTCTTCCCAGCTTCGACGAGATGATCTACGTTGTTGACGAGTCCAAGACAGAAGTTAACGATTTCAGCGGTAAGTCCACATTCGCTGGTGAGTGGTTCTACTACTACGGCAACGGCGAGTACGGCTACACACCTGAGAAGGGCGCTGTTTACTTCAATCAGCAGAGCTACTTCGAGGCTCCCGTTCCTGTTGAGAACACAGACACAACAACTCCTTCTGAGCCTGCAGTTGAGGCAGCTACTATCACAGTTGCTGGCACAGACTACACAGCTCTCGTAGACGATGTTGTTACATACACAGCTACACTTAAGACTCCTGCTCTTATCGAGGACGTTCAGGCTCTCGTTAAGTACGATGCTACTAAGTTAGAGCTCGTTAGCTGCACTCTTCCCGTTATCGAAGATTCTGCTATCCTCAACACAGAAATCGCTGGCGAAGTTAACTTCAACGCTTCCGTAGTTAAGGGTATGGACTTCACAACAGAGGCTGGCCTCGTTGTTCTTGAGTTCAAGGTTCTCACAGCTGAGGCTTCTGAGATCGTTCTCACAATCAACGAGATGACAGAGAAGGACGGCGACTCCTACTTCACAAACGACGAGCAGGTTAACGACGCAGTTGTTCTCACAGAGACACTCGACGTTCCCGTACCTCCCACACCCACAGTTCCTGCAACAACAGTAGCTCCCACAGAGACAGTTGCTCCCACAGCAGCTCCCACAGCTCCTGCAACAGATGTTCAGGGCTCCACAGCTACAACTCCCGCTGGCGGTAACGATACACCTCCCACAGGTGCAAACGTTGCTATCTTCGCAGTTCTCGCAGTAGTTGCTATGGCTGCAGCAGCAGTTGTTGTTCTTCGCAAGAAGGCTAACGCTTAATTCAAAGACATCTAAGAATATTTAACTCTTAGTTTTATGCTTTGCTCCTCCCCTTATGGGGAGGAGTTTTCTTTTTACCGTTAGCCACGGTGGACATTTCCGTCCGTTATCCACGGTGGGCGTTTCCGTCCGTTATCCACGGTGGGCATTTCCGCCTTTTGGAAGGTTTGCGATGAAGGAATAGCACGTTAACGGCGGAGTCACAAAAATTATTCCCAGGATAACCGAACTGGTAGTTACAGTGGGAGATTACAACTTCTGAAAAATCGGTGGGGAGATAGGGCATATTGAAGGCGGTGTAAAGGCTGAGTGGCGTTTGGATGTAATCGTGCCTAACTTTAAAGTGAAGCTTTTATTGTTTCTTGGACTTAAAATTCTCAATAAATTTAAATGGTCTATTGCAAATAGTATAAAGTTGATATATAATAGACTCAAGGAGATACGCTTGCAAGGAATATCTTTTTATTTAGGAGGAATATCAGATGATAAAGAGAGTTCTTTGTCTTGCACTGGTACTTGTCTGCGTTGCAGGCATTGCCATGGTTGGTGTCAGTGCCGCTGACGCTGACAAAATTTATTTCGAAGTTCCTGAAAACTGGAACAACTACTCCAAGGTGTTCTGCTACATCTGGAATCTTGACGGCTCAGGTCCTATTGTTGGCTGGAAATCAAAGAAAGGTGCCTGCGAGCAGGTTGAAGGCAAGCTCTATTCCTATGACCTCAGCAAAGCAGGCGGACTTCAGGCAGGTGTTAACTACGGTCTTATTTTTGTGGTTGATATCGACCTCCAGACCTACGACGCACTTCTCACAACCGATTGTATCGGCGACACACTTTACAGCGACGGTACAGTTTATGAGAATCCTTCCGACAGCTCAAAGACAGCCCTTGCTGCCTTCTGGAAAAATCAGGACCGTTCTGTTTACGGACCTATTATGCAGGTAACATCTATCGGTAACCTTGTGGGTACTTGTATTCCCTCAGGTTCAACTGCCGAAACTCTCTTTGAGGGCTTCCTTAAGAATAACCTCTCAAGTGCCCAGACTCACAGCGGTAAGACTGACCAGCAGATTATCGACGATATCTTAAACGCTCTCGGTCTTTCTCAGGATAAGGGAGAGGCTATTATCAAAGAAAATGGCGTAGAGGTTAAGTGGGAAAAGGCTCAGAGCCAGGCTCCCACAGTTGACAAGCCTGTAACACCGTCAGCCGGTGGTGCAGTTTCTTCAGGTCAGGAAACAACAGTTGTTGCAGTTGCCGCAGTTATGATGATTTGTGCAGTTGCGGTTGTAGTTTTCTTACGCAAAAAATCTGCAAATTAACCCTTAAAACAGACTGAAAAAGTCCTCGGCAACTGCCGAGGATTTGTTTTTTTAAAAAATTCCAATATTTTTTTGTAAAATACTATTGCTTTTAATGAGCAGATATTGTATAATGAAGAAAATATTTTTTAGGAGGAAAATCCAAATGTTCAAGAGAATTATCACTTTAGCACTTGCAATTGTTTGCCTCGCAAGCTTTGCAATCGTTGGCGCTAGCGCATTAACAGCTGACGCTGAGGGCGAGTATGTTTACACAGCTACTCTTACAACTCCCGAGCTCATCGAGGACGTTCAGGGCTACGTTACATACGATCCCGCAGTTCTTGAGGTTGTTGCTTGTGAGACACCTAACCTTGGTGATTCCGCTATCGTAAACACAGAGGTTGCCGGTACAGTATACTTCAACGCTTCCGTTGTTAAGGGTATTGACTTCAAGGCAGCTGCTACACTCGTAGAGATCAAGTTCAAGGCTATCGGCGATGGTGAGGCTACTGCTGCTATCACAATCGAAGAGATGACAGAGAAGGACGGCGATTCCTACTACACAAATAGCGAGAAGAAGAACGACGCAGTTGTTCTTGACGAAGCTATGGTAGGCTACGTTGCTCCCACAACACAGGCAACAGTTCCCACAACAACAGTTGCTCCCACAGAGGCTACAACAGTTGCTCCCACAGAGGCTACAACAGCTGAGGCTACAACTCTTGTTCCTGCAACAGACGTTCAGGGCTCCACAGCTACAACTCCTGCTGACGGCAACGACACACCTCCCACAGGTTCCACAGTTGCTATGTTCGCAGTTCTCGCAGTAGTTGCTATGGCTGGTGCTGCAGTTGTAGTTCTTCGCAAGAAGGCTAACGCTTAATTTTAAGCAATAACTTAAAATTTCAAAACCTTCCGAGTAATCGGAAGGTTTTTTCTTTTCTAAATAAATTATAATAAAAATTTTAATTTTTTTGGTTACAAAATATACAAAACTATTGCAGTTTTGAAATATATAGTGTATAATCAGTATGACGATATATCGTCTCAGACTGAACATTTATATTTTTAGGAGGAGATTGCAATGTTCAAAAAGATTCTTTGCTTAGCTCTTGCTCTCGTTTGCATGGCTAGTGTTGCTGTTATCGGCGTAAGTGCTGCTGACGACACAACAATTTATTTCGAAGTTCCCGCAGATTGGAACAACTTCAGCTCCGTATACTGCCACATCTGGGCATACGGCGGTGACTCTCTCGCAGCTTGGCAGTCCAAGAAGGAGAAGTGCACAAAGGTTGAAGATAAGCTCTATTCCTACGATGTATCCAAGGTTGGCGGTCTTACAGACGGCGAGTACTACGGTGTAATCTTCAGCGTAGATATCGGCCTTCAGACTTACGACACAATTATGACATCTGCTTGCTACGGCGATACACTTTACGCTGATGGCACAATCTATGAGAACCCCCAGGATAGCTCCAAGACAGCAGTTGCTGCTTTCTGGAAGAACCAGGATAAGTCTCTCTACGGTCCCGTAATGCAGGTTACATCTATCGGTAACCTCATCGGTACTTGCCTCCCCCCCGGAGTTACAGCTGAGAAGCTCTTCACAGACTTCCTCAACGATTGGCTCGATGACGCTAGAACATATAGCGGTAAGCAGGATCAGGCTATCATCGACGATATGTCCACTGCTCTCGGTCTTTCTCAGGATACAACAGCTAAGCTCATCAAGGATTCCGGCGTAGAAGTTGCTTGGGAACAGGAGAAGTCCGTTGCTCCTACAGTTGACGCTCCCGCTACACCTTCCACAGGTGGCGCAGTTTCTTCCGGTCAGGAAACAACAATCGTTGTTGTAGCTATCGCTATGATGATCGCTGCTGCTGGCGTAGTTTTCTTCGCTCGCAAGAAGGTAACTGAGTAATTTATACTTTACTTTTCTACTTTCAGTCTGATTGACAGATAATATATAATTGTCGAAACAACTTACCCCCGAGGAAACCTCGGGGGTTTTGTTGTGCTCTTTATAAATCTTTTCTCATCATAATATGCTCTACGCCTTCCTCAAGGTCAACATCACCATAAGCAGTGTAGCCTATGGATTCATAAAAACCCTTGACTCTGAGCTGAGCGTGAATAACTGTAGTCTTGCCATTCTGAGCCCTGATTTGTTCTTCGGCGGCTTTTACTATTAGTGCACCCAGCCCTTTACCTCTGTGTTCCTTCAAAACTGCAATTCGGCTTATAAGGTAAGCACCTCTTCTTTCATCATAAAAGAATCTGGAGGTGGCTGCAGGCTTGCCGTCTATAAAGCCTACGATGTGGGTTGCTCTCTCTTCGTTTTCATCAATCTCAAGAGTTTCGGAAAAACCTTGCTCCTTAACGAAAATATTCATTCTTATGTTAACAGCTTCAAGGGGTAACTTGTGAAAAACTCTGATTTCCATAGCAGCCTCTCAGTATGTGCTTTCGCAGATTTCCTTGATTTTTGCCTGTAAGGTGAGGAAATCTTCAAACGCCTCGGGCTTTTTTCTCGGGTCACGTAAAAGTGCGGCAGGGTGGAGCATTGCCATCATCAGTGTGCCGTTTTTCTCAAACCACATTCCGTGCTCTTTGGTGATTTTTATGTCAGGCTTAATAAGCTTAGCGGCGGCAATTCTGCCTAAGCAAACCACAATTTTGGGCTTCATAAGCCTGAACTGATTCCTAAGCCAGTCAATACAAAGCTCGGTTTCCTCAGGCTTTGGGTCACGGTTTTTTGGTGGTCTGCATTTTACCATATTTGCGATGTATATATTTTTCTCTCGGCTTAAATCCACCGCCTCAAGCATTTTGTCCAGAAGCTTTCCGGCTCTGCCTACAAAGGGCTCGCCCTGTATGTCCTCGTTCTCTCCCGGACCTTCGCCAATAAACATTACCTCGGCATTTTTAACGCCAACGCCAAAAACAACATTGGTTCTGTCCTCACAAAGACCGCATTTTGTGCAGGTATTGCAGGCTTTTTGCAATTCTTCCCAGGTTTTATACATATAATCCCTCCTAAAATGGATAAAAGAGTTGAAATTTGTCGCAGTTGGGTGTAAAATAACATTGTTAAATATTTAATGAAATGGTGGTAATTTCAAAATGAAAATTATGGTAGAAACTTCTGCAAGACATATTCACGTATGTCAGTCTACTCTTGAAACACTTTTCGGTAAGGACGCAGTGCTTACCAACAAAAAGGACCTTTCTCAGCCCGGTCAGTTTGCTTGTGCAGAGAAGGTTAAGGTTGTTGGCCCCAAAGGTGACCTTACAATGTCTATTCTCGGCCCTGTAAGACCTGCTGATCAGGTTGAGGTTGCTCTCACCGACGCCAGAAAGCTTGGCATTGCTGCTCCTGTTCGTGAGTCCGGCGATGTTGCAGGCACACCCGGCTGCAAGCTGGTTGGCCCTATGGGTGAGGTTGAAATCACTGAGGGCGTTATCGCTGCAAAGCGTCATATCCATCTTACTCCCGAAGCTGCTGCTGAGTTCGGCGTAGAGGACAAGCAGATTGTTTCCGTTAAGGTTGGTATGGGTACAGGCAGAGAGCTCACATTCGGCGACGTTGTTTGCCGCGTAAGCGACAAGTTCTTCCCTGCAATGCACATCGACACTGATGAGTCCAACGCTGCCGGCTTAACAGGCACAGTAGACGGCGAGATTATCTGCTGATAACAGCAGGCACATTCCGCCTTTTGAAAAGTTTCAAATAATTGAAGCCTCGCTTAACGGAGACACTTCGTAAAGAAGTAGTCTCCGTTTTTTTATATCGAAAACGACATTTCCTTCAAATAAGTAGTGATGTCGTGAGACAGGTCTCACAGTTATATTTTGCATTATTGCAAAGTGATATGAAAACCTGTCGGTCTTCGTGATGTTATATTCGTGCCAAAACTGTCCGAAAGACAATAGCACTGTGCGAAGCATAATATCACTGCGAAGTAATATCACTCGCCGTAAGGCGAATATAACTGAGGCACCTTCCTTACGGAGGGTGCCTCAACGGCGGGCTTTTATTTTTGCTTTAGAGGTGAAGTGTATCTCACCTCTAAAGCTTTTTATTTATTTTTCAAGTGTCTTTTTCTGAATTTTGCTTAAATCGGTGCTCATACCGTCATCGGTGTAAAGCTCATAGCTTGCACCATCAAAGCCGATTAAGGTGAGGTTGTCCATATCAAGGCTGTCTGTGGAAAGAGCAGGCTCGCAAAGAGGAATACACTTGCCGCTTCTTATGAAGAATACAACTTCATTGAGAGGAATCTCAACAAAGTGATGACCCTTTGCCATTTCTGCAAATTCAAGCTCTCCGCCTGCTTTAAGGCGGACAGACATCATATCCTCGGGGAGATAAACGTATCTGCCAATGGCGTTCTGAGTGTAAACAGGGGCAATCATAAGCTCCTCACCAACAAAGAGCTGGTCTTCACAGTTTCTTGCCATTTCGTCGTCCTTATACTCAAAGCCAAGGGGTTTGAAGAACATCTTGTCCTCCACGGCACACTTTAAGAACTCACTGTAAAGATAGGGGATAAGGCGGTATCTGAGGTCAATTATATTCTTGAAATCTTCGGGATTTTCAAACTGATAGCACTCCTGATCTCTTGTACAGAGAGCGGCGTGGTTACGCATAAGAGGAGTGAAAATTCCAAGTCCCAGCCATCTTAAAACAAGGTCACGGCTGGCGTTGTTGCCAAATCCGCCTAAATCAGCACCCACATAAAGGAAACCACACATATTAAGAGCAGGAAGCTGCTTGAGCTCAAGGAGAATGTGGCTCCACCAGGAGAAGTTGTCGCCTGTCCAGATACCTGCACAGCGGTGCATACCAACGTAAGAGGCACGGGAGAAGAGAAGAGTTCTTTCATCGGGGCGGAGTTTTTTAAGAGCCTTTGCGGTACACTCTGTCATTTTGTAGCCGTACATATTGTGGATGTCGTTGTGCTTTATAAGCTTGCCGTTAACGTTGTGATAAATGGAGTTGTAGTCCTCCTGAGAGTTTTGTAATGAATTTACAATGTCCTTGATTTTGTTGTAGTTGTCAACGGACTTATCCCCGTTTGTAATTTCGGAAAGCTTTTCGTAGAAGCGGTTGATTCCGTTTTCGGAATAGAAAATAGCAGGCTCGTTCATATCGTTCCAGAAGCCTTCAATGCCAAGGTCGGTGAGAGCCTTGTATTTAAGTCCAAACCAAAGTCCTGCTTCCTCGTTAAGAAAATCGGGGAAGTGGGTAAGTCCGGGCCATACGCCTGCTTTGAAAGGCTTGCCGTCTTTGTCAACGCAGTAATAGCCTTTTTCTAAACCCTCTTCGTATATATCATAGCCGTCTTCAATCTTAACGCCTGCGTCAATGATAGGTACAAGGCGGATACCTTCCTCTTTCATTTCCTCAATAAGCTGAGGCAGGTCACCGAAACGCTCGCTATTTATGGTGAAGTCTTTGTAGTCCTCCATATAGTCGATATCAAGGAAGATTGCGTCCAGAGGAATGTTTTCTTTGCGGTAATTCTTTGCGACCTCTCTTACAGCGTCTGAGGTATAGTAGCTCCAACGGCTCTGCATATAGCCCATAGCCCAACGTGGAGGAATGTAGCTCTTGCCGATAAGCTGTCTGAAGGATTTTACAATTTCAAGAGGAGAGTCACCCTCAATAATATAAACGTCGATGTCTGCTTTGTTGCAGAAAATCTTTAGTGTGTCTGCCTTTGTAAAGCCGATGTCAAAGGTGATCTTTGTGGGATAATCAAAGAAAGCACCGAAAGTCTGCTCGCCTTCAATGAGGATGAAGTTGTGAGCACCGTAAAGAGAGCGAGTGGTTTCAAGATGGCAGAAATCGTCACTGCAATAAGAGTCGTAAACGTATCCACGCTTGTTAATGCCTCGTGAAGCCTCACCTAAGCCGTAAACAATGTCCCTGTCATTCATTTTATATTCAAAGGAAATGCCATCCTCAAGGCAAACCTTAAAGTAGGGGATAGGGGTAGCTTCAATCGCTAAATCCTTAACAACAGCACCTGTAAAAAAAGGACTGCCGTAGGTGTATTTTTTTGTCATAATGTTCTCACGCCTTATTGAAATATTTTTAAATATAGTATATAATAAAATAGTTATAATTATATACTGCAATTTAATTGTAGCATATTTATCCCGACTTCACAACAGAAATTTTCTTTTTGAGAAAGGAAGCTTTTTATGAGTAACAAGGTTTTAGTTTTCTCTGACAGCACAATTGACCTTACCCCTGAGCTTTACGAAAGATATGGTATCAAGACAATCCCTATGCATATAAACTTAGGGGGTAAAACCTATGAGGATAACGTAAACATAACCACTACAGAGCTTTTCAATCACTACTACGAAACCAAAGAGCTCCCCAAGACTGCTGCTATTAACAGCGAGGAGCTTATTGATACATTCAAGCCCTATATTGATGACGGTTACGAAATCGTTTATGTAAGCCTTGGCTCAGCTCTTTCTGTAAGCTACAGAAGCTCCGTTCTTGCTGCTGAAGAGCTTGAGGGAAAGCTTCACACCATTGATTCCTGCTCACTGAGCACAGGCGCAGGTCTTCTTACAATTGAGGCGGCAATCAGAGCTCAGCAGGGTATGCCTGCAAAGCAGATTGCTGAGGAAGTAAGAGCCCTTAACCAGAAGAACCACGCCAGCTTTATTCTTGATACTCTTGAGTTTATGAAGGCAGGCGGCAGATGTTCTGCTGTTGCGGCTTTCGGTGCAAATCTTCTCGGACTCAAACCCTGCATTGGCGTTGATAACTCAAAAAATGGTGCTATGGGCGTTACAAAGAAGTATCGCGGTAAGCTTACAAAGGTAATTACAGATTATATCGACGACACTTTGGCTCAGTACGACAACATCAAAACCGACAGAGCTTTTATTACATATTCCTCAGATAAGGACGATATCGTGAAAATTGCTCTTGAACACCTCAAGAGCAAGGGCATTTTCAAGGAGATTTTCGTTACCTCTGCAAGCTGTACAATTTCCAGCCATTGCGGCCCCGCTACTTTAGGCGTTCTCTTTATGACAGAATAAGATTAAAACTGCCCTCTCATTGCCCAAGTGTTCTTAAGGACACTTGGGCAGTTTTATTTGCCTTGCAGCGAGTGATATTGCTACGCAGTGATATTTGAACTAAAGTTCAAGTGATATTGCCTTCGGCAGTTTTTGGCGAATAAAATATCACTGAAACCGTAAGGTTTCAATATCACTTCCCGAAAGGGAAATATCACTCTGTGCGAAAAGCACAGAATATCACTATATAAAAATTACTACCCGAAAAAGAGTGTTGTTTTCTCTTCTTCGGGTAGTTTTGTCTTATACTGTTACAAGCAGGAAATTTGTGTGCCAAATTTCGCGTTTATTAAAGATAACTGTCCTTAGCAACCCCGCTTTCGTTTCAGAGAGGGCTTTTTTAATGTCAAGAGTTAAATTTATAAAAAATTAAGCAAAAATTGCTTTTTTTACTAAAAAAACGTCATTTTTGCTTATTTTATAGTTTTTATAAAAATGATATGCTATACTTTGTGTGTCAAAACTATATCTGAGAGGGTGTAAAAATTGGGCGCAAAGGGTATGGCTACCGATAAAAGAATACTTGACGCTGCTGAGAGACTTTTTGCAGAGCGAGGCTTCACTGCCGTTACTATGAAAGATATATGTGCAGAGTCGTTTATTTCCAGAGGTGGACTTTACAGGCATTATTCCTCTACAGCAATGATTTTTACAGCGATTATTGAAAGGGAGCAGCAAAGTGCTTTTGCTTCCCTTAAGAAAGCTCGTGAGGGGGAGATTGCCCCTGATAAAATCCTCGAGGTTTACCTTGAGCACAGGCTCAATAATATTTTAGAAAACAGTTTTGGCATAGACAACGCCATTACCGAGTTTGCAACCAACGGCAAAAATGGTCGTGAGATTGCAGTTAAACGTGCCGAGGATTGTCTGAAAATCCTTGAAGAGCTTATTAAAATGGGCAACAAGACAGAGGTTTATCATTGCAAAGACCCCAAGGCAGCGGCAAAGCAGATTTGCTTTATTATTGAGGGTATGTGCAAGCACTCGGTGATTATTCCCGTTACCGAGAAGGATGTTCAGGCACAGATGAAGCTTATAAATGATATGCTCAGATAAAAAAACGGAGTCACTTTTGTGACTCCGTTTTGTGTTTGTTATTTATCCTTGGTGAATACCATTACCTCGCCGCCTGCGGTAAGAGAAAGTTCATCGCCTTTTATTTTCATAGTGTAGGGATTTGAGCCCAGAATTTCTTGGTTAAGCTCGTGAAAAACAATGGTGTCGCCATCAAGCTTGTAAGTATACTGAACAGACATAAGACCGCCGAGAGCCTCGATTTTTCCTGTTCCGTCAGCATTGAACACCAAAGTGATTGAAACACCGTCCTCTGTGTGAGTCCAGCTTCCCTCAAGATTTTCAGAAGCTTTGCCGCAGGCTGAAAGCATACAGCACAGCACAAGAATCACAGCAACAAAGGCTGCTGACTTTTTCATAAAATCTACCCCTTTAATTTAATAAACTAAGTATACTACTTTAACCCTGAATAATCAAGAAAAAAATACGGACTGTGTTGTGCACAGTCCGTAAAATTTTATTCTGTTGCGTAGTTGTCGAAGTAGCCCTGAATGAGAATACAGGGAGTACCTCTGTCGCCTGAGCCGCTGGTAAGGTCGCAAAGGCTGCCCAGAAGGTCGGTAAGACGTCTGGGTGTTGTGCCCTGAGAAGTCATATCGCCAACAAGGTTGCTTTCCTTTTTCTTGATAAGCTCTTTCATAGCTGCTGCAAGCTCCTCACCCTTAAGACCTGCAAGGTCGTTGTCGGCAAAGTACTTCATCTTAATCTCGTTAGGTGTACCCTCAAGACCACTTGTGTAGCCGGGAGAAACAACAGGGTCTGCAAGCTCCCAAATGCCGCCTACGGGATCTTTAAAGCCGCCGTCGCCGTATACCATAACTTCCATATGCTTGCCTGTTGCTTCCAGGAGAGCCTGCTGAAGCTTGGTTACGAACTTATCGCAATCTCTGGGGAAGAGCTTAACCTTTTCTTCTGTTGCTTTGTTGGAGCCTAAGATACCGTACTGGGGGTTGAAGCCTGAGCCGTCAACGCTCTCAGTGAGAATCTGGTCCATTCGGTAAACCTTTTCTGCACCTGCGGCTAAAAGAAGACGCTGAGTACGGAAGCGTGTGTGAATGTCACAGTTGAGAACATTTTTTGTGTAGTTGAGAATATATCTGGGGTCATTGGAGAAAACGATTTCAATGTTGTCGCCAAGACTCTTGTAATACTCGATGTAGTCAACACCTGTGAAGGTGTGCTTTGTTTCAAAGCCGAAAACCTTGCGGAAACCTTCCTCGTCGAAGCTGTCGCTGTAAGGGTTAACACCCTTTTCGTCGATAGCGTCGTAGGTGATAAAGGAGTTACCAACCTCGTCAGAGGGGTAAGAAAGCTGAACATAAAGCTTCTTGCAACCCTTTGCGATTGCACGAAGAAGAATTGCAAAACGGTTTCTGGAGAGGATAGGGAACACAATACCGAGGTCCTCACCGCCGAATTTATTGCGTACATCAGCCGCAATCTGATCCACAGTAGCGTAGTTGCCCTGTGTTCTTGCAACAACTGCCTCTGTAACGCCTACAATGTTTCTGTCCTGAAGCTCAAATTTTTCGTTTTCAGCAGCATCTGTGATGCTCTTTACGATAGCTGATACAAGATCGTCACCTTCCTGAAAAATAGGGGTGATGATACCTCTTGAAACAACTCCGGTGTAATGCATAGCTTTTACTTCCTTTCGTGTCCTGTTTAAAGCGGACGCTGTCTGATTTCTTTAGATACTCAATAAGTATTTAAAAAAGACGATTTATTATACATCCAAAAAGCCTTGTCTGTCAATAAAATCTCTGCAATTTTCAATAAAAAAACTTGCAAGTGAGGGTTTATCTTCTCTAAAGGAAATTTAAAACTTTTCTTCCAGAAGTCTTTCCGTAGAGTTTGCTTTGAGTCTGGTAGATTCTGCAAGGGCGATGAACATAATAAACCAAGGTGTGTTTACAGGGTTTGCAATGTTTACAATGTCCTGAGTTGCGTAAGCAACAATTACGCCCACACACATAAGAGCCAATGGGTTTTTAAAGGAGTTTCTGATAACATTTGTGATAGCTGAGCCCACAAATAAGAGGTAGCTCATAATACCCAAAACGCCTACGGTCATAAGGTAGTTGATGTAAACGTTATGAGCTGCATTTGTAGAGCCGTCACCAAATTTCTGAGAAAGCTCCTTGAAATAAGGCTTGAACACATTGAAGAAGGTGTCGGGGCCTGTGCCGAAGAGCACCTCGAAGAAGTTGTAGCCCTTGAATGCCTCAAAGGACTTAATCCACATAAAGCCTCGGTGAGTACCCCATCTTTCGTCAAAGCGGAAGAATCTTGTGAAAGAGCCCAGAGTTGAGGTTGTGTCAATAACAGAGTAGTAAATGAACATTGCCACAATTCCTGCAAAACCTACAGCCACAAGAGCAAAAGAGCCGATAAACGCAAACTTTTCTACACCTTTATCCTTGGCAAGACTGCAAAGAATTGCAAAGATGAGGAACAAGGGAATAAGTATTGCAACAAAGTGGTTGTAAACGAAAATTTCGGAGAAGCTTGTGTAGCCTTTGTTATTGCCTTTCATAAGAAGGTCGAAAAGCCACAGAAGCTTAGCGGAGAACATCATAATTGCAAGGCAGAAGAAGAATCTTGAAAGCTTCTTCATATCCTTGCTGGCGATTACCAGCATAACCGCAAAGGCAGCAAATGTACCGAGGAAACCACTGTCGGAGGTTGCAACCAACAGGCCCATAAACTGAAGTCCTGTGCTTACATAAGCGATTATTCTGAGGATTTTGTCTTCCGTAGCAAGTGCAAGACCTGCCGAGAAAGGCAAGGCTACCGTAATCATAGCAGAAAGGTAGTTCTTGTTGCCGATGGTGGATGTGAAGTTTGTCTGAACATCCAAGTTTGACTTGTACTTTGCAAAAATGCCCAGAACATCAATGTGATAGTAGTTAAGCACTGCCACAAAGCTCATTACGGTCATACCTACAAAAATAAAGTAAATCACATACTTTGTGTAGTAGAAAAATCTTGTAACACAGAAGTAGCAGACCGTAATCGCAATAATCATCAGCAAGCCCATATTTCTGGCATTACTGTTGGCAATGAAGAGATTGTAAAAATCACCGCCGTTGATTAAAGCAATAATAGTGGAAATAATGTTTACACCTAAAAAAGCCAGAATACCAACGTCTGTAAGGTTAAGTCTGAAAGGGTCTTTGTAGGTCTGAACACCTTTGTATGAAGCAGTGTCTTTTGAAAAATACTGACATAAAAGGATAATTCCCACAGCAGCACCCACAACTCCCGTAAGTACAACAAAAACCCAGAATTTGTCACGTCGTGCGTACTGATAGGCATTTGTCAGAAACAAAGGGAAAAGTGTGAACATCAGAATGGTATAAAGAGTGACCAAAGCGTGATTTACCGTAAATCTCAGCTTAGGGGCTTTTACTGCCTGATTTTTCTTTGCCATTTTAACTCTCCTTTTTCTTTTTTGTATTTATATTTGCAAGGAGCTTTACAAGTAAAGTAATTGCAAAAGCTCCGCCTAAAACTACCACAGCCCAGATTAAAGACATATAAACAGGCTGTTCATAAACGTGAAGAAAGGGATACGGGCCGTGCATAACCTTCATAATGTTGAGAGTTACTGTTACTGCTCCGTAAATAAGGGTTGGCACTAAAGCGTAAATGCAGTGCTTAAACCGGATTTTGCTGCCTCTTTCAAGGATACAAAGAGAAAGCAGGGAAACAATGGGGCAGAGAAAGTGGTGATAAAGGTTAGGCCCTTCAAACATAATGGGGACAAAACCGCCCATCATTCCCATAGGTGCCAGCACAAACATAGTTACCAGAAAGGTTTCTGTAAGGCAACAGGTGGAGATAAACTTAAGAAGCCTTACTGTCTTTTTCTCTGAGTATGTATTCTTTGCCAAATCCTTTAAAGAGCAAACCACCACCATAAGGGCAACAATCATAGAGAAAATGTTGGAAAGCTGGGTGTAATACTTAATCCAGCCGAAAGGGTGCAGGTTGTAGCTTTTGTAAAGCTCAACCATCAGCACCAAGCCCACAAACTCCATAATGGCAAGGGCAGAGTTTACTAAAAATGTGGAAACTGTAATAATCTTTTGCTTTTTGTTCATATATACCTCCCGAAAAACAAATATTTATTTTATCATAATATCAGTGAGGTTTCAACGAAAATACTCAGATTTCTGCAATATCCATAAGTTTTATAAGAGCTTTGCGGTATTCTTCGTACTCATAGTAAAATACAAGGCCGTGAGCGGCGTTTTCGCTGGTAACCTTGATTTTTTCAAAATCTCCCACGCTGATATTCTTTTCGTACATACTGTACGGTACAACGTCGTCTGCCTTGCCGTGGGCAAACATAACAGGGAGCTTGTTGTGCTTAAGGCTTTTTGAGGTGTTGACTTTGCCTAAAAATGAACCAATCTTAAAAAGAGCGGCAAAGCTTACAAAGTTGGACATAAAATCAGCCAGCCACTTTGTTTTGAAAACCTCTCTGAGAGCAAAGCCGATAACGTGCTTGGGAGTGTCAAAGCCGCAATCGCACACAGCACCCTTTACACATTGAGGAAGCTCAAGACCAAGAGTATACATAACTGTTGAAGCACCCATAGAAACTCCGGCAAGAAGGATTTTTGCCTTGCCGCAGTGGCGTTTGTCGGTGTATTCAATCCACTTAAGAAGGTCAAATCTTTCCTTAATGCCAAAGGTTATGTATTTTCCGTCGCTTTCTCCGTGAGTTCTGTGAACGATAAAAAGCAGGTCAAAGCCAAGTTCGTAGTACATTTTGGCAGAGGCGGAAAAGTCAAAATAGGGGAATGAGCGGTAACCGTGGCAAAGGATTGCTACCTTGCCTTGGGACTTTTCATTTTTAAGGTAATATCCCTTGAGGTTTAAGCCGTCAAAGCTTTTTATATTTATTTCTTCTTTGTGAGGAAAATCTCTGAACCAGCAAATTCCCTTTTTAAAATCCCGGTTATAGGGGCGATCCCCCACTTTTTTTACGGCAGCTTCAATAGGGTTACCTTCATAAATCCGACGGGTGAAGCTTCTTTCAAAAGCCAGAAAACCAAAGACAACGCAGAAAATAAGCAAACCGATAATAAGTACAGCTAAAATAATAAGAGGTATCAAGAAATCCCTTCTTCCCTGAAAATCAACATAAAAATCCAATATATATTTTGAACTAAAACCATAAATTTGTCAATATTCTTTTATCGTGTTGACTAGCGTTTTTTGATTATATATAATCTATATAACAATGAATTTCGGGTGATACTATGGACGTTGAAAAAATCTTGAGTATGGTGGACCATACTCTTCTTTCCCAGAGTGCAAGCTTTGAAGAAATCAAAGCTCTTTGTGACGAGGGTATAAAGTATAAAACCGCCTCTGTGTGTATTCCGATGTCTTACGTCAGAAGAGCCAAGGAGTATGTGGGCGACAGGCTTAAAATCTGCACGGTTATCGGCTTTCCAAATGGTTACGTTACAGAAAATGTGAAGTGCTTTGAGGCTACCGAGGCAGTGGCAGAGGGTGCTGACGAGATTGATATGGTAATCAATATAGGTGACGTGAAAAACGGAGATTTTGACAAGATTATAAAGGAAATCAAGGCGGTTAAGAAGGCTTGTTGCGGCAAGGTGCTTAAGGTTATTATAGAAACCTGCTTTCTGACAGAAAGTGAAAAAATCCGTATGTGTCAGGTGGTTTCTGAGTCGGGTGCAGATTTTATCAAGACTTCCACAGGCTTTGGTACAGGCGGAGCAACTGCTGAGGATATAAAGCTTTTTGCCGAAAATGTTTCGGAAAATGTGAAAATCAAGGCGGCAGGCGGTATTTCTTCTTTAGAGGACGCTCAGCTTTTCATTAGTCTTGGTGCCTCACGCCTTGGTACAAGCCGTATTGTTAAAATTGTAAAGGGTATGGGTGACGTAAATGGAGTATATTAACACACCTCATATAAATCTTATGGACAAAAATCTTGGCTTCGGCAAAACCGTGCTTATGCCGGGTGACCCCTTGCGAGCAAAGTTTATAGCCGAAAACTTTCTTGAAAACCCCACCCTTGTGAACAACGTGAGGGGTATCCAGGGTTACACAGGTTTTTACAAAGGTGTGAAGGTTTCTGTTATGGCAAGCGGTATGGGTATGCCTTCCATCGGTATTTATTCTTATGAGCTTTTTAAGTTTTTTGGTGTCCAGAATATTATCCGCGTTGGCAGTGCAGGGGCTATTAGCAGTGAGGTTAAGCTTAAAGACATTGTGGTAGGTATAGGTGCTTCTACAAACTCCGCTTTTGCCAATCAGTACGGATTAAAAGGAAATGTTGCCCCTGTGTGCAGTTTTGATTTGCTGAAAACTGCCGATAAAGCTTCTTTTGAAAATAACATCAATATAAAGGTAGGCTCGCTTTATTCTTCCGATACCTTTTATGATGATACTACACCTTCTGTTGAGTGGGGTAAGGTAGGGTGCCTTGCAGTAGAAATGGAAGCCGCGGCACTTTATATGACGGCTCAGCGACTTAATAAACGTGCACTGGCAATATGCACCATTTCCGATTTGGTGTATCCGCCTTTTGAGTCCTTGTGTGCCGAGGACAGAGAGAAAACCTTTACAGATATGATGATTTTAGCTTTGGAAACTGCCGTGATGGCAGAAAGCCTTCCTCAGCTTACTGTTAAAGAGTAATTATGAGCAAACGAGTTTTTCTTATAGTTCTGGATAGCTTCGGAATAGGCGAAATGGCTGACGCCGAAAAATTCGGCGATAAGGGTGCAAATACCCTACGCTCTGTTTCAAAATCTGAATACTTTGATTTGAAAAATCTTAAGTCTATGGGGCTTTTCAATATTGACGGAGTAGATTTTCTTGAGGGTGTAGCTTTTCCTACTGCTGCGTTTGGCAGGTTTTCCGAGCTTTCTCAGGGCAAGGACACCACCGTGGGACATTGGGAAATCTGCGGTGTCATAAGTGAGAAGCCTTTGCCTACCTATCCTCAAGGCTTTCCTGATGAGATTATCAAAGAATTTTCTCAGAAATGCGGCAGAGGTGTGCTTTGCAACAAGCCTTATTCGGGAACAGATGTGCTTGCAGATTTCGGACAAAAACACATTGAAAGCGGAGATTTGATTGTCTATACTTCCGCCGACAGTGTCTTTCAGATAGCCGCCCACGAAAACGTTGTGCCTCTGAGTAAGCTCTATGAGTATTGCGAAATTGCAAGAAAGCTTTTGCGGGGAGAGCACGGTGTGGGTAGGGTTATTGCCCGACCTTTCACAGGTGAGGAAGGTCGATTCAGAAGAACGGCAGATCGTCACGATTACTCTCTTGCTCCGCCTTTTAAGACCATTCTTGATTATATCAGCGAAAACGAGCAAAAAGTTATTGCTGTGGGCAAGATAAAGGATATTTTCACCGGCCGAGGAATCACGGAGTATGTATACACCGCTTCGAATTCTGAGGGAGTAGAGCGTACTCTTGAATATCTTAAAAAGGATTTTTCGGGGCTTTGTTTTGTAAATCTTGTGGATTTTGATATGGTCTATGGTCACAGAAACGACGTGGACGGTTACGCAAAGGCTCTGGCTGATTTTGATAAGGCAGTGCCCGAAATTGTGAAAAATCTCAGGGATGAAGATTTATTGATTATTACCGCTGACCACGGCTGTGACCCGGGCTTTACTGAGAGCACTGACCACACAAGAGAGCATATACCTGCTTTAATATTCGGAAAAAGAATTAAATCCTGCAATTTGGGCACAAAGCAAGGCTTTTGTCATATTGGCAAGACTGTCTGTGATTATCTGAAGGTTTCGGCAGATGTGTGTGGCGAGAGTTTTTTAAAAGAAATTATAAAGGATTAAAAATGGCAAAATTATACTTTAAATATGGGGCAATGGGCAGTTCGAAGTCTGCAAATGCCCTGATAACCAAATTTAATTACGAAGAGCGTGGTATGAAGGTGTGGCTTATTAAGCCCTCGGTTGACACAAGGGACGGCCTGCACACCTTAAAATCCCGAATCGGACTTTCTGCCGAGGCAGATATAATCGGCAAGGATGACAGCATACTTGAGCTTTTAAGCAAAAAATCGGGGGTTGACGTAATTATCTCCGATGAGTGCCAGTTCTTCACCAAAGAGCAGATAGACCAGCTCAGGGAAATCGTAGATTTTCAGGATATCCCTGTTATGTGCTTCGGTCTGAGAACGGATTTTAAAACACTACTTTTTGAGGGCAGTAAAAGGCTTTTTGAGGTGGCGGATTCCATCACGGAAATCAAGACCATCTGCTCCTGCGGAGCAAAGGCAACGGTAAACGCCAGAATCGACGAAAATGGCAATATCCTCACTCACGGCGAGCAGGTTCTGCTGGGTGCAGAGGACAAGTATATCGCTATGTGTCACAGGTGTTTTTCCAAGGCTTTGAAGAGTAAAAATTCCTCAAAATAAAAAAATCGGCGGTTTTTATCAAGTTTTATAACATATAGGCAAAAAAGAATACGAATATCGGCAAAATTATCATTGACAAATCGTACTCTAACAGATATAATACTTTATGGTATTTTCACTATGAGTCATTGCGTTTTTGAGGTGCATTATGGTTTTAAATCTTAAAGATGTTTTCCTCAACGACGGAGCAAAAGTAAATGCCGAGTTTCAGGTGGAGCTTAAGCCCATAACTCTCGACGGAATTTATCCATTCGATTCTGACGCTGAGGTAAGAGCTGAAGCTAAAAATAAGCTTGGTTTTGTCAGCCTTGTGCTTGATGTAAGCTTTGTTTATTGCCGCCCCTGCGACCGCTGCTTTAAGGAGCTTCGCAGAGAGCTTGAGTTTTCTTTTGAACACCGTCTCGTTGCAGGTTTATCAGACAGCGAGGACGATGACTATATCGAAGTGCCTGATTTTGAGCTTGAGCTCGACGACCTGGTGGTTTCCGACATTTTACTGGACCTGCCCGGCAAGTACCTTTGCTCAGAGGATTGCAAAGGCTTATGTCCCCATTGCGGATGTAACCTGAACGACGCTGAGTGTGACTGCCGAAAAGGTAACATCGACCCAAGGCTCGAGATTTTAAAACAGCTTATTGATTAACATATAAAATTTATAAGGAGGTCTGTAAGAGATGGCAGTACCAAAGAACAAACATTCACAGGCAAGAAGAGATAAGAGACGCTCCAATGTTTGGAAGCTCGACGCTCCCGCACTCAGCATTTGCCCCAACTGCGGCGAGTATATGGCTCCCCACAAGGTATGCTCCAGCTGCGGCGTATACAACGGCAGACAGGTTATCGCTAAGGAAGACTAATCTGAAACCGGTTTAGCTTAACAAAAGATACAAGGCGGCTTTAATTAAGCCGCCCTTTTGTTTTTTTGGAGGGTTCTATGTCTGTAAAAATTTCATCCGTTACTCCTCGCTCTGCGGCATTCAGGGCAGGTATCAAGGCTGGAGAGGAGCTTGTGGCTCTTAACGGCAACAAAATCGTTGATGTCCTTGACTACCGCTTTTACCAGCTTGAAACTCACCTTGACGTCACTCTTAAGGGTGAGAAAGGCGAGTACACCGTAAAAGTTACCAAAACCGAATACGAAGAGTTAGGCCTTGAGTTTGACACTTATCTTATGGACAAGGAACGTTCTTGCAGGAATAAATGTATTTTCTGCTTTATAGACCAGCTTCCAAAGGGTATGCGTGACACTCTTTACTACAAGGATGACGACAGCCGACTGAGCTTTCTTTTCGGCAATTATATCACCTTGACAAATCTCACTCAGCACGAGATTGACCGAATTATCAAAATGCACATCAGCCCTGTTAACGTTTCGGTGCACACCACTAACCCTGAGCTGAGATGTATGATGATGAACAACCGCTTTGCAGGCCAGTCGCTGAAGATTCTTGAAAAGTTCTCTGAGGCAGGGATTACCCTTAATTGCCAGCTTGTTATCTGCCCCACTATTAACGACGGCGAAGAGCTTAAGAGAAGCTTAAACGACCTTGAAAAGCTTAAAGTCAACTCCATTGCAGTTGTTCCTGTGGGTCTTACTGACCACCGTGAGGGGCTTTACCCTCTCACTCCCTTTAATAAGGAAAGTGCTGAGGCGACCCTTAAAATAGTTGAGGAATTTTCAGAAAAATGCCTCGAAAAGTATTGCAGACGCATTGCTTTTGCTGCAGATGAGCTTTACATTATGGCAGAGCGTGAAATCCCCGAGGCTGAGTTTTATGAGGATTTCCCTTGTTTGGAAAACGGCGTGGGGTTACTTTCACTTTTATATGACGAGTTTGCTTTTGCTCTTGAAGAAAAGCAGGCAGACGAAAATTTAGTAAGAAACATTACCCTTGCCAGTGGTGAATCCGCCGCACCTTACCTTCAGAGGCTTTTTGATACTCTTGAGGAAAAATTTCCCAAGGTTAAGGTCACCGTTGTGCCTGTTATAAATGACTTTTTCGGTCACAAGATAAACGTTACAGGACTGGTTGTAGGCAGGGATCTGATAAATACCCTTAAGGACAGAAATCTGGGAGATAAGCTCCTGTTTTCCACCTCAATGCTGAGAAGTGACGGCGACTTGTTCTTAGACGACACCTCAGTAGACGACGTTCGAAATGCCCTTAAGGTTGAGGTTGTGCCTACCGCCAATGACGGAGCACAGCTTTTAGACGAAATTTTACGATAAACGGAGGCGATATTATGGCAAAACCCGTTATAGCTGTTGTGGGCAGACCAAATGTAGGCAAGTCTACACTTTTTAACAAGCTGACAGGTCAGCGTACTGCCATTGTTGACGACACCCCCGGTGTTACCCGTGACCGAATCTACGGCGAAATTGAGTGGTGCGGTCACAAGGCAAGCCTTATTGATACAGGCGGTATTGAGCCTTATTCCGATGATATTATTCTTTCGCAGATGAGACGTCAGGCAGAGCTTGCCATTGAAACTGCCGACGTTACCATCCTTGTTACAGATATCCGCACAGGCGTTGTGGCAACAGACCACGAGGTTGCGGCTATGCTCTTAAAAAGCGGCAAGCCCGTTGTTCTTTGCGTAAATAAGTGCGACACAGTAGGTGAGCCCGAGCCTGAATTTTACGAGTTTTATAATCTTGGCCTTGGCGAGCCTATAAGAGTTTCTTCAGTTCACGGTCACGGTACAGGCGATTTACTTGACGAGGTGTTCTCCTTTATTAACTGGGATACAGAGGAAGAAGAGGACAGTGAGGTTATCTCGGTTGCAGTTATCGGTAAGCCCAACGTTGGCAAATCTTCTCTTGTAAACAGAATCACAGGAGAAGAGAGATGTATTGTTTCAAACATTGCCGGTACAACCCGTGACAGTATTGACTCAAAAATCAAAAATTCCCACGGTGAGTTCACCTTTATTGACACCGCAGGTATCAGACGTAAAAGCAGGGTGGACGACGCAATTGAAAAGTACAGTATCATCCGTGCTCAGATGGCAATTGACAGATGTGACGTCTGCGTAATTATGATAGACGCCGAAGAAGGTCCTACGGAGCAGGATACAAAAATTGCAGGTATGGCTCACGAGGCAGGCAAGGGCTGTATAATTGCCGTTAACAAATGGGACGCTATTGAAAAAGACGACAAGACAATGAACGAGTTCCGTAAAAATCTTGACGTTGAGTTCGGTTTTATGTCCTATGCTCCCACAATTTTCATTTCTGCCAAAACAGGTCAAAGACTGGACAGGCTCTTTGAGCTTATCAAATACGTTGCAAACACCAACGCAATGCGTATTAAAACAGGTATCCTCAACGAGCTTCTGGCTGAGGCTACCACCCGTGTTCAGCCTCCTTCAGATAAAGGCAGAAGACTTAAGATTTATTACGCAACCCAGCCCTCTACAAAGCCGCCTACCTTTGTTTTCTTCTGCAATAACGCTCAGCTTTTCCACTTCTCCTATCAGCGTTATCTGGAAAACAGAATCCGCGAAACCTTTGGTCTTGAGGGTACACCCATAAGAATTATTGTTAGGGAGAGAGGAGATAAATAAATGAACCAATCCCTGATTTTTTATCTTCAGAATTATTGGTGGTGCATAATCGCCCTTGCGGTTTTTTCCTATATTCTGGGCAGTATCAATTTTGCCGTTGTTTTCACAAGAATCGTGAAAAAGCAGGATATCCGCACCCTTGGCTCAGGTAACGCAGGCTTTACAAATGTTTTAAGATGTGTAGGCGTTTTCCCTGCGGTTATGACCTTTGTATTTGACTTTTTAAAGGCGGTTATCTCTGTGCTCTGTGCTCGCCTGCTTATTACATTCTTACCTGTTGAGGGTGTTGCCCAGGGTTCTGCTGCACAGACCGAGTTTATGTATTACACAATGCTCATTGCAGGTCTTTTCTGCGTTGTCGGTCACAGCTTCCCTGTTTTCTTCAACTTCAAGGGTGGCAAGGGTGTTGTAACAACTGCGGCAATGATGGCTGTTATCGACTGGAGATTTTTCCTTTTTGTTCTGGGTACTTTCCTTATTGTTTTTGTTTTCAGCCGTATCATTTCCTTAAGCTCAATTATCGCAGGCATTATGATGGGTCCCTCAAACTTTATTGTGACCTACTTCTTTATGTATAAGCCCTCACTGGAAACCGCTGACCCTTACAGCCTTTTCTTTGTATGGGGTACTTCCATCTTAGCGGCTTGTATCGGCATTTTTGCAATTATCAAGCACAAGGACAACATAAAAAGAATCTTAAAAGGCGAGGAGAAGAAAATCACCGCCAAAAAGAAAGAAGCTTAATTTTGAGAGCCTTCATTATGAGGGCTCTTTTATTTTTAAAAATTAGGTGCAACCCCTTGAATTGGGGTACCCTTTGTAGTAAAATGTAAGAAAATGAATCTGATTACAGGAGAATGAAAAATGGACTGTATTTTTTGTAAAATCGTAGCAGGAGAAATCCCCTCAACCAAGGTTTATGAGGATGAAAAAATCCTTGTTTTTAAAGATATCAACCCCTGTGCACCTGTGCACAACGTGATTATTCCCAAGGAGCACGTTCTTAGCTGTGCTGACGATATTACTGAGGAAAATGTGGACATAATCACTTATATTTTCACAAAGATTCCTCATATTGCAAAGCTTTCAGGGCTTGAAGAAGGCTATCGCATTGTAAATAACTGCGGCGAAAACGGCGCCCAGACCGTTAAGCACATCCACTTCCATCTTATCGGCGGCGAGAAGCTTTCCGAAAAGCTTAACTGAGGTGCAAGGGTATGAGCACATATAAAATGACTATTGCAGGAGTAGAGCGTGAGCTTGAGATGTTCGAGGTTAACGAGCACCTTGATATCGCTGCTTTTATCCTTTTTAATGATGTAGAAATCACCGAGAAAAGTGCCGAGGCACTCCTTAAAATCTGCCCCGAACACGACGTTGTGCTTACTGCCGAGGCAAAGAGCATTTCTCTTGCCTACGAGTTTGCACGTATCGGTTGCAGAAAGTTTATTGTGGCAAGAAAAGGACTCAAGGTTTATATGCGTAACCCCTTAAGCGTTACCGTGCAGTCCATTACCACCAAAAATCAGCAGACTCTTCACCTTGGCGAGAGTGAGGTAAAAGAGCTTAAGGGCAAGAGAGTCCTTATTCTTGACGACGTGATTTCCACAGGCGAAAGTCTCAAGGCTCTTGAGGAGCTTGCAAGTAAGTGCGGTGCCAATGTTGTGGGCAAGGCCGCAGTTCTTGCAGAAGGGGACGCTGCCGACAGAGACGACATTATCTTTTTAGAGAAGCTTCCTCTATTTTTTAAGTAAGGATTGAGTTAAATGAGAAGACCGTTGGCACTGACAGGTTTAACATCTATGTTTGTGCTGGCGGTCTGTTTTTATTTTGAACCCCAAGTACAGGTAGTTCTGGCGGTGCTGAGTACACTGGGGCTTATGGCCGGTATTTTAGTGGAGAAAATCAGAAAAGAAATCTCACCTGTTGTCTTTTTTGCTACCATACTGCTGAGTGTCACTTTCTTTAATTTTTTCTGTCAGTTTGCAGTTAAGCCTGTGCAGGAAAAATACTGCACAGGAGTACATAAGGTTTCAGCGGTGCTTATGGAAGAGCCTCAGAAGAGAAGCACGAGCTCCTACTGTGATTATAAGCTGAGAGTTAAAGAAATTGACGGAAATAAAGCAGATTTCAGGCTTATGCTTAAATATAAGTACGAAATTCCTTGTGATATAGGGGATACATTCGAGTTTGAAGCGGAGCTTACCAATGAGATTTTGGAAAAGTATTATTCCGAAAAGGTTTATGTGTCGGCGGTTGTATTTTCTGAAGATGGGCTTAAAACCGAAAAATGCGAAAGACTTCCTTTTTATGGTTATGTTGTAAACCTGAGAAGGGCTATACGCTCTTCCTTTTACAGTGAGCTGGACTTTGACTGTGCAGGCCTTGCCTCAGCCACACTTCTGGGAGATAACGCAGGAATTTCCCCGGAAAACGCCAATAACATCCGCCGTGCAGGATTAAGTCACATTACTGTTGTTTCGGGATTGCACCTTTCAATTGTTTCAACACTGTTTTATAAGCTCTTCAGACGTTTTCCAAAAGGCAGGTTAACAGGTTCTGTAATCTCAGTTTTGGTAGTAATAGCTTTTATTTTTCTGACAGGCTTTGGAAAATCTACCATAAGAGCAGCTATTATGCTTTTGGTTATTTATGTTTCTCATTTCTTCAAGCGGCGTGGAGATTCGGTGAACTCCTTGGGGCTTGCCGCAATTATTATGATTATTTCAAATCCGCTGATTGTGGGAGATATCGGTGTTTTACTTTCCTTTTCTGCAACCTTTGGAATAACCGCTTTTTCCGGAAAACTGGAAAGGTTCCTGAAATCACCTCTTAAGCCTGTTAATGAAGTCTGGTTTAAGTTTCCAAATAGGCTTCTCAGGGCAATTATCACCTTGTTTTCCACTACACTGACGGCTGGTTTGGGAACTTTGCCTGTGACGGTTATTTTCTTTGGCAAGGTTTCTTTGGTGCAGATTTTATCAAATATGGTGGTTATCCCTGTTGTGCCTTTCTTTATGGCATTTGCCGCCTTGTGCTCTGCTACGCATTTTATTCCCGGCTTTGAAAACATAACCGATTTCGTTGCCTTAATTGCAGAATTTATTGGTAAGTTCATTTTCGAAGTTGCCGAGTTTTTCGCCTCTTTGCCTATGTCTTACGTCAAGGCAGATTATAACTTTGTTTTCTATTGGATGATTGTAAGCCTTCTCCTTTTTGCTTTCATATATCTTGTTCGATTTCAGGGAAAAGGGCTTAATCTTCTAAGCTCTGTGCTAAGTGCCTTGATTTTGTTTTCAGGTGTGTTGGGATACAGCTTGTCAGACAGGAACGCTTTAAGTGTGTATGTGAGCTCTGCCAAAGACGGACAGTGTGTTTTGCTGAACTGCTCTGAGGGTAATGCTGTGCTGTCCTGCTCAGGTCGCTTTTATAACAGTGAAAAGCTCATAACTCTTCTGGATTCAACATATTCTAAAAACAGTCTTATGGTGGTTGCTTCAGATGACAACACCGCCCAAATAAATGCCTGCAACATACTTTCTTCGTTTGACTATGAGGAAATTTTGCTGTATGATATAGATGAAAACGTTGACGATGTGAGAGAGTATTCAGAAAACGTTATTGAAACCCAACAGGATTACCGCATTAACCTCTGGGACAAAGGGACGTTGAGCATAATTTACAGGGATGGCAACGTCTATCAGTACCTTGAGTTTTTTAATGAGTCGGTGCTGATTCTTCCAAAACTTGGGGATGTTTTGCATATTCCCGAAGATATGCGTAGTGCGAACGTACTGATAACTTGCTCTCTTATTGAAAATATGGAGCTTCTCACCTTTGACACCTTGATTGCAAACGGCGATGAATTTCACAGATTAGCGGTAGCAGATTTTTACCGCCTCAGAGATTGCAACACTGTTTTGGTTGAGGATGTTGTAAATTTTGATATTGTAGGTTAGATTATGGCATATCTTGATGAAAAAAGTCTTACTAAGCATATTAGTTCGAAAAAATACAATAATATATATGTGCTTTTCGGTGATGAAAAGTTTCTCATTAAGCATTACACAAGCCAGCTTATTAAAAAGGTGGCAGGGGAAAGTCCCGACGAGTTTGCTTTTCACGAGTTTACCAAGGATGTTGACCTTCAGCACCTCAGTGTTGCCGTGGGTGCGGTGGCTTTCACCGCTCTTTACAACACTGTTGTGGTTTACGATATGGACATCAACAAGCTGGATAAGGAAGATTTTGAAGCATTGCAGGGGATTTTGGCAAGTGTTCCTGACAGCACTGTGCTGATTTTCACATATCCTACCTTTGACACCAACGCAAAAACAGGCGAGGCTGGGAAAAAGTCTAAGTTCAAGCCCTTCTGTGATAAGGTTATAAAACTTCAGGGAGAGGTTTATGAGCTTAATCAGCGTGACGCTGTAGCGCTTGAACATCAGCTTGCCGCCTGGGCTGACAAACGAGGCAAAAAAATAAGCCTTCCTACTGCCAGCAAGGTGATTTATTACTGCGGTACAAATCTTCAGGCCCTGAAAAACGAGCTGGATAAGCTTATTGCTTACACAGGGGACAGAGAAGAGATTACTGTCGATGACATTGAAAAAGTCGTTGTCAAAAAACTTGAGGCGAAGATTTTTGATTTGATGGATTTTGTAATCCTCGGTAATCTGGAAAAAGCGTACAGCTTGCTGGCGAAGCTTTTTGAGCTTAAGGAAGACCCACGCTCTATAGTAAGGCTTCTGGGAAACTCTTATGTTGATATTTACAGAGCAAGGGTTACTACTGAGAGCGGTGCAAATATGAGCGAAACTGCCGATTTTTTTAAATATGGAAATCGCACCTGGGTGCTTAATAAAATCAAAGGCAAGTCTGAGCGGCTTTCTACCAATGCCATACGCCGAAGTCTGGGAGAAATTCTGGATTTAAGCGCAAGGCTCAATACAGTTGCCCTTAACGAAGAGGCAGAGGTGCTTAAGCTTATTGCAAAGCTCACCCTCATTGCCAAAGAGGAGCTTGCTTATGCTTGAGCTTAAAGAAACTGTGGTGGTAGAAGGCAAGTATGACCTTATGAGGCTTAGAGAGTTTATTGCGTCACCCATAATCACTACCGAGGGGTTTCGGATTTTTGCAGATAAGGAAAAGCAGTTTTTAATCCGTGAAATTGCCGCCAAAAACGGAATCATCCTTATGACCGACCCCGACAAAGCAGGGCAGGTTATCCGCTCTTTTTTAGTGGGAGTAGCCGATAAAAGCAAAATAAAGCAGTGCTATGTACCCCTTGTAAAAGGTGTGGAAAAGCGAAAATCTGCTCCATCAAAGGATGGTTTTCTGGGAGTAGAAGGCTTAAGTGCCGAAACCTTGGCAGAGGCACTGAGAAAGTGCGGCGCAGAGATTATAGGCGAAGAAAAACCTATAAAAAAGCAGGAAATCACCAAGATGGATTTTTATGAAATGGGGCTTTCCGGAAGGGCAAACTCTGCAAAGCTGAGACAGGAGCTTCTTGAAAAACTAGGGCTTCCGACCTATCTTTCGGCTAATGCAATGCTTTGTGCAATAAATTGTTTGTATAATAAGAACGAAATAGTTGACAAACTAACAGAAATGAGTTATAATTAAATCACAACAAATCAGTAATGATTACTATTTTATAAAATAAAGGAGATATCACTATGAAAGATTTAAAGGGCACAAAAACCGAAGCAAACTTAATGGCTGCTTTTGCAGGCGAGAGCCAGGCAAGAAACAAGTACACATACTTTGCTTCCAAGGCAAGAAAAGAAGGCTACAATCAGATTGCTGACCTTTTCGAGCAGACAGCTAACAACGAGAAAGAGCACGCAAAGCTCTGGTTCAAGCACCTTAACGGTATCGGCACAACTGCTGAGAACTTAGAGGCTGCTGCTGACGGCGAGAACTACGAGTGGACAGATATGTACGCAACATTTGCAAAGGAAGCTAAGGAAGAAGGCTTCGACGCTATTGCTGCTCAGTTTGAGGCAGTTGCAAAGGTTGAGAAGGTTCACGAGGAAAGATACCGCAAGCTTCTTGAGAACGTTCAGAAGGGCGAAGTATTCAAGAAGGGCTCTATCGTTATCTGGGAATGCGGCAACTGCGGTCACATCGTAGTAGGCACAGAAGCTCCCAAGGTATGTCCCGTTTGCTTCCATCCTCAGGCATACTTCCTCATCAAAGCTGAAAACTACTAATATAAAATATTTCATAAAAGAAACACCGCAGACTTACGAGCCTGCGGTGTGATTTTTTGTTGTATGTATTTATTTATTCGTCTTCAGTTTCTTCAACTGCTTTTACAATAACACTGTGGATTCTGCGGTCTTTTACTTTAATAACCTTAAACTCAAGACCGTCACGCTTAACCTCTGCATTTTCTTCGGGTACTGTGCCAAGAGTTTCAAACACAAAGCCGCCTACTGTAAGGCTTTCGCACTCAATGTCGTCAAGCTTTTTGTCAAAGAGAGAGAGCATATCTTCAAGTTCCATATCGCCGCTTACCTTGTACTCGGTGTCGGAGATTTTGGTGAACTCCTGCTCAACTTCTTCGTCCTCGTCCCAGATTTCGCCTACGATTTCTTCAAGCAAATCTTCCATTGTAAGGATACCTAAAGTACCGCCGTATTCGTCGGTAACGATTGCAATGTGAAGCTTTTTCTTTCTGAAGTTTGCAAGAATTGCAGAAAGCTTCTGGGTTCTGAAAATAAATTCGGGCTTTATGATAAGCTTTTCAAGGTCGGGTTTGCCGCCTTTGATAATCTCATCCATATAGTCCCAGCTATGTAAAATACCCACAACGTTGTCCACTGTGCCCTTGTAAACGGGGATTCTGGAGTATCTTTGTGTGCGGATGATGTCCGTGATTGTGTCAGGGTCATCGTCAATGTCAATTGCGGTGACATCAACTCGGGGTGTGAGGATTTCCTCAGCAGTTTTTTCGTCAAAATCAAGGGCAGAGCGAACCATTTGTGATTCCTGCTCCTCTAAAACGCCTTGTTCCTCAATGCTTTCAACAATAATCTTAAGCTCGTCCTCTGTAACGGTGGAGTCTTCCTGCTTAACCCTGAAAAGCTTGAGAGCAAGGTTTTTTATTTTTGAAAAAACGAAAATAAAAGGGGTGAGGATAATCATAAGCACCTTGAGGATTTTTGCAACCGCCATTGAGATGGAGTCGCTTTTCTCTTTGCCAAGGCACTTGGGGATAATCTCGCCGAAGGTAAGCACTAAAAGTGTGGTGACACCTGTGGAGATAGCAGCACCGTAATCACCGAAAAGCTCCAGACAAACAACAGTTGCCAGAGAAGAACAGCCAAGGTTCACAATGTTGTTGAGAATAAGTATTGCGGTGAGGGCTTTGTCGTAGTTGTTGATGATGTAAAGTGCGGTTTTGGCCTTTTTGTTGCCTGCGTCTGCAAATTTTTTCAGCCTTATGTTGCTTGCGCAGGAAAAGGCGGTTTCAATACATGAGCAAAAAGCAGAAAGTGCAATTAAAATAACGATAATTACTAAGTATATAGTTGTATTCAAATTCATAACACCTCAAGCATATCATATCACAAAATTTAAAAACAATATTGTAATAAAGAAATATAATTAAAAACTTGAAGAAATGAGCTTAATTTGATATAATAAATAATATATATACATTTATAAGGGGTAAGTCGGCAATAATACCCTTGAGGTGTATTTTAATGAGCAAAAATCCTGGTAAAAATCAGAGCAGTGAAGATTCTTACATCCGAAATCCTGCTGAAAATGACGGTGCCGACATCGAAAATTCCCCTGTATCCGAAACCACCACAGAGCAGATTGTGGAAACAGGTGCGGTGCTTGTGAATCGAAACGGTGTGATTATCCACTGCCTTACCATTGTGGGGCAGATTGAAGGGCATTATATTCTGCCTCAGTCCAACAAAGCCACAAAGTACGAGCACGTGATTCCTCAGCTTGTGGCGGTGGATGAGGACGACAGGATTCAGGGCCTTTTGATTCTTCTCAACACCTGTGGGGGAGATGTAGAGGCAGGCCTTGCCATAGCCGAGGTTATTTCGGGTATGAAAAAGCCTGTTGTTTCAATTGTTCTGGGAGGCGGTCATTCCATTGGCATACCCTTGGCAGTGGCTTCCAAAAAAAGCTTTATCGCCAAAAGTGCTTCTATGACAGTTCACCCTGTACGCACAACGGGGTTGACTGTGGGTGCTCCGCAGACTTTTGAATATTTCAGAAAAATGCAGGACAGAATCACCACCTTTGTGTCGGATAATTCCAACATCTCAAAGGGAAGGTACAACGAGCTTGTGCTCAACACAGGTGAGCTTGTGCTGGATATCGGCACAATTTTAGAAGGTCAGGAAGCAGTTGACGAGGGGCTTATTGACTCCGTGGGAAGTCTTGCTGACGCAATGGACGCTCTTTATGAGATGATAAATAATGAATAATACCCCTTTGGGGTAATTACATATTGGAGGTAAATATGATAGACTACATACTCGCCGCTTTGCAGGGCGTTGTGCAGGGACTTACAGAGTTTCTGCCTGTCAGCAGCAGCGGACATCTCAACATTTTTCAGCATTTCACAGGCATTTCGGGAGAGGGTAACCTTTTCTTCAACGTTATGCTTCACCTGGGCACACTGGTTGCGGTTTGTGCCTTCTACTACAAGCTGATTTTCAGGCTCATTAAGGCTTTTGGCTCTCTTGTGAAAAAGATTTTCACAGGTAAGTTCAGCTTTAAAAAGCTTACAAAGGATGAAAATCTTCTTGTAATGCTTGTAATCGGCTTACTGCCTCTTTTCCTTTTGTTTGTGCCCATCGGTAACGATATGAAGGTAAAGGACCTTGCGGATATTCTTACAGGGGACAGCTCTTTCTTTATCGTAACAGGTATTTCTCTTTTGCTCACCTCGGTTCTTTTGTTTGCAGGTTCAAGGATAAATCGCAAAAACGAAGAGCTTGAGAAAATGGGCAAAACCAAGCTTAAGACCGACTATAAGGTGCTGGACGCTCTAACAGTAGGCCTTACTCAGTGCGTTGCCGCAATTTTACCCGGACTTTCCCGCTCAGGCTCTACTTTGGCAGCAGGTCAGTCAAGAAGTATCAAAAAGCAGGACGCAATGGACTATACCTTTGTCCTTGCCATTCCTTCTATTTTAGCCGCCGCTGCTCTTGAGCTTTTAGACGCAATTAAAGCTCCCCAGGGGCTTTCCGTTGACTTTGGCCCTGTTATTGTAGGTATGATTTTCTCAGCGGTGGTGGGTTATTTCTCTATCGCTCTTTTCAAGTGGCTTCTCAAGACAGACCGCACCTATATTTTTGTGATTTACACAGCTCTTGCAGGTCTTGCAGTGGTTGGTGTCAGCATTTATGAAATGGTGACTAAATCAACTGTTTGCTTTACCTTTGCTTAATTTATTTTGAAACAAAGGATGTTTAATTTTGGCTCAAACTAAGAAAAAACCATCTTCAACCAAAAGAGGCAGACCCTCAAAAAGCAGCAGAAGCAAAGCTCAGGCTCCTGCCAAAAAACGCCTCAATCCTCAGGTAAAGGCGATTTTAATGCTTGCCTCTGCCGTTGTGCTTTTAGTCCTTGCTCTTTTTAAAGGCGAGCATTTCTGGAACTGGCTTCACTGTGTGATGTTCGGCCTTTTCGGCTTCTGCTCCTACCTTTTGCCTGTGGCACTGGGTTACTTTGCCATTATGACCGCTAAGGAAAAGCAAATAAACCGTGCAGGTACAAAGGTGGCACTTGTGACCCTTACAGTGCTTCTTGTAAGCTCTCTTTTCTACCTTTACGGTTCGGCTGAAGTTAAGGACGAAAACTTTTTCAAAGCCATAGGCAATACATACACATACTCAAGCGCCCATCCTTTCTCGGGCGGTGTAATAAGTTGCTTTTTAGGATATACCCTTACCGCCTTAATCGGCGATAATTTTGTTCCCAAGCTTCTGGTAATTGTGGCTTTAATTGCGGTTATTATGATTCTCACCGGCATTTCTCTCATTGATATTGAGAACGTTGCCAAGAAGCAGATGATTGCTCTGCGTGAGCGTAAACGCCGCTACGACGAAGAGCACAGATATGCACAGGAGGAAGAGCCCAAGAGAGATTTCTCAAAGGTGGAGCGTCAGAACAGCCGTATTGATATTCCTCTTGACACAAGAAAAAAGAAAAAACGTCACGCTACCCCCGATATTGCCGCCGATGTCGAGCCCGAGCCTACCTTGGACACCAGTGCTTCCGATAAGCTCATCAATTCCGTGAGAATTGCAAACGGCGATTATATCGACGATACAGGCGTTTATCAGGCCAGCGAAATTGCAAGACAGATAAGCGATTCTAAGAATAGTCCTGTAATCGAAAGTGGTGCAAAGCAAGCTAACCCCGAAACAGTTGCTGTTGACCCCAAGGCTTCCGTTAATGTTGACCTTGCGGCTGAGGAAAAGGCAATTGAAGAGGAAGTCAAGGCTGAGATAAAACAGGTTTCTGCCTATACTTTCCCCTCTGTAAGACTTCTTCGTCAGCGTTTTGACTCTAACGACGGCGACGCTATGCGTGAGCTTCAGGGCAATGCCACAAAGCTGGTGGATACCCTCAAGTCCTTCGGTGTTTCTGCTTCCATTACAAACATCTGCCGCGGTCCGTCCGTAACCCGTTACGAGCTTAAGCCTGCCGCTGGCGTTAAGATTAACAAAATCACCAACCTTGCCGACGATATCGCCCTTAATCTTGCCGCCGATAAGGTTCGAATTGAAGCTCCCATCCCCGGTAAAGCAGCCGTGGGTATTGAGGTGCCCAACAAATACACAAGCGTTGTTACAATGCGTGAGCTTATTGACTCCGAGCCTTTCAAAAAGGCTGACAGTAAGCTTACCTGTGTTCTTGGTAAAGACATTTCGGGCGAGATTGTTTCCACCGACCTTGCAAAAATGCCTCATCTGCTTATTGCAGGTACAACAGGCTCAGGTAAATCTGTATGCGTAAACTCAATTCTTATGAGCATACTTTTCAAGGCAACTCCAGACCAGGTTAAGTTTGTTCTTATCGACCCTAAAATGGTTGAGTTTTCAAAGTATAAAGGGCTTCCTCATTTGCTTGTTCCCGTAGTTTCTGACGCAAAAAAGGCGGCAGGTGCTCTTAACTGGGCAGTTACGGAAATGATGCAGAGATACCGTCTTTTCTCCGAATACGACTGTAAGGAGATTCACTCCTATAACCGTCTTATCGACGCAAACCTTAAGTTTATCGAGGAAAATTCCACCGATGAGCAGGAGGTTTGTATGGAGGTTTCGGGTCTTCCTGTGCCCAAAGAAAAGCTTCCTCAGATTGTTATTGCCATTGACGAGCTTGCCGACCTTATGATGGCCGCTCCCAAAGAGGTAGAAGACGCAATCTGCCGACTTGCCCAGATGGCTCGTGCCGCCGGTATGCACCTTGTTATTGCTACCCAGCGACCCTCTGTTAACGTTATTACAGGTGTTATTAAAGCAAACATTCCTTCCCGAATTGCCCTTAAGGTTAGCTCACAGGTTGACTCCCGTACTATACTTGATTTCGGCGGTGCCGAAAACCTTATTGGACGAGGCGATATGCTCTTTGCTCCTGTTGGTGTTTCCAAGCCCATCCGTGTGCAGGGCTGTTACGCAACAGATGAGGAAATCGAAGGTGTTACGGATTTCATTAAAAATCAGAACAAAGCTCAGTATAACGAAGATATTGAAGAGCAGATTCGCCGTATCACTGCCGAAGACCTTGACGCTAAGAACAAAGGCGGCAGTGAAGAGGAAGGTGAAATCGCCGTTGACGCAAAAATGGAAGAAGCTATCAAGTGTGTTATTGACGCAGGACAGGCTTCTACATCTCTTTTACAGCGTCGTCTGAAAGTAGGCTATGCACGAGCAGGCAGAATGATTGACGATATGGAGCAGATGGGCATTGTAGGGCCTCATCAGGGTGCAAAGCCCAGAGATGTTCTCATAACATATCAGGATTGGTTGGAAAGAACCAACAGAATTGACAATTAAGGATTTTTATTATGGCTTTTCTTCCTATTACAATTGAAGATGTGAGAAAAAGAGGCTGGGATGAGGTTGACTTTGTGCTTGTTACAGGCGACGCTTACGTTGACCACCCTGCCTTTGGCACGGCTATAATCTCCCGAGTTTTAGAGGCAGAAGGCTTTAAAGTGGCAATTCTGCCTCAGCCCGACTGGAGAAAAGACGACGACTTTTTGCAGTTTGGCAAGCCTCGCCTCGGCTTTCTGGTAAATTCGGGCAATATCGACAGTATGGTGGCACACTATACCGTCAACAAACGTCCCAGAAGCGACGACGCTTATACAGCAGGCGGCAAATCAGGCAAAAGACCTGACAGAGCCGTTACTGTTTACTCTAAAATTATACGCAGGCTTTTCCCTGACAGTGTGATTATTATAGGCGGACTTGAGGCGTCATTAAGGCGTTTTGCCCACTATGATTATTGGTCAGATAAAGTTATGCCCTCTATCCTTTTTGACTCAAAGGCGGACTACCTTACCTACGGAATGGGTGAGAATCAGACCCGCGAAATTGCCCACGCATTAGATGAGGGCAGAAGTCTTGAGGATATAAAAGGCCTTTGCTACACAGTAAAAACCAAGGATTATACTCCTGCACCTGCCGTGGACTTGCCCAGCTTTGAGCGAGTTAAGGAGTCCAAAAAGGACTATGCCGTTGCCGCAAGAAAAGAGCTTGAGCAAAATGACGCCTACTCTTCCAGAAGATGTATCCAGCGTCACGGCGACAGTATTTTAATCTGTAATCCACCAATGCCGCCTCTTAATACCCAGGAGCTTGACGAGGTTTACGCTCTGCCTTATGAGCGTACATATCATCCCTCTTACGAAGCTTTGGGCGGTGTGCCGGGAATAGAAGAGGTTGAGTTTTCCATCACCCACAACCGAGGCTGCTTCGGTGCCTGTAACTTCTGTGCCCTTGCTTTTCATCAGGGCAGAACAGTTACAGTGAGAAGCCACCAGTCAGTTTTAAAGGAAGCTGAGGATTTCAAGAATTATAAGAATTTCAAGGGCTATATCAGCGATGTTGGCGGCCCTACCGCTAATTTTCGCCGTCCTTCCTGTCAGAAGCAGCTTGAGCACGGTGTATGCAAAAACAAAAGGTGCTTAGCTCCCACTCCTTGCAAGAATCTTGACGTTGACCACAGCGACTACCTTGACTTGCTGAGAAAACTCCGAGCTCTGCCTCACGTCAAGAAGGTCTTTATCCGTTCAGGCGTCAGATTTGATTATCTTATGGAAGACAGGGATAAGGAGTTTTTCCGTGAGCTTGTAGAGCACCACGTCAGCGGTCAGCTTCGCACCGCTCCCGAGCATTGTTCCAATATCGTTTTGGATAAAATGGGTAAGCCTCATATTGAGGTTTACAAAAAATTCTGCGACGAGTTTTACCGCATAACCCGCAAGGTGGGCAAGGAGCAGTACGTTGTGCCTTATCTTATGAGCTCTCACCCCGGGTGCTCTGTAAAAGAAGCCGTGGAACTGGCAGTTTTTCTGAAAAAAGAAAAAATCCGACCTGACCAAGTGCAGGATTTTTACCCCACACCGGGTACAATTTCCACCGCTATGTTCTACACAGGACTTGACCCTTATACGTTAGAGGAAGTTTATGTAGCCAAAAGCGACAAGGAAAAGCGGATTCAACGTGCCTTAATGCAGTATTACAGACCTGAAAATAAAGAGCTTATTATTGAAGGCCTTAAGATGGCAGGCAGGACTGACCTTATAGGAAATACCGCAAATTGCCTTGTAAAAGGCACTTTGCCACCTGCAAAACCAGTGGCAAGGAGCAAAAACGGCAAAAATAAGGGCAAAAAGCCCACAAAACGAGGCAAAAAAAGATAAAATACTTGATTTATGTCGAGTTTCATTTTATACTATACACTATAAAAATATATAAGGATTGATACCAATGACAGTTTTTGAAGAACTCAAAGCCCGTGGCATTGTTGCCCAGTGCACCAACGAGGAAGAAATCGTTAAGCAGCTTAACGAAGGTCCCGTGCACTTTTATGTAGGCTTTGACCCCACAGCAGATTCACTTCATATCGGCCACTTTATTCCCATTATTATGATGGCTCACCTTCAGCGCGCAGGTCACGTTCCCATCGCTCTCTTCGGCGGCGGCACAGGTGTAGTTGGCGATCCCTCAGGTAAGAGTGATATGCGTAAAATGCTTACTATGGAGGACATCAACCACAACGTTGAGTGCTTCAAGAAGCAGATGAGTAACCTCATTGATTTTTCCGACGGTAAGGCTCTTATCGTTAATAACGCAGACTGGCTCTTGGACCTTAACTACATCCAGTTTATCAAGAAGGTTGGCGTTCATTTCACAGTGGCAAAAATGCTTTCTGCCGAGTGCTACAAGCAGAGAATGGAGAGAGGTCTTACATTCTTTGAGCTTAACTATATGCTTATGCAGAGCTACGACTTCTATGTACTTAACCAGAAGTACGGCTGTAAGCTTGAGCTCGGTGGCGATGACCAGTGGAGCAATATGATTGGCGGCGTTGAGCTTATCAGAAGAATCGCTGCCAAAGAGCACGAAGAAAACGGCACTCCCATTCCTGAAACCGCAAAGGCAAACGCCTTTACCTGCTCCTTGCTTACAAACTTTGAAGGCAAGAAAATGGGCAAAACCGAGAAGGGTGCTCTCTGGCTTGACCCCAACAAGACAAGCCCCTACGAGTTCTATCAGTACTGGAGAAACATCAACGACGCTGATGTTATCCGTTGTATGAAGATTCTCACATTCTTACCCCTTGAGTATATCGACGAGATTGCAGGCTGGGAAGGCGGCGAAATCAACAAGGCCAAGGAAATCCTTGCTTTTGAGGTTACAAAGCTTATCCACGGCGAGGAAGAGGCAACAAAGGCTCAGGAAACTGCCCGTGCTCTCTTCTCAGGTGCTGTAAGCACAGAGAATATGCCTTCCACAGAGATTGCTGACGAGGATTTCACAGACGGTGCTATCGGTATTATGGATTTAATGGTTAAGTGCAAGCTTGCACCATCTAAGGGCGAGGCAAGACGTCTTGTTCAGCAGGGTGGCGTTGTTGCCAAGGACGAAAAGGTAACAGATGTGTTTAAGTCCTTTACAAAGGATGATTTCACAGATGGCTACATCGTAATTAAAAAGGGCAAAAAGGTTTTCCACAAAGCCGTTTTGAAATAATTTAATATTAAATGAAAAGGGTGTTCAGAAATGAAAAAGTTTTTCCAAGAATTTAAGGCGTTCATTTCCAAGGGCAGCGTAATTGATATGGCTGTCGGTGTTGTAATCGGTGCTGCTTTTCAGGGCATTATCAAGTCACTGGTTGACGACGTAATTATGCCTTTCATCTCTCTCATTACAGGCGGTATGGATTTTTCAAGCTGGTACATTGTACTTGGTGAAATCCCTGAGGGCGTTGAGAACAACTTAGCCGCTCTTAAAGAAGCAGGCGTTGCAACATTCAGCTATGGTAACTTCATCTCCGCAGTTATCTACTTCCTTATCCTTGCTTTTGTTGTGTTCTTACTCGTTAAGGCTATTGCAGGCGTTAAGGGTCTTGTTCCCAAGAAGGACGCTCCCAAGCCTGAGCCCACAACTAAAAAATGTCCCTTCTGCTGCACAGAAATCGACATCAAGGCAACTCGTTGTCCTCACTGCACAAGCGAGCTTTCTGAATAATTTTGCTTACATAAAAACCTCTGTTCTGAAAAGAGCAGAGGTTTTTTAGTTGAAGTTACTAAAGAAAGAAGACTATATTTAGAGAGTATGACAAATCGAAAAAATATTAAAATACTTGGGTGAGTTTTTCTGAAAATTTGCGTCTAATAGGTGAAAGGGTAAAACCTGAACATAAAAGGAGGCGTTATTATGACATTCAAAAAGATTTTTTCTCTTATGCTGGCAACTCTTCTTGTGGTGGGCTCGGTAATTTCCGTAAATGCTGAAACACCGCCATATTCCCGGTCTTTCACAGAAAAAGAAGAAATGCTTCAGTCGCTGGATGATTTTTTGGAGGATTATCCTTTTGTTGAGGATTATTATTTTCACAGGGATATCCCCACAGGCTATCACCTTGAGCTTAAAGAGGTTGTGATTCCTCAGCCCAAGGATAAGGAATATATCGCTGAAAGCTTCAGCTATGCAGAAAGCTCCTACCGACAAGGCGTCGACTATACCTTTACCTCATATTCTTGTGATGGTGTTTCCAATGCTCTGAGGTTTATGATATACTACAACTTAAATGAAGAACAAATTCAGAAATCCCTTAACGTTGACGGAGCAATCAAGTTTGAAGAAAACGGACATATTCACTACTCTGCCATTGAGGAAGATAACCCTCACACTCTCACCCGGTGCGAATACCGCATTGGCGTCTGGAATAAGCTGATTGTTGTTTATTCCAATAAGCCTTATGATGAGAATTTCTACTGGGATGTTGACTATGAAGCAACAGGTCGATATTTGCCTGTAAAGGTCAGGGACAGTGCCGAGTGGTTTGACGAAAAGCTTGAGGGATGTAGAATAATCGGTGACGTAAATAAGGATGAAAAGCTTAACATCCGTGACGCCACCGCATTGCAGAAGTATCTTGCAAAGATTGACGAGGTTTATAAGCTGGTTGCAGACTTCAACGGCGACTTAAAAATCGACATAAGGGATGTAACAAACATACAGAAAAAGCTGGCAGGCCTTAAATATACTTGTAGAAGAGAGCTTTATCCGGTAACCTTCAGATATCGTAACGATACAGAAGAAAAGGTTATTGAGTCAGTAAAATACTCCTCAGGGCCTCTTTCAAGCGGTGAGCTTGACCTGATACTTAACTACGATACTCCTGATGTTTCAAATTACACAACTGTGTTTAAGAGCGTAGAGGAATTTGAGGCTTTCTTTGGCAGAAGCTCAGAAAAATTTGACGAAGAGTTTTTCGAAACCAAATCTCTTGTATATCTTTACAGATTTTATTTCAGCTCTTCTCAGCACATTGCACCTGACAGCCTTACATATAAAGATGGCGTACTACATATATGGTGCGGATATGATGACCCCGGAGAAGATGGAGGCTGGCAAGAGGCTTTGGCAAACTACAACATCTATTTTGAAGTAAATAAAGAGGACATAAAAGACTTGAGAGGTATCAAGGTTTCGCAAGTAACGGCAGTTTATGATTAAAGTAAAAGGCGACTCCAAAAGAGTCGCCTTAAGTTTTATTTGTTTTCAGCAAGTTTTTGCATAGCCTCATAGAAATCGGGAAAATCTTTCTTGAGCCTTGCTATTTTGCCGTCGGTTGTTAAAAAACAGTGTTCGCTTGAGGCCTCAATGCAAACAGTGCCGTCGGCCTTTTTCATAAGATAATCAAATTGGATTTTAGCCGCCCTGACCTCACCCACGGTTACGAAAATTTCGATTTCGTCGGGATAGGTTGTGGTGGCTTTGTATTTGCACTGAACTGACACAACAGGGGAGATAATGCCCATTTCTTCAAGCTTTGCATAGTCAAAGCCGTGGAAACAGAGAAAGTCTGTCCTTGCCTCTTCCATAAATCTTATGTAGTTGGAATGGTGAGTTATCCCCATTTTGTCGGTTTCGTAGTATTTGATTTTGTGCTTGTAAGAGTACATAATTTCAGCTCCTTCACTGCTATTATAGTACTTTTTCAGGCTTTAATCAATATTTAAATAAACATAAGTAAAAGACCCAACAGACCGATTCCCAGCATAACAGAAGCCAGAACCAAAAGAGTGTTTACGAGAGTGTTAAAACGATTCTTCTTGTTAAGATAAATTATAGAAACCGCAACTAAAGAGATAAGAACAACATCGAATAGATAATAAAGCTTATTTTCCTTAGTCATAAGGTCGTAGATAATGTACTCAATGCCGAGAAAGAAAAAACTCAGGGCAATTGCAGTGCCCATAAATTCCAGAATTTTTTTCATAAATATGCCCCAAAACTAAAATAATCTCTTAGATAATAACACAAATATCATAGAAACGTTTGAATCCGGGATAAAAGATGTATTTTTGGGACGAAAAAACAGCCTTCCGTTACAGAAAGGCTGTTATATTATAATATAATCTACATTATAACCCGCCGTTAATGAAGTTCATTTATAAATAAACTTATTAAAAGGCGGAATTACTCACCGTGGCTAACGGTTGGTTAACGGGTGAAATATTTAACTGCGGACTCGAACATCTTGATGTCGTAGTTACCTTCTACGTTCTTGTAGAGGTACTCACCCTTACGCTCGGAGTGACCCATCTTACCGAATACTCTGCCGTCGGGAGAAGTGATACCCTCAATAGCATACATAGAATCGTTGGGGTTAAACTGAACGTCACTTGTGGGATTACCTGCAAGGTCAACATACTGAGTAGCAATCTGGCCGTTTTCTGCAAGCTTCTTGATAAGCTCGTCGCTGGCAATGAAGCGACCCTCACCGTGAGAGATGGGAACGTTTACAATGTCACCAACTTCCATTCCGCTGAGCCAAGGAGATTTGTTGGAAGCGATTCTTGTTCTTACAATCTTAGACTGGTGTCTTGCAATTGTGTTGAAACCAAGAGTGGGGCAGGTGTCGTCAGTGTCGATAATCTTGCCGAAGGGTACTAAGCCAAGCTTGATAAGTGCCTGGAAGCCGTTGCAGATACCGCACATAAGACCATCTCTGTTATCTAAAAGGTCTGTAACTGCCTCTTTAACAGCGGCATTTCTGAAGAATGCAGTGATAAACTTAGCAGAACCGTCGGGCTCGTCACCGCCTGAGAAGCCGCCGGGGATGAAGATCATCTGTGCGTCCTTAACACGCTCAGCAAAATACTCAACACTTTGTGCAATTGCGTTTGCGGTAAGGTTCTTAACAACGATAATCTCAGCCTCAGCACCTGCGTCCATCATAGCCTTTGCACTGTCATACTCACAGTTTGTGCCGGGGAATGCAGGGATAATAACCTTGGGCTTAGCTACCTTGATAGCAGGAGCAAGCTTGATGTCTGTCTTATATTCAAAAGCAGGAATGTCCTTCTTCTCGTGCTTGATGTTGCAGGAGTAAACGGACTCGAGCTTATCCTCGTAAAGCTTGTCAATCTCATTAGTAGCAACAGACTCAGCACCCTTTGTAAATGCACCATCGTCTGTAACAAAGCCGATAACCTCGCCGAATTCTTCGTTTGCGTCAACTTCTAAGAGGAAGGAAGCGTAATCATAACCGAAGATTGCTTCATTTGTAAGGCTCTCTTCGAACTTAAAGCCGTAGGAGTTACCCATAGCCATCTTCATAACTGCCTCAGCGATACCGCCCATAGTGGGAGTATAAGCAGAGTAAACCTTGCCTTCTCTCATAAGCTCTGTAACTTTGCCCACAACTGCAAAGAGGGACTCTGTCTTGGGCAGGTGATTCTCGTCAAGCTCAGCGGCAATTCTTACTACCTTGTTGCCTGCCTTCTTGAATTCGGGAGAGATAACATCCTTACTGTCAGCAGTTGTAACTGCAAAGGAAACAAGAGTGGGAGGTACGTCTAAGTCTTCGAAAGTACCGCTCATAGAGTCCTTACCGCCGATAGAGCCGATACCCAGCTCAAGCTGAGCCTCAAAAGCACCAAGAAGAGCAGCTAAAGGCTTGCCCCAACGCTTGCCGTCTTTACCGGGACGCTCAAAGTACTCCTGGAATGTGAGATATACATCTGTAATGTCAGCACCGCTGGCAATAAGCTTGCAAACAGATTCAACAACTGCGAGATAAGCACCGTGATAGGGGCTCTTCTCAGCAATAAAGGGATTGTAGCCCCAGCTCATAAGTGAGCAGGTGTTGGTGTGCTTCTTCTCAACGGGAATCTTGTGGGCCATTGCCTGAATGGGAGTTGTCTGATTCTTGCCACCAAAAGGCATAAGCACTGTGCCTGCACCGATTGTGGAGTCAAATCTCTCGGAAAGACCACGGCGAGAGCAGATGTTAAGGTCGTCGGCAGTCTTCTTCATATTATCTGAGAATGTACCCTCAATGTTCTTCTTGTAACACTGAGGAGCTGTGGGAGTGATGTCGATGTGCTTCTGAGCACCGTTGGAATTTAAGAAATCACGGCTGATGTTAACAATGTCATTGCCGTTCCAGTTCATAACAAGTCTGGGCTCTTCTGTAACCTCAGCAACAACAGTTGCATTAAGGTTTTCACTTGCGGCAAGAGCGAGGAAGCCCTCAACGTCCTTGGGCTCAACAACAACAGCCATTCTCTCCTGGCTTTCGCTGATTGCAAGCTCTGTGCCGTCAAGACCGTCGTACTTCTTGGGAACTGCGTTAAGGTTAATCTTAAGGCCGTCTGCAAGCTCACCGATAGCAACGGAAACACCGCCTGCACCGAAGTCGTTGCAACGCTTAATCATCTGACAAGCTTCTTTGTTTCTGAAAAGACGCTGAAGCTTTCTTTCCTCAGGTGCATTACCCTTCTGAACCTCTGCACCGCAGGTTTCAAGAGATTCAGTTGTGTGAGATTTGGAAGAACCTGTTGCACCGCCGCAACCATCTCTGCCTGTTGCACCGCCAAGGAGAATTACAACATCGCCTGCTTCGGGACGCTCACGTCTTACGTTTTCCTGAGGAGCAGCGGCAACAACTGCGCCGATTTCCATTCTCTTTGCGGCGTAGCCGTCGTGATAGAGCTCGTCAACCATACCTGTTGCAAGACCAATCTGGTTACCGTAAGAAGAATAACCTGCGGCAGCAGTGGTAACGATTTTTCTCTGAGGAAGCTTACCCTTGATGGTTTCGCTTACAGGCTTTAAGGGGTTAGCACCGCCTGTTACACGCATAGCACCGTAAACATAGCTTCTGCCTGAAAGGGGATCGCGGATAGCACCGCCGATACAGGTAGCGGCACCGCCGAAGGGCTCGATTTCTGTGGGGTGGTTGTGGGTTTCATTCTTGAAGAGTAAGAGCCAGGGCTCCTTAACGCCGTCGATTTCAACGTCAATCTTAACTGTGCAAGCGTTGATTTCTTCACTCTCGTCAAGCTTCTCCAGCTTGCCTGTTGCCTTTAAGTATCTTGCGGCAACTGTTGCAAGGTCCATAAGGCAAACGGGCTTATGAGTACGGTTAAGCTCTTCTCTTGTTTTCATATATCTGTCGTAAGCTTTCTGTAAAAGCTCATCTTCAAAGCTTACGTTGTCGATGTTTGTAAGGAAAGTGGTGTGACGGCAGTGATCAGACCAGTATGTATCAATCATTCTGATTTCAGTGATTGTGGGATCTCTATCTTCGCTTTTGAAGTATGCCTGGCAGAAAGCGATGTCGTCGTTATCCATAGCAAGGGCGTACTTATTAACAAAATCTGCAAGACCTTCTTTGTCAAGGTCAATAAAGCCGTCAAGTGTTTCAACAGTTGTGGGAATGTCGTAAACAGTAGCAAGTGTTTCGGGCATTTCCATAGCTGCTTCTCTTGATTCAACAGGGTTGATAACGTGCTTTTTAACTGCTGCGAGCTCTTCCTCAGTTACATCGCCTGTAATAAGGTAAACCTTGGCGGCCTTAACTGTGGGACGCTCCTTCTGAGAGATAATCTGGATACACTGAGCGGCAGAGTCGGCTCTCTGGTCAAACTGACCGGGGAGAAACTCAACTGCGAAAGCAGTGTAACCCTCAGTAGAGATTTCTTCAAAGGTATCGTCTAACTGAGGCTCAGAGAAAACAGTCTTAACAGAGTAATCGAAAAGGTCTTTTTCGATGTTCTCAACATCATAACGGTTGATAACTCTGATATCCTTAACGCTCTTAATGCCTAAAAGCTCGTTAACTTCGTGAAGCAGATCTCTGCTTTCATTTCTGAAAGCCTGCTTTTTTTCAACATAAATTCGATAAACCATTAGTCATTCCCTTTCTGTGCCTGTAATGCTCTTTTGCCGATGTCCTTGCGGTAGAAGGCATTGTCAAAGTGAACTTTATTTACCTTTTCATAGGCGTTGTTGATTGCACAGCTCAGGCAAGAGCCTAAAGCAGTAACGCCTAAAACTCTGCCGCCGCCTGTGAGAAGCTTACCGTCCTCAAGACGTGCACCTGCTACGAAGATATCCTTCATAACGTCGCCCTCAGCAGTAATCTCAAAGCCTGTTTCGTACTTTTGAGGATAGCCTGAGGAAGCCATAACTACGCAAGCGGCACTCTCCTCTGAAAACTCTACCTCAACATCTGAAAGAGTAGAGTTGGTAACAGCCTGCATAACCTCAAGAAGGTCAGTCTTAAGAAGAGGTAAAACTACCTGAGTTTCAGGATCACCGAAGCGGCAGTTAAACTCAATTACCTTGGGACCATTGGGAGTAAGCATAAGGCCGAAGTAGAGGCAACCTTTAAAGGTTCTGCCCTCAGCGTTCATTGCGTTCATTGTAGGAACGAAGATTTCTTTCATACATCTGTCTGCAATGCTCTTTGTATAGTAGGGGTTGGGAGCAACTGTGCCCATACCGCCTGTGTTAAGTCCCTTATCGTCGTCAAGAGCTCTCTTGTGATCCATAGAAGAAATCATAGGAACAACTACCTTGCCGTCTGTAAAGGAAAGAACAGAAACCTCAGGGCCTGTGAGGAACTCTTCAATAACAATCTGATCGCCGCTCTTGCCGAAAACCTTATCCTCCATCATCTCTTTAACTGCTTTTTTGGCGTCTTCTCTTGTTTCGGCGATGATTACGCCTTTGCCAAGAGCAAGACCATCAGCCTTGATAACTGTGGGGATAGGAGCAGTTTCAAGATAATTGAGAGCTGACTCAACATCAGTGAAAACTTCGTACTGTGCAGTGGGGATACCATACTTTTTGCAAAGATTCTTGGAGAAAACCTTGCTTCCTTCGATAATAGCTGCCTTAGCCTCAGGGCCGAAGCAGGGAATACCAAGCTCGTTAAGTCTGTCAACACAGCCAAGAACAAGGGGATCATCAGGAGCAACTACTGCGTAGTCAATTGCGTTTGCCTTGGCAAATTCGCAGATACCATCAAGGTCGGTTGCCTTAACTGCAACACATTCTGCGTCAGCGGCAATACCGCCGTTGCCGGGGAGAGCGTAGATTTTCTCAACACTCTCGTTTTCTTTTAATTTCTTGATGATGGCGTGCTCTCTGCCGCCACCGCCTACAACCATAATCTTCATATTTAAAACTCCGTATTAGTGGTGGAAAAGTCGCATACCTGTAAATGCCATTGCAATGTCGTACTTGTTGCAGCACTCAATAACAATGTCATCTCTGATAGAGCCGCCGGGCTGAGCAATGTAGCTTACGCCGCTCTTTCTTGCACGTTCGATGTTGTCATCAAAGGGGAAGAATGCGTCACTACCAACAGAAACGCCTGAGATTGTCTTAAGATAAGAATCAATATCATCCTGAGTGAGAGGCTCGGGCTTTCTTGTGAAGTACTTCTGCCAGATACCGTCAGCACATACATCCTCTTCGTTCTTGTTGATGTAACCGTCGATAACGTTATCTCTCTGAGGTCTGCCGAGAGTATCAAGGAAGGGAAGCTCAAGAACCTTTTCGCACTGTCTGAGCTGCCAGGTGTCAGCCTTGCCGCCTGCAAGACGTGTGCAATGGATTCTTGACTGCTGACCTGCACCAACGCCGATAGCCTGACCATCAACTGCAAAGCAAACAGAGTTGGACTGAGTGTACTTAAGAGTAATAAGAGAGATAATAAGATCTCTTACAGCAGAGTCAGGAAGGTGCTTGTTGTTTGTAACGAGGTTTGTGAGAAGCTCTTTGTTGATTTCAAAGTTGTTTCTGCCCTGCTCAAAGGTAATGCCGAAAACCTGCTTCTTTTCCTGAACCTCGGGAACATAGTCCTTGTCAATCTTAACGATGTTGTAGTTGCCGTTACGCTTGCTTCTTAAAATCTCAAGAGCCTCGGGAGTAAAGCCGGGAGCAATAACGCCGTCGCTTACTTCACGCTGAATAAGCTTTGCTGTTGTTACGTCGCAAACGTCGGAAAGTGCAATCCAGTCGCCGAAAGAGCACATTCTGTCTGTGCCTCTTGCTCTTGCAAAAGCAGTAGCAAGGGGAGAATCGTCAAGACCCTCAATGTCGTCTGTAAATGTAGCTCTTTTTAATTCTTTGCTCATTGGAACTGCAATGGCGGCAGAAGTAGGGGAAACGTGCTTGAAGGAAGTAGCTGCCTCAACGCCTAACTGCTCCTTGATTTCCTTAACTAACTGCCAGGAGTTGAAAGCGTCAAGGAAGTTGATAAAACCGGGACGGCCACAGAGAATTTCAATAGGTAAATCCTTGCCGTTCTCCATAAAAATCTTAGCAGGCTTCTGGTTGGGGTTACAGCCGTATTTAAGCTCAAACTCTTTCATTTTTATATCTCCTTAAACTTTCTGGAATTTGTTAATCATTCTGTTCTCAATCTCGCCTGTCTTAAGGTCAACTGTGCGAACATAGAGAGAAATCTTGTTGTCCTCATCCAGTGCGTTCCAAAGCTCATTTGTGAAAGCGTCGATGTCATTGCCGATAGCAACTCTCTCGGGCTCACCCTGGAATGTAGGAATAGGAGCACCGTCACAAACATAAGTGTGGATAAAGTGGCCAAGACCCTTTAAGGAAGCATAGCTGTATGTAAAGCGGTTACAAGCTGTGCCCTCGGCGTCTGCACTTTTTAAAATGCTCATCTGATATGTAAAGTCATCATTTTCAAAAGTCATCATACCACTGATTCGGGGTGTGAAGTTAGGAGCGTCGGGCTCAAACTCACGGCTCTCTAAAGCCTGAGAAAAGCTCTTGCCTGCCTCTAAACCGTCATAAACTGTGTCGGTCTGGTCGCCGTTTGTAACGATAAGGTTATTTTCAAACTTTCTGATAGGGGAATAGATAATAAGGCTGGGGTCCTCTACCTTGGAAGCGTCGTAGGGGTGGATAATAACTTCGTCGCCGTTTTCTACGAAAATACGGTTACGGCTGTTGTTGCTTCTGCCCATAATGAAGTAAGCTGTGAGAGCCTTTGTGCCGTCCTCGGTTTTACCGATTACGATACCTCTGCCTACATAGGAGTTGCCCTCAATAAGCTTAGCAATGTTGTTAATTTTGTAGATATCCATTTTTATATCCTCACTTGTTCTTTATAATTTCGGCTGACACCTTTTCTGCCGCTAAGGGAAGAATCTGCCACTCAGCCTGTTCCATTACACGTCTTTGTAAAGTTTCAGGTGTATCATCGTCGTTGATTTCAACGGCCTTCTGCATAATGATTTTTCCGCCGTCGGGGATTTCGTTTACAAAGTGAACTGTTGCACCTGTCACCTTAACGCCATACTCAAGAGCCATTTCGTGAACTCTCAAGCCATAGGCACCCTTGCCGCAGAAGGAAGGGATAAGAGCAGGATGAACGTTGATGATTCTGTCAGGATAAGCTTTTGTGAAATCGGCACTGAGAATTGTCATAAAACCTGCAAGAATAATGAGGTCAATTTCATTTTCTTCAAGAAGTCTTTTAACTTCAGCCTCAAAAGCTTCCTGTGAGCCCAATTCCTTTTTAACTGCAACGGCAGATTTGATACCTGCATTTTCAGCTCTTACCAGAGCATAAGCGTCAGCCTTGCTTGAAATAACAAGCTTGATTTCGCCGCTTGCAAGAATACCCTCTTCCTGTGCTTTTATGAGAGCACCCAGATTTGTGCCGCCGCCTGACACTAAGCAAGCAATCCGTGCCTTGCTCATAAAATCACCTTTTCGTCGCCTTCTGTGATTTCACCTATGATGTAAGCGTCCTCACCGTTTGCCTTAAGAATTTCAAGAGCCTTTTCAGCTTCGTCAGCACTTACAACAATGCTCATACCAACACCCATATTGAATGTGTTGAACATATCACGCTCGCTGATGTTACCCTCTTTCTGGATAAGCTTGAAGATAGGAAGAATCTTCACAGCGCTCTTGTCAATCTTTGCGCAGAAGCCGTCGGGAATAGAACGGGGGATGTTCTCGTAGAAGCCGCCGCCTGTGATGTGAGAGATAGCTTTTACCTTAACTTCCTCTAAAAGAGCAAGTACGGGCTTAACGTAAATTTTTGTGGGAGTAAGAAGAGTTTCGCCTAATGTCTTCTCGCCAAGCTCTTCGTAAGTTCTGTTAATGTCAGTGTTTTCAATGTCAAACACCTTTCTTACAAGTGAGAAGCCGTTGGAGTGAACACCTGTTGAAGGAAGAGCGAGCAAAACATCGCCTGCCTTAACCTGAGTGTTATCTATCATTTTCTTTTTATCAACAATACCTACGGCAAAGCCTGCAAGGTCATAGTCCTCTAAAGGCATTAAGCCGGGGTGCTCTGCGGTTTCGCCGCCGATAAGAGCCGCACCTGACTGAACACAGCCTTCTGCAACACCGCTAACGATTGAAGCAATCTTTTCGGGGTAGTTTTTGCCGCAAGCAATATAGTCGAGGAAGAAGAGTGGCTTTGCACCTGTGCAGATAATATCGTTTACGCACATTGCCACTGCGTCAATACCGATGGTGTCGTGCTTGTCCATAAGGATAGCCAGCTTTACTTTTGTACCGCAACCGTCTGTGCCGGAAACAAGCACAGGCTCTTCCATACCTGTGGGAAGTCCGAAACAACCGCCAAAACCGCCTACATCATCAAGACAGCCTTCGTTACGGGTGCGTTTGATGTGGGCTTTCATAAGCTCTACGGATTTGTAGCCTGCAGTAATGTCTACGCCTGCTGCTGCATAGCTTTCAGATCTTGAATTGTTCATTTCTTCTCCTCATTTTCTTTCTTTTTTGCAACCGAGATTTTATCCTCGTATCTGTACTTCTTTGTTTCCTTGGGAATCTCTGTGGGGTAGATGTTGTCAAAGCAAGCTGTGCAGAAGCAGTCTTCTCCTGCCTCAATAGCAATCTTCTTGACGTTTTCAACACTTAAGAAGCCCAAGGTGTCTGCGCCGACAATCTCACAGATTTCTTCTGTTGTGTGCTTGCAGGCAATAAGGTTTTCACGGGAGTCAATATCTGTGCCGTAATAACAAGGGTTAAGGAACTTAGGAGCGGAGGAACGAAGGTGGATCTCCTTTGCACCGGCGTTTCTTAAAAGTCTTATGATTCTTGCACAGGTAGTGCCTCGTACAATTGAGTCGTCAATAATAACAACTCTCTTGTCTTTTACTGTATCAACAATGGGATTAAGCTTAATTCTTACCTTATCCTCGCGGACACTCTGACCGGGAGCGATAAAGGTTCTTCCGATGTATTTGTTTTTAAGGAAGCCGATTCCGTAGGGGATACCGGACTCCTCAGCATAGCCGATAGCGGCGTCAAGTCCCGAGTCGGGAACACCGATAACAACGTCAGCCTCAACAGGATATTCCTGTGCAAGATACATACCTGCTCTTTTTCTTGCTTTATGAACGGAAACACCGTCGATAACAGAGTCGGGACGAGCAAAGTAAACGTATTCAAATACACAGCTTTTCATAGGTGCTTCGCCGCAGTGGTCCTCAATGCTCTTAAGGCCGTCTTTGTTGATAACAACAATTTCACCGGGCTTAACGTCACGGATAAACTCAGCACCTGTTGCGTCCAGAGCACAGCTTTCGGATGTTACAACGTACTGACCTTCTGAGGTTTTGCCAAGGCAAAGAGGCTTAAGTCCGTGAGGGTCACGGGCTGCAATAAGCTTTGAAGGTGACATAACCACAAGTGCATAAGCGCCCTTGATGGTGCACATAGCCTTGTTCACAGCGTCTTCGATTGAGCCTGTTCTGAGGCGTTCTTTTGTGATGATGTAGGAAATAACCTCGGTGTCGGAGGTTGTGTGGAAAAGACAGCCTTCCATTTCAAGCTCACATCTTAAGTCGTAAGCATTGATAATGTTACCATTGTAGGAAATAGCCATTCTGCCTTTGATGTGGTTTACAACCAAGGGCTGAGCGTTGGCTCTGCCTTTAGTTTTGTTTGTGCCGTAACGGACGTGGCCCACGGCTATGTTGCCTTCTCCCAGCTTATCAAGTGTTTCAGCGGTGAAAACATCATTAACAAGACCGTTGTCTCTTTTTGAAGTGAAAAGACCGTCGTCGTTAACTACAATACCGCAGCTTTCCTGACCTCTGTGCTGTAAAGCATAAAGTCCGTAATAGGTGCTTCTGGCAACATCAGCATTTTCATTTCCGAAAATACCGAATACACCACATTCTTCGTTGATTTTTCTCATAGACTCACCCTCTTATTTTATGAACATTGCTGAAACCTCAGCGTCCTTTTTAAGTACATTTTCTGTGTCTGCCTTACGTTTTGCCATAAGTCGCTCAGAGAGAGCTTCGTCTGTAACGGCAATAATTTCAGCAGAAAGTAAAGCGGCATTAACTCCTCCGTCGATTCCTACTGTTGCAACAGGTATGCCGGGGGGCATCTGAACAGTGGACAGAAGTGCGTCAATGCCGTCAAGATTTTTAGATTTACAGGGTATGCCGATAACAGGCAGAGTAGTATTAGCCGCAATAACACCTGCAAGGTGAGCTGCCATTCCTGCTGCGGCAATAATAACCCCAAAGCCTGATTCTTTTGCGTTCTTGGCAAAAGATATCGCTTGCTCAGGAGTTCTGTGTGCGGAATAAACGTGCACCTCAAAGGGTACCTCTAAGGCTTCCAGCATATCGGTGGCTTTTCTGATTACGGGCAAATCTGAATCGCTGCCCATAAGGATTCCGACTTTCTTCATAATAATCCTCCTTGGATATGAAAGTTTTTCGCCGAAAATAAGGATATTTTGGCGAATAAAAACACAACATAATTTTAACACAAATATGGCTCAGCTGTCAATTTAATAAATACATAATTTTGCTCAGCAGCCTATGAGAGTTATTGGTTAAAACGGCGATATATATATTATAAGTAAAATATACCTTTACAAAATACACCCTAAAGTGATATTATTTTTGTTCAGATACACTATTGACATTTCACTTTTTTATGGTAGTATATTAACGTGCTAAAGCAAAACACTGAAAAAGAGGTGTAAACTATGAACGTTTTTGAAGAAAACCATACAAAACTTCTCATAAATGCCATCCTCTGTCTTGAAAACGAGGAGGAGGTCAGAGCTTTTCTGGAGGATATTATGACCACCAGAGAAATTATCGACATCAGCCAGCGTCTTGGTGTTGCCAAAATGCTGAGAGAAAAAGAAGTGTACAATAAAATTTCCAAAGAAACAGGTGCTTCTTCTGCTACTATCAGCAGGGTTAACAGATGTTGCCTTTACGGTGCAGGCGGATATCAGACCGTGCTGGACAGAATTATGGAGGAAAAATAAATTATGCAGTATAAAAATGTGAAGCTTTCAAAATTTGAAAGTGCTCTCTTTGATATGCGAATGCTCTTTGAGCAGTACGGCTACAGCCAGTATAAGGTGAGTAAGTTTGAGCAGTATGACCTTTACGCAAAAAACAAGGCTTTCCTGGTAAGCGACAACGTGCTGACCTTTACAGATACAACAGGTCATCTGATGGCTTTAAAACCCGACGTTACCCTTTCAATTGTGAAAAACACCGTAAGGGAAAAGGGGCTTTCCAAGCTCTATTATTCCGAAAACGTTTACCGTACACATCAGGGCTCTCAGGGCTTTAAGGAGATTATGCAGACAGGTCTTGAGTGTATCGGTGAGGTTGACCTTTACTCCACAGCCGAGGTGCTTATGCTCGCCGCAAAAAGCCTTAAGGCAGTAAGCAGTGACTATATTCTGGATATCTCTCATATGGGTTTTATCTCTGCTCTTTTAAGTGAGAACGTACCTGCAGAAATTACCAAGGAGCTTTTAGAGCTTATCTCTCAGAAAAACTCCGCTCAGGCAGAAAGTCTTCTTATGGAAGCAGGTGTCAGCGAAAAGGTAAAAGATGCGATTCTTGCCTTAACAAGTCTTTATATGCCTTTGAGTGAGGCTTTGAGCTCTATAGAGCCTCTTATTCTCAACAACAATATGCAAGTAGCTTTTGACGAGCTTAAGGCAATTGATTCTCTTATGAGGATTTACGGCACAGAAAACCTTTACCTTGATTTCTCTGTTATCAACGATATGCGTTACTATAACGGCATTATCTTCTCAGGCTATATCAAGGGTATTTCCGATAAGGTACTTTCAGGCGGAAGATACGACAACCTTCTCAAGCGTATGAAGAAAGAGGCTGGAGCTATCGGCTTTGCTTTCTACCTTGACACCCTTGAGCAGCTTGTAAATACAAGTGCAGACACAAGTGTGGATATTCTGGTAATTTATGACGACAGGACTTCTCCCGAAAAGGTTATAGACGCAATGGAAAAAGCGGTTTCTCAGGGTAAGACAGCCAAGGCTTCAAAAAGTGCTGAAAATATATCCTCAAAAGAAACCTTAGACTTAAGAGAGGAGGCATAAAAATGGCTGATATGATAAATGTTGCCCTTCCCAAAGGCAGACTTGGGGAAAAGGTATATGATATTTTTGAAAAATGCGGCTTTGAGTGCCCCTCTATTAAAGAGAAAAACCGTAAGCTTATCTTCGAAAACAAAGAAAAAGGCGTAAGATATTTCTGGGTAAAGCCTTCCGATGTTGCAATTTACGTTGAACGAGGAGCGGCTGACATCGGTGTTGCAGGTAAGGACATTCTTCTTGAGTACAGCCCCGATGTTTACGAGCTTGCAGACCTTCAGATGGGCAAATGCCGTATGGCGGTTGCAGGCAAAAAAGACTTCAGGGATGACCGCACACGCACCCTTAAGGTTGCTACGAAGTTTCCAAATATCGCCAGAACCTACTACAACTCCATCAGCCGTGAAATTGATATTATCAAGCTTAACGGCTCTATTGAAATTGCTCCCATTTTAGGACTTAGTGATGTTATTGTAGATATTGTGGAAACAGGCAAAACCCTCATTGAAAATGACCTCAAGCCCTTTGAAACCATTGTGCCTATAAGTGCAAGGCTTATTTCCAATAAGGTCAGCTTCAAATTCAAAAACGCACAGATTACCGAGCTTGCCGGAAAAATTGCAGAGTACTGTGCAGAATAAGGTGATAAAATGATTACTACATATAAATACGGCGAGGTAGAAAATTCTCAGATTTTCTCCCGAGCCAGCGACAGCTTCAACGTTGAGGATATTGTTACAGACATTATCGCAAACGTAAGAGCAAGAGGCGACGAAGCTATCCTTGAATACTGCGAAAAATTTGATAAAGCAAAGCTCACTACCCTGGAAGTAAGTGAGGAAGAAATCGAAGAGGCATTTGCCCTTACAGGAGAAGAGCTTATCGGCATTATGCGAGAGGCTGCTGCAAATATCCGTGAGTTTCACGAGAAGCAGGTGAAGAATAGCTTCATTATTTCAGAGCGTGAAGGGGTGATTATGGGCCAGAAGGTAACTGCCGTTGAAAAGGCAGGTATCTATGTTCCCGGCGGTACTGCCGCTTATCCCTCTTCTGTTCTTATGAACGCTATTCCTGCAAAAATCGCAGGTGTAGGGGAGATTGTTATGGTTACTCCTCCAGGTGCAAATGGCAAGGTAAACCCCGATATTCTCACAGCCGCAAAAATTGCAGGCGTTGACAGAATCTTCAAAATCGGTGGTGCTCAGGCGGTTGCCGCTCTTGCCTACGGTACAAAAAGTGTTCCCAAGGTAGACAAAATCACAGGTCCCGGTAACGCCTTTGTTGCAGAGGCAAAGCGTCAGGTTTTCGGCCTTGTGTCCATTGATATGATTGCAGGCCCTTCCGAGATTCTGGTTGTTGCAGACTCAACTAACAGTGCCGAGGTTGTGGCTGCCGATATGCTTTCTCAGGCAGAGCACGACAAGAACGCTTCAGCAGTTTTGGTTACAGACAGTGAGGAGCTTGCAAAGGCAGTTTCTCTTGAGCTTGAGCGTCAGATTGACCTCTTGCCCAGAAAAGAAATTGCCCGTACTTCTATTGATAACAACGGCAAAATTATTATTTCCAACAATCTTCTTGAGGCAATTGACATTGCCAACGAAATCGCTCCCGAGCACCTTGAAATATGCGTAGATAATCCCTTTGAGTATCTTGATAAAATCAAACACGCAGGCTCAATTTTTATGGGCAAGAATTGTCCCGAGGCACTGGGTGATTATTTTGCAGGCCCTAACCACGTTCTTCCCACCAGCGGTACTGCACGTTTTTCAAGTCCCCTTTCCGTTGATGATTTCGTAAAGAAAACCCAGTTTACTTATTTTACTGAGGATGCACTTAAGAAAGTAGGGGACAAGGTGGCAGTTTTTGCCGAGCGTGAGGGTCTTTCTGCTCACGCAAGAAGTGCAACAGTACGTTTAAAATGATTATTCGAAAGTCGTGATACTATGAGCAAATTTTTAAGCGATAAATTCAAAAGCCTTTCTCCTTATGTTCCCGGTGAACAGCCGAAAGGTATGCAGTACATAAAGCTTAACACCAACGAATCTCCTTTCGAGCCCTCTCAAGGGGTTCTTGAGGCAGTAGCAAAAGAAGCCAACAAACTCCAGCTTTACTCTGACCCCGACCTTACAGAGCTTATAAAAACTCTGGCTGAGGTTTATGGGGTGAGCACAAAAAATGTCATTGCCACCAATGGCTCTGACGAGGTGCTTAACTTCGCCTTTATGGCGTATACAGACAGAGAAAACGGAGCGGCTTTTGCCAACATTACCTACGGATTCTATTCGGTTTTTGCCAAGCTTCACGGTTGCCCTTATACAGAAATCCCTCTTAAAGAGGATTTTTCCATTGACCCCGAGGATTACTGCGGTATTAACAAAACTATTTTCATAGCAAACCCCAATGCACCCACAGGACTTACCATTACCTTAGAGAAAATCCGTGAGATACTCAGAACTAACCCTCATAACGTGGTGGTTATTGATGAGGCTTATGTGGATTTCGGCGGCGAAAGTGCCGTGAGCCTTATAAATGAGTTTGATAATCTCTTGGTTACAGGTACGTTTTCAAAATCCCGCTCTCTTGCAGGTGCCCGTCTGGGCTTTGGCTTTGCAAGCGAGAAGATTATTGAGGACCTTAATACCATCCGTTTTTCTACAAATCCCTATAACGTAAACAGAATGACCCTGGCAGCAGGGGTTGCCTCTCTTAAAGAGGACGATTATAACAAGGCAAACTGCCAGAAAATCATCGCTACCAGAGCAAGAGTGAAAAAAGAGCTTGAAAACTTAGGCTTCTTCGTTCTTGACTCAAAGGCAAACTTCCTTTTTGCAAAAAAGGACGGAGTAAGGGGTAAGGAGCTTTATCTGGGCCTTAAAGAAAAGGGCGTTTTAGTCCGCCATTTTGATAAAGAAATCATCGGTGATTTTCTCAGAATCACCATAGGTACAGACCTTCAGATGGACAAATTCTTAGAGTGTCTTAAGGAGTTATTATGAGAGAATATTCAGTAAACAGAAAAACCAACGAAACCGATATTAAATTATACTTAAATCTTGACGGCACAGGCAAAAGTGAGATAAACTCAGGTTGCGGTTTTTTAGACCATATGCTCACTCTTTTTGCAAGCCACGGCAGATTTGACCTTAATGTGAATTGTATTGGTGATATCAACGTTGACGACCACCACACAGTTGAGGACATCGGCATTGCCCTTGGCGCTGCTTTTGAAAATGCTCTGGGAGATAAGCGTGGTATTACCCGCTACGGCAATATTATCCTTCCTATGGACGAGGCTTTAATCCTTTGTGCTGTGGATATCTCAGGCAGAGATGTGCTTTCTTTTCAGGCTCAGATTCCTTCTCAGAAGGTGGGTACTTTTGATACAGAGCTTACAAAGGAGTTTTTCCTTGCTTTTGTTAGAAATTGCAAAATGGCTCTTCACATTCAGCAGCTTCAGGGAGAAAACTCTCATCATATAATCGAGGGTATGTTCAAGGCCTTCGGCAGAGTTATGAGAACTGCCGTAAGCATTGACTCAAGGTTTTCAGATGAAGTTCCCTCAACAAAAGGTGTTTTATAAGAAACAGGTGATATAAATGATAGCAATAGTTGACTACGGCGTGGGCAACCTCTTTTCCTTAAGCTCTTCTCTTAAGCTTATCGGTGCAGGCGCTGTTGTAACAAATGACCCCGAAATCATCCGCAAGGCAGACAAAATCATTCTTCCCGGTGTTGGTGCTTTTGGCGACGCCGCAAAGAAGCTTGTGGATACAGGCTTAGGTCAGGTTGTAATTGACGAAGCCGAAAAAGGCAAGCCTTTAATGGGCATTTGCCTTGGTATGCAGCTTCTTTTCGAGAGAAGCTTTGAGTATGGCGTTCACGAGGGCTTGGGTCTTATCAAAGGCTCTATTGAGCCTATTGCGGACTTTGTGCCCAGAAAGTATAAGATTCCTCACATCGGCTGGAATGCTCTTACCTTTAAGGGTAAGGAGAAGGACAGAATCTTCAAGTACATTGAAGAAGGGGATTTTGTGTATTTCGTTCATTCCTTCTGCGGTGTAGGTTGTGAGGACTTCCTCATTGCTACCACTGAGTATGGTGCAGAAATCACTGCGGCAGTTGCCAACGGCAACATCTACGGAATGCAGTTCCATCCCGAAAAAAGCGGCAATGTAGGTATGAAAATTCTCAAAGCATTCTGTGAAATTTAAGGAGTTATTATGTATCTTTTTCCTGCAATTGATTTAATCGACGGTCAGGCAGTACGCCTTGTAAAAGGCGACTATAACCGAAAGACCGTATACAGCTCAAGCCCTGTTGAGGTTGCAAAAGGCTTTAAAGAAGCAGGGGCTGAGTATCTGCACGTTGTTGACCTTGACGGTGCAAAAAGCGGCAACACAGACAATATTTCTGTTATTGCCGACATTATCAGAGAAAGCGGCCTTAAGGTAGAGGTAGGCGGCGGTATCAGAAGCGAAGAGGTAATCAGAAAGTACATCGACGCAGGTGTTTATCGAGTTATCCTTGGCACAGTAGCCGCTGAAAATCCCGATTTCTGCCGTGAGATGACCGCCAAATACGGTGAGAAAATCGCCGTTGGCGTAGATATCAAGGACGGCTTTGTTGCCATTAAGGGTTGGACAGAGCTCAGTGCAGTTACCTGCTTTGATTTCTGCAAAACTCTGGAAGAAATGGGCGTTAAGACAGTTATCTGCACCGATATTTCCAAGGACGGACTTCTCTCAGGCACTAACCTTGAGCTTTACAGAGAGCTTCAGGGTAAATTCAATATTGATTTCACTGCTTCAGGCGGTGTTTCTTCTCTTGAAGACATCAAAGCCTTAATGGAAATCGGCGTTTACGGTGCGATTTTAGGCAAAGCTCTCTACACAGGAGATGTTGACCTTAAAGAAGCAGTAGCACTTACTGAGGGAGGTCATGCTTAATGATTACCAAAAGAATCATCCCTTGCTTGGACGTTAAGGACGGCAGAGTTGTAAAGGGAGTAAACTTTCTTGATTTAGCCGATGTTTCATCTCCTGTTAAGCTTGCAAAGTATTACAGTGAGAGCGGTGCCGATGAGCTTGTTTTCTACGATATCACTGCCTCCGCCGAGGGCAGAGCTCTCTTTACAGACATCCTCACAGAGGTAGCTTCTACAATCTTCATTCCTCTTACTGTGGGCGGCGGTATCAACACCGTTGCAGATTTTGACAGAGTACTTAAATGCGGAGCAGACAAGGTTTCTGTAAACAGTGGTGCAATCCGCAACCCTGAGCTTATCCGTGAGGCGGCAAAGCTTTACGGGGATCAGTGTGTTGTTCTTTCTGTGGACGTAAAAAGAGTAGACGGTGAGTTCAGGGTTTTTGCCAAGGGCGGCAGAGAAGACACAGGAATGGAAGCAATAAGCTGGATTAAAAAGTGTGTTGATATGGGAGCCGGCGAAGTTGTTGTAAACTCTATTGACACCGACGGCGTTAAAGGAGGCTTTGACATTGAGCTTCTGGATATTGTCACAAATACCGTAAATGTTCCTGTTATCGCTTCAGGCGGAGCAGGTTCAATGCAGGATTTCGTTGACCTTTTCAAGGCTATTCCCACAATTGACGCAGGTCTTGCGGCCTCAGTATTCCACTTTGGCGAAATCAAAATAAACGACCTTAAAAAAGAACTTAAGAAAAACGACATAAATGTCAGACTGTGAGTGTTTAAAATGGTAGATATTAAAGATTTGAAATTTGACGATAAGGGTCTTATCCCTGCAATTGTAGTGGACGCAGTTTCCAAAAAGGTGCTGACCCTTGCATATATGAACGAGGAAAGCCTAGGTATCAGCTTAAAAGAGCATAAGACTTGTTTTTGGAGTAGAAGCCGTCAACAGCTTTGGCTCAAGGGCGAAACAAGCGGCAACTTCCAGCACATCGTAAGCATTACTGCTGACTGTGACAGAGACGCTCTTGTTGTAGTGGTTGAGAAAGACGGCCCTGCTTGCCACAAGGGTACAGATTCCTGCTTTACTGAGCCTCTTTTTATCAGCGACGAGCTTACAGAGTTCTCTCTTGAAGGCCTTATGACAATGTTAGAGGGCAGAAAGAATGAGAAAAAGGAAGGCTCCTACACAACTTACCTTTTCGAAAAGGGTCTTGATAAGATTCTCAAGAAGGTAGGCGAGGAGTGCACAGAGGTTATTATCGCCGCAAAAGCAGACGACAAGAAAGAAACAATCTACGAAATCGCCGACCTTGCTTACCACGTAATGGTGCTTATGCTTCAGATGGGCATTTCTCTTGAGGATATCCACAACGAGCTCAAGGGCAGACACGTAATTGACCACAAGGTTAAGCAGGAAAAGATGACTTCATAATGAGTTTTAAGCCTTTTGATTTTCACACCCATTCTCTTTTTTGCGACGGAAAAAACACCCTTGAGGAAATGACCCTTGCTTCTATTGAGAAGGGCTTTTCAGCTATTGGTTTTTCAGCTCACAGTTACACCGATTTTGACAGGGATTACTGCTTACAGGACGAAGCCGCATATTTTGCCGAGGGCAGACGCCTTCAGGAAAAATATAAGGGTGAAATTGAAGTCCTGTGCGGAATAGAGAGAGATTTTTACGCCCATAATACTTACCCCGACGCAGATTATGTAATAGGCTCTGTCCATTATGTAAAGGTAGGGGATAAGTACATCGCCGTTGACCTTTTTGACGGTCAGCCTGAAGCGGTAGAGAAGTACTTCGGCGGCGATTACATCAGCTTTGCCGAAAGCTACTTTGAAAATGTAGCAAAGCTTCCAAAAGCACACAAAACAGATATTATCGGCCATTTTGACCTGATAAAAATCTTTAACAAAGACGGAAATCTCTTTGACGAAAACTCTGAGAGATACATAAATGCAGGAATAAAAGCCCTTGATGAGCTTTTAAAATATGATGTGCTTTTCGAAATAAACACAGGTGCGGTTTTCAGAGGCAGAAGACCTGAGCCTTACCCCTCAGAAGTTTTTCTCAGATATATTGCAGAGCACGGTGGAAAGGTAACATTAAGCGGCGACAGCCACGAAGTAAATGCCCTTGCCTTTAACTTTGAGAAATCAAAGGAGCTGGCAAAGGAGTGCGGCTTTAAAAGCATTTATACAATTACAAAAGACGGAAAAAAAGAGCTTGAGATTTAACTCAAGCTCTTTGCTTTTATTTTGAAGTAAGTACCATATTGGGTGAGCGATTTGTTGTGAGGTCAAGCTCAATGTCCTCAAGGCTTTCAAAGCCGTAAACATAGCCGTTTGAATAACTTCCCTCATACATAAGTTCACCTGTATACATACAGTCATCGTAGCTGAAAGTTGCGTTTTTGCCGTTGTGGACAATAATATCTGTATAGTAGGCAACAAGGTAAACTGTCTTATCGTAGCCCTCAATAAGCTCCCAGTCACAACTGTAAACATCGTAAAGCACGTTTTTCTTATCGCCGTCAGAGATAAGGTAGAATTTCTCCTGCTTCAGATTTGTAAACTGAGGCTGGTCATCAATTGTCTTTCCTATAAGCTGCTCGGATTTGTTGTGAATAACCTTTTCAGCATTTTCATCAATATCATCAAGGTCATTAAGGAAAAGCTCCAGGCCCTTAACTGTGTACTCCTTGTATTTCACACTGTGCCAGCAAGGAGAATTGGCGTCGTTTGTGGTGATGGAGATAACATCGTTTTCGCTGAGATTATAGGTCTGGGAAAGCCTGATGTTAAGGTCGTCAAGGGACTGAATCTTGTTGTTGCTTTTAATAAGCTCTACAGTGGCCTCGCCTTCGCCGTTTATGCCCTCAAACTTAACCTCTATATACTCAAAGGGGTTAATGGTGGGTCTGAAAACATAGGGTAAAAATGCACAGCTTGCAGGAAGCAAAACGACACTTGCAACCACAAGCAAAGCAATAAGCTTTGAAATGTTGAGGTGCCTGTGCTCCATACGCTGTCTTTTTTCGTAGTGCTCGTGCTGAGCGTCAAGCTCTGCTTTGCGTTTGGCATAGGCAACCTTTTCTTCCTGCTCCAAATCAGGGAGAATCACAACATTTCCGCAGTATGCACAGTGCATTTCCTTTCGGTCTGTGCTATATTCCATCATACCGCCGCAACGGTCACACACAAGATCGTGCTTAGTATCTTTTTTTATTCTACTCATTTCATACCCTCCTGAAATTTCAAATGCTATTTTACCATTTGTCAGCATATAAGTCAATGAAAAATCCCCACCAAGTTAATCTCGGTGGGGATAGTCAATTACCAGTTTCTGTTGGCTCTTGCCTTGATTCTTTCGTAACGTGCCTTCTTCTTCTTTTTCTCGTTGGAGTAAACAAACCAGAAAGCACCGCTCATAAACGCAATCATAACTAAAAGCCAGATAATAAAGGAGCCTGAACGGGAAGAATCCTTGTCAGCGTCAACGCTCTCAAACTCAATGCCCTCAAGTGCCTTTGCGGCAAGCTCTGCAGACTTGAGAGTAACCTCTTCGCAAGCGGAAGAAGAGCTTATCTTTGCGGGCTTTGTAGCAGCAGGCTCAGTTGTGCCTGTGGGAGCAGTAGCGTCCTCTTTTGCAGGAGGTGTGAGGGTTTCTGCGTCTTCGGGTTTGTCGGCGTCAGGGTTTTCCAAAGCAGTTGAGCTGAAAATAGCGGCATAGGTGAGCTCGTCAACCATACCTGTAGGCTCAAGACCGTTCTGACTCTGGAAGTCTGCAACGGCACTTTCGGTCAAGTCGCCAAAGTAGCCTGTAGCGTCATCGTTGAAGTATCCAAGCTGAGAAAGCTCTGCCTGAATTTCATAGATACCGTCTGAGAAGTCACCGTTGGAGTAAGAGATTTCTTCCTCTGCCTGAGTTTCTTCTTCAGTTTCCTCAGTTTCGGGTTCGGTTTCTTCCTCTTCTGTTTCTGCCACGGGAGCAGAGTCGGAGAGAAGAATCTCAATTTCATAAGGACCTGCAATGCCGTCGGCATAAAGCCCTGCGGCAGTCTGGAAATCCATATAAGCTGCCTCGGTCCGCTCGCAGTAGTAGCCTGTTATTTCATAATCGTAGAAGCCAAGCTCCTGAAGTCTGAGCTGAATGGTAGAAACTCTTTCATCGGTACTGCCCAGTCTGATGTACTCATCAACCTCAGTACTTACTGTTTCTTCTTCTGCCTCGTAATCAGAGGGAGTGTCAGCAAGTGCGCCGGTATCTCCGGGAGTAGAGGTGCAAGCACCGCTGGGGTCAAGATAATATTCAATACCATCAACAGTTATGTAAGCGTCGGTTAAATATTCACCGTTTTCGTAGTAATAGTAGTTGCCTGAGAAATACTCCCAACCGGTGTCGGGGTAGGCGATAGTTTCGTGTTTGAACCACATAGTCCAGTTTTTGCTGTAAACGGACTCGTAGCAAATGCCGTAGTCACTGCTTCTGGCGTCTACTGCCATACCGTTGCCTACATAAACGCCAACGTGACCGGGCTGGTAAAGACCTAAGCCGTGGATGTTGGGCACGCCGTCAGACACATAGCCTGAATCCTGACAATAATCAATCATTGCACAGCGGTCGCCGCCTGCATACATATAAATAAGACCTGAGCAGTCAACTGCACCTTCTGTTGCACAGCCGTAAACGTAAGACCAACCGCTGTAATAAGCGTTGAGTACGTGCTCAGAAAGACCGATTCCTGTACCCGCAGCCGCAAAGGACGTGCCCGAAGCTACAGAAATTGTCAGAATCACCGCCAGTATAAGAAACAGAGCCAAAGCTCTTTTGATTTTTAACATAAAGACCTCCGTGTGTTTGCAATGCCCATTGCAGGGCAGGGTAAAGGTCAGGGAAATTACAAATCCGATAACCTTTGTTACAACTTTGTAATCATTATAGCACAGGAGGTGCTGAGTTTCAACCCCTAATTGTTAATTTTTTTTGAAAATCCATAAATATAGTCTTAAAAATCCCATTCTATACCATATATATTAGAGTTTCGCCACGGCAAAAATTACAAATGTGAAACCTTCAGAGGATAAAAGAGCATAAGAAAAGCCGATAACACAGGGGTTATCGGTGCTTTTTTAGGGCAAAGTCACTACTGAGAAAGTGAAGAGGGAATAGTTAAGAGTGAAAAAGTAAAATCGGCAAGCTTAAAAAGCTTGCCGATTTTGGCGGAGGACAAGAGATTCGAACTCTCGCGCCGGTTACCCGACCTACTCCCTTAGCAGGGGAGCCTCTTCACCACTTGAGTAATCCTCCGAATATAGTGAACTTAAAAAAGTAATATGCAATTGGCGGAGAGAAAGGGATTCGAACCCTTGGTACCTTTCGGTATCACTAGTTTTCAAGACTAGCTCCTTAAACCGCTCGGACATCTCTCCAATTTTGGACAAGTTGTATTCTAACACAAGTTTTTGAACTTGTCAATGCTTTTTTGACTTTTCTGTTGTGAAGAATAGCATTGTCATACCAATTACAGAAATTACAGAAGTAACTATAAGCATATTTTCTGTTCCGAAGGTGTCTATCATAGCTCCACCCGAGAGGTGGGCTATAAGACAACCCACTGTATTTGCAGAGCAGATGTACGCCTGACCCTTGACTGTGTCCTTGTTGCTCACTACTTCTCCTGCGTAGTAAACAGAGCAGACTGTGTAAAGGGCATATCCTGCAATCTGGCAAATCTGAGCAATGTAAAGCCCCCAGATACCGGGAAGAATGAGGGTGAAGATAATTCTTAAAGTGAAAAATACCCCTGAAATCCTCATATATGTGCCTGAGCTTGCAAGCTTAAGAAGCTTTGTGAAAAGCACAATTGTGGGGATTTCAATAATGGTGGAAATCATCAGCACTGCCCCTTGAGCATTTCCATCTCCCTTGAAAACAGAAATCTGATACATACAGTTACCCAGAATGTTGTGGCCTATATTAAGAATTGCCACTGCAAAAAGCATAGCGGTGAATTTCTTGTTCCGCTTGAAAAATTCGGTGATGTGGGAGGCTTTTTCTTTCTTTGTAATTGCCTCTGCTCCTTTTGGAAAACAGAGAGTAGAAGCAATGCCAATAAAACAGAAGAGAATGGCAAAGCAGGGGACTGCCACTTCGCCGAAAACCTCAATGAGCTTGCCTGTTAAAAAGGCGGTAACGCCAAAGGCAAAGGCACCCACTCCTCGGGCAAGTCCGAAGTTAACCTTGTAGCCTGACTTTATGGCTACCATACCCATTGAGTTGATAAAGGCAGGATAAACCACAACCCCTACATAGGCTACGGCGTAAATTAAAGAGGTTATACTGATGTCTGAGGTAAAGGGAAGAATCGCTGAGCAAAGGAGCATAAGGGAAGAGAGAATCAGCAAAACTCCTTTTAATGGAAGCTTGTTTTTATCTATTACCGAAGTAAGCACTGGCTGAAGCACAAAGGCAACTGCCGTGGCCAGGGCAAGAAGTACTCCTGTAATAGTGCTGGAAAGTCCCACGGACAAAAGATATCGGTTTGCGTAGGAGTAGAGAACTCCGTAAATACCCCACAGAGCAATCTGCAAGGCTATATATAGTAAATTGGCTTTTTTCAAAATTAAAACTCCTGTTTGTTTTTTTGTATACTATCATAAAATCTTCAGGCTTTCAAGATTTGATTGAATATATTTTGCCCTTATGTTACAATAAATTCGGGAGGGATAATATATGTCTACACGAAGAAGCGTTGAGCAGATGATGGCGGCTATTGAAAGGGAAAAGAAAATAAATTTACAGAGAAATCTAAGTTGCAGTACGGTAGAAGTATATCTGCCTAAGTTCTATTTCTGGGCAGCTCTGGTTTGCTCTTCGGTGAATCTGAGTGTTGGTATACTGGGGTTATTCTTAACTCGGGATGTGATGGGCTATATTGCCGCAGGTTATTTTGGTTTATGGGCTTTGGTTTGCGGTTTTCTCCTGTGGGTTTCTAAGGTGTGGAATATTGTGGTGTGTAGGGACAAGGGGTATTTTTACTACACAACCGTTTTCAATAAAGTGTATAAATGTAATTTTAATGAGTGCGAGGTGCTCTGTAACACCAAAAACAGAATAGTCCTTAAAGCAAAAAATAAAAAGTTTTATATTGACCCGCATTCAATCAACATAGAAGTTTTAATGTTCAATCTGAATAAAAGTATTTAAGATTAAGGGTAGCCTGTCTTTTGAAATGGCTGCCTTTTCTTTTATCACTTGACTTTATATTTTCATAGGACTAAAATATTATGGTAATATTTTCATTTTGGAGGAATTTAATATGAAACAGTTTAAAACAGAATCCAAAAAGATGTTGGATATGATGATTAACTCTGTATATACAAACAGAGAGATTTTTTTAAGAGAGCTTATTTCTAACGCCAGTGACGCTATTGACAAAAGATACTTCCGCTCCCTTACTGATTCTTCTTTAGGCCTTGAGAGGGATAAGTATGGCATTGATATCTCCATTGATAAGGAAAACCGTATTATTAAAATTACCGATAACGGCTGCGGTATGACTGAATGCGAGCTTGAAGAAAACCTTTCCACAATTGCTCACTCAGGTTCAGGTACTTTCAAAAGTGAAAACACCGACGAAAACATCAGCATTATCGGTCAGTTCGGCGTTGGCTTTTACTCTGCTTTTATGATAAGCAAGAAGATTTCTGTCCGTACCCGTGCCATAGGCTCTGACACTGCTTTCTGCTGGGAAAGCGAAGGCACAGAGGGCTACACAATCACTCCTTGCGACTATGAGCCTTTCGGCAGTGAAATTACCCTTTTCATTAAGGAAGATACAGAAACAGAAAATTTCACAGAGTTTCTGGACCAGTACAAGATTAAGGAGCTTGTGAAGCGTTATTCCGACTATATCCGCTATCCCATCCGTATGGATATGGAGGTTACAAAGACAGTTGAGTCTGAGGATGAAAAGGCTGAGCCTAAGTACGAAACGGTAATTGAAAATCAGACTCTCAACTCTATGGTGCCTCTCTGGCACAAGCCCTCTTCAGAGGTAAATGATGAGCAGTATGCCGATTTTTACAAGGCAACCTTCTACGATTACAATGCTCCCTTAAAGACAATTCAGGCTCATATTGAGGGTACTGTTGAGTATGAAACTCTTATGTTTATCCCCCAAAAAGCTCCCTTTGATTATTACTCCAAGGGCTATGAAAAGGGCTTAACCCTTTACTCCAACGGCGTTATGATTATGGATAAGTGCTCTGATTTACTTCCCGATTACTTCAACTTCGTAAAGGGTGTAGTGGACAGCTCTGACCTTACTCTTAACATTTCCCGTGAAACCTTACAGCAGAACTATCAGCTCAGAACTATTGCAAAGAGCCTTGAGAAGAAAATCCGCACAGAGCTTTTAAAGCTTATGAAAGAGGACAGAGAGAAGTACACACTTTTCTTCAAGGAGTTCGGTGCAGTTCTTAAGTTCGGCGTTTATAACGAGTACGGTGCAAACAAGGATACCCTTAAAGACCTGCTTGTGTTCAAGTCTGACGCAACAGATAAATATATTTCTTTAAAAGAATATACAGAAGCTATGCCTGAGGAGCAGAAGGCAATCTACTACGCTTCTGCCGCTACTGAGGAGCTTGCAAAGAGCCTGCCCAGAACAAGCCTTGTACGCTCCAAGGGTTATGACGTTCTCCTCTTTACAGATGAGGTTGACGAATTTGTGGCAACCACTCTTATGAGCTTTGCCGACAAAAACTTTGTAAACGTAACTTCTTCCAATCTTGACCTTTCCACAGATGACGAAAAGGAAAGCGTAAAGACTCTTAACGAAGAAAACAAGGAGCTCCTTGACTTTATGGGCGAGGTGCTTAAAGGTGAGGTTAAGTCTGTGCGTTTCTCCAACACAGTAGGCGAACACCCTGTTTCTCTTATCAGCGAGGGTTACCTTTCTGCGGAAATGGCAAGGGTTCTTTCTCAGCTTCCCGGCCACGAGGGTATGGCACTTGCTCAGACTGTGCTTGAAATCAATATGACCCATTCCCTTAAGGATACTCTCAAGAGCCTCTTTGAAACAGACAAGGACAAGCTCACCGCTTATACTGAGATTCTCTATGCTCAGGCTCGTCTTATCAGCGGACTTGAGATTAAAGACCCTGTAAAATTGAGCTCTCAGATTTGTGATTTAATGGTGTAAATTCTTTATATTCGGAGGCACTATGAAAAAGCGAATGAAGATTACCTATACCAAGGTAATCACTATAGGCTTTGCTTTGTTGATATTGCTGGGGACATTTTTGTTAATGCTCCCGATTTCTTCCAGAAGCAGAGAATGGACTTCTTTTACCAATGCTCTCTTTACTTCTACCTCGGCAACCTGTGTAACAGGGCTTGTTGTTTACGATACTTTTTCTTATTGGTCCATTTTTGGTCAGCTCACCTTAATTACCTTGATACAAATTGGTGGATTGGGCTTTATGACTATTATCACAATGTTTTCTTTTTTGCTCAAAAGAAGAATAGGCCTCAGAGAAAGACGGTTGCTGATGGAGTCTGCAGGTTCAACTGAGCTTAGAGGCGTTTTGCGTATGATTCGCAAAATACTTTATGGCACTTTTATTACAGAGGCAGTGGGAGCGTTGCTTTTAAGTGTTCGCTTTGTTCCTAAAATGGGACTTTTAAGAGGAATTTATAACGCAGTTTTCCATTCGGTTTCGGCTTTTTGCAATGCGGGTTTCGACCTTATGGGCAGATACGAACCTTTTTCCTCACTTACTCTATTTTACGATGATATATATGTAAACCTTATAATCTGCGGACTGATTATCATAGGCGGTGTGGGTTTTATTGTTTGGAACGATATTTTTAACTTTCGTCATAACGTTCACAAATACTCCTTGCACTCAAAAATCGTTTTAGTTACCACCGGCGTTTTGCTTCTGGTGGGTACAGTCCTTTTTTATGTCTTTGAAAGAGATGGTGTACTTGCCTCTATGCCTGAACACAAAAGATGGCTGGTTTCTTTCTTTCAGTCGGTAACGTCCCGTACCGCAGGTTTTAACACTGCTGATCTTTCAGGTATCAGTCACAGCACCCTGGTGATTTTCTGTATTCTTATGTTTATAGGCGGAAGCCCGGGTTCAACCGCCGGTGGTGTGAAAACTACTACCTTTGCTATATTGGTGTTTTCGGCAGTCGCCTCTGCAAGACGCTCAAATTACATTACAGTATTTAAAAAACGTCTAGAAGAAAAAACAGCCAGACAGGCAAGTGCAGTTGTGGTTACCTATGTCTTGGCTCTTGCAGCCGCCATTATGGTTATGTGTGCTGTTGAGCCTTTTTCGCTGACAAGTATCGTTTTTGAGGCGGTTTCAGCTATGGGTACGGTTGGTGTTACTATGGGTATTACATCTGAGCTTTCAGTAGTTTCACGATATATTGTTATTATTTTGATGTATGCAGGCAGAATAGGCGGTCTTACCCTTATGCTGACCCTTGCAGAAAAGCGTAAGCAGGTTGCAGTTAAGCGTCCTGCCGAACAAGTTTTGATAGGATAAGAGGTTTTTTGTTATGAAATCTATACTTGTAATTGGTTTAGGCCGTTTTGGCTATCACCTTGCTCTTAAGTCTGTGGCTTTGGGTAATGATGTTCTGGTTGCCGATATTGACGAGGAGCTTGTGGAGAGGCACTCTAACGAGTTTGAGGACTCTAAAATCTGCGACTGTACCGATGAAAATGTTATTAAATCTCTGGGCGTTTCAAATTTTGATTACTGTATTGTTGCCGTGGGAACAAATTTCCAGGCGGCTATGGAAATAACTGCACTTCTTAAAGAGTTTGGTGCAAAGTGCGTTATAGCTAAGGCTTCTTCGGAGCGTCACGCCATACTACTGAAAAAAATAGGTGCTGACCGGATTATTTATCCTGAGCGAGATATCGCAGAAAAAACTGCAATAAGACTTAACGTTAACAATATTTTTGATTATATTGAGCTTTCTGATGATTATGTGGTTTGTGAAATTCCTGTACCATCTGATTGGGTTGGAAAAACAGTAGGTGCTGTGAATGTCAGACGTAAATATTCTGTCAATATTATTGCCGTAAAACGTGCAGAAAAAATCGATATCGAGCTTTCTGCTGAATATACTTTCCTTGAGGGAGAACTTCTTATTGTTGTAGGAAGAGCAGACAGAATTTATAAATTGGCCTCAAAATAATCAGAGCGAGGAAAAACTATGATAAGCTTATTAGGTAAAATCTTTCTTAAAAATAAATCCAAAGACACTCCCGAGGGCAGACGTGCCTGGGGTGCTCTTTGCAGTATTGCAGGCATTTGCCTCAATATTCTTTTGTTTGCAGGCAAGCTTCTTGCAGGCACATTTGCAGGCTCAATTGCCATTACTGCCGACGCTTTCAACAACCTTTCCGACGCAGGCTCGTCGCTGATTACCTTAATCGGTTTTCGCTTTGCAGGCAAAAAGCCTGACCCCGAGCACCCCTTCGGTCACGGCAGATTTGAGTATATCTCAGGTCTTCTTGTTTCCATAATCATTGTTGTGGTAGGTATTGAGCTTATGACCTCATCCATCGGCAAGATTGTAAATCCAGAGCCCATTGGTGAGGATTGGGTGCTTTCCGCCTGTATTCTTGGTGCTTCAATTTTAGTTAAACTTTATATGTTTTTATACAACAGCCGTGTGGGTAAATCTATTAACAGTGCAGGTATGAAAGCCACTGCAATGGATTGTATCTCCGACTCTCTGGCTACTTTGGTTGTTCTCATATCCCTTTTTGTAGGGGTTTACTTCGATATTATGATTGACGGCTACTGCGGTGTGCTGGTGTCCTTGTTTATCCTTTTCGCAGGATTTAAGTCTGCAATGGAAACCCTCAAGACTCTCCTGGGTACTCCTCCCGAGAAGGAGTTTGTTGAAGCAGTTGAGGCTTCTGTCCTTGCTCACCCCATAGTTATCGGTATCCACGACCTTATTGTCCACGATTACGGTCCCGGCAGACAGATTCTTTCTCTTCACGCCGAGGTTGACGGTAAGGGGGACATCTACGAAATCCACGACGAAATCGACCTTATTGAGCAGGAGCTTGCTGAGGTTTACGGATGTCTTGCGGTTATCCATATGGACCCCATTGAAACCGACAACGAAGTGACAAATTCCTACCGTATGTCTGTTGCAAAAATCGTCAAGACAATTCACAAGGATGTTACCATCCACGATTTCAGAATGGTCCCCGGCGTGACCCATACTAACCTGATTTTTGACGCAGTTGTGCCTTTTGCGGTAAAGACTGACGATAAAAAGCTTAAGAAGGATATCGCCAATCTTGTTAAGGCAAACCTTAAAGACTGTAACGCAGTAGTGCAGATTGACCGACCTTTCACAAATTAAAGGAAAACTTTGGTTGACATTGCCTTGCTTTGGTGCTATAATGAATTTTACATTTCATATATAAATGCATTGAGCGGAAACAAGTAAGGATTAAATCTGTACTTAAGAGAGCCGACGGGTGGTGTGAGTCGGTGGCGGTTTTCTCCCCAATACCTTCCGTTAGCAGAGCACCGAAGGGCTTTTTGCCTGTGTAGGCTGTTACGGGTCTGCCCGTTAAAGCAGATGAGTTTATACTCGCAAAGGTCTTTGCCGTGAGGCAAAGGCAAATCTGAGGTGGTACCGCGATTTTTTCGTCCTCAAGGAAAGCTCCTTGAGGACTTTTTATTTTATCAAAGGGTGATTAAGATGACAATTATGGAAATGCTGGAGCGAAACGCCCGTCTTTACGGTAATGATGTTGCGCTTGTTGAGATTAACCCCGGTGTTCCCGAAACACGCAGGCTTACCTGGCGTGATTACAGCCTTGTGCAGGAAACCGAAAAGAATTATTACCGCAGAGAGATTAGCTGGAATGTCTTCAACGAAAAGGCAAACCGCTTTGCAAACGCTCTTTTGGAGAGAGGAATCAAAAAAGGTGACAAGGTTGCTATTCTTCTTATGAACTGCATTGAGTGGCTTCCCATTTACTTTGGTATCCTTAAAACAGGTGCTATTGCAGTGCCTCTTAACTTCCGCTATACCAGCGACGAGATTGAATATTGCCTTAACCTTGCTGACACAGACGCCCTCGTATTCGGCTCTGAGTTTATCGGCAGAGTTGAAAATATCGAGGCTAAAATCAGCGTTAATCGTCTTCTTATCTTTGCAGGAAGCGACTCTTGTCCTACCTTTGCAGAGTCATACGCAGAGATGACCGCTGACTGCTCCTCTAAATCTCCCGAGATTCTTCTGGACGAGGAAGACTACGGTGCAATTTACTTCTCCTCAGGTACAACAGGCTTTCCCAAGGCTATTTTACATAAGCACAGAAGCCTTACCCATTCCTGCAAGGTGGAGCAGAATCACCACGGCCAGACAAAGGATGACGTTTTCCTTTGTATTCCTCCTCTTTACCATACAGGTGCAAAAATGCACTGGTTCGGAAGCCTTCTTTCAGGCGGTAAAACTGTTCTTTTAAAGGGTACTAAGCCCGAGTATGTTCTTAACGCCGTTTCTAACGAAAAGTGCACTATTGTGTGGCTTCTTGTTCCTTGGGCACAGGATATCCTCAACGCCCTTGACAGAGGCGACTTTAAGATAGAGGACTACAATCTTGAGCAGTGGAGACTTATGCACATCGGTGCTCAGCCTGTTCCCATGAGCCTTATTAAGAAGTGGAAGGAATATTTCCCCAATCATCAGTACGATACAAACTACGGCCTTTCAGAGTCTATCGGTCCCGGTTGTGTTCACCTTGGTGTTGAGAATATCCACAAGGTAGGTGCTATCGGTAAGGCAGGCTACGGCTGGAGAGTTAAGATTGTTGACGAAAAAGGCGAAACAGTAGAGCGAGGCGAGGTAGGCGAGCTTTGCGTTAAAGGCCCCGGTGTTATGGAGTGCTACTACAAGGACGAGGCCGCAACATCAGCTTCTATCCGTGGCGGCTGGCTCTTTACAGGAGATATGGCTAAGGAAGACGAAGACGGCTTTATCTTCCTTGTTGACCGCAAAAAGGATGTTATTATCTCAGGCGGTGAAAACCTTTATCCCGTTCAGATTGAGGACTTCCTCAGAGGCTATGAAGCAATCGGCGACGTTGCAGTTATCGGTCTGCCCGATAAACGCCTTGGCGAAATTGCCGCCGCAGTTATTCAGATAAAAGAAGGCTTTACCGCTACCGAAGAGGACATCCGGAACTTCTGTATGGATTTACCCAGATACAAGCGTCCTCACAGAATCATCTTTGCCGATGTTCCCAGAAATCCCACAGGCAAAATCGAAAAGCCCAAGCTTCGTGAAATCTACGGCGGTGCAGGACTTGTTGACGCACAGAATAAATCATAATATTTTTATACTCACATCGCTCATTTTTACAGTGGGCGATGTTTTATTTGAATACAGGGTAAAGGCGAGTTGGTTTATCTGATTCGTCAAAAATCAGTTTGCAACTTTGTGTATATAGATGATTGAAAAACGTCTTAAATATCTGCTATTATTTAGTTGGATGAATAAGTTAGAGATTTTTATTAAATTTAAGCTTAAAAATAATACAGAGGCTGAATATAAGCTTTATTATCTGTGTGTGAAAGTGAAATGGGATGAGGTGAAATATTGTATAGTATTGATGAAATTATGGATATGCTTGATTGGAATAACGATTATGATATTCAAGAAAAAGGACGTATTTTATCTAAAGACATTCGTTGTATCAATGTGTTTTTACGTCCTGGTCATTCAGGCCACGGAAAAAATGTATGGGATAATTGTGCAAAAATTCTTGCGGAAAGATCAGATACTGAATTGGAACCATACTTGCATGAGTTGTTTGAATGGCTACTTGATATGAATTGTCCAGGAGCATATTGCATTTGGGAGCGATTACTTCATTATGGCGAATCTGTTTGGTTTGACAAGGTGTTGAATCTTTGCATTGATGAGGCAAAAGCGTTAAACGAGGAAATATGGCTGGATAATTTGCTTGAATTTCAGAAACAGAGAAAAATTCATGAGTGAATACAGAGGACGGTTCTATGTATTCAAAAACGGAATATTGAAATTTTGATACATCTATAAGGTTACGGCACAGTTTAAGCTGTGCCGTTTACTTTTGCCGGAATGTTTGAAAATTTATAAAAATACAGTTTTAATTGCAAAAAAGCTTTTATAAATAAAAAGTTTGTGATACAATACTAAAATAGGTAAATTTTGTTTACTACTTCGATATAACGGAGATGATTTTATGAGTACAAATATTCGCACACGTCTTGCGGATAATGTTTATTTTAATGAAATTCAGGTGGACAGGTTCAAGACAATGCGTCTTACCGCTATTGCTCTCCTTCCTCTTGAAAAGGAAACGGCTTCGGATTTTGCCTTGCTTACTCAGGTGCTTAGCCGCTCCTGTAAGGAGTACCCTGACTTCACCGCTCTTTCCAAAAAGCTCAGCTCTCTTTACGGAGCTTCTCTTTCCGCAGGTGTACGCAAGATAGGCGAGAGCCTTGCTCTTACTTTTTCCATTGCAGGTATTGATGACCGTTACGCCTTAAAGGGTGATGTGGTATCCAGTGAGCTTTCCAATCTTTTGCTTAAGGTGATTTTTGAGCCTAAGCTTATTGACGGAGTTTTTGACTGTTCCGAGGTAGAGCAGGAAAGACGCCAGCTTATTGACCTTGCTGACTCTGAGTTTAACGACAAGAGAGTTTACGCAAATGCTCGACTCATTGAAAATATGTGTAAAAACGAGGCTTACGGAATCAAACGTTACGGCAGCCGCGAGAGTATTCTTAAATGTACCCCCGAAAGTCTTAAAATGGCTTGGGAGAGAATGCTTGAGGGAGCAAGCTTTGAGGTGTTCTTCGTAGGCGGAGCTTCCTCACAGGGTATACAGGAGATTTTTAAAGAGAAATTCTCCCTTATCGAAAGAAAGCCCGAGGCTTTGAACACCGAAATTATCCGCAAAGCCGAAAATGTAAATAAAGTTACAGAAAATATGGATATCGCTCAGGCAAAGGTGCTTATGGGCTTCAGAACAGACTGCTGCAAGGACGACGAGGACGCTTTTGCTATGCGTCTTATGAATGTTATTTTAGGCTCGGGCACCCGCTCCAAGTTCTTCCTTAATATCCGTGAGAAAATGAGCCTTTGCTATTACTGCTTCAGCAGATTCAACCGCTTCAAGGGTATCCTTACAGTGGAGAGCGGCGTTGAGAGCAGTAACGCTCAGCGTACTGTTGAGGCGGTTCTGGGTGAACTTGAAGAGGTTAAAAAGGGTAACTTTACAGAAGAGGACGTCCGCCTTGCAAAGCTTTCGGTAGCAAGCGATTTTCTCAGTATTACCGATACTGTAACAGGTAACGAAGAGTGGTATGTTTCTCAGCTTACCGACCCGCAATTTCTTACAGTTAAAGAAATCACAGAAAAGCTTAACGCAGTGACAAAGGACGAAATCATTGCCGCCGCAAAGAAGCTTACTCTTGATACGATTTATATTTTAAGTGGAGAGGGTGAAGAAAATGCAGATTAAAGAATACAAAAGCGAAAAGCTCAGAGAAAAATATTTTGAAATAGAGCATAGCTCAGGCCTGAGAATTTTCGTTCTCCCTAAAGAGGGATACCGCTCAACTTACGCTATTATCGGTACTCCCTTCGGAAGTATCAACACAGAGTTTAACTTAAAAGAAGGCAAAGTCAGAGTGCCGGACGGTATTGCTCATTATCTTGAGCACAAGCTTTTTGAAAGCGAAGACGGCGACGCCTTTATGAAATACTCCGAAACAGGAGCAAACGCCAACGCTTACACAAGCTTTGACAAAACCTGTTATCTTTTCTCCTGCACCGAGCAGTTTGAAAAAAGCCTTTCTATTCTTCTTGAGCTTGTGACAAGCCCTTATTTTACAGAAGAAACCGTTGCCAAAGAACAGGGCATTATCGGTCAGGAAATCAAGATGTACGAGGATTCTCCCGAGTGGAGAGTGCTTTTTAATCTTTTGGGCGGTATGTATCACTCTCACCCCGTTAAGGTGGATATTGCAGGCAGTGTTGAGTCTATTGCAGAGATTACACCCGAAAGCCTCTACACCTGTTATAACAGCTATTACAGTCTTAACAATATGGCTCTTTCCGTTGTTGGTAACGTTACTATTGAAGATGTGCTTAAGGTCTGCGACAAGTACCTGAAAAAGCAGGAAAGTGTTGAGGTTGAAAGCCTTTTTCCCGAAGAGCCCTACGAAATCAAAGAAAAATACGTAGAGCAGATTTTCCCTGTGGCTGTGCCTATCTTTAATATGGGCTTTAAGCTTAAGGCTGACAGACTTCACAGCGAAGAAGAGCTTGCTCACCTTGATATTCTTCTCTTTATGCTGGCTTCTTCCACAAGTCCTATGTATCGTGAGCTTATGGACAAAGGGCTTATAAATTCCACCTTCTCCTATGAAATGTTTGAGGGTGGGGGATATTCGGCAATTCTCTTCTCGGGAGAAAGCCGTGACCCCGAAAAGGTGGCAGAAATTGTGTGCAAATACATTGACAAGGCGAAGGCAGAAGGCTTTGATGAGAAAGACTTCGAGGATTCCCAAAAGGCAACCTACGGCGACGCTCTTTCTTCTCTTAACTCTGTTGAAACCATTGCAAATATGATGGAGGACTTCTATTTCTCCAAGAGAAAAGTCTTTGATTATTACGACGCAATCGGCAACGCCTCTATGGACAAGGCAAAGCTGATTTTAAATGAAATTGATACAGATAACTGTACTTTGTCAGTAGTAAAGGGGGAGTAATATGCAGGTAACTTTTCCAAAACTGGGACTTGAGTTTTTCGTAAACTCCACTGCTTTCTCCATAGGAAGCTTTGAGGTGAAGTGGTACGGAATTATTATCGCCACAGGCCTTTTGCTGGCGGTTTTATACGCTATGAAGCGTTCACCTTTTTACGGCATTGACCCCGATAAACTCCTTGACGCCGTTATTGTGGGCGTTATCTGTGCCGTTGTGGGTGCAAGACTTTATTACGTTATTTTTACCTGGGATTACTTCAAGGACGACCCTATCCGAATAATCACGGATTTTCATCAGGGCGGACTTGCTATTTACGGTGGAATCATCGGCGGACTTCTGGGCGGCGGAATCGTTGCCAAAGTAAAGAAGATAAATGTCCTTGCCTGTCTTGACTTGGCAGCTCTGGGATTTCTTATTGGTCAGGGAATGGGCCGCTGGGGTAACTTTACAAATCAGGAAGCCTTCGGCACTCCCACAGATTTACCTTGGGGAATGTTAAGTGAAAACACAGGCGGCGTGGCGGTTCACCCCTGCTTTTTGTATGAATCCCTGTGGTGTCTTTTAGGTTTTGTGCTTCTTCATTTCTTCTCAAAAAAGCTCCAGAGCTATAAAGGTCAGATTTTCTTTATGTACCTTGTGTGGTACGGCTTTGAACGTATGCTTGTAGAGGGTTTGCGTACAGACTCACTTTATGTGCCTTTCAGCATTTTCGGTTACACTCCAAGAGTGAGTCAGGTGCTTTCAGCACTTTTGGTTGTGGCAGGTGTTGCTCTGCTTATAATTTTCAGAAACAGAAAGGATAGGTTCGGTGCTATGATTATAGATGGCAAAATGGTATCAACAAAAGTTAAAGATGAGGTTAAAGAGGAAATCCTCGCTCTTAAGGATAAAGGAGTAAAAGCAACTCTGGCAGTTGTTATTGTAGGCGATAACCCTGCCTCCAGAGTTTACGTTAACAACAAGAAAAAGGCTTGTGAGTATACAGGTATTGAATCCTTGGAGTTTGCTCTGCCTGAAGCTACTACTCAGGCTGAACTTTTAAAGCTTGTTGAGGAGCTTAATAACAGGGAAGACGTAAACGGTATTCTGGTTCAGCTTCCTTTACCCAAGCAGATTGACGAGAAGGCAGTTATAGAGGCAATAGACCCCAGAAAGGATGTTGACGCCTTCCATAAGAGCAACGTAGGCAGAATTATGATTGGCGATTACGACTTTCTGCCCTGTACTCCCGCAGGTGTTATGGAGCTTTTAAAGGCTTACGACATCGACGTTGACGGCAAGGAGTGCGTGGTTATCGGCAGAAGCAACATCGTAGGCAAGCCTATGGCAATGCTTCTTTTACACGCAAACGGTACAGTTACCGTTACTCACTCAAGAACACTTAATCTCAAGAAGGTTACAAGCCGTGCTGACATCCTTGTTGCGGCTATCGGTAAGGCCAAGTTTGTTACTGCCGATATGGTAAAGCAGGGTGCGGTTGTTATTGACGTTGGTATGAACAGAGATAAGGACGGCAAGCTTTGCGGCGACGTTGATTTTGACAAAGTAAGCCAGAAGGCTTCGGCAATTACACCTGTTCCCGGCGGTGTCGGACCTATGACAATAGCAGTTTTGATGAAAAACACTCTTAAGGCAGTTAAGCTTCAAAATAAATGTTGACAAAGTTTTTCCGTTGTGGTATAGTGTATGAGCCGCATATTGTGGGTTTATAGTTGGCTTTGCCACACCCGACAGTAGCGAGTCTATAAAGGAAAAGGTGTACTAAAATGTATGCAGTAATCGAAACCGGCGGCAAGCAGTACAAGGTAGAGAACGGCGACGTTATCTATATCGAGAAGCTTGAAGCTGAAGACAACACAACTGTTGAGTTCAACGTAGTTGCAGTTGCAAATGATGACGGTATCACCGTTGGCGCTCCTTATGTTGAGGGTGCAAAGGTAACAGCTGAGATCGTAAAGTCCGGCAAGGGCAAGAAGATCACTGTTTCCACTTACAAGCCCAAGAAGGGTGAAAAGAGAAAATTAGGTCACAGACAGCCTTACACAAAGGCCGTTATCAAGTCTATTACGGTCTGATATGATTGAAGTTTCTTTTGTCAAAAAGGGTAATCTTATTTCGGGCTTTGTCCTTAAAGGGCACAGTGGTCTGGGCGAAGAAGGCAACGACATTCTTTGTGCTTCTGTCAGCTCCGCGGCTTATATGACGGTTAACACAATCACCGACATTCTGAAGCTTAAGCCTAAAATCAAGGTAAAAGACGGCTTTATGGCAATTAAACTTTCGTCAACTCAGTCAAGGAAGGCACAGGATATTCTCCGTGGCTTCAGACTTCACCTTGTTGCACTCAGCAAGGATTACAAAGAAAACATTACAGTTAATATTCGGAGGTGTAAGGTAAATGCTTAAGATTAACATTCAGTTATTCGCTCATAAGAAAGGTATGGGTTCTACCAAGAACGGTCGTGATTCTGAATCCAAACGTCTTGGTGTTAAGCGTGCAGACGGTCAGTTCGTTCTCGCAGGCAACATCCTCGTTAAGCAGAGAGGTACTCATATCCATCCCGGTGAGAATGTAGGCAGAGGCTCTGACGATTCCCTGTTTGCTAAGATTGACGGCGTAGTACGCTTCGAGCGTATGGGCAGAGATAGAAAGCGTGCCAGCGTTTATCCTGTTGAGCAGTAATATCTAAGCTGATAACGTGCGGAGTTTCTCCGCACGTTTTTTGTATTCTATCGGTTACTTAATATACTTTAGTTAATAATAACCTCTGTAAAGAGAAGGAGGTAACATAAATGTTTGTAGATATAGCAAAAGTCTTTGTAAAAGCAGGAGATGGCGGTAACGGTGCCGTTTCCTTTCATCGTGAAAAATACGTAGCCGCAGGCGGTCCTGACGGTGGTGACGGCGGCAGAGGCGGTAACGTTCTTTTTGTTGCCGATACCAACCTTTCCACTCTGGCAGATTTCCGTTATAAGCGTAAGTATGTAGCTCCTAATGGTGGACAGGGTATGGGTGGTAGACGCAACGGCAAAAAAGGCGATGATTTAATTGTAAGAGTGCCTCAGGGTACACTTATTAAAGACGCCGAAACAGGCAGAGTTATTGCCGATATCTCAGGCAAAGAGCCTGTTGTAATCGCAAGAGGCGGTAAAGGCGGCTGGGGTAACCCTCATTTTGCCACACCTACCCGTCAGATTCCCAGATTTGCAAAGCCCGGACTTCCCGGTGAAGAGTTTGAGGTAACTCTGGAGCTTAAGCTTCTTGCAGATGTTGGTCTTGTAGGCTTTCCAAATGTTGGCAAATCCACTCTTCTTTCTGTTGTTTCCGAGGCAAAGCCCGAGATTGCCAACTATCATTTCACTACAATTACGCCAAAGCTCGGTGTTGTATATTCCGTGCCCGGTACATCCTTTGTAATGGCTGACATTCCCGGACTTATTGAAGGTGCGTGGGAAGGAAACGGCCTGGGCCACAGATTCTTACGCCACGTTGAAAGATGTCGTATGCTTGTTCACGTTGTTGACGTAGCAGGCAGTGAGGGCAGGGACCCTAAAGAAGACTTTAATATTATCAACTCAGAGCTTAAGAATTTCAACGAAAATCTTGCAAAGCTTCCTATGATAGTAGCAGGCAACAAGTGCGACCTTGCAACTGACGAGCAGGTTGCGGATTTTGAAGCTTTTGTCAAAGAGCAGGGCTACGAATTTTTCCCCATTATGGCTCCTATCAATGAGGGCGTTGACGCACTTCTTAATAAAACCGCAGAAATGCTTTCAAAGCTTCCCCCTGTGACTATTTATGAGGCCGAGCCTGCTCCCAAAGTTGAGGTTGAGGATATCAAGGACAGAAGCGTTAAGATTACCAACAACGACGGCGTTTACTTTGTTGAAGGCAAATGGCTTCTCCGTGTTCTTAACAGTACCAATTTTGACGATTTCGAAAGCCTCAATTACTTCCAGAATGCCCTTGTAACCTCGGGAGTTATTGACGCACTCAAAAAAGCAGGTATCGAAGAAGGCGACACCGTTTCAATTTATGACGTTGAGTTTGATTTTGTGGAGTAATCTATGGATAATAACCTTGATGTAACAGTAATGCCATCTTTAAACCTTGCCTTTATAGGCGACAGTGTTTACGAAATTCTGGTTCGTGAGCATTTGTGCAAATTAAAGGTAGGAAAAGTCGGCATTATGAATAAGAAAAAGGTAGATATGGTCTGCTGCAAAGCTCAGGCAGAGGCGGTCAAAAAGATTCTGCCTGTACTTACTGAAGAAGAGCAGGGGGTTTACCGCAGAGGCAGAAACGTTGCTGTAAACTCTGCTTCAAAAAGCAGCTCTCTTGCCGATTATCACGCCGCAACAGGTCTGGAAGCTCTTTTCGGATATCTGTATTTAAGCGGAAAAGAGTCACGTTGCCGTGAGCTTTTCAGTATTATAACAGAGGAATAAACCAAAATATAAAAGGTGATTTTATGAAAAAGAAGCTTACTTTCAAATCTGTAAAAACCTTTGTAATTGATTACGCAATAATCCTTGCAGGATGTTTTATTTATGCAGTGAGTATGGCACTTTTCTCAAGCCCTAACGATATCGCTCCCGGCGGAGTTGTGGGTATAAGTATTCTTATTAACCACGTTATGCCAATGCTTCCCATAGGTATTGTTTCCTTGGTGCTTAATATTCCTCTTTTTATCTGGGGTGGTTTGGAAATCGGCTGGAGGTATCTTTCCCGTTCGCTTTCTGCCACGGTTATTTCTTCGGTGATGATTGACGCCTTTGAGCTTCCTGCTGTTGCAAGCTTTATAAAGCCCTACACAGGCAACCCTTTGCTGGTGTGTATCTTTGGCGGTATTCTCTGCGGTGCAGGAATGTCCCTGATTTTTAACCGAGGCGGCTCTACAGGTGGAACAGATATCGTTTCCAGAATAATGCACAAGAAAAAGCCTCACGTTTCCTTGGGCAAGTTTATGCTTATCTGCGACGCAGTTGTTGTTGTCGCAGCGGCAGTTGTCTACGGCAATATCGAAAACGCCCTCTATGCCATCGTTTTTATTTTTGTAAGCTCAAAAATAATAGATGTAATCGTCTATGGCTTTGCCAGAAACAACGGCAAGCTTCTCTTTATTGTAACTTCTCATTACGATGAGGTAACAGAGCTTATTTTGAGAGATGTAGATAGGGGAGTGACTCTTTTAAACGCTCAGGGCGGTTACAATAAGGACGACAAAAAGGTTATTCTCTGTGCAGTTCGTCCCAATCAGGTTCACCAGACAACAGTTCTGGTTCATAGCGTTGACCCCAATGCTTTCGTAATTGTTACCACCGCAGGTACAATCAGCGGTGAAGGTTTTGAGAGTGACGGGCTTTCATAAACCGTTAGCCACGGTGGGCAATTCCACCTTTTGAAAGGTTTGATGTTACTTTCAAGCTTAATCAACGGTGGTTTTAAAGGCTGATTTGCAGTAACTCACGAAAATCGGTTTAAAACAAAATACTTGACAAATAATGATTTACCCTTTATAATTAAACCTGTTATGTGTGAAAGTATGCATAGCAGGTTTCTTTTTTTAGAAACAGTAGGACAATCCTTGCGTTGAAGCTGATTTCAACGCCAACAGACCAGAAGGAGGTGCAGAAAATGGCAGTTAAGGCAAACTATGAGACCGTCCTCGTTCTTTCCTTAAAGAACGGCGAGGAGGCAGCACAGGCTCTTCTTGAGAAGTTCACAAAGCGTATCGAGAAGTATGCTACACTGCAGAGCGTTGATGAGTGGGGCAAGAGAAAGCTCGCTTATCTCATCAATAAGGAATCTGAGGGTTACTACGCACTCATTAACTTTGAGTCCACACCCGAATTCCCCGCAGAACTCGACAGAAGATACAAAATCACTGACGGTGTTCTTCGCTCTATCATTGTTAAGAAAGACGAATAATTTAAGGCAGGCACTTATTAAGTGTCAATCGAAAGGATGAAGTTGAGTGTTAAACAGAGTAGTTTTAATGGGCAGATTAGTTGCCGACCCTGAGCTTAAAACAACAGCTTCGGGCATAAGCGTCACCACCTTCCGTATTGCGGTAGACCGCAGCTACGTTAAGAGCGGTGAGGAGCGACAGGCTGATTTTATCGACGTTGTCGCTTGGCGTAATACTGCTGAGTTTATTTGCAAACATTTCAGAAAGGGTTCCCTTATCGCAGTTGACGGAAGTCTCCAGAGCCGCTCATATCAGGCTAAGGACGGCTCCAACCGCTCAGTTATTGAGGTTGTAGTTGATAATGCTTCCTTCACAGGCGAGCGTAGAGACGCTAATGCTTCCTACGGCGGCGGTTACAGCGGCGGCTATAACAATTCTTACAGCCAGCCTGCTCCTCAGTACACCGAGCAGACTCCTTCCTATTCAAACGGTTCTTCTCAGGACTTTATGGAAGTTCAGCTTGATGACGACCTTCCCTTCTGATAAATCCTTGATTTTACAGCAACTTGTTGCTTTCCACTAATTTTACGAAAGGAGAATCCTTATGAACGACAGACCTAACAACCACAGAAAAGCTCGCAAGAAGGTTTGCGCTTTCTGCGTTGATAAAGTAGAGAAGATTGACTACAAGGATATTAACCGTCTCCGTCGCTATATGTCCGAGCGTGCTAAAATCCTTCCCAGACGTGTAACAGGCACTTGCGCAGCACACCAGAGAGAGCTCACAGTAGCTATCAAGCGTGCTCGCTACCTCGCACTTCTCCCTTATTCTTCCGACTGATCCCCGTTAGCCACGGGGAGGGCAATTCCGCCTTCGGATAAGTATCATAAGACTTAAACCTCGCCAAACGGCGGGGTTTTTTGTTTGCCTATTTCGCTGCTTTTTTCTATATTCCCATATACTTCGTCTAATTTACTAAATATGCAGAATTTAATTGTATAAACAAACAAAAATCAATTACAGGGAAAATTATTGTTGATTTTTAACCAAGGTTTAGTTATAATATAATGGTAAAATTAGGTGGGGTAGTATACCCTTTCGGCTTATGTGGTATCCATTTTCCCAAACGCACAACATATAGTCCACAGCGTCGAAGGTCAGTCGGTGTCTAAGCTTTCGGGGCAAATTACCATCCGCCTTTGCACGAATAATTATTTAGGAGGTTTTAAATTTTATGAAAACTCTTACAAAAACTTTCGCCAGAAGAGTAATTTCCGCCTTATTGGTTACAATAATGGTCTTCTCTCTTGGCATAACAAGCATAGTTTCTACCTCAGCGGCTGAAGTTGAGCTGGCTCCTACTGCGTATAATCACTCTGGTGGATATTTGTATTTTTATAACACAAATGGATGGTCAAATGTATCAATTTTGGTTGGTCCGACAAACACCTCCAGTATGTATACATTCACAAAATTAAGTGGTAACTTATATTATCTGGATATGCCTGAGTTTAAAGATTGGCATAATTGGGTTATACTTGATGCTGCAGGTTGGGGTTATTCTTCAACTCAGGGTGTATATGATAGAAGTTCGGAAATTACCGGAAAAATCGCTTATCAAGAGAGTTACTCGTTTAATGATGGAAGTACATATTTCATAACCCCTACTAACAATTCCAATAGTTGGTATAAAAGTGGCGGTTACAGTGACCTCAACTATACTCAAAAAGCAATTTGTCAGGTATCTACTGATGGTGGTTCCACATATATCGATAGCACAGACGGTGGCTCTGTTAAAGTGAGTACTTACAAGCTCACAGGAAATGGCACTGGTTCAACTGCTTCTGAAACAGGTTCTCGAAGTTCTGCTGTTGGTACATCCGTTACTATGACAGCTACTGTCAATGATGGATATACATTTGCGGGCTGGTATTCTGGTACCACAAAAGTAGACAGTGACACTACATATACCTACACAAACTCAGGTTCTGCTAAAACTGTTTATGCTCGTTTTGTATTGTCTTCCACCCTCGCCAGTGTTACATTAACTTCCGACAAAGACGAGTGCACAGTAAATGAAGAAGTTACTTTTACAGCTACTTCTTCTTTCACAGGTCCTTCAAATGTTAGCGTTAAGTACGATCTTATTGATACTGCAACAAGTCAGACGGTTGATACCAAAACCACAACTACCGGTTCGGCTACTCTCACTGCAACTCCCACAGAATCCGGCGATAAAACTTATCGTGTAGTCGCTACCTATAACGGCACAACAAAAACAGATGAGTACACAATCAAGGTTAATCCTGCTCTTTATGCAAACCTTTCTGTAACAACAGCTACATCAGGCTACATTGGTGATAAGTTTGTCTTCTCAGTTGATCATAATGTCGATGATTATACTTCTGCAAAACTTTATGACGAAGAAGATATTGAAGTTACAGGTGCAGTTTGGAATGCCGAAAGCAACACCTTCACTCTCACTGCAACAGCCGCAGATACATTTAAATACAAGGTAAAGTTTGTTGTGGATGGCGAATCGGTTGAGTCTGAATATGTAACTATTACAGTAGTTGATCCTTCGGCAGAAACTAACACTGTTGTTATCAAGTTCAAAGCTCCCGAGGCTTGGGGCTACATTCCCAAGATTTCAATCAATGACGGCGCAAAACAGGCGATGACAAAAGCAGACGCTATGTTCGCTCAGAATGATTCTTACACTGCCAAGTACTTCTGGTATTCATATACACTTCAAAACGTACCAAGTGACGCAGAAACAAAAATAGAAATATCAGCCAGCCGCGATTCTTTCTATAAAGAATGTACTTATACTCTTGTTGTTATGAACGAAGAGAATTTCAAAGTTGACGGTGCAAATAAGTGCTTCTACTTTGCTCTTGAGAATCTTAACGACGATGATCCTCGCGACTTAGTAAACATCTCTACTGATCCCAATAGAGATAAGTGCATAAGCGCTGTTAATATGATTATTGACGAAAGCGACATTGCAAGCCTTCCCACACTTGGCTATACATTCAGCTCTGCTGCTTTTGGTGACTCCAACTGCGACGGCAAGGTGAATGTTCGCGACGCCACATACATCCAGAAATGCCTCGCAAATATTGAAGAGGCAGACGAGCTTTCAACAATCGTTTCTGACTTCAATCAGGACGGTAATGTTACAATCAAAGACGCAACAGCTGTTCAAAAAGCCGTTGCAGGCCTTTGATTTCCTATAAATAATATAGGAGGTATATATTATGATTAAAGCAAAATCAATTTTAAAACGTTCTCTTGCCATTCTTCTGGCAGTGCTTACTCTTATGTCCGTAGGCCTCACCAGCGTTATCGCCCTCAGCATTGATATGGCAGAAACCGCCGCTAATAAGGAGTTGGTGGCAACAGGTGCAAATTTTCCAAATGGAATTGAATTGTACTTTAAGCCACATTCTGATTGGTTGAGTGATGGGGCAAGAATTGCAGCGTGTTTTCAAGGCGATAACAATTTAGAGTATTGGTACTCTATGTCCGATCAAGGCAATGGTATTTATATGTGTCGGACAAATAGTGCTAATTATAAACAATTGTTTTTTTGCAGAATGAATGGTACTACATCGACTAATAATTGGGATAATAAGTGGAATCAAACAGTAAAAATCGAGTACAATAGTTCATTTAATTTTTATACTTTAAATGCAGGATGGGATGGAGGAGTTACAGCTTCATATCTGTCGAAGACAATTGATCATAGTAACATATCAAGCGACCTTTTAGCTGTATTAAAAGGAACAAAAGTTATGTTCTACATTGGTAAGCCTAGTAATTATGGCAACAATTCACCTGCGATAAAATATAATGGAACAAATGTAGCAACTACAACGTATACAATTACAGACACAAACAGTAATAAATATGGTATTGTTTGTACAGCGTTAACAGGTACTGATGGCTCTAAATATACAGTTACTGATAATAGTGGAAGTTGGAATGGAAATTCTATAAATACAGTTCCTAAAGCAGGTGGTGCTTATCTTGCTAGTGGTGCTACGGGATATGCCGCATACACTGTGGGTGCAACATTAACTAAAAATTCAATTCCCGTTGGAACGTCAAGTGTTGGTGTGACTGTTTCGACTACAAATACGGCGCATTTTAACACATTTTACAATGCTGAAATGCTCTATTATATAACATCAAATGATACTGACTTTACATTGATTACTAAAAATTCTTCGGGGCAATTAGTAACATCAGATCTTGTTATTGGTGAATATAAAATTTATCCTGTTTTTTATGATGGTTACATTTACGCTAGAGGAAATGCGATGACCCTTTCGGTAACCGATCCGGCACCAAAAGCTCCTGACAATGTTTCTGCTAAATTTGAGTCTTTAATCGACGGTTATGAGCCTAAGGGTACCGGTTCATCCACAGATCCTTATAAGATTCCTGCCGGAACAGATTTTAAGGTTACCTTATCTGCAGTTGCAGGTGTGTCTAATTTTGAATGGAGTTGTGACTCAAGTAATAATGCTTGGGATACAACTGCTACAAATGGTACTTCACCAAGAGAATATAGTTATTCAAAAGTTACAGCAGGCACTTACACCTTAACTTACAGTGTATACTCCGTAGAAAACGGTAACAAGTCCGCGACTGCTACTACAAAAACAATCTACGTAAAGGCTTACGACTACTTCAAAGCAGGCGACGTAGTTTACTTTGAGAATAAACCTGTAAGCTCTTGGACTGAAACTAAAATTGCATTTGGTACAGATGACGCTAATTATGCTACTGATGAAAAGGCTGATACAGTAAAACTTGGTGACAGTCTTTATATGTATACATTTACAGAGGCTGACAAAAATAAGTATATCGAAGCAGTTTATTTCACCAATACAGGTGTCACAAAAACAACAGATAATGTACTGAAAGCAGCAGACTCATATAATGCACTGAGCTTGCGTACAAGTACTGGTCAGGCAGCTGAACCAAGTGCTAAGTGTACTATTGTTTTAACAGAGCTTTCTGATGTTGATTTTACAGTTGATCCTACAAGTGTTATGCTTACAAATTCTGTTGAGCTTGCACCTACTGGTACTGTAAAGCTTAACTACACACTTGACGGCAGTGCTCAAAATACAAACGCAAATACAGATTTACTCACTTATAAGTATACTACACCTAATGGTTTTGAGCTTAATGCTAAAACAGGTTCCTGGACTCCTGCTTCTATGGAAGATACAACTGTAACTCTTACAGTTGTTTTGGAGGGAGCAGTTGACTCGCAGGGTAAACCTATTAAAGGCACAAAGTCTGAGACTATCTTTGTTACTCCCAACAAATTTGCTGTTTCATTTGTAAATGGCACAGAGGTACTTCAGTCTTATTCCGAAGTTGCTCCCGGTGGTACAGTAACTTATACAGGTGCTACTCCCACTAAGGCTGCAGACGCTCAGTATACTTATACCTTTGATGGTTGGCAGATTAACGGAGAGGGTGAAGTTTATACAGATCCTTCTGATGTAACAGTTAATAGCAATATTACATTTACTGCTCATTATTCTACAACTACAAATCAGTATACAGTAACATTCAACAACGAAGATGATACAAAAATTAACGACTATACAGTTGATTATGGTACAGTAATAAACACAACAGGCATTTCTAACCCCACTAAAGCAGGGACAGCTCAGTATACTTACGAGTTTGCCGGTTGGGTTAATGAAGAAGGCAATGTTGTTGACATTACAACTGAAACAGTAACAGGCGATATTACTCTTACAGCTTCTTTTAAAGAGGTTACAAGAAAATACGCAGTTACAATCACTTCTCCCACAGGCGGTACTATTACAGTTACTGCAAATGAGGAAGAGGTAACAAGCGGTGCTGAAGTTGAATACGGCACAAAGCTTGCAGTTGAAGCTACTGCTAACAAGTTCTACACACCTGATAAAGTTACTGTTACAGGTGCTACCGATAACGGCGACGGCACATACACAGTTACAGGTGCTGTTAATATCTCTGCAACATTCTCAAGTGCAGATGTTTATACAGTAACAGTTCCCACCAGCACAAAGGGTACAGTTCAGGTTACTGTAAATGGTGACTTTGACGTTAACAATGGTGATTATACTATTGCTAAAGGTTCTTCTGTGACACTTAAGGCTACTGCTAATACAGGTTATAAGTTTGCAAGCTGGACAATTGAAGATACTAAAATTGACGGCTCAGTCAATAAATCAAGTGCAACAATTTCATTTGTTCCTACTGATAATGTTACTGCAACTGCAACCTATACCCCTTACAGCGGTACTGTAACATTCCAGAGTGCTAACGCTTATGGTTCAGTTCAGCCCACAGGCTCTGGCACAATGACTTATGAAAACGGTGCAACTTGTACTGCAACTCCTGCAAGTTCAGACAACGTATTTGACGGTTGGACATTTACAGGCGGTACAATTAACGTTGACTTTAAAGTTGAGCCTGACGTTAACAGCTTAGAAATTACAGTTAAGCCTCTTAAGGATGACGTTCGTATTACTGCAACAGCAAACTTCAGACAGGGTAACTCTATTAAGGTTTATACTTATTCCGCAGATGGCTTTGCACACCTTGATTTGAACGAGTTTAATTCCTCTGATGTATCTCAGGAAGTTTACAGCGGCGACCAGACAGGTATCAAATTCGACGGTTACAACTGGCTCTGGTCAGGCTACCCCCTCAATTTCACCCCTGCATATAACCATAAGGTTGAAGCTCAGCTGAGCAGTGGCGAAGCTGATGGCGGTTCTTCCACTGATGTAAAATTCTATATTCAAGGTAATTCCACATGGAAGAATAAGTATAGCGGAGGAATGCATTTGACCGCAACTGGTTCATCCAATGCCAATCTTACTACTAACTTTGGATATTATTATAGACCCAAAAGCGATACATTCCTTGTTACTGGTGTAGATAAGGGTAATTATTTGTATGAGTTTACCTTGACACAGGAACAACTCAATAGTGCCAAGACATATGGATTTACACTATACAGCAATAAAGATAAAATTACACATAGTGATAATAAACTATGGGAAACAAGTATTGCTATGTTTAAGTATGAAGAGGGCAAGAATCTTTATACATTGAGTTCAACTGGTACAGACGATTCAGGACAAACTACTATTAGTAACGTAGGAAGAGATTGGAAGTATGCAAAATTCACTGTTACAAGTGGTACCAAAGCCTCTTCCACCGAAGTTGTTGATGTAAAGAATGCTTTCTATGGTACTAACGGCAACTGGTTAGGTAAAGACGAAGTGTGGCTTTACTTTAATGGTTCTTCCTATTATGCAACATATCGTCGAGCTCTTATTGATATTGCAACAAATATCAACATCAGAAAAGTTTACAACAATGGTGTAAACGTAGTTGGATACGATTCTACAAAATGGAACGCTTTCGTAAGTGCATATATAAATGCTCAGAAATATGGCGATCCTACAATAACCAGTCAGACTACTATTGATGGTTATGCATCTACGCTTGACACTGCATACAAAGATCTTATTGCAGCTACTCCCACAGGAGGCACTGTAACGATCATTGGTTCTCATGGTGCAATGCCTGCTACCGGCACATATTACGGTAAGATTTCTTTCTCAGATTATTCCACCGCAACAAAATCTGACCCCACTGATGGATATCTTGGTGATGGTAATGGTAATGATTGCACATATGTAAAGCTTACCAATGTACCTCGTAATCAGGAAATCACTGTAAAAGCAACACTTCAGGGAACATATGCGTCCACCCATATGGTTTACGCTTTTGTAATTAACGGAACAGAATACAAATTAGCTGACAAAATAGTTGAAGGTGAAGGTGAAAATGCCGTAATTACATATCAGACAAAGTTTGTATGTGATAAGAGTGCAACTATTGTCCCGGTATATTTCAATGAAAAACAGCTTACAGGTTTCCTTAATGGCACAAACGATAATATGATCAAAGTTTATGCAAAGAAGGATGAAAATGATTCAACCTGGGGTAACTACTTTGCAGCTTATACTTGGACAAGTAGCGATAGTTACAGACAGTTTGGTCGTTGGACAGGTCAGATAATGATTCCCGATGAGCAGTACGGTATGTACTACACCTTTGTAGAACGTGAAAATCCTGCAACAGTAGGTAATGATGAGGACGAAACTCACGACTTAATTAAGGGTATTACATTTAACAACTATGGTTGGAATAAGCCTATTTATTATGATAGCAGTAGCACACCTGAGTCAGAAGGAACAAGATATCAGGTTTACGACTACTACGAGTTCATTCAGTTAGATAACGATGGATATGATAACATCGTATTTGAGCTTAACGCAAAAACCGAGAATTTGAATGATGATCAAGATTCTGATTTAAGTAGTAGCTTTGATAAGTCTGACTTCGAACTTCTTACTAACTTTAATGATCAGCCTGTTGGTATTGATCGTAAGACACTTACTACTGAACAACAGAAAGAAGATCCGGCTCTTTACATTATCAGATATGGTCATGTTGGTGCAAAAGATGGTGCTGGAGAAGCTGTTGAGGATATTCTTAAAGGTTCAAATTATTATATTGATACTTATATTTATGAGCCCGATGGTAATTATTTAGGAAGATGTAAATCTTACGAGCTTCTTAATCTTGAACAGCTTAAAACTCAGCGTAAAGGTGCAGATGGTAACCCCTTAGATTTAACAGGTTATATAAATAAACCTATTATGGTAGACTATGCTTCTCTTACAGATACTGATAATGGCCATAATATGCGTTACGACGGTGAATGGTATGGTACAAAACTTACCGATACAAAGATCAAGGTAAGAACTGATGTTGCTCTTCTTAAAGAGGACAACACAACCACCAACTATTACACAAATGTTGCAGAAGTTGGTAAGGCAATAGTTGACGGTGAATGGTATAGAGAGGATATTCCTTTCTCAACAACTACCAATATTTCTGCAGTTGCAGAACATGGTTACAGATTTGTAGGTTGGTATCAGGTTGAGCTTAAAGAAAATGGTACTTATACCATTGATACAACCTCTGCTCCTAAGTATACTGATGAAAACGTAAGCTTCGAAGCTTCTCTTGACGCAACCTTTGTAGCTGTATTCGAAGAACTCCCCGAGGGTTCATTCACAGTAAACAACAAGTATTATACTCACGCAGGTTTTGATACTGTAAGTCCCCACGCTCCCGCAACATTTGGTAATAAGAGTGAATATTCTAATCGATACGTTCAAATTGAAAAGCTGAATGCTGTCGGAGCAGTAGTTTGGGATTCAACACAGCTTAAGAACTCCTGTACAATTGAAAATGTTTTTCAGGGTGATAAATTAAGAATTACTATTACAACTGATCCCAGATTTGATAGTGACTATGTATATGCTTGGTATGTTCGCGCTGATGATAATTTCGGTGTAAACTTCGAAGAAATCGGTACAAATGTAGAGTTTACAGAGGCAAACGATAAAGGCGAAACAAAGAGCTTTACCTTTACTTATACAGTAAAGGGCGGCGAGAGCACACTCGATATTTACTCCAGCGTAGTTCATAAGTCTCAGAACGTTACAATTACTTATAAATATCACGATCGTTTCAATCAGGAAAAGAGCTATACCATCAACTATATGCTTGAAGGTACTGAGTACACATCAGGTAAACCTTCACTTGATGCTGTTAATGCTCTCGCTCCTTATGTAGATGACGTTTACAAGAAAGTAGTATGGGATGTTAAGGAAGATACCTTCTCTCAGAACGTTACAAACTTTATTGCAACCGCACGAGAGGATCATACAATTAACCTTAACTTCTATATAAATAACAAACCTGTTACTAAATATACAAATAAGAAGGTAGTCTTTGGCGAAACAGTAGAGTTTTACGCAAGTAACTATGACGAGACTATTAGTTCTAAGAAGGGTATCTGGTATAAGAAGGGTAATCCCGAGGCACAGAATATAGCTTATAATGCTGAAGAGGATGTTATCTTAAGCTATGGTAACTTCTATGGTCTTGTAGCTACTGAGGATATGACCATCTGCTTTGCATCCAAAACTGATCTGGTGTACGATATCGTTCTTGGTGAGCCTATCTATGGTCGTGAGCAGACTACCGATGGTAGCGGTCTTAATAAAACAGATAAGGTTTACGTTGACTACTTTATCAGCTATCTCATTCCTCACTTTACAGACGATGTTGTAAAAATTAACGGTGTTGATAAAACACTGGACGATCCTCTTAACTACCACACACCTGTACAGATTGAAACACTTCAGAATGCAGGTATGGATATTAAGTATGGCGTTGTTCTTGAAATGATCAATACCAAGGGCCCCTCTGATACATCTAATACAAACTATGAAACTTACTATGGTAAGGCTGGTTTGACAGATGAAGATGAAATAAGTGTAGCAAAGAAAAATGCTCTTATCACACTTATTGAAAATAATGAAACTAAGGGTGCTGGTCATAGAGGCGAAGACAATAAGCTTCAGACTTATTTCTACCTTTATGGCGCAGAGGATATTACAAATAAGAACCGAGTTCAGAAGGCTTTTGTATTTGATAATACTACCCAGAACCAGCAGAGATACTATAACGTTTATGGTTATATGGTTATCGATGAGGGTAATGGCGAAGGTACTCAGTATTACTTCAGTAATCAGCGCACATTAAATATTATGCAGGATTCAATTGGTAATGTTGTTGCTTCAACAGAAACTATATCTTGACAAATCCTAAAATGTATAGTATAGTTAATGTGTTTGGATAGGAGGTTTTTGAATGAAAAATTTATATCAGACCCCTGAAATTGAAGTAATTAAGTTTACACTGTCAGTTACCGCTGCTTTAAATGTAAGCCGAAGTGACTATGGTGAAAATAACTTCGGATCAAATGTAGAAGAAGGCCCCGGTAATGAGGGCGATCCTTGGGACTAATTAAATCTTATGATACTTTAACGGCGAATGCTCACGCATTCGCCGTTTTTGTGTTGATTTTTGTATTTGGATATAGTATACTATATAATATAAATAACTTGAGGTGATTTTATGAAAAAACGCATACTCGCAATACTTTTGTGTTCGCTATTTTGCGTTCTGGGTGTTGTATCTATACTTCCTGCCCAAGCAGCTACTTATGCGGTTATTGGAGATTGGAAAGTTGAGTTTCCGTCTGCCAACAATAAGAAAGAATATTACATTGAGAGTTATCTTGGTGAAGATACAGAAGTTGTTATTCCCAAGGAAATTTACGCCAGAGATATTGTGAAAATTAACAGCAATGCTTTTTCAGGTACAAGTATTACTTCTTGTGTTATTTCCGATAATATCGATAAAATTGCAAGCAGTGCATTTTCCAATTGTCAAACACTAACAAGTATTTCTATTCCCAAAAATGTATCTAACATAGGAATTGGTGCTTTTTCTGCTTGTACATCTCTTGTCAAATTTGAGGTTGAAAACTTTACAAAGCTTACAGGTATTCCTAGTGCTTGTTGTAGTGGTAATACTTCTCTTGAAGAAGTAGTGCTTGCAAATGGAATTACTAATATTTATGGCTATGCTTTCTTAGATTGTTCTAATCTTACTAAAGTTATTATCCCACCTTCAACTGTTTCTATCGATGAAAACGCTTTCGTTGGTTGCGATAAGTTGACTATTTATGGCTACGATGGCTCATATGCTCTTGAGTATGCTGAGGCAAATGATATTCCTTATGTTAACTTAGGCGTTTATGTTGAGCCTACTGAGCCTGTCACAACTACCGCTGCTCCTACTGAAACAAGCACAGAGATTACTACCGAGGCTACTGTGCCTTCTGAGAGTTCTTCAGTTATTACTTCATCTGTGGCAACCGACCCCAGTGAGTCTTCCACTGCTGCTACTGACCCCGATGAGAGCTCTACTGCTGCAACAACTTCTGATGTAATAGAGCCTTCTACTGCTGAGAAGACCGATGGTAGCGAAATAACATCATCCGAAGCTATCACCACCGACGCAACTGAAGCTCCCACTTCTACAAGCGGAGATATTACTCCTTCCTCAAGTGTTACCGGTACATCTTCTACAAGTCCTGTGACTACTACAGTTTTGCTTCCCACGGGCTCTTCGACTGTTGTTGAAAAGCTGAAGTATTTCATCGGTGACGCTGACCTTGATTATAGAATCACCGTTAAGGACGCCACAAAGATTCAGAAGCATATTGCAAAGATTCTTACTCTGGGTGAGATTCCTCTTGTACTTGCTGACGCAAATAATGATGAAAAGGTGTCTGTAAAGGACGCAACACAGATTCAGAAATACATTGCCGGCTTTAAGGATATTCCTTATGTTGGTACTGAGGTTAAGCTTTAATGGCGAAGTTTAAGATTGCTGATGTTGTTGTTGAGATGAAGCAGGAGTATGCCGACACTGCTTATTGGTACGAGCCTTATTTGTATGACGGTGAACTTGAGGCAGAGTTTTCTGTTGAGGCTTTGCCTGAGGAGATTGATTATTACGTTACCAATGGTGTGGATATCACTCCGCCTGTTGCTGAGAATATGATTCTCGGCAGTAAGTTCAATCGCCGTCTTATGAAATACTTCGGCAGTTATATTCATTCTTCTGCTCTGCTTTTTGATGGAAAGGTTTACCTTTTCTCTGCTTACAGCGGCACAGGGAAGAGCACCCACACCAAAAAATGGGTGAAGCGTTTCGGTGACGAGCGAGCAGTTGTTATCAATGACGACAAGCCATCATTTCGTCTTATTGACGACAAATGTATGATTTACGGAACGCCTTTTGCAGGTGGTACCGATATCCAGAAGAACGTTTCTGCTGAGCTTGGAGCTTTGGTTTTTATTGAGAGAGATGAGAAAAACTCTCTTGAAAAACTCCCTCCTGCAAAGTCTGTTAGCCTTCTTCTCAGCCAATCTCCCGGCAGGGCAAATGAGGCTGTGGGGGAGAGGCAGCTTGAGATGTTCTCCGAAATTCTTACAAAATATCCTGCTTATCTTCTCAAGTGTAATTTGGACGATGAAGCTGTTGATGTTGCTATGGGTATTTTGAACTGAAAGGAAAATTGCTATGAAAATTAAAGAGAATTATATGCTCAGAAAAGTTGCCGATTGCTACGTTGTTGTGCCTATCGGTGCGGCTGTTGCTGAGTTTAACGGTATGATAAATCTCAACGAGGTTGGTGCTTTTCTCTGGCAGAAGCTGGAGAGTGAAACAACCTTTGAGGAAGTTTTAGCTTCTATGCTTGAGGAGTACGACGTTGAAGAGGCAGTTGCCTCAGGGGACCTTAAGCGATTTATTAAGGAGCTTGAAGACGCTGAGCTTCTTGTATAATGTTTTTAACGGGGTGAAAATTATTTCGCCCCGAAGATTTTTATTTGAAGAATTTGAGGGATTACTGTGAAAAAGGATTCCACAATTAAAAAGCTTTTTCAAAGGCTTACCGACCTCGAGGCGTTGAAATGGATAATGAAAAACGCCAGAAAGCAGTCTGTTTTCATTGTGCTTCTGACTGTTGTTAATGTTTTAATAGCTGTCGGCAGCATTGTAATTTCTTATATGCTGAAGAATGTCATCAACGCCGCCACAGGTGCTTACGGACTTGAAACGGACAAGCGTCTTGACGCCATCTTTTTCTGGGGTATGGTCTTTGTGATTCTTACTGTTTCTCAGGTTTTACTGAGAATTGTAAGCAATCAGCTTGTGTTCAGGATTTCTGCAAGGCTTACTATTGATATCAAAACCTCCCTTTACAGACAGATGTTGAGAAAGAGCTATGCCCAGATTTCAAGATTTCACACAGGTGAGCTTATTAACAGGCTTAATGACGACATCAACACTGTTTCAGGTACAATCACAACCATAATCCCCAATGTGGCTTTTATTGTGGTAAAGCTTATTGGTGTTTTTGTTGTTCTCTTTACAATTGACCCTCTTTTCACCCTGCTATTTTTGGCCGTGGGTTTAGGCGTTTTTGTTTTTTCGTCCCTTTTCAAAGGTGCTATGAAAAATTACCATAAGCAGATTATGTCCACTGACGGCAAAATCCGCTCCTTTATGCAGGAAACTCTGGCAAGCCTTATGGTTATCAAGGTTTTCAAATCCGAGGACAAGGTGGAGAAAACCGCCTCAGAGCTTCAGGAAATCAACTATAAGCGTAAAGCAAAGAGAAATATTATTTCTCTGACTACTCACTCTGCCTTTACTCTTGCTTTTAACGGTGCTTATCTTTTTGGTTTGTTTTACTGTGCGGTGAAAATTGCCAATAACGACCAATTTATCACTTATGGTACACTTTCTCAGGTGCTCTCTCTTGTGTCCCAGATAAGTGTGCCTATTAACTCTCTCACAAGTATTATTCCCACTTATTACAGTGCGGTGGCTTCTGCGGAGAGAATTATGGAGCTTGAAAATCTCGACGATGAGCCTGTTATCAACGACGAAAATCTCAATGTAGAAGAGCTTTACAGTAATCTTTCTTCCATTGAGTTTGATAATATCACCTTTAAATACGACAGAGATGAGATTTTTGAAGATACAAGTCTTACCATTGAAAAGGGTGATTTAGTGGTTATGACAGGTATTTCGGGAATCGGCAAGAGCACTCTCACAAAGCTTCTCCTTGGAGTTTTCCCTTTGGATGGCGGTGAGATTTACTTTAAGCTTAAAAATGGTGAACGAATTACCGTTGACACAAATACAAGAAAGGTGTTTTCTTATGTGCCTCAGGGCAACTTCTTGCTTTCGGGTACAATTAGGGAGAATATCGCTTTTATCAATTCAGAGGCTACTAACGAAGAAATCTGGCGAGCCATAAGGTTTGCCTGTGCTGACTTTATTGCAGAGCTTCCAAACGGCCTTGACACTGTTATAGGCGAAAAAGGCCTTGGCCTTTCAGAAGGTCAGGTGCAGAGAATTGCCATTGCCAGAGCCTTTCTATCCGGTGCACCTGTTATTCTGTTGGACGAGGCAACCTCTGCTTTGGATGAAGCCACAGAGCTGAGGCTTCTTGAAAATATCAGGAAGCTTTCCGATAAAACCTGTATTCTTATTTCTCACAAAAAGGCAGCAAATGCTCTTTGTAACAAGGAAGTAAGAATCGTAGACAAAAAGATTACGGTAATCAATAATGAGCGTAGCTAATCTTAAACCTGATTATAATTTCAAATATTTCCTCATACTTTTGCAGGCCGTTATCAAAGGCGAGGCGGCACCAAAGCCCCAAGAGGACGTGGACTGGAATGTTATTTATGAAATTTCTTTAGCTCACTCTCTTGCTTCTATGCTTTACTATGCCATTGAGCAAATGGCAGATGAAGATAAGCCCCGTGGGGACTTTATGCCGTATCTCAGGCAGATGTACCAAGAGCAGCTTGTGACGGACATTAACCTTACGGTGGAAACAGAGAGGATTCTTTCTCTTTTAAGCTCCAAGGGCATAAGATGTCTGCCTTTTAAGGGGATTAACACCAAGGCGGATTATCCTGTGCCACATCTTCGTTCAATGACTGATGTTGATATCCTTTGTGATATGGACAAAAGGCTTGAGATTGAGAAGATTTTTCTTTCCAATGGCTATGTAAAAGAAAACGTGGGGGAGAAGGATACCTCTTACCGAAAAGAAGAAATTCTCCACTATGAAATGCACAATATGCTGGTGGATGAATCTTCGCCGGCCTATGATTATTTTGAAAAAATCTGGGAGAGGGTTGAGTTTGACGATGACCCTCTTGTATGCAGAATGACTCTTGAGGATACCTATATTTTTATGCTGGAGCACCTTGCAAATCATCTTCAGTGCGGCGGTGCAGGACTGAGAATGTATCTGGACGTTTACCTTTTTATGAAAAATCATAAGGAGAGCTTAAACAGAGCTTATGTAGGAAAAATCCTTGATGAAATCAAGCTTTCAGATTTTGAAAAAGCTACTCTTAAGATTTGCAGAAATCTTTTTTCGGGAGAAGAAGAGATTGATTTTACCTCTCCTGCGGCTGAGTTTCTGCTTAACTCCTCAACTTTCGGCAGGACAAGAGTTGCCTTTGTCACAGACGCTCTGAAAAACAAAGGTGCGTCCTCTGCAAGAAACGGCATTTCAAAAATCTTGAGTAAGCTTTTTCCACCTCTTAAGTGGATGAGGCTGAGATTTATTGCCGTAGATAAAGTGCCTGTTTTGTATCCTGTTTTTGTTGTGGTGCACTGGATTGACAGACTTTTTATCAGCAAAAATGTTTCTACCGCAAATATTGACGGCTATTTTGTAAGCGACACGTCAGCTCAAGCAGTTGAGCTTCTGGGTGTGTTGGAGTCCCTGGGGCTAAAGGAGAGAATCTGATTCAATGAAAGAATATAAAGTTATTATCTGGGACTTTAACGGCACTTTGATTGATGACGTTAACGCCGCCCTTTCTTCGGTTAACGATATGCTTAAAAGAAGAAATCTGCCTGAGATTACAATGCAGCAGTATGCAAGCTATGTTGACACACCTATTATTAAATTTTACGAGCATATTTTTGATGACCTTTATTCAATGGATTTCGGTGAAATTGCTCTTGAATTTAACGCAGGCTATGACAAGCATTTACCCCAAAAAGCAGTAATGGCAAATGCCGAGGAAGTGCTGGAGTACTTCAACAGTAAAGGAAAGCTTCAGACCGTTATCTCTGCAACTCACATTGACAAGGTTACAAAAAGGCTTGAGGAATTTGGCTTAAGCGGATATTTTGATAAAATCCTTGCTCATAATAACCTTATTGCTGAGGACAAGACTCATCTTGCCGTAAAATACTTTGCCGAGAAGCAAATAAAACCCGAGGAAGCAGTAGTGATAGGGGATTGCGTAGCTGACTATAAAATGGCTCAGGCAATTGGTGCAGACTGTATCCTTACAACTCAGGGACATCAGAGCAGGGTAGAGTTTGCGCAGACTTCGGCAATTATTATTGATTCTCTTTCAGCGCTTAAAAATTATATTGCATAAAAAAATCCCACGTAAGTTTAAACTTACGTGGGATTGAATTTTTCAGTTGTTATCAATAAGATAGGAGAGTGTCAGCAGGCTTTCGCTGAGGTGAACGTTTTCTTCTACAACATCATTGTATTTCGAGCTCACCTTAAAGTGGCTGAAATTCCAGAAGCTTCTGATACCGCCTTCGTAAAGTAAATCCACAACACCCTCGGCATAAGCAGTAGGGACGCAAACAATAGCTGCTTCAACCATATTTGTCTTGCAAAACTCTATAATATTCTTTTCGCTCTGAATTGTAAGGTTGCCAACAACCTGACCCTGCTTGAACTTGTCAGAGTCAAAAAGCCCGACCAGCTCAAAGCCGTATTTATTGTTATCAAAATGACGGTAGATAGCCTTACCAAGGTTACCGAAACCGCAGATAACAGCGTTCTTTACCCTGTCAATGCCGATGATTTTGGCGATTTCTTCCTTTAAGTCAGAAACAATATAGCCGTAGCCCTGTTGACCGAATCCGCCGAAGCAGTTAAGGTCCTGCCTTATCTGGGAAGCGTTGCTGTTCATAAGCTCAGCAAGTTTTCCTGAGCTTATGCGGTCAACGCCTTTTTCCTCAAGAACCTTAAGGGTTCTGTAATAGCCGGGGAGTCTTCTGATAACAGGCATAGAAATGTTTGGGGATTTACTCATAAAAAACCTCTGCGGATCAGCCGCAATATTCTGTAAGAAGTTTACCGATAGCCTCTAAAAATTCTGTAGTGTTAACCTTCTTCTTGTTCTCAAGAGTTGAGATAAGGTAAAGGTCACCTGTCATAATGCCGCTTTCAATAGTGTCGATAGTTGCTTTTTCCAGCTTGTCTGCAAAGGCCATAAGGTCAGCGTTGCCGTCAAGCTCGCCACGCTTTCTTAAAGCACCGCTCCAAGCAAAGATTGTTGCAACGGAGTTTGTGGATGTTTCCTCACCCTTGAGGTGCTTGTAGTAGTGACGCTGAACTGTACCGTGAGCAGCCTCGTACTCGTAAACACCATCGGGAGATACAAGTACGCTTGTCATCATAGCAAGAGAGCCGAAAGCAGTAGCAACCATATCGCTCATAACGTCACCGTCGTAGTTTTTGCAAGCCCAGATGTAGCCGCCTTCGCTTCTGATTACACGGGCAACTGCGTCATCAATAAGAGTATAGAAGTATTCAATGCCTGCACTCTCGAACTTCTCTTTATATTCTGCCTCAAAAATTTCATTGAAGATATCCTTGAAGCGGTGGTCATAAATCTTGCTGATTGTGTCCTTGGAGCTGAACCATACGTCCTGCTTTGTGTCAAGAGCGTAGTTAAAGCAAGAGCGGGCGAAAGAGCCAATGCTTTTATCTGTGTTGTGCATACCCTGAATAATACCGTCGCCCTTAAAGTCCATAATAAGGCTTCTCTGCTCAACACCGTCTTTGTCTGTAATGCAAAGCTCAGCCTTAGAGCCCTCTAAAGCTCTCATCTCTGTATTCTTGTAAACATCGCCGTATGCGTGTCTTGCAATAGTGATGGGCTTTTTCCAGGATTTAACGTAGGGCTCAACACCCTTTACGATAATGGGAGCACGGAAAACTGTGCCGTCTAAAATTGCACGGATAGTGCCGTTGGGGGACTTGTACATCTCGCTTAAGTTGTACTCAGTAACTCTCTGTGCGTTGGGAGTAATGGTAGCACACTTAACTGCAACGCCGTACTTTTTGGTTGCGTTTGCACTGTCAATTGTAACCTGGTCTTTGGTTTCGTTTCTGTGAACAAGACCGAGGTCGTAATATTCTGAATTAAGGTCAACAAAAGGAAGAATAAGAATATCCTTAATCTGCTGCCAGATAATTCTTGTCATCTCGTCGCCGTCCATCTCAACGATGGGGGTGTTCATTTTAATCTTATCCATTGCTCTGCTCCTTTGTGTAGTTTAAAAGACCGCCTGCAAGAATAATCTCTCTCATTCTTTCAGTAAGCTCACACTTAGCAATGATATCCTTGCCGGTTGTGATGTTCTTGATTACAACGTCGCCGCCGTTCTTAACGATCTGAGCAATGTCGGGAATCTGAATCTCGTTGCCTAATGCCAGATTGTCGTAATCAGCCTCGTTTTTAAATTCAAGAGGAAGAATACCTGCGTTAATAAGGTTGGAGCGGTGGATTCTTGCAAAAGACTTAACAAGCACTGCCTTAACTCCAAGATAAAGAGGAGCAAGAGCGGCGTGCTCACGAGAAGAGCCCTGACCGTAGTTTACACCGCCAACGATAATGGAAGAGCCAAGAGCCTTTGCACGCTCGGGGAACTCCTTGTCACATACTGTGAAGCAGTGCTGTGAAATAGCAGGAATGTTGGAACGCAGAGGAAGAATCTTAGCACCTGCGGGCATAATGTGGTCAGTTGTGATGTTATCTCCTACCTTAAGAGAAACGCTTGCGTTAATCTCACTTGCAAGAGGAGTTGTTGTGGGGAAGGGCTTGATGTTGGGGCCACGGAGTACCTCAACAGAAGGAGCCTCTTCAGGTGTTGCAGGAGCAATTACCATATTGTCGTTAATAAGGAACTTCTCGGGCATTTCGATTTTAGGAGCAACGCCGAGAGTAGTGGGGTCTGTAAAGTAGCCTGTAAGTGCAGAAGCTGCGGCAGTCTGAACAGATACAAGATAAATCTGACCGTCAGCAGTACCGCTTCTGCCCTCAAAGTTTCTGTTGAAGGTTCTCAGGGAAATACCTGCAGAGTTGGGTGACTGACCCATACCGATACAGGGACCGCAAGCAGACTCAAGGATTCTTGCACCTGCGGCAATCATATCTGCAAGAGCACCGTTCTGAGCAAGCATATTAAGAACCTGCTTACTGCCGGGAGCAATGGAAAGAGAAACGCCGTCTGCAACTGTCTTGCCCTTAAGCATAGCTGCAACTGTCATCATATCAAGATAGCTTGAGTTTGTGCAGGAGCCGATACAAACCTGATCAACTTTAATGTCGGAAAGAGTAGATACAGGCTTAACGTTGTCAGGGCTGTGAGGACAAGCAGCAAGAGGAGTAAGGGTAGAGAGGTCAATCTCAATCTCCTTATCGTAAACTGCGTCTGCGTCTGCACAGAGCTCAGTAAAGTCACATTCTCTGTCCTGAGCTTTGAGGAACTCTCTTGTAATCTCGTCAGAGGGGAATACAGAGGTTGTTGCGCCAAGCTCTGCACCCATATTTGTAATAGTAGCTCTTTCGGGAACAGAAAGGGTCTTAACACCCTCGCCTGCGTACTCGATAATTCTGCCAACGCCGCCCTTAACGGAGAGAACGCGGAGAACTTCAAGAATAATATCCTTGGCAGCAACGTAATCGTTGAGCTTTCCCTTAAGGTTAACCTTAACGATTTCGGGCATTGTAATGTGATATCCGCCGCCGCCCATAGCAACTGCAACGTCAAGACCGCCTGCACCCATAGCAAGCATACCGATACCGCCACCTGTGGGAGTATGGCTGTCAGAGCCGATTAAAGTTTTGCCGGGCTTGCCGAAACGCTCAAGATGAACCTGATGGCAAATGCCGTTGCCGGGACGGGAGAAGTAAACACCGTGCTTTTTGCACACAGACTGAATAAATCTGTGGTCGTCAGCATTTTCGAAACCTGTCTGTAAGGTGTTATGGTCTATGTAAGCCACGCTTTTTTCTGTTTTAACTCTGTCAACGCCCATGGCTTCAAACTCCAAGTAAGCCATTGTACCTGTTGCGTCCTGAGTAAGGGTCTGGTCGATTTTAAGGCAGATGTCTGTGCCTTTTACCATTTCGCCTTCGAGAAGATGAGCTTTGATAATCTTCTCAGCTATTGTGTATCCCATCTGAAAGATACCTCCTTCATATTTTCTAACTTATATATTATATAATAAAACCTCTATATTGTAAAGTGAAAATTATATTTGCGGAATAAAGCCTGTTTGTGTCGGCTATTGTTTTTTGCAGAAATATGGGTTACAATTGTATTGCTAATTTATAAAAGGAACTTTATTATGAAAAGAATAAATGATTTAATAAAAACCATTGTTGCATTTATAGAAAACAGAGATATCGCGATTGTTGGAATTGATGGACTTGGCGGTTCAGGAAAAAGCACATTAGCTGAGAATGTAGCAGAAGTTTTATCCTATAAAGGCATAAATAACGTTGTGCTTCATTTGGATGATTTTATTTTTCCTCGTTCTGTAAGATATAACGATAATTATTCACAGTGGTTGTGTTACTACAATCTACAATGGAGATATGATTATCTCATAAATGAGATTATTCATCCTCTTAAAACGGACGGAGTTATTGATAGAAAAATCGAAATTTATGATAATGATTGTGATGTGTATAAAACAGAGAGCTTCAAAATAAGCGGAAAAGCAATTGTAATTATTGAAGGTGTATTTTTACAGAGAGAAGAACTTACAGGAGTGTTCGATTATGTTGTTTATGTTGATGTTCCCGAAAGTATTCGATTGCAAAGAGTGTTAACACGAGATACATATATCGGTTCGGAAAAAGACATAACGCAGAAATATGTAGACAGATATTTTCCTGCTGAGCAATACTATGTTGATAGGTATAGTCCGTCGGTTAAAGCGGATTGGGTATGTGATAATTCAGAACAAAAAGGTAAACAGTAATATAAGAAGTTTTGCTATAAAGCTTTTAATTTCATCTATATTTACCATAGTAATTAAAAGGGCTTTGTGATAAAATATTTTAGTAATTTTAATGTAGAAAGAATGATTACTTTGTCAAGAAATGAAAATTTGCGTAATGTTGCGATTATTGCTCACGTTGACCACGGCAAGACAACTCTCGTTGACTCTCTTTTAAAACAGAGCGGTATTTTCCGTGCCAATGAGTCAGTTGCCGAGAGAGTTATGGACTCCAATGATTTGGAAAGAGAGAGAGGTATCACAATCCTTTCCAAAAACACTGCGGTAATGTACGGTGACGTTAAGATAAATATTGTTGATACTCCCGGACACGCAGACTTCGGCGGTGAGGTTGAGCGTATCCTTATGATGGTTGACGGTGTTCTGCTTCTTGTTGACGCATTCGAGGGTTGTATGCCCCAGACACGTTTCGTTCTTAAAAAGGCTCTCGGCCTTAAGAAAAAGGTTCTGGTTGTTGTTAACAAGATTGACCGTGACGGTGCACGTCCCGAGGAAGTTATAGACGAGGTTTTAGACCTCTTTATTGAACTTGGTGCAGATGATGACCAGCTTGAGTTCCCTGTGGTTTATGCTTCAGGCAAGGACGGATTTGCTATGCTTGACCCTTACGAAGAAGGCAAGGATATGCAGCCTTTGTTCAAGAAAATCGTTGATGAAATTCCTGCTCCCGAGGGTGACAAGGACGCTCCTTTGCAGCTTCTTCTTTCAAATATCGACTACGATGATTACATCGGCAGAATCGGTATCGGCAGAGTTGAGCGTGGTTCTGTAAAAGCAGGCCAGCAAGCCCTTCTTTGCACAGAATCAGGCGAAAATAAACGTGTAAAAATTGCAAAGCTTTATCAGTACGAGGGCTTAAAGCGAGTTGAAACAGAAACCGCAACCCTTGGCGATATTGTTTGCGTAAGCGGTATTGCCGACATCAATATCGGTAACACAATCTGCGACACAGACACACCCGAGGCTTTGCCTTTTGTAAAAATCGACGAGCCCACAGTTTCTATGAACTTTATTGTAAACAACTCTCCCTTTGCAGGCAGAGAGGGTAAGTTTGTTACTTCCAGAAATCTTCGTGACAGACTTTTCAAGGAAATCGAAACAAACGTTGCTTTGCGTGTTGCCGAAACAGACTCAGCCGATACCTTCAGAGTTTCCGGCAGAGGCGAGCTTCACCTTTCAATCCTAATTGAAACAATGCGTCGCCAGGGCTATGAGTTTCAGGTTTCTCGTCCCAAGGTAATCACAAAGCATATCGATGGCGTTTTGTGCGAGCCTATTGAGTACCTTATGATTGAAGTTCCCGACGCTTACGTTGGCCCTGTTATGGAAAAGCTTGGCTCCCGTAAAGGCGAGCTCATCAATATGGGCACCCGTGACTCGGGAATGACTCATATCGAGTTCCGTATTCCTGCCCGTGGCCTTATGGGTTACCGCCCCGAGTTTCTTACCGATACAAACGGCAACGGCATTATGAACTCTGTTTTCGATGGTTACGAGCCGTACAAGGGTGAGATTATTACCCGTCATCATGGTTCACTTATCGCTCACGAATCAGGCGAAAGTGTCACCTACGGACTTTATCAGGCACAGGAAAGAGGCAGACTCTTTATTGGTGCAGGTGTTGAAGTTTACGAGGGTATGATTGTCGGCGAGAGCCCCAAGTCAGACGACCTTGTTGTAAATGTTTGCAAGCGTAAGCATATGACAAATACCCGTTCTTCAGGCTCTGATGACGCTCTGCGTCTTGTTCCTCCCACAATTCTTTCTCTGGAGCAGTGCCTCGAGTTTATTGCTGATGATGAGCTTGTAGAGGTTACTCCTGTTTCAGTAAGAATGAGAAAAACCATTCTCTCCAAAGAGCTGAGAATGAAAAAGGCGTTTAAAAAATGAGCCTCGTAATTCTTGATTTGGAATGGAATACGGCTTTTTGTAAGGAGCTGGGAAAGTACGTCAACGAGATTGTGGAGTTTGGTGCAGTTAAGCTGGACAAGCGGCTGAAGGTTGAAGACAGCTTTTCCTGCCTTGTTAAGCCAACTGTTGCCAAAAGTATCCATCCTCAGGTGCAGAAGCTTATAAATATCGACTTCAAGGAGCTGAAAAGAGCTGAGAAAACTTTTCCCTTTGTTCTTGATGATTTTGCCGAGTTCCTTGGGGACAGCACCTTGTTGACCTGGAGCAACACAGACCTTCATACCCTTATTGATAATTGTGAGCTTCACTTTCTTGATTCCGATTTGCCTTTTGTAAAAAGCTTCTGTGATTTGCAGAAATACTGCGAGTATTCCTTGGGCGTAAGCTCATCAAGCCGTATGCTGGGACTTTCCTCCTGTGCACAGATGTTGGGTTTTGTAGAAGGGGAGAATCAGGTTCACCGTGCTCTTGATGACGCAATGCTCAGCTTTAAATGTCTTAAGGCGCTTTATAATCGCAGGCATTTCGAGGAGTTTATTGAGGAATGTGACGAGGAGTTTTACAAAAAGCTCCGCTTTAAAAATAAATTCATAACCAATATCAACAACCCTAAACTTGACCGTGAGCAGCTTTTCTTTGACTGCCCTGACTGCGGAGTCAGATGTGTCAGAAAGTCTAAGTGGAGCAAGCAAAATAACACCCTTAATGCATTTTTTGTGTGTCCCGAGTGTAAGCAGAGCTTTAAGGGCAGGGTACAGGCAAAGGTTAAGTACGAGGGCGTTGTTATTTCAAAAAAGATTATATCTTCTAAGTAAAATCAGGACTGTTTCCAATTGGAAGCAGTCCTTTTTGCATAGAAATCAAGAGAAAATTTTGTGAAGTTTTCTCAACTTTTTAAAATATCGAACAAATATTCGAAAAACTATTGAATTTTCCGAAATCCGTGCTAAAATAAAATTACAGGAAAAAACTGTAAATTTAACGAATGAGCCCCGATTTGTTAAAGATGAAGTCAAGCGAAAGGAAGGTATATGGTATGGATTATATCAGCTGGTCACGGGAATATTTTGAAAACGCCGTGAAAGTAAAGGAGGATATGGACCGCTTAAAAGAAAAGTTGAAAAGAGCAAAGGGTGAGGAAGCAAGGGTTATAAAGGGTTGTCTTATCACTCTCAGAACAATGTATCTGGATTGTATGAAAACCTGCGAAGTTCTCGCTTTAAGAGGAGGACAGTCCAATGCCGCGTAAGATTGTAGCTTGTGACAGTTATGTTTTCGACGCTTTGGTTTACGACAGGTATCAGAGCGGCGGAGAAGAAATAAATGAACGCCGACGAAAGCTGAGCATAGTTTACGAGGCTATGAAGAATGAGCTTACTCCCAAGGAGTTTCATGCCCTTAAGGAGTATTACCTTAACGGCAAAAAAATGAAAGATATTGCACAGGAAAGAGGCGTAGCTCCTTCGACCATTACAAGACAAGTCCGTAAAGCCCGTGAAAAGGTTATGCATATTGCAAAGTATTACTAGATTCAAGTCCCGCTGTAGTTTATACAGCGGGATAATTTTCGACCATATTTGAGGGTGAAATTTTTTAAAACGTGACAAACCACAAAAATAGTTAACATATTCTTAAATTTTGTTGTTTATTTTATCTTTTTTATTGACAAGCATAATATTTGATAATATAATTTTTACATAGTTTATTTTCGTAAACTACAAAATGTATAGAGGAGGATTATTTTGAAAGCAAAAACTTTTTCCAGAAGAGCACTTTCTGTTCTTCTTGCGGCACTGATTGCTTTGTCTGTATTTGCGGTTGCAATTTCCGTTTCTGTACAGAACGCACAGGCTCGCACAGGTGATATGGTTGTTGGTACAAAGACCTTCAACTCAACGCTTTTTGACTATTACTACGATTCTGAGATGGTAGACTCATCCATTATTCAGGGCGTGTCACAGTCATATACAAACGAAGCATACCATATGCTCAACAATGCTGCTTCTGATTATTATGAGGCACAGGGCGTTGATACACCTATCTACTTCGGAAACTTCTACAAGCAGGATGTTAACACAGTTTTCGATTATTCACAGATTCCTCAGGAGCTTTACAACTTCACCTGGACTGCAAATATCGCAAACCGTTCCAACCCCAACGCAGTTGCACAGGGTATCTTTGACGCAGGTATGATTGATGGTGTGCCTGCACACAGCACAGCAAACGGTGCAGTTAAAGTTCCTTACTTTGACAAAGAGTGGCTCACAACAAAAATCGGCCAATCCGCTATGGTGGTTAACTTCTCCTTTAACTACGGCACAACCTATATGACAATGCCTTTCACAGAGGGCGATTCAACAGGCGCAAACACCTTCCGTCTTTTTGAGGTTGTTGAGCCCGGCACAAACTACTACTTCGCTGAGCGTGGCTCTGACTGTAATGTTCTTGCAGACAACCTCTGGGGCGGTGTAGAGGATACTCAGATTGGTATTAACTTCAAGTTCGAGTCCTGGGAGAATCTTCCCGATGCAATGAACGTTAACCTTATGACTCCCACAGGCCAGCTTATTTCTGTTCCTATGAACCGTGATGAGCCCAATATGTCTTTCTGGCTTGTTATTGACAAAAACGACCCTGCAACTTCTTCTTACTACAATCAGCTTACTGCTGAGGGTAAAGATGTTCAGATGGGTCAGGTTTACGAAGGCCTTAACTTCCCCTTTGATGTTATTGACAACGAAGGCGTTACATACTATCAGTTCACAAGCCGTGAATACAGATACGACGTTGATAACGACCTTAAAGACCAGAATGGCAACGTAGCTGGCGTTACTACAGGCCAGAACAATGTTTACTTCAATGGCTCTGACTGGGCAGTTCGCTCTGAGGGCGTAAGAGACTGGAACTTCGAGGAGCTTTCCGCTACTGATTCCGACTGGGCTTATGACAACGACCTTGGTGCAGGTTTCTTCCCCAATAACTCTGCTGACCCCGACGCAAGTGCAGATGGTGAGTACGATTACACCGCAAAGCGTGACCTTAAGTACGGCTACGCAGTTAAGTACGACATCCCCTTCACACTTTCCTCTAATGGTAAGGTTCTTGACGAAAACGGCAACGAAGTCGCAACAACTTTCGAGTTTATGGGCGACGATGACCTTCTGGTTTATATCGACGGTGAGCTTGTTCTTGATATGGGCGGTGCTCACAAAATGGCTAAGGGTAAGATTGACTTCTCCACAGGTGAGGCTACTGTAACAACAGGTGCAGTTACCGATATTCTCGCTCAGGAAGCGACTGCTGACCCTCTTAACACAAGGAACAGAGCAGGCCTTGAGTCCCAGGCAGTTTCCAGCAACGGTATCCTCGGTGATTTCATCGCTAACAACAACACCTATGACCCCACAGTGGTTCACAATATGACAATTTACTACGTTGAGCGTGGTATGTTCAACGCAAACGCATACATCCGCTTCAACCTTCCCGTTAACACCTCCGTTGAGGTTGAGAAGGAAGTTGACTACACTGCTCTTACAGATGAGCAGAAGGCAGAGTGCCGCGGTGACGAGTTCACATATAACTTCAAGCTCACTACTATCAACGGCGAAGATGTTACAAACTACACAGAGTCTATCTGGAATGCAGTTACAAATATCAACAAAGAAAACGTAAAGGGCGATACATACACCTTTACCCTTAAGGACGGCGAGAGCGTTAAGTTCGATAACATCCCTGCTAATATCGGTTATGTTATCTCTGAGATGGACGCTGAGGACTATACATTAAGCGGTCTTTACTCCAAGGATATGAACAACGCAGACTCTGAGGAAATAAAGGTTGACGGCAATGTAGCAAGTGCAGTTACAGACGGCAGAGCAAACATCAAGTATAAGTTTGTAAACGCAGCAAACGAAGTACCCACAACAACTGTTGCTCCCACAACTACCGCTCCTGTTACAACAACACAGGCACCTACTACAACAGTTGCTCCTACAACTACCGTTCCCGTTACAACAACACAGGCACCTACTACAACAGTTGCTCCTACAACTACCGTTCCCGTTACAACAACACAGGCTCCTACTACCACAGTAGCCCCCACAACAACACAGGCTCCTACAACAGAGGCTCCCACAACTACCGCAGCTCCTACAACTGCTGAGCCCACTGAAGCACCTACAACAACTGCTGTGCCCACTACTGCCGAGCCTACAACAGCAGAGCCTACTGAGGCTCCCACAACAACACAGGCTCCTACAACCACAGTAGCTCCCACAACAGAGCCCACAGAAGCACCTACAACAACAGTTGCTCCTACTACCACAGAGGTTCCCACAACTACTGCTGAGCCTACCACAACTGCCGCTCCCACAACTGCCGCTCCCACAACCACCGCAGTTCCCGTAAGTATGACTGCTCCTGCAACTACACTTCCTCCCATTGATGTACCCCCCACAGGAAGCAATGGACTTTGCGTTTATGCAGTAATGTTTACACTTCTTGCAGTAGCTGCTTGCGTGGTTATCAAAAAGCGTACAACAGAATAATCTTATTCTATAAAGCAAAAAACCGCTCAATCTGAGCGGTTTTTTCTTTGCAAAGAAAAAGCAGGCGTATTTGCCTGCTGAAAATCAAAGTGAAAAATCTTCTGTACTGTAATCTCCCAGAGTCTGTAAAGTAACCTTACGCATTGTGGGATTATATGTAAACTTGGGGCACTTGCCCTTGGCATTTATTTTTTTCTTAACCTTGCAGAAGGTGGTTTCGCTTTCAACTACACAATTCTGGCAGTAGTTGCAGTTATGAATAATATTCTCGCCAAAAAGCTTTTTGGAATTCAACATTCTTGAGCCGTCCTTACTAAAAGAATTATTATTTTTATTTTAACATATATACTTAATACTTGCAAGTTGTTTTCTGCTGTTGTAAAATACTTTTGAGGTGAAAAAATGACTTATCCCGTAAATTCTCAGACTATGACCTTAAAAGGAGATAAAACTCCTTATTTAACTTACAACGCATTGAGCCAAATTCCCTTTATCCGCCACGCTTTTTCCACCAGATTAGGTGGTGTTTCCAAGGGCGTTTGTGAGAGTATGAACCTTGCTTTCGGCAGGGGAGATGACAGAGAAACCGTTCTTGAAAATTACAGGCTTATTTGTAATTCGGCAGGCTTTGAATACGAAAGCCTATGCTCATCTGTTCAGATTCACGAAGCAATGGTGCAGGTGGTGGATGAGAGCGACAGAGGCCACGGTATCCTCAGAGAAAGACAGTGGACATCTGCCGACGCCTTGGTGACAAATTCCAAGGACGTCACTCTTGTTACCTATTATGCCGACTGTACTCCCGTGTTTTTTGTGGATACAAAGACTCACGCCATAGGGCTTGCTCACGCAGGCTGGCGTGGCACAGTAAGCAGAATATGCGTCAATACCGTGAAGAAGATGGAAGAAGCCTTCGGCACTAAAGCTGAGGACTTAATCTGTGCCATCGGCCCTGTAATCGGCAAATGTTGCTACGAAATAGACTCAGCCTGTGCGGATGAGTTCAAGGCTCTTGATGAAATTGATACAAAGGCCATTTTAACCGACAAAGGCAATGGCAAATTTATGGCAGACCTTGCTCTTACCAACAAGCTTCTACTTATGAGCGTCGGTGTTAAGGAAGAAAACATAATTATTTCTGACCTTTGCACAAAGTGCAACAGTGAGCTCTTGTGGTCTCACCGTGCAACGGGTGGAAACCGCGGTACAATGGCGGCATTTATGAAAATTCTATATTAAAAGCGAAACAGACAAATCAAAGAGCGATTTGTCCGTTTTTTGCAAACCATATATTTTCCACTTCAAATTCCTTACCCTCAAGGTAACTCAGCTCTGTGTCCTCACAGCCTGTAAACTTAAGCTTGTAAGAGTAAAGTGCCTGACCCACGTTTCCGTGGATTCTCAGGGCTTTTCCGCCGTATTTTGTATCTCCTGCGAGAGGGTGCTTAAGGCTCGCCATATGAACTCTTATCTGGTGAGTCCTTCCTGTAAGAAGCTGACACTCCACCAGTGAGTAACCGCCTTTTTCATCAATAACCCTGTATTTGGTGGCGGATTCCTTACTGTCCTTGTCGCCCAGCTTTACTTTGGTGACGGTATTGTTCTTTTCGTTCTTCTTAAGTCCGCTTTGAATTAAGCCTTCTTTCTTTCTGAAAACACCTTCACAAAGGCAAAGGTAGTATTTCTCAATCCTTCTTTCTTTCATAAGTCGGTTAAGAGTTTTGAGAGCGGTACTGTTCTTGGCGGCAATTACGATTCCACCTGTGTTTCTGTCAATTCTGTTGACAGTAGCAGGGGAGAAGGAGTTTTCTTCTTTGGGGTTATATTCGCCCTTGTCGTATAAATAATGCTTGACTCTGGCTATAAGAGAGTCAAAATGATACTCCTTGTCAGGGTGCACCAGAAGCCCCTGAGGCTTGTCCAGAAGCAAAAGGTTTTCATCCTCATAAACAATGGAAAGTTTTACGGGAGCTTTGCAAAAATCATAGCTCTCGGGCTGTTCGGCAAAAAACTCGTCCTTGATGTAAAAGGTGAGTATATCGCCTTCTTTAAGCACATCGTCAATCTTGCACTTTTTGGAGTTAATCTTTATACATTTAATGCGGATGTATTTATACATCAGGGACTTGGGCATAGTCTTGAATTTCTTTGAAAGAAATTTATCCAGACGCTGTCCTGCGTCGTTTTTGTTAATAGTAAGTTCTCTCATAATAATACCTCACTGTATATTTGAATTATATCAGTAAAGGCCGCAACTTTCAATGAGACTTCTTTATTTTTGACATTTTCTTGCAAAAATATACAAAATTTATTTTTTATGTTGAAAACCATTGTTAAAAAGAGGAAAAGAATATATAATATATACAATCAAAATCTCGCAAGGAGGAGATTAAATTGAAAAGCAGTAAAAAAATATTAAGCTTATTTCTGGCACTTCTTGTTCTTGTAAGTGCATTCAGTCTTATGCTGACGGTTAACGCCGCTTCGGGAGATATTTTCTTTTTCCAGAAGCCTGCGGATTGGAATGACGAGATTTACGTCTATTGGTGGTCAGGCTCCGGTGCACCCAGCTGGCCGGGAGTAAAAATGACCAAAGAAGGCGGAAGTCTTTATTCTTTCAAGGCAACCTCGACCTTTACGGAATTTAACATCAACGACGGCGGCAGTGAGAATGTATCTGACCCTCACCAGACCGTTAACCTTAAATTTCCTCAAAGCGGACAGATGGGCGTTATAACAAGCAGTGCAGGTAAAAACGATTACGGCAACGAGTGCTGGAATCTTACCTGGGAAACCCTTATGGGTATTGGCGTCAATGTTATGGCTTCTGTTGAGTCCTGTGATTTTATTGACAGTATCGACGTTATCCTCTATGTTACCGAGGTAGAGTCAGGTACTTACTCCATAAACGGCGGTAAGGAAACAGAATACACCGACGGGGAGAAAATTACCATTGGCAAAGACGGCTTGGTGGGGGATAAGTTTACACTTACTCTCAAGGCAGGAGAAGGTGCAGAAACCGCTGAAGTTTCCTATACTTACACCAAAACAGATTCTCCTGTTGGTGCTTCAATAGTTTATTTTGATAATTCTGCATTTAATTGGGAAAATGTATATTGTTATGCTTACGGCACAAAGGAAAATGGCGATTGGCCCGGTCAGGCAATGCTTAAGGACTCAAAGAGCGGTCTTTATTATATCACCTTTGATTCAACCTATAAGTCCGAAAGCATTATTATTAACGACGGACAGGACGGCGATTTGGAAGGCTCTGAGCAGTACCCCGAATCAGGCGGAATGAGTCTGAAGGTTGGTCAGTGCAAGCTTCTTACAAAGGACAATGAGTGGATAGACTACGGTAAGCCCGATTCAAAGCCCTACGGTTTTGCTTACATTGTCGACGGTACAAAGTTCGGTGGCGACGTACTTAACGTTGATATCGACCTTAAAAATGCCGTAAAGGGCAGTTATTGTGTTGACGGCGGTGCTGAGTTTGAATACACAGAGCGTACAACTATCGCCGTTGGTCAGGGCAAAATCGGCAACAGTGAAATCACTCTTACCCTTAAAGCCGAAGGCAAGGACGGCACAGTAACCGTAACCGACATTAAATACTACAAGACATTCAAAGCAACCGAGTCCGGCTTTTATTCTCCCACAGACGGCTCAAAAACTCCTGCTGTGGGCGGTAACTATGCCACAAACCCTGATTTGAAGCTGGGCAAATATTCAACTTCCATTACAGTTGACGGTAAAGCAGACGATTGGGACAGCTCAATGCTTATTGCTCAGGGTGTTGCAAATGACGACCCCAGAGTTTATATGCCTTCTGCAATTCACGAGAGAGCTGTGGACGATTACGCCCTTTATGCCAGCTGGGACGATGAAAACCTCTACTTTATGTGGGAGATGGCAAATGTCAGCTCTGTTTTAGGCGGAGATGAAATCTTCTCAGCCCAGAAGCCCAACGGATCTATCTGGAATCCGGGACTTCCTGTGTATATGCTTCTCAGTGTTGACCCTGCAAAACACGCCTCGGGCAAGGCAAGAGAGCTTGACATCAAGACAGACACCTGGGTGGAGTCCGACTCTGTGTGGGGCTCAGGTCTTACCTTTGATACCAATATCGACACCTTTATTGCCTTTGACTCTGCCAATACAAACGGCGGTGCAGCAATTATCCCTCTTGATGAGGAAGGCTTCTTCAACTATACTGAATCTGTCAATATAGGCAGACCTACAAATGACCCCGGTGTAAAAAACCGCAACGGCTTTGAAATTGCCTGGGACTACGGTACACTTTCAGATGAGGTTATAGGCGTAAACGGTTACGGCTCAGGTCGTGAAATCGGCGACTCCTATTCCGATAACGCAGATTGGGTTAACTTCTTTGACGAAGGCTACGATGCAGACGATGGCTTTATCTACGAAATCAAAGTGCCTCTTGAGCACCTTGGTATCGACAGAGAGTATATTGAAAAACAGGGTATTGGTGCTATGCTTGTGTCCACCTTCGGTACATCTGCAATGAACACCCTGCCTCACGACCCCAGTTGTCTTGATAATGCCAACCTGCCTTATTCCTATGAGGATTCCACCTCTCACGAAAAAGAGGACACAGACAATATCTCCGTTCCTCTTGCAAGAGTTGGTGCATTGCTCTCTGATACAGTTATAGAAGAAGCTCCTCTTGAGCTTAACTTCGGTGCAGATAAGTCAAGTGCTCAAAGCGTAGGCACTGAGCTTACTCTTAAGGCAGAGCTTTACGGCACAGATGAAGACTATACTGTAACCTTTGTTGTAAACGGCAGAGGGTTAGTATCTGCTGAAAACACAATGCCTTGCACCTTTATGGAGGTTGGCACATACGAACTTACTGCAACCGCAGAAACCAAGAGCGGCAAGGAAGTTTCAAAGACCATTTATTATACAATAGGCGAGGCGGTTGAGGTTATTATTCCACCTGTTACCGAGCCAAGTGAGCCCGTTGTGCCCACAAAGCCTGCTGACCCTGAAATTCCCACAACTTCACCAAGCACTGACCCAAGTGAAAGCACAACAGTTGTTGCTCCCACAACAGTTGTTGCTCCCACAACAGGTGAAGATACAGACCCCTCAGAGGGCGTTTCCACCGCTCCCACAGAGAGCAGCACGGGAGCTATAATTATTACTCCTACATCTTCTGTTGGTGTTGATAATACAACGGTAGTCCTTGAAGGCTTACTTCTTGGTGACGCAGACGACAACGGCAAAATCAACGTTAAGGACGCAACCCTTATTCAGAGATACGCCGCAAAGCTTTCAGAACTTTCTGAAATTGCCTTTAAGCGTAGCGACGTAAACTCAGACGACAAGGTAAACGTCAAGGACGCAACGGCTATTCAGAAATTCGTTGCAAAGATAGAAGTACCTTATCCCATAGGTGAGTGCATTTCATAATTTAAAAAATTTAAAAAGGTCACATTTTATTTGTGACCTTTTTGCCTTTTCAATCGTTTATATTACAGGAGGGCTAAAAAAGTGGACAACTCCGCAGGCTCAAAACTGAATATTGAAGCAGTGTATAAGCTTTATGCGGATATGCTCTACCGAGTAGCCTTATCTGAGCTTCAAAGTGATATGGACGCTCAGGACGCAGTACAGGATGTGTTTATAAAATATATGTCAACCACCCCGGGCTTCAAAGATTCCGAGCACGAAAAAGCTTGGTTTCTCAGGGTAACGGTAAACAGATGTCACGATATCTTAAGACACCGCAAAGTCAGGCTTAAATTTCACGCAGACAGTGAAATTGCTCCCGATACCCCTGCTCCCAAAGGTCAGGTTGAACTTTTTGAAACCCTCAGTGCTATCCCCGAAAAGTACAAAAGCGTTGTTGTGCTTCATTGTCTTGAGGGATTGAGCCTTCAGCAGACAGCAGATGTCCTTAAGATTTCCCTGTCTGCCGCTAAAATGAGGCTCAAGCGTGCCCGTGATATTTTGCGAGAGGAGGAAAAGGATGTTTAATAAATCTCAGGTTGAGGTGTACCAAAATATTAAAGCTCCCGAAGAGCTTTTTGATAAAGTTGTATCCTCCAAGCCTAAGAAAACCAAAATTTACTTAATCCCTCTGGTAAGCTCTCTGGCGGCTTGTCTGGTGCTTATTTTTGGCGTTGCTACCTTTCTTTCCAAGGATTTCACAGTGGATGTAACCTTTAACGGCCAGAGCCTTACAGATTCCGTTGTGTTTTACGACATAAGCCCTGCGAAGGCTTTTGATATGCGTTCTTCCTCTGAGCTTTGCCTTCCTATTGAGCTTAAGCTGGATGGAAAAACCGAAATCTCTGTAAGCGAAGGCGCTGTGGTTATAGATTCACAACGTAAAACCTCAGCCACACTTGAAGGCGAGGTAAGCCTTATCTGGGAGATTCAGCGTACAAGTGATTTTCCTCAGTGCGTTATGACCCTTGAAAGCAGTGAGGGAAAGGCTGAAATCACCCTTACACAAAACGAAGCGGACGGTAGCTTTACCGCCAAAATAAATTAAATTTTAAAAATCAAAGGAGAAAACTAAAATGAAAAAGACAATCGCTATTATCCTCGCAGCACTTATGATGTTCGCTATGGCCGCTTGCGGCACAGGTTCCACAGGCACAACAGAGCCTGCAACAGACCCTGCTCCCACAACAGTAGGCACAAAGCTTCTTGCTGAGTTCAAAACACTTACAGACAAGACTCCCCAGGAAATCGCAGACGAGCTTCTTGCAAACGAAGTAATTCAGTTTATGCCTGCTTCTATGCCTGTTGAGGAAGGCTTTCTCAATGGTTTCAACGATGAAATCAAGGGCTTTAAAGAGGGCGTAATGTTTGGTCCTGCTATCGGTACAATTCCTTTTGTTGGTTACATCTTCACAGTTGCTGACGGCGGTGATGTTGACGCTTTCGTTAAGACTCTTGAGGATAACGCAAACCTCAGATGGAACATCTGCACAGAGGCAGAGGAAATGATTTGCGAAGCAGCAGGCAACACTGTATTCTTCGTAATGTGTCCCAAGAGCTTTGAAGAAGCTCCTGCAGGCGACGATATGGGCGTAGCAGGCGATATGGCTGTTGGTATGGACGACGGTGCAGTTGCTGCTGAGGACGGCATTACTTTAGAGTAATTCAGAGTAATAAAAATAAGAGGTTTTCCCAAATGGGTAAACCTCTTTAATTTTTTCCACTAAGGAGCAGGCTATGCTTTTTTCAAGTATTCCTTTTTTGTTCTACTTTTTACCCTGTGTTCTGCTTCTGTACGCAGTAACACCTAAAAAATTAAAAAACCTTACTCTTCTTATCTCAAGCCTTGTTTTCTACGCTTGGGGTGAACCAAGACTTGTAGTCTTAATGCTTATCACCGTGACTGTGGGTTATGTTTTTGGTATTCTTACGGAAAAATCCCCTAAGCTTAAGCGGTTGTGGCTAATACTTGCTCTTTTCTTTGAGCTTGGATTTCTCGTTTACTTCAAATACGTTGACTTCTTTATCTACAATTTCAATGCGGTTACAGGACTTTCCGTTCCTCTTTTACAGGTGGCTCTGCCTATTGGTATCAGCTTTTACACCTTCCAGATTTTGAGCTACAATGTGGATGTTTACAGGGGAGATGTTCCTGCTCAGAAAAATCCCATTAACTTAGCCGCTTATATCGCACTTTTTCCTCAGCTTATTGCAGGCCCTATTGTCAGATACCGTGATATCGAAAAAGAGCTTACACATCGCACCCATAGCTTTGAAAAGGTTGCTGAAGGTATCAGGCGTTTTGTTCTGGGCCTTTCCAAGAAAATCCTCATTGCCAATGTGTTGGGCGAGCTTTGCGACACTTTTAAATTAAGCGATGATAAAAGCGTAGCTTTCTACTGGATTTACGCCATTGCCTTTTCTCTGCACATTTACTTCGACTTCTCAGGCTACAGTGATATGGCAATCGGCCTGGGCAAGATTTTCGGTTTTAACTTTATGGAGAATTTCAACTATCCTTACATCTCCAAAAGTGCAACAGAGTTTTGGAGAAGGTGGCATATATCCCTTGGCAGTTGGTTCAGAGATTATGTCTATATCCCTATGGGCGGCTCAAGAGTCGGCACAGTAAGAATGCTCGTAAACATTTTTGTTGTATGGCTTCTCACAGGTTTCTGGCACGGAGCGGCTTGGAATTTTATTATCTGGGGACTTTACTTTGCAGTTTTACTTCTCATAGAAAAGCTCTTCCTTCTTAAATTTCTCAATAAATCCAAGGTTTTAAGCCACATTTACCTTTTATTCTTCGTGGTAATCAGCTTTGTAATCTTCAACGCTGCTTCAATGACGGAGGCGTTTGAGTATATCGCTTCAATGTTCGGCGGCACAGAAGTACCTCTTTTCAGCACAGAAACCCTCTATTACCTCAGAAGCTATATCTTTGTGTTTGCAGTGGCAGTTATCGGTGCAACTCCCGTGCCCAAGCTTCTTGCAAATAAAGCAAAATTTACAAAGTATGTTGAGCCCTTTGTGCTTTTAATTCTTCTTGTACTTTGTACCGCCTATCTTGTGGACGGCTCTTTCAATCCGTTCCTTTACTTCAGATTCTAAGGAGGACAGAAAATGAAAAAGTTTACACATATTCTTACCGTCCTTCTCAGCGGATTGTTTGTGCTTATTTTCTCAGTCTGGTGCTTTACAGGTCAGACTCCCGACTACTCCGACAGTGAGCGTCGTGTGCTTAAAAGCTTTCCCGAGTTTTCCTTTGAAAGCTTTTCCAGCGGAAAATTTGCCAAGGATTTTGAGTCCTACGCTACCGAGCGTTTTCCTCTCAGGGATAGCTTCAGAAGTATAAAGGCGTACACCCGTCTTTATGCCTTTATGCAGAAAGACAACAACGACCTTTTTGTTGCCGACTCCCATCTTTCAAAGCTCCAATACCCCGAGAATCCCGTGATGACTTCTCACGCAACAGAGCTTTTCACCAAGGTAAAGGATACCTATTTTCCTGACAGTAAGGTTTATCTTGCAGTGATTCCCGATAAAAATATGTATATCGCTGAAGAGAACGGCTTCCTTTCCCTTGATTATAAAGGCTTTACCCAAAGAATCCGCCAGGGGCTTTCATTTGCAGAGTATATCGAGATTTCTCATCTTCTGTCGGCTGATGATTATTACCTCACCGATACCCACTGGAAACAGGAAAACATTACCGATGTTGCAGCCACCATTGCTCAGGGAATGGGTAAGGAGCTTAAGGACACCTACACCGAAAACACCCTTGAGTATCCTTTTAACGGAGTTTATGTGGGTCAATCGGCTCTCAAAGTTAAGCCTGATACCATAAAGTATCTCACAAATGACACCATAAACGGCTTGCAGACAGAAGGGGCAAACGGGGTTTACGATATGAGCAAGGCGAGTAGCAAAGACCCCTACGAAATCTTCCTTTCAGGCAATCAGCCTGTAATTAAAGTGACAAACCCTGCCAATACCGAAGGCGGAAGACTTGTTATCTTCCGTGATTCCTTCGGCTCAAGCATTACTCCTTTACTGGCTGAAGCTTACAGTGAAATCACTCTTGTAGATTTACGTTATATTTCAAGTAATCTCTTGGGAGAATACGTGGATTTTGAAAACGCAGACGTGCTCTTTATGTATAGCACACTTCTTTTAAACGATTCACTTTCTTTAAAATAAAAGTAAAACACGGCAGTACACTTTGTGTGTACTGCCGTGAGTTTTAATAATCAGCTTTTGCAATATATTTTTGAATTGAAGTTGCGTCTTGAATAGATATTTTGCTGTCTTTATTCATATCTAAAACCTTTGTCTGTAATAATCCGCTATCAATTATAGGCTCATCGTTTAATCCTGCAAGATGTTTTTGTAGTCTTGTAGCGTCTTTTATATTAACTTTTTTATCGCCGTTAACATCTCCTATATGATAAAATAAGGAGGCAAGCTTTGCAACAGGACTTAAGTCGGTTATAATACCTTGTTCGTAAGCTGATTCAAGAGAGAGTATTGTTTCTTCAACTTTTACATATATACCTACAACAGATAAATCCGAAGAGCCTAAAGTGGAAAGTGAAATCCAATCACCCCAATCGGTTACATGCTCTGTGTTAAGGGATGGAATTGCACCGCAATCTCCCATAAAAATTATCATATCTTCGTAAGCCGTCTCCTTGAATATTGTAACTTTGTAATCATAATCAATATCCGGCAGTTGCTTTTTGCAATATGCTAAAAATTCAGATTCCAAATCAGAATCGTTTATGGAGTTACCAATATCCGCATAAACTGAAAATGTTACCGTACCGAGGAATGTCAATAAAACCAATAAAATTGATATGAACGAAATGAGTTTATGTTTCATAGATTGTGCTCCTTTCTGGTTATGTAATTATAATACAATTTACTCGTCTTATTTTAGCGTATCATAACTATATTTAATTGTCAACGAGCTTTGTTTTATTATCAAAAACGGCACTTCGAAAACTTTCGAAGTGCCGTGATTTTTTTCTTCTTATTCAACGCCTAAAAGCTTCTTTGCAGAAACTGCAAGGCTTTCCATAATTTCAAGGGTGTTTTCCTTGGAAGTACCAACGGATGTGAGGTAGAGCTTAATCTTGGGCTCTGTGCCTGAGGGTCTTACAATAACTGCGTTGCCACCCTCAAGAGTGTAGGAGAGAACGTTTGACTTGGGCAGATTGATGTCTTCAACCTCGTTTGTTTCAAGGTTTGTTGCCTTGCTGAGCTTGTAGTCAGCCACTGCAACAACCTTCTTGCCGTCAATCTCAGCAGGAGCGTTATCTCTTAAGCCGTTCATAATCTCAGCCATCTTATCCATACCGCTTGCACCCTCAAAGTAGAAGTCCAGAGTGCGGTTGAGATAATAGCCGTATTTATCGTAAAGGCCGTCGATTACTTCAACAAGGCTCTTGCCCTGCTTTTTGTAGTAAGCTGCCATCTCTGCAATAAGCATAGAAGCTACCACTGCGTCCTTATCTCTTACATAAGTGCCTGAAAGGTAACCGTAGCTTTCCTCAAAGCCTAAGATAAAGCGGTTTTCCTCATTTTTCTGCTCAAGACCAAGGATGACCTCGCCGATATATTTAAAGCCTGTTAGAACGTCAACCATCTCGCAGTTGTAATCTTTGCAGATTCTCTTAACAAGCTGAGTGGAAACGATAGTCTTAACAACAATGGGGTTAGCAGGAAGAGTGCCCTGCTCGCTCTTTACTCTTAAGAGGTAATCTGTGAGCATAATGCCTGTTTCGTTACCTGTGATAAGTCTGTAAGAGCCGTCTTTCTCGGGAACTGCAATGCCAACTCTGTCTGCGTCAGGGTCAGTAGCCAGAAGAAGGTCGGGTTTAACCTCTTCACACATCTTAAGGCCTAAATCAAGAGCCTCTCTGATTTCGGGGTTAGGGAAGGGGCAAGTGGGGAAGTTACCGTCGGGAAGCTTCTGCTCCTTAACGATACTTACATTTTCAACGCCGATTTCGGAAAGTACACGGCGAACAAGCTTGTTGCCTGTGCCGTTAAGAGGTGTGTAAACAACCTTAAGGTCAGCACCCTTACATACGCCTGCGTTTGCCTGCTGAGCCTTTACACACTTCATATACTCGTCGTATACTTCGTCCTTAACGTACTCTACAAGACCCTCTTTTAGAGCCTTGTCAAGGTCCATAAGCTTTACGCCTTCAAACATATCAATACTGCAGATTTCGTCGTAAACAATGCCTGCGCTTACGTCTGTCATCTGACAACCGTCTTCGCCGTAAGCCTTGTAGCCGTTGTATTTTGCAGGGTTGTGGCTGGCAGTAATCATAATACCTGCCTTACAACCGAAATGTCTTACAAGAAAGCTTAAAACAGGAGTGGGCTGAAGCTCACTTGTGATATATGTCTTAATGCCGTTGGCGGCAAGAACCTTTGCAGCCTCAAGCATAAATACGTCTGCGTTGTTTCTGGAATCGTGAGAAATAGCAACTGCACCGCCGCCGAAAGTCTTGTTAACATAGTTTGCAAGACCCTGAGTAGCCTGACGTACAATGTAAATGTTCATTCTGTTTGTGCCTGCGCCTAAAACGCCGCGAAGACCCGCTGTACCGAATTTAAGCTGAGTGTAAAAACGCTCGTAAATTTCGGTGTCGTTGCCCTTGATTGCTTCAAGCTCAGCTACAAGTGCTTTGTCTTCTGTTGCTTTTTCAACCCAAGTGTTATAAAGTTTATTGTGACTCATAATCTATATCTCCATTGATGAATTTATTAAATAAAAATACACTCTAACTTTACCATATTTCGGAAAAATGTTCAATATTATTTTTGGCAAAAAATTCTGCTTCCAGTCAAGGTAAATTGTTATTATTTACGGAATTTTGCGACAAATTTTGAATTTTGTCCCGTTTTTCTGCGAAAAAACCTTCTTTCACACAAACATCAGAATAAAAATGTTGATTTATTTATCAATACATAGTAAACTATATTTATATTATTTTTGGAGGAATAAAAAGTGAATAATGATAACGAAAAGGATTTGCTTGAAACAAATCCTGAAGAAACAGAGGCTCTCAGCGAGGCTTACGAGGAGAGTGTTCAGTGTGACTGCTCAGACTATGCAGCCTGTTGCGGATGTTGTGAAGAAGTCGTTCAGACTCCTGTAAAAAAGCGTAAAATTGTAACTCCCGTTATTATTGCCGCAGTTGCTTTTGTGCTTGTGGCTGCTGTTGTTTTTGGCGGCGTGTGGATTTACAGTGCGTTTTTCGGCACAAGCCTCAAGGGCGTATGGATTGAAAAAGGCTATGAAGAAACAGGTATCTACTTTGAGTTCGACGGCGATAATAACGTTTACCTCAGAGGCGGCGGTATCTCATATTTCGGCAACTACGAAACAAAGACCTACGATATGGCTAAAGACACTGAGCTTCCCGAGGTTGTGAAAAAGGTCAATGAGGTTCAAGCACTTACAGGCAAGGTTAACGTGCTTAAGTCCGATTTCTATATGTTCGGTATGTACGGCGGTGAGTATATCTACACAACAGGCAGCGAAAACGGTGCAAAGACATTTTCTCTCAAGTTTGTAGATACATCAGGCTCAGTAGGTGAGTGGAACTTTGTAAGCACAAAGCTTCCTGAAACAGTTATTGACCCCACAGTTATCACCAACGCTTCTGCCGACGAAGCAGGAATCAAGACTCTTAAGACAGATAAAAATATCATCGGCACCTGGAGTGAGCCTGACTATGGCACATACACCTTCTACGATGACGGCACTGCTCACTTTGTAAACAAGTATCAGATTGACCAGACATACCAGATGTTCTATGGTATCACAATGGGCTACGGTGTTGAGCTTGACTTCAAATATACTGTCGATGACGGCAAAATCTATATGACAGTTGATTACTTCACAGGAGAAAGCAACGACAGTGTAATGACATACTACCTTGACGGCAAGAATCTTGTTATTGATGGCGTAGGCTATGCAAAATCAGAATAACTAAAAAATAACAGCACGGCTTTTGGTTAGCCGTGCTGTTGCTTATTTTGTAGAAAGATAAACTCCGTTTTTATCGATTTTGTCCACGTTCATTTCCATTAAAGCCGCCCAATCCTCAACTTTTATGTAAATACCCAACAATCCGTGTCCGTCAACATTGTTCATAATGCTTATGTCCAATTTCTTGTTGTTTTTGCATAAGCGGTATTCGTCATAGGAAAGTATTTCGAAAAAAACATTGAAAAATTCGTCTTTAAAAATTGGTCTGTCATTTTCGTTTGAGTAATATAGCTTATAATCGTTGCTGTTAATTGTATATGTGGTGACAAAAGAACTGAGGTCAATGGTAAAGTTGCTGTCAGGATAATATGCTGATATAATCTCTTCAAGCAGATAATCCTCGATTTCGTTCATATAGTTAATACTCAGTTTAGCGTAGTAGGTGTCATCTGCAAGGTGATATAAAAATTTGATTTCCTCATTTTCGGATTCAAACTTATCTGAGTTTATATAAAGATTTTCTATGAACCTTTCCGGTATAGAGTCATAGTCAACATTGGTGAAAAAGTCAGAACTTAAAATTCTGCTTTCTGCCTCATCGTCTGTGCTTGCTTCTATATCTGCCTTGATTTCTATAAGAGAAGTGGTGTACAAATAATCCCAATTGTAATCTTTACGAATATCTATAAACTCTGTTGTTATCCAGTTTTCATCATCCAAATAATAAACGGATACAGACAAATCTTCGCTGTAAAAGTCTTCTTCGGGTAAATATTCAAAAATGCTTTCGCTGAGTTCTTCCAGAAAATCGTAAATTTTCCGCAGTCCCTCAGAGTCGGTAATATATGCCGTTAGCTTGGCAAAATCCGAAAACTCATCATAGTAAATGTCATATTTTTCGATTAGCGACTGTACACTTTCTTCTTTTAAGATTTCCTTGTAATAATCCGAGGAAAAGGTAGCATAATCGCCGAAAAGACCGTCTGAGTTCAGTTCGTTATAAACTTTAAATTCTATATCCTTGTGCTTTACTGTGTATGTGTTAATGCTTTCGCTTTCTTTAACACTTGTAACCTCACAGCCCGGAAGCTTTTCTTCTATTTCTTTTATCATAGCTTTGGGAGATGTCAGTTTACCGCAACCTGAAAGAAGAAAAGCAAGAAGCAAAAATGTACTTATGGAGAATAATAAAGATTTCTTCATAATAATCAATATGCCGCCAAAAGGGGATTTACTGAGCTCAGGGCGTTGTTTTCGGCGTCGGCAACGTATTCAATAGCCATACCGCAACCCTTTACAACACAGTCGGCAGGATTTTCAGCTACGTGGATGTCAAGCTTTGTCTGCTGAGAAATAAGCTCTGCAAAACCGCCAAGCTGAGAAAGTCCGCCTGTGAGAGTAATACCATCGGTGTAAATATCACCGATAAGCTCAGGAGGCGTTTTCTCCAGAACTTCTCTGATACCCTTTATGATGTTCATTGCAGGCTCAACAAGAGCTTCCATAATCTCAGAGGATTTCATATCCACATATCTGGGCAGACCTCTCATAGAATCTCTTCCCTTAACACGGAAAACCTTTTCTTCTTTTGGAGGCATAACGCAACCAATGGCTTTTTTACACTCCTCGGCAGTTGTGTCACCGATAATGAGAGAATATTTTCTGCGGACATACTTGATGATTTCGCCGTCCATATATTTGCCAGCGTTTTTGATGGCTTTGCTCACTGCAACACCGCCTAAGGACATAACTGCAATGTCGGTAGTGCCGCCGCCGATGTCTACAATCATACTGCCGTGAGGACTCATAATATCCATCTCAGCACCCATAGCAGCCGCCTTTGCAGACTCAATAAGATAAACTCTTCTTACGCCAAAGCTTGAGATTGCGTTAACTACGGCTCGCTTTTCAACCTCGGTGATTTCTCCGGGTATGCAAGCCACAACCCTTGGCATAACTACCTTGCTGGTGGTAACCTTGGAGAGAAAAATACTGATAAGCTCCTCTACCAGATCCAGCTCAGCAATAACACCGCCCTCAAGAGGAAAAACAGTCTTAAGTCTTGTGGGGGTTTTTCCAATGGTTTTGTATGCGTCACCGCCTGCGGCAACAATGTCTTTGTCAAAAATATCGTATGTAATAACAGAGGGTTCATCTAAAACCTTGCCTTTTTCGGGAAGATAAACCCTGAAGTTACAGCTTCCCAGATCAAGTGCAATGTCCATAATATCCTTCCTTTCAAAAACCAATGTGTAAATTATATTATAGTTTTTCTATCATTTCAAGTCGTTTTTTGGAATTGAAACGGCAAAAGTCAGAAAGTGAATGTTGTTAGCTTCCTTTTCCTCAAGTACCCTTGCACACTCCGAAAGAGTGTGACCTGTGGTGATTATATCGTCAACAACAAGAATTTTTCTGCCTTTAACAAGGCTTTTATTTATGGCTTTGTAAACACCCTCCACATTTTTGGCTCTTTTATGTGCAGGGAGCTTATGTTGCGGACTGTTTTTCTTTGTCTTTTTCAAAAGAGCTTCACAAGGAATATCCAGAATTTCGCTTATAGCCTTGGCGAGCACCTCGCTGTGATTGAAGCCTTTTTTCATAAGGTCATCTTTGTGCATTGGTACAAAGGTGATAACGTCAAAGTCGGGCTCAGCAACGTTCTCTCTCAGCTTTTCGCACATAAGTGCACCTAACTGATAAGCAAATTGTAACCCTTCACCGCTTTTTATGCCCAGAATTGCGTTTCTGTATTTGCCTTCATAATATACTGTACCGGTTAATTTGTAAATTCCCAAAATGCTCTTTTGCAGATTCTCGTTGGGCAAGTTCTCCAAACAATAGACACAGGCTGTTTCGTTGGGCTTTATTACTGCACTGCAATAAGGACATCTTTCAGGCAGAAGTATGGATAACAGCTTTGATTTTGTTTTGATTTTCATATCACTCACGTTTTAAAAACTCCGCAAGTCCGCTGAAACGCAGGGTGCGGATGTTGTTGTTTACCATATACTCGACAGTCTGCACATCGCCCACAAGAATCAACATCCTTTTGGCTCGTGTAACAGCGGTGTAAAGGAGATTTCTGTAAAAAAGAAACTGAGAATTCTTCTTAAGAGGAATCACCACAAACTCAAACTCGTTGCCCTGACTTTTGTGCACAGTACAGGCGTAGCTCAGCTCAAGATTCATAGCACAATCGGCGTCGTAGTTTGCATATCTGTCGTCAAATTTAATCCTCATCATTCTCTGAGGCTTGTTGATGGATTCAATAATACCGATATCACCGTTGAAAATACCCTCGCCACATTCTCCCGAATACTTTGTCCAGAGGATATCGTAGTTGTTTTTTACCTGCATAACCTTGTCGCCAACTCTGTAAAGGGTGTTGTTAAAGGTGATTTCGTCCTTTTCTTCGTCCTTGGGATTGAGGACTTCCTGAAGTGCCTTGTTAAGCTCGAAAGTGCCAAGCACTCCTTTTTTGCCGGGGGTAAGCACTTGAATATCGCTGATAGGATTGACTCCGTAGGTCTTTGGAAGTCGCTGATTGCAAAGACTTAAGATTATATCTCTTGCCTGAGCCATAGTGTTTGCACCAAGGAAGAAAAAGTCAGAATCTTTGCGGCTTAAATCAGGCATTTCGCCTTTTACTATATGGTGGGCGTTAGTGACAATGAGGCTTTGCTCCGATTGCCTGAAAATTCTGTCAAGACTTACAACAGGAATGACACCGGAAGCAATAAGCTCAGCAAGAACATTTCCTGCACCAACAGAGGGTAACTGGTCGCTGTCGCCTACAAGAATAAGCCTGCAAGCCATAGGGAGAGCCCTGAGCACAGATTCAAAAAGCTCATCATCCACCATTGAAAGCTCGTCTAAAACCAAAGCGTCGCAATCAAGGGGGTGTTGTTCGTTTTTCTTAAACTCTGGTCTGTCGTTTTTGTCCCACTGTACTTCTAAAAGTCTGTGAATAGTCTTCGCTTCACTGCCTATGACCTCGCTCATTCGTTGAGCAGCTCTGCCTGTAGGAGCGGCTAAAAGCACCTTCTGACCATTGCACCTGAGAACCTCAATTATAGCGTTGAGAGTGGTGGTCTTGCCTGTGCCGGGTCCGCCTGTAAGCACAAGAAGTCCTTTGTTGAGAGCACTTTCAATTGCTTCTCTCTGCTTTCCGGCATAGGTAATGCGATTTTTGCTTTCTATTATGTCAATCTGATTCTGAGTATCTCTGAAAGCAGGAGCAGGAAAACGTAACATCATCTTAAGGCGAGCGGCAATGTAGCCCTCGCTCTCGTAATATTCCGGAAGGAAAATAAAACTTCTGCCTCTTATTTCATCTCTTGCCAGGTTATTTTCCGTAAGAAGCTCCTCTAAAATTTCCAGAGTTTTTTCTTCTTCTATGTTCATAAAGGTTGAGGCAGTGGCTACAAGCTTGTCCTCAGGCAGACAGGTGTGACCGTTCTGAGTGTTGTGCTTTAAGACGTGAGTAAGGCCTGCACGGATTCTCAAACCGCTGTCAAAAGGGATTTCCTTTTTCTGAGCAATCATATCGGCAGTTTCAAAGGAAATACCTGTTTCTCCCAGGCACAAGGCAAAAGGGTTAAGCTCAATAATCTCCATTGCTTCATTTCCAAATTCCTTGTAAACGTTGACCGCCTCCAGAGTACTTACACCAAAAGAGCTTAAGTAAGCCATCAAATCTCTTATGTTTACCGCACGTTTAAGCTGCTCTGAAAAGGACTGAGCCTTTTCCTTTGAGATTCCTTTGAGAGCGGCTACTCTCTCAGGCTCGTTTTTCATAACCTCAAGGGTGTTTTCACCGAAAGCCTTAATAAGTCTTGAGGCAGTTGCCGCACCTATGCCTTTTACCGCTCCGCCTGAAAGGTACTTCAAAATTCCCAAAGTGGTGGTAGGCATAATACTTTCGAAGGCGTCTACCTTGAATTGCTCGCCGTAGCTTGAGTGAGAGGTAAAGCGACCTAAAAGGTGCAGGTGTTCACCCTCAAACACCTCGGGCATTGTGCCTACCGCCGTGATTTCATTGCCGTCTGCGGTGGTTTCAATTACCGTGTATCCGTTTTCTTCGTTTCTGTAAACAATCCGCTCAACCGTACAGTCAAGCTCGTATAATTTATCGTTATCCATTATAATTCCTCATAAGAAAAAACTTTTAAGTCTATATAAATTTATTATAATATATTTTCCGTTGCTATACAATAAAAATCCGTTACTTTATGTAGTTAAAATTTTTAAAATCTCATCTACAGTACAAACTTTGAAAATCTCTTTTTCCTTGGTAAAAAGCCTGCAAAGTTTTTTATCTTCTTCGCTTAAGCCCTTGTCAAGAATTATAATGTTTTGCAAGGATTTTTCCCTTAAAAAACCGCACTTTGCCTCCCAGTTAAGAAGGGTGTATTCAAGGTCCTCACGATTTTTGTCAGGGTCGATAATAACATAGGACTTTGCTTTGTTCCCTTTAAAAAAGCAGAAAATCAATGTCCTCATAAAATGAGCAATGCCGATTGCCGCAAAAATACACAGAAGACACCCGACGATAATTTCCCACATAATGTCACCTCCACCTTATATTATTAAAATCTCCTTACTTTGGTGCTGAATAATTTAAAGGTTACTGCTCAAAATAATAACAGGCTTAAGGCCAAAAATCACAGAGGTGACAGAAATGGATAATATGCAAAATCTTAACAGAAGTATTCAGTGCTCAGTGTTTTCCTGCAAGCATAACAACAATCAGCAGGGCTACTGTGTGCTGGACAAAATCGTTGTAGGTACTCACGAGCCCAATCCCACCGATAAGCAGTGTGCGGATTGCAGAAGCTTTGTGAAGAAAAACTGCTGTAACGGTTAAAACTTAATATCTTTACTGCCTCCGAAAATATTCGGGGGCTTTTCCTTTTTACATAGATTATGGGGACACAAAAGAGGGGTTACGCATAAGATAAGTCAAGAGCAGTTTTATTTTGAAGTGGTGTTTTTATGAATATAGGATACAAAACCTTTGCCATAATCGGCGGCGATAAGCGTCAGCTTTACTGTGCACGGGCAATGGCAGATAACGGCTATGACGTTATATTAGGCGGTTTTGATGACGTGATTTCAATGCGAGGCGTAAGGCTTATGAGTCCCTTTGAAGCGGCTCAGAGTGCCGAGGTGATAATTCTGCCTCTGCCAAGTGTAGACGCAAATGGAAATGTCCCTGCAAGGTTTTCAAAAACCTGTATAGAGCTTTCTTCGCTTTGCCCATACCTTTCGGGTAAAAGAGTCTTTTGCTCTATGAAAGAAAAGGTTTTAAAAGTCGCTCCTTGCCTTAATCCTCAGCTTCTCAGCGATTACTACGCCAGAGAGGATTTTGTCCTTTCAAATGCTTATGTAACTGCCGAGGGAGCGGTAAAAATCGCTCTGGAAAAGTATGAAGGTACTATAAACGGGGCAAAAGTCCTCGTGTGCGGCTTTGGCAGAATCGGCAAAGCCCTAGTGCATATTCTCTCTTCCTTCAGCCCCAAGCTTTGTGTCAGTGCAAGAAAAAGCGAAGATTTGGCGGCAATCCGTATGCTGGGAGCAAAAGCAGTGAGAACTGATGAGCTTTTGGAAGAGGAAGGCTTTGATATAATCTTCAGCACCGTGCCTGCTTTGGTTTTTACTCCTGAAATTCTGGCGAAAATTTCATCTCAGGCAATCCTTATCGACCTTGCCTCAGCTCCCGGAAGCGTGGATTTCGAGGCGGCAGACAGACTTAATATAGATTATGTCCACGCCTTATCCTTGCCGGGCAAATCCTCGCCCAAAACGGCAGGGGAGATTATAAAAGACACCGTATATAACATTCTCAAGGAGGAATACAGGTGACAGGAAAAACCGTCGGTTTTGCTATGTGCGGCTCTTTTTGTACTTTTCAAAAAGCAATTGAGCAGATGAAAAATTTAAAGGCAATGGGCTATAAAATTCTTCCCATAATGTCCTTTAACGCATATAATACCGACACAAGATTTGCCAAAGCCTCAGACATTATCAAAAGTGTAGAGGAAATTACAGAAAACAGAATTATCTGTTCAATAGATTCAGCCGAGCCAATAGGCCCCAAGAAAATGTGCGATATTATGCTTGTTGCACCCTGCACAGGCAACACACTGGCTAAGCTTTCCAATGGTATAACCGATACCCCTGTGACTATGGCGGTTAAATCTCATCTTCGCATAAACCGCCCTGTGCTTCTGAGTATTGCCACCAACGACGGCTTGGGTGCCAGTGCAGTGAATATCGGCAGGCTGATGAATACGAAGAATATTTTCTTTGTGCCTTTCTCTCAGGATGACCCCGAGAAAAAGCCCAACTCTCTGGTTGCTCATTTTGACCTTATAGGAGAGGCTCTTGAGAAGGCTCTGGAAAAGACTCAGCTACAACCCCTTTTAAGATAATCAAAGCTTCCCTCAAAAAATGGGGGAAGCTTTTCCTTGAGCAATGTTGCAAATAGTAGTGTAATGTGGTATAATAATTTTATAATTTCCTCAAGGAGATGTTAAAATGAAATACTGCGAAAAATGCTTTGAAATTATAAATGAGGGAGAGGTTTGCTCCTGCGGAAAAGAGCCTGCTTCTCAGTGCAGTGCTCAGTCAAAAGTGAAAGTTGCAAAGGTAAAGGGCAATATCCGTGCTCTTGTTGAGCCTGTTTTTATGGAAAAAGGCATACCCTTTCAGCTTTATAACACCGAGCAGGACGTGTATAACCAGTATAACCCCAAGATAAACGCTGAAACTGAGTACACTCTCTTGGTACCCTTTGAGTTTTATGACGAAGCCTTTGACATCTGTGTAGGTCTTGGTCTTGTAAATGAAGAGGATAAAGCTCAGGTTGAAAAAGCTACTCAGGCTGAAGCCGAGGAAAAAACCTACGACCAGCGTTTTGAAGAAGCCACAGGCACCAAAAGAAAGACCTTTCAGATAATCTGGATTATTGTTTTCATTGTTGTTGCTTGTTTGCTTATCTGGGGTATTGATTTAATTGCCGCTGTAATCAAGGGCAATATTTACGACCTTCCTTTCAGTGAATTTCTGTAATCTCGGGAGATGATTTTGTGAGTGAAAAGCCTTTTGTAAGTGCAATTATAGTTGCCGCAGGCAACTCTACAAGAATGTCCTGTTATATCAGCAAACAGCTCATTCCTCTTCTTGGCAAGCCCACCATAAGCTACACCCTCAAGGCTTTTGAGAAAGCCTCGGCAGTTGATGAAGTGATTATCGTTTGCCGTAAGGTGGATGTGGACGCCTTTAAGGAAATTGTAAAGGAATTTGGCTTTAAGAAAGTAAAGGGCTTTGTTACAGGCGGCAGTGAGCGTAGCGAAAGTGTTAAAAACGGCGTAATGGCGGCAAATGCGTGTGCCACTCACTTTGCAATACACGACGGTGCAAGAGCACTTATAACCTCAAGTGACATCAATAAGGTGGTGGCAGAGGCTCTTCAGTGCGGTGCCGCAACTTTAGGCTCTCCTGTTACAGATACCATTAAAATCGTGGACAAAAACGGAGTTATCACCTCTACTCCCGACAGAGCAAGCCTTATGGCGGTGCAGACTCCTCAGGTTTTTGAGAAGAATCTGTACCTTTCTGCTCTTAAAAACTGTGCAGGTAAGGGCTTTACAGATGACTGTGCAATGCTTGAAAAAGCAGGTGTTTCCCCAAAGATTGTTCTGGGAGATCATATAAATATCAAGCTCACAACTCAGGCGGATATCCCAATGGCGGAAACCATCCTTAAGAAAAGGCAGGAGAACGAAGTATGAGAATCGGTCACGGCTACGACGTACATAAACTGGTAGAAGGCAGACGCCTTATTCTAGGAGGAGTTGAAATCCCTCACACTCTGGGTCTTCTGGGTCACAGTGACGCCGATGTTTTGTGCCACGCAATTACAGACGCAATTTTAGGAGCGGCAAAACTGGGGGATATAGGCCTTTTGTTTCCTGATACTGATATGAATTTTAAAGACGCAGACAGTGTTGAGCTTTTAAAAACTGCTATAAAAGCAGTTGAAAACAAAGGCTATAAGGTGGGCAATATCGATGCTACAATTATTGCTCAGCGTCCCAAGCTCAGACCCTTTATTGATAAAATGTGCCAGAATATCGCCGAGGCTTGTAACGTGGATGTGGATGACGTTAACGTCAAAGCCACCACAGAAGAAGGCTTAGGCTTTTCAGGTGAGGGCTTGGGTATGGCGGCTCACGCGGTTTGTTTGCTTGAAAATAAGTAGTAGAATATCACAAACACCTTTTTCATATTTATGGATATATGAAAGAGGTGTTTTGTTTTATGAAAAGAATTTTTAGCCTGTTGCTCGCTTTTTGCCTTGTTCTGCCTTTAACGGTTATAGGTGCAGAAGCTCTGGGGGAAGAAGAAATTACCGCTCCCAGTGCGGTGCTCATAGAACCTCTTACAAAGAAAGTTCTTTTTGAGAAAAATTCTCACGAAATCAGGGCTTGTGCGTCTATCACCAAGGTTATGACTCTTATTCTCATTTTTGAAGCCATCGAAAGCGGAAAATTAAGCCTTACGGATACAGTGACTTCTTCAGCCCACGCTGCTTCTATGGGAGGGTCGGACATCTGGCTTGAAGAGGGCGAGGTAATGACCGTTGATCATCTTATCAAAGCCATTGTAGTAGCCTCGGCAAATGACGCCGCCGTAGCTCTTGCGGAAGAAATTGCAGGCACAGAGGAAGAATTTGTAAAAAGAATGAACGAAAAAGCAAAGGCATTGGGTATGAATGATACAACCTTTAAAAACTGCAACGGGCTTGACGAGGAAGGCCACCTTACCAGTGCCTATGACGTTGCATTGATGTCCGCAGAGCTTATTACCCACGAAAAGATTTTTGATTACAGCTGTATCTGGATTGATTACCTTCGTGGCGGTGAAACCCAGATTGTAAATACCAATAAGCTTCTCAAAACCTACAAAGGCATTACAGGGCTTAAAACAGGCACAACCTCTCAGGCAGGAAGCTGTATGTCGGCAACTGCCACAAGGGATAATATGTCACTTGTAGCGGTGGTGCTGGGGTGTGATACAGGCACAAACCGATTTAAGGACTGTGCAAAGCTTCTGGATTACGGCTTTGCAAACTATATGGTAAAAGACCTTGAAATACCCGGCGGAGCCTTAACTCCCGTTAAAGTAAAAGGCGGAATGAAAGAGTACGCAGGAATAACAACTCATATTAAGAATCAGGCACTTCTGCCAAAAAGCGGCAATGCTGAGATTAAAAGCGACATAACATTAAAGGAAGAGCTCCAAGCTCCCGTTGAAAAAGGCACAGTGGTGGGAAAAATCAGCTTTTCCTTTGGCGAAGCTTCTGTGGATGAATTTGACATAATTACCACAGAAGAAGTAGAAAAAATCACCTTTAAGTCGGTTTTTGGATTTTTGATGAGCCAATTATTTTCATTTTGAGAAAAATATAGAAAATTTTTTACAAAATAACCAAATACACCTTGCAATACTCCACAAAATATAGTATAATACCCTCAATAAACTATGGGTGATTGCACCCGATACTTTCCCAAGGAGGAGTTTACTATGCCTACACTTGTTAACGACAAGCACATTCAGGCTTTCATCGGTGAGGATGAATATCAGGGTATTGCTGCTCAGGTTAAATCCGCACACGAAGCACTTCACAGTGGCACAGGACTCGGCAACGACTTCATCGGCTGGCTCACACTGCCCACCGACTATGACAAAGACGAATTTGACCGTATCAAAAAGGCTGCTGCAAAAATCCAGAAAGACACCGACATCTTTATCGTTATCGGTATCGGCGGTTCATACTTAGGCGCAAGAGCTGCTATTGAGTTCTTGAAGTCCCCTAACTATAACGCTCTGGCTAAGGATACACCTCAGATTTATTATGCAGGTAATTCCATCAGCTCCACTGCACTTGCTGAGCTTTTAGAGCTTTGCGAGGGCAAGGACATTTCCATAAATATGATCTCCAAGTCAGGCACAACAACAGAGCCTGCTATCGCTTTCCGTGTGTTCAGAGAGCTTCTTGAGAAGAAGTACGGCAAGGAAGGCGCAAAGGAGCGTATCTACTGCACAACAGATAAGGCAAGAGGCACATTAAAGCAGCTAGCAACCCGTGAAGGCTACGAAACTTTCGTAGTTCCCGACGATGTAGGCGGCAGATATTCTGTTTTAACTGCTGTTGGTCTTCTTCCCATTGCTGTTGCAGGCTGTGACATCGACGCACTTATGCAGGGCGCAAAGACAGCTCAGGATGAGTTTGACAATCCTGATATGTTCACAAACGACTGCTACAAGTATGCCGCTATCAGAAATCTTCTTTACCGCAAGGGTATGACAACAGAGGTTCTGGTTGCTTACGAGCCCGGCTTCACAATGATGAACGAGTGGTTCAAGCAGCTTTACGGCGAGAGCGAGGGTAAGGACCAGAAGGGTATTTTCCCTGCAAGTGTTGTTTTCTCCACAGACCTTCACTCTATGGGTCAGTACATTCAGGATGGCAGACGCAATCTTTTCGAGACTGTTGTTCAGTTTAACAAATGCAAAAAGGAAATTACCATCGGTTTTGACGAGGACAATGTTGACGGTCTTAACTTCCTCTCGGGCAAAACCATGGATTATGTAAACAAGCGTGCCTTTGAGGGCACAGTGCTTGCTCATAACGACGGCGGAGTTCCCAACATTATTCTTAACGTTGACTCTATGACAGAGGCTGAGCTTGGTTATCTCATTTACTTCTTCGAGAAGGCTTGTGCAATTTCAGGCTATATTCTCGGTGTAAATCCCTTTAACCAGCCCGGTGTTGAGAGCTACAAGAAGAATATGTTTGCACTTTTAGGCAAACCCGGTTACGAGGAGCAGAAAGCCGAGTTAGAGGCAAGACTCAGATAAAAATTGGAGGAATTACTATGGTAACACTTATTATCGGCAAAAAAGGTACAGGCAAAACCAAGAAGCTCATCGCACTTGCTAACGAAACAGCAGCCGCTTCCACAGGTAATGTTGTAGTTATCGAGAAGGGTGCAAAGCTTACATACGATATCACTCACAAGGCTCGCCTTGTCGACACAGACGCATACGCAATCACAGGCTACGATATGATGTTCGGCTTCCTCAGCGGTATCTGTGCAGGTAACTTTGACGTTACTGATATCCTTGTTGACTCTACCTTCAAAATCTGCCCCGAGGCTGTTGACGGCTTAGAGGAGTTCGTTGTTAAGCTCAACAAACTTGCAGAAGACAGCGAAACAAAGATTACACTTCTTATCTCCGCTGCTGAGAGCGAGCTTCCCGAAGGTCTTAAGGCAGTTTGCCACGAGATTTAATCGACTCCATTAAAAACTAAAAGTCTGAGTAACTTAATTGTCACTCAGACTTTTTTTATTTTATAATATATTAAAATAAAAGGAGCCGAGTATAAAACTCAGCTCCATAAAATTTATTTTGCTTTGATTGTAATAGCTTCGGATTCTGCGATATCGCTGTAATTCTTGCTGTTGTAGATCGTGAAGTAGAACTCAACATCTTCAATTTCCTGAATTTTGTTGGTCTCAAGGTCGCTCTTGTAGAAGTAAAGGTCAGCATAGCCCATCTTGCCGGCAAGAACAGGAGTTGAGCAGTAGGGGTCAATCATAAAGCCGTTTACTGATACATCTTCCAGACTAACAGCAATATCGTTTTCATTTTCGTTGACAATAAAGAAACGTGTTACGTAATCATAGTAATCATCGTCCTGCTTAGGGCATTCTTCTGAATAAATAGTAATGCCATCCTGGCTGAATAGCTTCTCGCCCTTGGATTCACGGGTAAGGTCAACTTTGTCGTTGATTACAAGCTTAATCATATCTGTTGTAGCGATTTCGTTGTATGTTTCCTGCTCGGAAATGTTGAATCTGAACTCAACTGTGCCAATCTCGGTAATACCAACATTTTTAAGGTCGTCTTCATAGAAGTGCATATCTTCGTGAGCTTTTTTGCCTGCGTTTATCTCGGAAGATAAGTAGTTTGCGAAAACAACATTATTTACGATTGCAACACTGGATGAAACATATATGTCTTTGTCAGAGTTATTTTCAATAAGGAAGTTAATCTGGGGACCGTAGTACTCTTCGTAAGTGAGTTCCTCAACTGTAATTTTGATGTCTTTGTCATCAAAAATAACCTGCTGAGTAATAGCACTCATATCAAAGGAAACAGTTGCCTGAGTATTATCAACATTATTAATGTCGATGTCTACGTCAACATCTGTATCGCCGTCAGCTTCTGTGCCGATCTGAATGTCAATGTCGGTGTCAGTGTCGGTGTCATTGTCGTTGTCTCCGATATTGTCAATTGCGTCGTTAACAATATTGTTAAGATCTCCGGGTGTGGGTACGCAAGCAGCAAGAGAAACTGCCATAAGTGCTACCATAAGTAAAGCCAATAATCTTTTCATAATAAAAATACCTTTCTAAAATATTTTGTCAAATTATATCACTGCAAATGTGATAGGTCAACGGATTTTATCTATAATTGACTTTATAACTTAGTTTTTTCAATTTCAAAAGCCTTTTCTTGTTAATAATGTATTCATAATTTTTCGTTGACCGTCTTAATTATATAAGATATAATACTACTATATACTAAGAGGTGATACCAATGACAATCAGAAAAGCCGACAAAAAAGACATACAAAGTATTATGAAGCTTCTCAGACAGGTGCTTGATGTTCACGCAGGGATTCGTCCCGATATATTTAAGCAAAACACCACAAAATACACCGATGAGGAGCTTTATTACATAATAACCAATCCTCTTACCCCTGTTTTTGTGGCAGAGGATGAGGGCGAAATTCTGGGCCATTGCTTTTGTAAGTTTATCCGCTTTTCAAAGGACAATGTGCTTACAGATGTGAAGACTCTGTATATTGATGATATATGTGTTGACGAAAATTCTAGAGGCAGGGGAGTCGGCAGGGCACTTTATGATTATGCCGAAGCTTTTGCGAGCAGCGAAAAATGCTATAACATCACATTGAATGTCTGGAACGGAAACGATTCTGCAATTAAATTTTATGAATCATTAGGGCTTGGTGTGCAAAAAATTACAATGGAAAAAATTCTGTAAATTTTTGCATAAGAGAAAAATAAATTGTATTTTTGTAAGGATTATATAAAAGTAAAAAGCAAAAAAATAAAATCAATCATCAAATTTTATCTATACAAACAGAAATAAATATGATAAAATATTAGAGTATTTTAATTTACTAAAGGAGTGCTTCCAATGAAATTAGTTTATCAGGGCAAAACAAAAGATGTTTACTCACTTGAAAACGGCAACGTAATGCTCAAGTTCAAGGACGACTGCACAGGCAAAGACGGCGTTTTTGATCCCGGTGAGAACAGTGTAGGTCTTACAATTGACGGTATCGGTAAGGCAAACCTTGAAACATCCGTTTATTATTTTGAGCTTCTTAAAAAAGCAGGTATCAAGACTCACTATGTATCTGCTAACCTTGAGGAAGCTACTATGGAGGTTCTTCCTGCAACTGTTTTCGGTCACGGCTTAGAGGTTATCTGCCGTCTTGTTGCAACAGGCAGCTTTATTCGCAGATACGGCGAGTACATTGATGACGGTACAGTTTTAGAGGGCGGCTATGTTGAGTGCACATTCAAAAACGACGCTCTGGGCGATCCCCTCGTAACAGGCGAAGGCCTCAAGGCTCTCGGCGTTATGTCCACAGAGATGTTTGAGAGTATGAAGGCTCAGACACTTGCTATCACAAAGATTGTTGCTGATGACCTTAAGACTCTCGGCTTAGACCTTTGGGACATTAAGTTTGAGTTCGGCTTCAACAACGACGAGGTTATCCTCATCGACGAAATCGCTTCCGGTAATATGAGAGTTTACAAGGACGGCAAAATCGTTGATCCCGTTGAACTTACAAAAATCATCAACAACAGATAATTTTAATTCAGATTTTAAAGCTCGGGCGATAAACCCGAGCTTTTTCTTGCATTATTCTCCTTGCCGATATATAATTATTTTATAAACTATCAAAGGGGAGAGTAAAATGAATTTCGATTATATCTTTGACAGCAGCAGCCGCACCTGTGAAGCTGAGGTTGCATTTGACTATGAAAATCTTATTTCGGTAAAGCTTTTATTTTTAAAGGAGAATATTACTCTCACCGCGGACGCAACGGGCAATGCGATTTTCACAGATTCAGAGGGAAAAGAAATACTCAAGGATAAAGCCCAGGGGGAAAATAAATATTTCAGCAAAGTTTTTGTTTCAGTAAAAGATAGCAAAATTTGCGTGAGATTTCCCGTAACAGAAACTATTGACCATTATCCCAACTGCGACGGTGAATATGACCGTTATTCAGAGCGGATTGTAGATAATATCTTCATTTACTGTCCTGTTTAATATTAACAAATAAAGCTCGGCTGAGATTGGCTTCTCAACCGAGCTTTTTGCGTATTAAATTCTAGCTACACCTGATTTTCTGGCGGCTTCACTTACTGCTTTTGCAACAGCTTTGCCTACTCTCTCGTCAAAAGCCGCAGGCATAATGTATTCTTCGCTGAGCTCCTTTTCATCCACAAGCTCTGCCAGTGCATAAGCGGCAGCAAGCTTCATCTCCTCGTTGATGTCAGAGGCTCTTACATCAAAAGCACCACGGAAAATTCCAGGGAAAGCCAGTACATTGTTAATCTGATTGGGAAAATCCGAGCGGCCTGTGGAAATTACCTTTGCACCGCCTGCTTTTGCCTCGTCAGGGAAAATCTCAGGAGTGGGATTTGCACAGGCAAAGATGATTGCGTCCCTGTTCATAGTCTGAACCATTTCTTTGGTAACAATGCCGGGAGCGGATGTGCCGATAAAAACATCTGCACCCACTAATTTTTCAGCCAGAGTACCGCCTGTCTGCTCAGGGTTTGTAAGCTCTGCCATCTCAGCCTGAGCCCAGTTCATACCCTCACAGCCTTTGTATAAAGCACCCTGTCTGTCGCACATTGTAATATCCTTGAAGCCAACAGCTAAAAGAAGCTTTACAATGGCAATGCCTGCCGCACCTGCACCAACTGTGACGATTTTAACATCTTCCTTTTTCTTGCCCACAACCTTAAGAGCGTTTAAAAGACCTGCCAGAATAACCACTGCCGTGCCGTGCTGGTCGTCGTGGAAAATGGGAATGTCGCATTTTTCCTTAAGCTTTCTTTCTATTTCAAAGCACCTTGGAGCAGAAATATCCTCAAGATTTATTCCGCCGAAAGATGGAGCGATAAGCTCCACTGCCTTTACAAACTCGTCAACTTCCTGACTCTTAACGCAAAGAGGGAAGGCGTCAACATCGCCAAAAGCCTTGAAAAGTGCACATTTGCCTTCCATAACAGGCATACCGGCCTCGGGGCCGATGTTGCCAAGGCCTAAAACCGCACTGCCGTCGGTAATAACCGCACAGAGGTTGTGACGTCTGGTGAGCTCGTAGCTTTTGCTTACATCCTTCTGGATTTCAAGGCAAGGTTCTGCCACACCGGGGGTGTAAGCCAGAGAAAGCTCCTCTTTATTTGTAACAGGCACTGTTGCCTTAACCTCAATTTTACCTTTCCACTGATTGTGAAGCTTCAAAGATTCTTTTCTGTAATCCATTATTTATCCTCCATAACGCTCTTAAGATAAGTCTCTCGTCCTGTTTTGTAAAGATTGTTTCCCTGAGAGTCTATAACCACCACAACGGGGAAATCCTCAACCTCTAATCGGTGAATTGCCTCAGTGCCCAAATCCTCGTAGGCAACAACCTCGCATTTTTTTATACACTTGGAAAGCAAAGCACCGCAACCGCCAATTGCACCAAAATATACCGCACCATAGGTTTTCATAGCTTCAATAACACTCTCGCTTCGTGTACCTTTGCCAATCATTCCTGTCTGTCCCAAAGCGATGAGAGCGGGACTGTAAGCGTCCATTCTGTATGATGTTGTAGGCCCTGCCGAGCCGATTGCTTCACCCTGTTTCTTTGGGGTAGGGCCAACAAAATAAAAGGTACTGTCCTTAATGTCCACGGGCAACTCCTTGCCCTCTTTAATAAGCTCAAAAAGTCTTTTGTGGGCGGCGTCCCTGCCTGTATACATAACACCGTTTAAAAGACAACTGTCGCCTGCTTTGAGAGCCCTGAGCTTTTCCTGAGTAAGAGGTAAAGTGATTCTGATTTCCATTTATATTACCTCCGTAACGTGACGTGTAACGTGACAATTTATGTTAACGGCCACAGGCAGTCCTGCGATATGAGTGGGGAAGGTTTCAATATTTACCGCAAGAGCAGTGGTTTTGCCGCCAAAGCCCTGAGGCCCAATGCCCAGAGCGTTGATTTTATCAAGAAGTGTTTTCTCAAGCTCAGCGTAGTAGGGGTCGGGATTTTCACTGTCGGCTTCTCTTAAAAGAGCCTTTTTGGCAAGAAGAGCACATTTGTCAAAAGTGCCGCCGATTCCCACACCTACAACAATAGGCGGACAGGGGTTAGAGCCTGCTTTTTCCACAGCCTCTACCACAAAATCAATAACCCCGTCAACACCGTCAGATGGCTTGAGCATTTTGATTCGGCTCATATTCTCACTACCAAAACCTTTTGGAGCAAGGGTGATTCTGATTTTTTCACCCTCTACAATGTCATAATAAATCATAGCAGGGGTGTTATCATTTGTATTTACTCTGTTAAGAGGGTCTTTTACAATGCTTTTTCTGAGAAAACCATCTCTGTACCCTTGACGCACACCTTCGTTGATTGCGTCCTGCAAGTTGCCGTTTATGTGCACGTCCTGACCAATTTCAAGAAAAACACAAGCCGCACCTGTGTCCTGACAAACAGGCTTGTGCTCGTTTTCGGCGATATTGTAATTTTCAATTATTTTCCTGAGAATACCTTGTGCAGTGGGAAAAGGCTCAGCCTCAAGACTTTTTTCTATACAGGACTTCATATCCTGAGGCAGTATACAGTTTGCCTCAATACAAAGTCTTTTAATAACTTCAGTAATTTTTTCAGCAGAAATCTCTCTCATAATTTACTCCCATAAATATGTATTTAATAATTATAGCACACTCATTTTCAAATTCCTATATAAAAATTAAATTCTTTTACAAAATCTGATGAAAAATCCTATTGCTTTTAATTTAAAGCTGTGGTATAATATCTAAGATTTGATACGCAGTTTGCATATTTGGTCAAATCACAAATGAATGCAAGCTATTTGCTTTCGTTTATATAAGCGAGCGGCAGGCCCTGTACGATCAAGGTCTGCGAACCATGTCAGGCGGGGAACCGAGCAGCATTAAGTAGTTCTCTTGTTGCGATACAGTAAGTCTGTCGTTCACTTATGTAAATGACTGTTAAGCTTGCATTTTTTTATTACGGAAAGGCGGTGGAGCTTTGTCTACTTACAGAGTTTTATACAGAAAGTACAGACCCAAGGTTTTTGACGATGTTGTAGGTCAGCCTCAGGTTACTGTCACCCTTAAGAATGAGCTTAAAAGCGGCAGAGTGAATCACGCCTACCTTTTCACAGGTACTCGTGGTACAGGTAAGACTACCTGTGCAAAAATCCTCAGTAAGGCGGTTAACTGCCTCAGCCCTGTGGATGGCGACCCCTGTTGCCAGTGCGAAATCTGCAAAGGTATTGAAAACGGCGAGATTTTTGACGTTATCGAAATGGACGCCGCCTCTAACCGTCGCCTTGATGATATCAGGGATGTTATTGAAAAGGTTTCATATACTCCCGAGAGAGGCAGTTACAGGGTTTTCATTATCGACGAGGTTCATATGCTTACCAACGAAGCATTCAACGCTCTCCTTAAAACCCTTGAAGAGCCGCCTGCTCACGTTATCTTTATTCTTGCAACCACTGAGGTTCACAAGCTTCCTGCCACTATTATGTCCAGATGTCAGAGGTTTGACTTCCACAGAATTAAGCCTCAGGCAGTGGCAAACCGTATAAAGTATGTAGCAGAGCTTGAAAATGTCACAGTCACAGACGAAGCTGCTTTGCTTATTGCTGTTATCTCAGACGGCGCAATGCGTGACGCCCTTTCGCTTTTTGACAGATGTATCGGCATTGCCTCAAGTGTTGACGCCGATGTTGTCCGTCGTGCCGCAGGCCTTGCCGGCAAGGAAAGCTTACTGGATATTGTAAGCTCCTGTGTAAATAAAAACACCGAGCGAGCTCTCTCTACCCTTAATAAGCTTCATAATGAGTCTAAGGATATGCAGAAGCTTTGTGACGAAATAATCAATCACTACCGCTCACTTATGATGATAAAATCCGTGAGAAATCCCAGGGACTTGGTTGTTCTTTCCGACAGTGAGTTTGAAATCGCTTTCGATCAGGCTCAGATTCTTACTCTGGCTGACATTGTTTACGCAATGGATGTTTTAGCAAGAGCCGCAGAGCGAATGGGTAAGGGTAATGACAACCGCACAGAGCTGGAAATCGCCCTTGTTAAGTTAAGCGCTCCCGATTTGGACGCCTCAATGGAGTCGTTACTTAATCGTATTTCCGCTTTGGAAAAAACAGTGAAGATTCTTTCTTCAAATCCTCCTCCTGTAACTTACGCAGAGCCTGAACAGGTAGCAGTCAAGGCAGAAATCAAAGAGGAAACAAAGCCACTTGAAGCTGATAAAAAAGAAGCAGTAACCCCTGCTAATCTCAGAACTCCCAAGCCTGCGGAGGTTAAAAGGGAAGAGGTAAAACCGGAAAATCCCAAGCCTCAAAGACCTCAGCAAGTTTTAAGGCGTGAGCCTGTGGATATGCAGGCGATTATGAAAGAAGCAACTCCTCTTAAGAGTTGGCCTGAGGTTGTGGAAAACCTCAAGCAGTACTCCAGAGTTATTGCTTCCTCATTTGAAGGTACAACCGCTTATGCCAGCGGAGATTACCTGCTTATTGACGCAAAAACGGACATTCCCTTTAAGCTTTTGCAAAAATCTGACCAGCGTGAAAATTTGAGAAACGCCGTTCAGGAAATTACAGGCAAGCGCTACATTCTCGGCCCATATAAGCGGACAGAGAAGAAAGAAGAGGAGAAAGACCCTCTTGAGGAGCTTGTAGCAGAGCTTAAAGACAGCGACGTAGAAATTATAGAAAATTAAAGTTAAAAAAGTTAAATTCAAAGGAGATATAACTATGAAAGCAAGATTACCTCAGGGCTACGGCTCAGGCGGAGCAACTAACCTTCAGCACCTTGCCAAGCAGGCACAGAAAATGCAGAGCGATTTAGAGGCTACCACCGCAGAGCTGGAGGCTAAAGAATATAGTGCAACCGCAGGCGGCAACGCAGTTAAGGTTGTTGCAACAGGCAAAATGGAAGTTAAGTCTATCGAGATTTCAGCAGATGTAGTTGACCCTGAAGATGTTGAAATGCTCTCTGACCTTGTTCTTGCAGCAGTTAACGAAGCTTTAAGAGCAGCAAATCAGGAAAAAGAAGAGAAGCTGGGTGCTATTTCCGGCGGTCTTGGCGGTCTTAACATCCCCGGTTTATTCTGATGGACGCATATAACGTAGTACCTTTAACCAAGCTTATTGAGCAGTTTGAGTCCTTGCCGGGTATCGGCAGCAAAACCGCTCAGCGGCTTGCTTATCACGTTCTCGGCCTTTCAAAAGCAGAGGCAGAGGAGTTTGCCACAGCTATAACGGAGGCTCACGAAAAGATTAAGTATTGCAGTATCTGCTGTAATTTTTCAGATTCCGAGCAGTGTCCTGTCTGCCGAAGTGCAAACAGAGATCACTCTGTTATCTGTGTTGTGGAAACTCCAAGGGATGCCATTGCTATCGAAAATACACGAGAGTATAAGGGCACTTATCACGTGCTTCACGGTGCCATTTCTCCCTTAAACGGCATTGGCCCTAATGAGCTTTACATCAAAGAGCTTTTAGCCAGAGTCAATAACGAGGATATCAGTGAAGTTATTATCGCCACAAACTCTACAGTTGAAGGCGAGGCTACAGGGATGTACCTTTCAAAGCTATTGAAAGCTCTTGGAATCAAGGTTACACGCCTTGCCTTTGGTATTCCTGTGGGAAGCGACCTTGAATATGCCGACGGAGTAACCCTTACAAAAGCATTGGAAGGCAGGAGTGAAATGTGACAAAGGCAAGTGTAAAAATCGTTGCCCAGAATAAAAAAGCTTACCACGACTATTTCGTGGAGGAGAAAATGGAAGCAGGTATTGAGCTTTTCGGCACAGAGGTAAAGTCCATCCGCAAGGGTGCTCTTAACCTTAAGGATAGCTGGTGCTCTATTGTTGACGGCGAGATTTTCGTCAACGGTATGCACGTTTCACCCTATGAGCAGGGCAATATTTTTAACAAAGACCCCTTAAGAGTCAGAAAGCTCCTTATGCATAAAAAGGAGATTACAAAGCTCTTTTCTCTTACAAAGCAGCAGAGCTATACCCTTATTCCTCTGTCTGTTTACTTTTCAGGCAGCAGAGTAAAGGTTGAGGTAGGTCTTTGTAAAGGTAAAAAGCTTTACGATAAGCGTGAGGACGCCGCAAAACGTACGGCAAAACGTGACATCGAAAGGGCAATGAAAGAAAATCAAAGGTAAAATTTTTTATTACATTTTATATTTTAATCAAAAGGAGGATATAATATGAATTGTAACAATTGCGGTAAATCTGTGGATATTAAAATTCAGGATTTACCCTCAAACTTAAGACCTCTCAGCGCCTGGGCGTATTTCGGCTATACTCTGCTTTTTTCTATTCCCGTTGTAGGTTTTATACTTCTCATTATATTTTCCTTCAACAGAAGTAATATCAACAGACGCAGTTTTGCTCGTTCTTATTTCTGTAGTTATATTATTGTAGCAATTCTTTTTGTTATTTTAATTCTCACAGGCGTAGGTGCCGAGGTTTTGGGAATGCTTAATTAAAAATATATTTGCGTAAGCAAATATATCGCTTTGCATCATCAAATATGATATATCACTGCAATGTCGTAAGACATTGCAATATATGGGGATGCACTGGTTTCGACGGGGGTTGTGACCCTCGGTAAGCGGGTAGCGGTTGCAGGTCACGCTTTAAAAACTGCAAACTTAAAAACAAACGACAACAATAAAGTTGCCTTAGCTGCTTGATGCAGCTCGTCTTACCTGAGATAACCGCGACTCAGGATAAGGCGTCGACTAGCGGTAAAGGTGAACAAAGGCTTGCCTCAGCCTTTGTCATCAATATGAGGCTTGCCTGAGAGCTATCCTGTTGTTGGGAGAGCTTAAAGGGACTTTTAATACAACAACTACACTCGTAGAAAGCCGTGGCAATCGATTTTCGGACGCGGGTTCGATTCCCGCCATCTCCACCAAACAAGTATTGGACGAACACCTACTTTTTCAGCGGCGGCTTTGCCGTCAAGGTGATGCTCTGATACAAAGCAGAAAACCGCCATCTTAGATTAAGTTCTAAGGTGGCGGTTTTATTTTTTTGCATAGGTTGGTCAAAAAACAATTATATATCAAATCACTCTAGTGATTGACCATACAACTGTATAGTTTGCTCTGATGCTTTATCCGATATCATCTTTTTCATAGCATTTTCTATGATAGCTAACAAAGCTTTCGCACGATCAACAAAGTACGAATCAAAATCATCTTTAATGAAATAATCGTAATTAATCAAGTGAGATTCAATACGTTCTTTATATGTATCTTCGTCAATTTCCGCTACTTTTAAAACATTCTTACTATATACACTTGGTGCATAACCTCCTATAGAGCGATTGGACTCAGGAAGTAACGGAGTTTTATTAACGATAGAATTCCAACGCTCACGCTTGTAACCTTGTTTTATACAATATGCTTCTGGGAAGATGTGATGTATATCTGGAGCTTCATCCATACTTTTAACAATATCCATTGTTGTGCCTTTAACAAAATCACGACATTGTTCACGGTAAACAAGTGCCATAATTCCTTTATATGCGGCACTATTTCTAGTTTGTAGTGAAATAAGTCTTGTTGCAGAAAAGTAGGCTGAACTAATTGTACGATTCAAACTTTCTTGTTGACGGATTGCAGCTACAACATCCTCGATATCATTTGCGTATCTTGTTTCATTAGCACCACCATACATTTCGCCCATAATACCACACCAAAACCATTGTGCTAATATTTCTCTGGTTTTAGGTTTATCAAACTCACTTTTACCTATCACAGCACATATCGCAGCTAACGGAATTAATTGTGTTGTATAAGGCAAGTCTCTTTTACGAAATACATATTGACTGAAAAGGAATTTTCTTGCTAATTTATAACCTTCGAGTAAAGCTTTTTTGTTGTTTTGATAGTCCTCGTATTTTAGTGCAAGTACATCTTTTTTCTTACAAGTAGTCATAGTTGGACCAAGATATGTTGTGTACAGTGTTACTGCTGTCAAAAACGAAGTTTCATCTATTCCGTACATAACATCTGTATTAAGTTGTTCATCCTTGCCCCAAATGCTTCGTTTACATTCATCCCAATCTTTACGCAAATCAAATTCATATGTTGCAAACATCGCAGTAACAAGTTCAAATACAGTAAGAGGAACACCGCCAGTATTAACGTTTTCAAACACCTTACAAACTGCTTCTCTCGGTGTAGATTTATCCAATGTAATAACCGGTAGTTTATATTGGGTGATGGTGTCGAGAATTTCCTTTCTAAATGCTTTGTATTTAGCTTTATAGTCAGGAGAATAATTATAATACTCTTTATAACCGTCTGCCCAATCTTCACGTTCATTGCTATCAAAAATTATATTTAGCGGAAACATCTCGTTCTCGTATTCCAACTCACGAGTCGAAACATCCAATATAATATCTCTATCAAAATTAGTCTTAACTTTTCTATCGTCGGGTATTGACTTTACAGCATCAAATCTATCAGCATCTTCATCTAAGCAAAGATTAATATCTAAATAATAATATCTTTTTATTTCCTTGCCTTTATCTGTTTTAGTTTCAACAGGATCTTTTGATATTGTAGAACGATAAATTGAAGTCAATCTTTGTTGACCATCTAATGCCAGATGCTCAGGTGTAATCCCAGATAATTTAACTCCCTCAATAGGGCGATATTTAAACTTAATATCTTCGTTCCCATATTGCAGACGCATAATGGCACCCATAGGATATCCCTGAGATAAACTGGCTAGAATACCTCTTAGTCGATTATCATCCCATGTCCAGCTACGCTGAAATTCAGGTAACTGCATTTTTCCTGACTTCACATCATTCATCAATTCATTTAATTCAGTATCGTTTGAAATAGGTGCTTTAATTGCCATACACAATCCCCCTCATTAACAAATACAATAACTTAAATCTTCTATCGTTTGTTATTGATAACAGATAATTCAAGTTTGTTTAGATTTAATATATATTATATCACACTCACACAAGAATCTCAATAAAATCCGCATATATGGTATATCAACCACATAATCTACTAATTCTAATTCCGTACATTCGATTATTACTCCTCTTTCAAGTACAATTATTATAGAAACTTAAAGGAGGTAACAATATGGGCAAATTTATAGAAGAATTCTACTACGGCAACATTGATCCGCAGTCACGAAGCACTAAGAAAAATAAAACAGTGCAAAAGGAAATGGCAGTCTTGACAAAGACAGAAGACATGCTTACAAATTCTTTGAAAGATAACCAAAGGAGCTGGTTCATTGATTTTTCAAACGCTTGGAGTATCATCAATGCAGAATCAAATCTTGATAGTTTTTTAATGGGATTTAGATTAGGTGCTAATTTCACTTATGACACATTCGTTGCTACAGATACTCCGTTTGAGGATTTGTTAAAGGAGTGACAGATATGCGTGAGAAAAAGTATTACATAGTGCTTGATAATTTTGAACGACGAATGTTATTGAACAATCTGAATGACTTTAGGAACAAGCTGATTGCTGAGGGTAAATATACCGACCTATTAGATGAAGTTATAATCAAAGTAACAAACGCAAAGTTAAAACGAGTTAAAGTCAAGGAGGGCTAAAAATGGAAATTACATATACAATGCAGGGTGATTATTTTCTCCCGAATCTCACATTACCTGAACAGGAAAACAGACAAATCGGAGTATGGGGACAGCGACATAAAAGATATTTGCTAAACCACCACAAAGTCAGGTATTATAACTTGCTCACAAGTTGTAAGCTCACATATTACCTCGCAGATATAAACGAACAAGCTGAAAATATGTATCAGCTACTTGTAAAACAACTCGCCGAAAAAGAGGGTGTTACCGAACACTTGAAAGCAGAAAATGCTATGCTGTGGGTACAAAAGATGAATAATATCCAAAATCGAGCAAGAGAAATAGTAAATAATGAGCTGATTTATAGTTAATGGAATAGCAATAGAGAATCAATATAAACTCTCTGATTTTCTATAAAAAAGGCACAGGTGACAACTGTTTTATCACCTGTGCCTATATTTTGGTAATATTGTAGCCTGTAGTATAATCGACATAATTTACTGTTCTTTTGTAAATCTTGAAACAGCTTTTTTAATTTCTTCTCCGTGCCCTTTAAGTAAATGCCCGCCGTCTTCAAAAGATACAAAAGTGTAGTTAGGGAATCTATTAACTGCCCTTTCTGTGTCTGCGTAGTTTGCCAGTTTATCGTCTTTTGCGTGAATAATCAAGGTAGGTATTTGTAATTCTTCAACGTTATATTTGTCGTAATTTCTTGCCATATCGAGATTTGTAGCAGAGGCATCTAATACTACACCCTCTTTTCTTTCGCTAACAGGGAGCATACTGTAAATTGTGGATGGTTCCATTCCCATAATCGGCTTGAACAACGGACTCATTAGAAACATTGCAAAATCATTGCATAAAAAGGCAGGCGGTCCTGCGTATTCAGGATGTTTATTCGGTTTTTCTGTAAATGGCATTGCAGAACAGTATAATATCAAGCCTTTTGTTCGTTCAGGATAATCCAAGGCAAAGCGAATAGCAACACTTCCGCCTGCTGATGTTGCCAACAGATACACTTTATCTATTCTTAATTTATCCAACAATTCCACATAAGCTGTGGCTTGTTCGGCAGGTGTTCCGCTTCCGAGAACATCACTGCCTAAATAACCAAATCTTGACGGAGCAATAATTCTGTAATCAGAACTGAAATCTTTACAGGTGTCATACGCTTGGTCGTAACCTCCGAAAATTCCGTGAACAGATAAAATTACATCGCCTTTACCTGTGTCAACATAACTCATTTTTCCATAACTTAAATTAACTGTTTTTGCATTGTAAGAAGCAAGCCTTTCGTTGCTTTCTTTCACGGAAATATTACAACGTGTTCCTTGAACAATTAGATACACCGCAAGTAAGAGCAGAATACCTCCAACAATGTATATCCACATACGTTTATACCTAACCTTTCTTACCATAGTTAATGTTCCTCTGCTCTATAAGTATTGCAAAATTCCTGCACCATTAAGGTTAATTCCTGCTTTGCTTCTTCAACCATATCGGGGTGCATTTCATACTTCTGCAATAAATAAAAAATAGGTGTATAGAAACGTAATGCAATAATATGAGGATTTTCTTTCTTTATGATTTTGGATTCTATTAAATCGGAAAATATCTTCTCTTCGTGTTTTACCGCACCGTCTATGAACAAATTCTCAAACAATGTATTAAGCTCTGGGTTATGATAGCGTTCAATCATCAGCATTTTTCTGAATTTGGAAGCAACATCATCTTGCAGATAGAACATAAATAAGTTGACTGCTATGGAAGTAATCATATCCATATCGGCAGTCTGATAGTTGACCTCAGCATTGGTAGTGTCAGGTAAGCATAAATCAGTTCTTACCTGTTCCATTCTTTTTGAAAAGACTTCTACACAGGAATCAAAGATTTCCTGCTTACTCTTATAGTGTTTATATAGTGAGGGGGCTTTAATCCCTACTGCATCGGCTATATCACTAACATAAACTGCACTATATCCTTTTTCTGCAAAAAGGGTCAGTGCTTCCTTTAAGATTTTTTCTTTTGTATTCATAGCTATTTCACCTCGGCTAATTTAAATTAGCCAAACACATTATAGGCTAATCATCGTTAGCTGTCAAGAGGGTGGTAAAAATAATATACAAATATAGCTAAAGGCTGATGTAGTCCGTAATGGAAAACATCAGCCTTTAGTTTATATCGGTCATTTGTTGTAATATCTGTCAATTCTTGTGATTTTAATGATTATTAAAGCTTAGTTAAAAAACACTTGACAAATATTGAGCAACCGCTTAATATATAGATATTGAGCAACTGCTCAATAATATTGTATAGTTATCTACAAAGGTGTTGAGATAAAAATGACAAAGAAACAAGAACAACACGAAATGAGAAAATGGCAGATTTTAGATATTGCGTTGACTCATTTTATTCGATATGGGTTTTATGGTACATCCACTAGAAAAATTGCAGAGGAAGCTGGGATAAGCTCAGGACTTATGTTCCATTACTTCCCTAACAAGCTGGCACTTTATGAAGCACTGGTGGAAATCGGCTGTGAATCAATGACAGCAGAAGCTTCTGAAGATGAGTCGCCATTGGTGTTTTTTGAAAAGCAAGTTGAATGGTTTCTGTCGGTTGCAACACAAAATAGTTTTGCATCAAGAATGTTTGTGTTTATGGGTCTGGTAGCAATAAACGCAAAAGATATATCAGAACATGCAGCTCAGATGATGAAAGAACACGATGTTGAAGTTTTGAGTGTACCATACATAGAAAAAGGACAGGAATTGGGTTTAATCAGACAAGGAGACCCTTTGACCCTTTCGGTAATGTTTTATAGCAGTATTCAGGGTTTTGCAGAAACATTAGTAGTCAGAGAAGATTTAAAATTACCGAACAAAGAATGGTTTTTAGCGATATTAAAAAACGAAAATAATGAACAGAAAAGGGTAGATTGTAATGAATAAAACAATGAGTAAACGATATAAAATTACGTTATCAATTTTTGTGATTGTAACAATAACAGCAGGACTTTTCGGATATTTGTTGGATCAAGTCCTTACAGACCAACCTGAGGGCAGTTCGCTTGGCATGGGACTGTGGTTAGTACTTCCGTTTTTAACAGGCATTGTTCTTGGAATTATCAATAAAGATTTGAAACAAATCGGTGTCAAACCGAATTTTAAACACAACCTAAAATGGTACGCTGTTTCCGTTTTTGTGTTCCCTTGCGTAATGATGATTAACATCATTGTGGCTAAAATGACCGGTGGCTTAATTGTTGGAGAGATAGAGCTGAGTGCATTGTTTGTACTTATGATTAGCTCATTTTCGGGGAGTTTTGTAAAGAACATCTTTGAAGAGTTTGCCTGGAGAGGAAGCCTTTATACTTACTTAGAAAAAACAGGAATGAACGATTGGCTTTTGTATTTCTTCAATGGTTTAATCTGGGGAATGTGGCATATTACATACTATATGTTTTTCTTACCTGATGAATACTTTACTCATATTAGCAGATCAATGATGGTGGTAGTAGGAATTGTTGTAATGATTTTCTGGTCACCAATGTTTGTAGAATTAAGAAGATTAACAAATTCTGTTTGGCCGTGTGTGATTGCACATTCTATGGAAGACGCAGTACCTACAATGCTGTTTGTGACAGCGGGTGTTCTTCAGATTAAGCAAGAATATTTCGTTATGCTTGATCCAACACGTGGCGTAGTGCCGACCGTGTTAGTATTTCTTATCGGTTTAGGATTAAGAAAATTCAGAATGAAACAAGAACAGACTGCTTGTGTCAAATAAAAGGTTGCTTTAGAATGTGGGGTTAGATTTATGATAGCGATAATAGGAGCAGGTTCGTGCTCAATTGTAATTATATTAAGCATTCTTCTGATTTGTGGTTTACCATTAGGTGAGCTGACAATGGGAGGACAATATAAAGTTTATCCAATTAAACTGAGAATTGTGTTGGTAGTACAGCTTTTACTTCAAGCGTTTTTTGTAATAACAATTTTGCAAGCAGGCGGAATTATACCATTGTGGTTTTCAGAAAATGTTACTGAAATTATCTGCATAATAATGGCGGTATATCTTTCTTTAAATACGGTTATGAATTTTATTTCAAAAAGCAAAAAAGAAAAATATATTATGACACCACTTTCGTTGTTGACAGCTATCTGTTATTGGATTACAGCGTTGCAAATGTAAGGGCTTTTAAAGAAGAAGTATTACGATTTTTATAGTATGACACTTAGATAATATAAAAGGAATATAAAATGAAACATTTAAAGTATATTACATTAAGAGAAGCACCAATGCTTTTAGATACAGCCGCAAGCTGGTTTAACAGCAAATGGGGTGTGCCTAAGGAAGCATACCTTGAGTGTATGGAGAGTTACCTCAAGGGTGAAACTGAGCTGGGCTGGTATCTCTGCTTAGACGATGACAGAATCGTCGGCGGTATGGGTGTTATCGAAAACGATTTCCACGACAGAAAAGACCTTACTCCCAATGTATGTGCCGTTTATACCGAGGAAAACTACCGCAAGCAAGGTATTGCAGGTGTGCTTCTGAATATGGTAGTGGATGACCTTAAATCCAAGGATATTTCACCTGTATATCTGGTGACAGATCACACAGGCTTTTACGAGAGATACGGCTGGGAGTTTTACTGTATGGCTCAGGGTGACGGCGAGCCTGAAATGACAAGATTATATATTCACAGATAAGGAGAAAATTATGAACATCAAAACAGAAAGACTTGAAATCACAGAATTTACACTTGATATGGTTGAGGCAGTACACCTCAATTCTCTTGACGAGGATAACCGCAAGTTTAATCCCAACGAAGTTTTCGAAACCATGGAAATTGCTCAGGACACAGTTGAGTTTCTTATGAGTGTATACGAAAACGGCGACGGACCCTTAGTATATCCCGTTTTACTTTCTGACGGCACAAATATCGGCTATGTTCAGGCTGTGCCTATGGATGACGATAAGTGGGAGGTAGGCTATCACATCGCAAAGAATTTTGCAGGCAACGGATATGCAACAGAAGCAGTAAAAGTTTTCTTGCCTGTGGTTATGAAAGAACTATGTATCACTGAAATTCTTGGAATCTGTGTTGCCGAAAATATCGCTTCAATAAAGGTTCTTGAAAAAGCGGGATTTGTAAAAGAGTTTGAGGGTATGGGTACATATCAGGACGAAGAAAGACAAATTTGCAGATTCGTTTATAAACTCGATTAAGACTCAATTACTAAAAACCGAATAACGATTTAAGTAAACACTTATCAATTTTGATAGGTGTTTATTTTTTTGCCCATTTTTAAAAAAGTTTTCAGCAAAAGTATATATTTGCCCTAATTTTTTTGCATTAAGAGTGGAGGGCTTTTTAATAAATTGAAAAAATTTTCAAAAATCACTTAAAAAATGTGCTCTCCCATTGGGTATATATGGAAGGCTTACTTGAAAAAGTTTGAAGAAATTTTTAGAAAAGGTGCATAATTGCCCTGATTTTTTTGCATTAAGGGTGAGGAGATAAAAATATTTTGAAAATTTTGAGAAAACACCCCCTCAAAATGCCTTTCCCGGTCCATACAAGTGAAGGGGTAAATCTTTCTGATAATAGGAGGCGAGATTTAGAAAAGTGAAAGGACACTTAAAAACCTTATAAAAATTGAATAGCTGCCAAGTGAAGGATAAACCGCCAAGACCTCTGTTTAGAGCGAGCGTAGCCGAAAGGCTTACGGCAAAGTGTCGAGTAGGATAACCTGTCAGGAAAGTACACTTTGGCAGTGCTGAATAATATTTATGTCATATTTCTGTGTTTCATTGTTTTTCGACACAAAGTGAGTTTTATTGTACACCTTAAGTTTTATAATTATTTTTAGAATTTTTTCAAATATCAGGAACATTTCGGTATGGCTTATGTCGAATAATATATAGAGAACACTTTTCTCTGGAAAGGAGGCGAATGATATGCCAATAATGCTTAAAAGAGAGGATGGAACAATCAGTCCATTCAAAAATGCGGAATATATCCCATTTTATTACTATATACCTAAGAGTATTCTGCAAAAGTGTGGTGCCAAGCTAAACTCAATTCCTCGTAATCCAAGAAAGATTTTTGCAGACCGAGAGGCACAAAAGATAATTGAAAGCGACCAATTCATGTTACTTATGATTGATGCTACAGCTTTTATGATGTGGCCTTTTATGGGACGTACTGAGTATATGGAAATCTATTCAGGTTATGATCCATTGTGGAAATTTGCCCACTCTCCTGCGTTTTGGGTTCAGGAATTGCTTGATTTAGGAATCATACCTACCATAAACGATATGTATTACGAATGTGATTGTGAGTTGGGATATGTATCAGAGGAAGAAATTAGTGCTCAACTTAGTTTAGTTGTACCAATGGTTATGGCAAAGCATAATATGAATTCTGTAATTAAAACAGTTGAGGAGTACAGATGCTTTGAAGATTTCGATTTTCGAGATAGCAGACAGAAAACTGATTTTTATCGTAAATGGTATCACACCCGTACTCAGCACCCGATAATCTCCCTTGAAGAGTTTAAGAAAGATTATGCTCGCAAGCATAATGGTCAACAGTGGGATGAGCCTGACTACAAACAGAACGTGGAAGAAAATACTGTATCTGATGTTTTAGTCAATGAATTTAAATCGACCTTAAATGAAAAGGATATGGCTATTCTTCAAATGCGTATGGAGGGCAATACGCTTGAAGATATAGCTCAAAAGCTTGGTTATAAAAATCACAGCGGAGTTCTGAAACGTATTCGTAAAATCGGCTTAGCATACGAGAAATTTACAGGAGAAGATTACGGATTCGAAAACAAAAGAATCACCTGATAACACCTACCTATGCAAAATCGGTAGGTGTTATTTTATGCCCAAAATCTAAGATAGGAGGAATTATAAATGATATGGAGAATACACCCGTCACATTTGAATCGGGTGAACGAATTAGTTAAAACCCTGTGCTGTTGTTATGATGATGGCAACTGCATATTGTTAGATGACGGAGAAACTCATAAATGTGTACAGATTATCAGTTGTACGGGAATATATTGCAACTATTTCAAAAGAACTATACTTCCTGCAGATAAAGAATTGTACAAACAAATTAAGAAACATAACAAATTAAAGTAAAAAGGAGAAATGAAAAAATGAAAAGATTTAATGATATGTATGTTATCGGTATTGACCACGGATACGGAAATATGAAAACCGCAAACTGCTGTTTTTCTACAGGAGTTATGAAAAGCGATAATGAACCTGTATTTGCAAGTGACCTGCTTATTTGGAATAACAAGTATTACTCAATCGGTGTAGGTCATAAGGAATTTACTGCGGACAAGTTCAAAGATGAAGATTACTATGTACTTACTCTTGCCGCTATTGCAAGAGAACTCAGACGAGAGCGTATCACAAAAGCAACTGTTTTTATTGCGGCTGGTCTTCCTTTGACTTGGGTTGGTGAACAAAAAGCAGAGTTTAAGAAATATCTGCTTCAACATAAAGAGGTTTCTTTTACTTTCCGAAATACAGAATATCAAATCAGAATCGCAGGAGCTGAAATCTATCCGCAGGGGTTTGCCGCTGTTGCTGAAAGACTTGGTGATTTTAAGGGTGTGAATATGCTCTGTGATATTGGTAACGGAACTATGAATCTTCTCAGGATTGTAAATAAAAAGCCAGATGCACAGCGTATGTTTACAGAAAAGTACGGCACTCATCAGTGTGCTTTGCTTATTCGTGAACAGATGATGAAAGTACACCACACTAATCTTGATGATACAATAATTAACGAGATTTTGAAGAAAGGCACAGCAGATATTGATAAGCATTATCTTGATGCGATTATCAAGACTGCAAAAGAATACACCACCGGTATTTTTCGTCGTTTGCGTGAACACGAATACGATTCAAAGTTAATGAAGCTTTATGTTGTTGGCGGAGGCGGATGTCTTATTCACAACTTCGCAAATTACGATGAAAGCCGAGTAATTATCAATGATGATATTTGTGCTACGGCAAAAGGATACGAGTATATGGCACTTGTTACACTTAACAGAAATGGTGGTTCAGTATGAGTGTTAAGAATATAAAAATCCGTTTTAATTTAGATAAAGAAAATGACCGCAAGGCGTATGACTATCTTCAAAATGCAGACAAGTCATACAGTAAGGCGGTCATTTCTACTATCTGTGATTATATAGAGTTGAAAGTAAAAAGTGCAAATGAAGATTTGTTTCTTGAACGAGTGATTGCAACTATAAGAGAAGAAACTGTAAAAGTGAATCCTTTTAGTAGTTTGTTACAGCTTGTTAAGACTCAGTCTATACAGGCACCTGCCGAAAAAGAGGATAACACTGAAAATGAAGAAACTGTGCTTGATTTTCTTGATGGTTTCTAACGGTTACACTTATCACAAGTTTTGATGGTGCTGTGATGTCAACTTTGGAAACAACTGTCCCTATTACAATCATAGGTTCCGCTATTTTGAAAAATTGACACCACTTCTTGATAAAGTAATACCTGTATTTATAGTAAGTGTAACTTTTGTAATATAAGAAAGTTCATAGTTAGTTATTCCACGGTGAAAGCCACATAGGAAGCTAAATATACACCTTATACGTGTGTCTTACACCGTAACAAGCAGGGAACTTGTACGGCAAGTTCCAAATAAACAGTAAGCTAATCCGCCTACTGTTCACTTTTGAGGGACACCCCCAAGCCCCCATTGCAAGAAAGCGAATATTAAACAATCTGTTTAGACCAAAATCTTATTGACACACGGTCGGTATACCGATATAATATAATTATAGAAAGGGTGTTGCAAATGAACCTACAAGAATATATTGACAGCAAAAATATTACAAAATATCATCTGTCGCAAATCAGTGGTATTCCTAAAACAACCGTTATAGATATTTGCTCGGGTAAAAGTTCTCTGCAAAAGTGCTCTGCCTATACAGTACAGCAACTTGCAAAAGCACTTGGTTGCACAATGGAAGATATTATGTCTTTGGATACAATAGATACAAGGTACGACAAAGAAACAGGACTGCCCAAAAGCAAAAAATATCTTGAACGAGGTCTTCCTCCATATCTGCAAACTTCTTTGGAAAATATGATTGCTTCTTGGAAAATTGTAGATAGCGGTGAAAAAGATTATCACTGGGATATTTATTGGAGTGAACTAAACGCAGATATTAACTCTGCGGAAGTAGAACAGGAAATATCAAGCGAACAGGCTTGGTATTTGCGTGAAACATATTTAAGAATGAAACGAGGTGACTAACCTATGATAGATTTTAGTGATTATCCCGTTCGTAATAAAACTTATGCAGGAGCTAATGGTAGTAAGATTTCCATTCTATATAACGATGAGCTATATATGCTTAAATTTCCTGCTGTTCCAACTATCAATAAAGAAATAAGTTATGCGAATGGTTGCATATCTGAATATTTAGGTTGCCATATTTTTGAGAGTATTGGTATTCCGGTTCAAAAGACTTTGCTCGGAACCTACACCAAAAACGGAAAGAAAAAGATTGTTGTAGCCTGCAAAGACTTTACCGCAGGCGGATTTGTGCTTCAGGATTTCGCTTCTTTGAAAAACACAATTATTGACTCTGCTCACAATGGCTATGGCACAGAACTTAGCGACATTGTAAAAACATTAGAGGAACAAACTGCGATTGATTCTCAAAAACTAACTGAATGGTTTTGGGATATGTTTATCGTAGATTCCTTAATCGGAAACTGGGATAGACATAATGGTAACTGGGGATTCCTTTACAATGCTATTACCGATGAAATCTCTCTTGCACCTGTTTATGATTGTGGCAGTTGCTTGTTCCCACAGGCAGATGAAGAAATTATGAAAAGGACGTTGGAAGATCCGGCTGAACGTGAGATACGTATTTTTGAAAGACCACTTTCAGGTATCAAGATAAACGGTCAGAAAATCCAATACTTTAAGTTTATCTCATCTCTTGAGAACAAGGATTGCAATAAGGCTCTAAAGCGAATACTACCGAAAATTGATATGGATAAAATTTATAAAATCGTTGATGAAACTCCTTTTATTTCGGATTTACAGAAAGAGTTTTATAAAACTATGCTTCGAGAAAGAAAGGAACGAATTTTAGATTTTTCTTATCAAAAACTTAAAAAGCGTGAGCGTTCCAAAAAACGTGAACGTTAAAGTAAGTTACAAAAAAATATCCACACTAAGCCGATGGGATTATCTCATCGGCTTTTTTGTGCCCAAACTTAATGAAAGAAGGTATGTATATGAATAAAAACACAAACGAAAAATCACACAGAATATATCTGCGAGTATCTCAAAACGAAAAAAAGAGGATAACAGAACTTGCAAACAGTTGCGGTTTATCTGTTGCTGAATATCTCCGTAAACGGGCATTAGGTTATGCTGTGAAAGCAGTAGCACCTGATGCCTTTTATATTTTCAACGAAAAGTTGAGTGAACTGCTTAATTGTGAAATGTCTCCCGAAACAGAAGCGAAAGCACTCAAACTCTTTGATGATATTTATGCTGAAGTCATTGATACTCAAAAGCAGAATAAGAAAGAAATTATACAGGAGGTGGCACAGTGGCAAGCACAGGATTCTGGCCCGTTAAGTCCAGACTATATGTGCAAAAAGGCTCGAAAGAAGAAATGCGACAAAAAGATAATCGGCAAAGTTCAGATAAAGCCTAAAAAGTACGACACTTTTGTGTCGTGCTTTTTTACATAATTAGGGGTTTATTATCTATTGAAAAAATCGACATAATGTGATAAAATATTTTCTGTATGATTATATGAAAATAACTCATAATTTACACAGACAGGAGATGTAGATTTGGGAGGAAAACTTAAGAAAAACAGTTTCGCAGAGGGTGCTGTTATAACCTATGGTGCTATAGTAATCACCAAGATTTTGGGTGCTCTGTATAACATCCCTTTTTACGGGATAATAGGCAATAGAGGAAGCGTTGTTTACTCTTTTGCTTTCAGTATCTACGCACTTTTTCTGGATATTTCTACCTCGGGTATTCCTATTGCCATAAGCATTGTTATCAGCGAATACGCCTCAAAAGGAATGTATAAAACCAAAGAAAAAGCCTATGGCCTGGGGCTAAAAATTGTTGTGGCGGTGTCTGTCCTCGCCTTTTTGATTTTGCAGATTTTTGCCACCCAGCTGGCAGAATTTTTTATCAATGATATGACAAATGGCGTTACTATAAACGAAGTTGCTGTTGCCATCAGAGCCGTTTCTTTCTGTTTGCTTGTTGTGCCTTTTCTCAGTATGAAGCGAGGCTATTTGCAGGGGCACAAATGCCTTTCAGCCTCATCTACCAGCCAGGTTATCGAGCAGATTGTTCGTATCGTTTTTGTTTTGGCAGGTGCTTCACTTGTTATTTATGCCTTTAAGCTCAGCGTTATCGTTGGTGTTTGCGTAGCACTTTTTGGTGCTTGTGTGGGTGCAGGTGCAGCTCTCATTTATCTTATTATAAAATCCCGTAAAAGCAAAGAGCTTTTCCGTTGCGAGGTTGAAGAAGAGGCTGAGAGTACAAAGAAAATTCTCAAAAAGATTTTCACTTACTGCCTTTCCATTGTTCTTGTGTCTGTTTCCGTCAGCCTTTACAATATTGTGGATATGAAGCTGTTGCTTGTTGGTCTGAAAGAGGTTGGATACAGTGATCCTTACACTCAGCAGATTACAAGTATTGCTTCAACCTGGGTTCCTAAAATCTGTATGATAGTTTCAGCTCTTTCTATGGGACTTACCAACAGTATTGCTCCTCATATGGCAGAGAGCTTTGCTAAGGGCAAAATGGACGAGGTTAAATTCAAGCTCAATCAGGGTATCGGTATAATTCTGGTTGTAGCTGTGCCTATGGCGGTGGGCGTTTCTATGTTTTCTGAGCCTGTTTACAGAATCTTCTACGGCTATCATGATTTTGGTTCAAGTATTCTTGCCTGGGCGATTTTCCTCAATGTTATCTCTTCCATTGTTGCTGTTGTAAGTATGTCAATGCAGAGCATTGATATGGGCAAGCACGTTGTTATTTTTACCCTTGTGGGTATTGTAGTAAACGCCTGTATGGACTTACCCTTCATTTATCTTTTTAATAACATAGGTATTCCTGCATATCTTGGTGCAACTGCCGCAAGTATCCTTGGTGAAGCAGTAACGCTCACGCTTCTTCTCGTTGCTTTTTATAAAAAACACAAGCTGGGCTTTACTCCGGCATTTAAAATTCTCGGAAAAATCACTGTACCCATTTTAGCAATGGTAGTAGTTCTTTTTATCCTTCGTATCGTATGGCCTGAGCCTGATTTTACAAGAGGATGGCTCATTCCTTATCTCGCAGTTTTTGGTATTGTAGGTGCGGCGGTTTATGGTGTGCTTGCATATCTTTTCGGTGCAATTACCGATGTTATGGACAAAAATACTATCAAGGGTATTCTCAGAAAACTTCACTTAGTTAGAAAGTAAGGTGGGAATAAATGAATAAACTCAGATTTTGGATTGGATTATGGGGTGGCAAAACCTTTCTTTTCCTCTGGAAGCTTTTCCACGCTGAAAAAGATGACCGTCCCGGAATGGTAAGTGTGCGTATTTGCGAGGACTTTCTGGCCCGTGTTGCCAAGCCCAAGCTTACCATTGTTGTAACTGGTACAAACGGCAAAACCACCATTTCAAATATGCTTGCCGAAACCCTCAAGAAGCTGGGCTACAAAGTAGCCTACAACGACTGGGGTGCTAATCACAACGCAGGTCAGGCAAGATGTCTTCTGGACGCTGTAAGCATTTTCAACAAGCCTATAAAGGACGTTGCAATTATTGAGGCTGATGAGCTTATCTCACCCACAAATGTGCCTCGTCTTAAGCCGACTTACCTTATTGTAAATAACGTTTCCCGTGACTCTATGCTGAGAAACGGCAACCCCGAGTATATTGCAGAGCGTTTACGCCGTGCAGCAGAAGGCTCTCCTGAGAGCGTTGTCGTAATGTGCGGTGACGACCCTGTAAGCTCTCTTGTTGGTGAAGCAAACCGCCGTGTGGTTTTTGGTGCCGATTATCTGGGTACAAATCCTCTTGATACAATGGTGGACGATTACCCTGTTTGCCTCAAGTGCGGCGGCAAGCCCCGGTATTCTTACAGAAATTACCGCAATATCGGCGAGTATAAGTGCTCAAACTGCGGCTTTGGCACTCCCAAGAGAGATTATATCGTTAAATCTCATACCGACGAAACCCTTACAGTGGCAGAAAAAACAGGTGCTTTTACATACCCTGTGCCTAACTCTGCAATCCACAATATCTATAACACTGCCGCTATTGTTTCTATTTTAAGAGATATCGGCGAAAAGCCCGAGGCTATTGCAGAGGCTCTTGAGAGCATTAAGCCCCCTGCGTCCCGTGAAGGCAGCGAGGTCATCTGTGGCGTGAATCTTCACCGCAAGCTGGCAAAAACTCACAACCCCACCGCAGTGTCCACTGTTTTTGAAAATATCAAAAAGGACAAGTCCAAAAAGCTTCTTCTTATGGTGCTTGATGAGATTTTCGAAAATCCCAGGAAGAGCGAAACCGTCGCCTGGTTTTATGATACAGACTACGAGTTTTTAAATGACGAGAGCGTTACAAAAATCGTTCTCGGCGGCGACAGATACCTTGACCATAAGCTGAGAATGCTTCTTGCAGGCGTACCCGAGGAGAAGATAATCTGTATTCCTAAACATCTTGATGTTTTAAATTATGCAGATATCAGAGATGTAGAAACTGTTTACATAGTTTACGATATCTATACTTCCGCAGAGGCCCGTAAGGTAACCGCAGAGATTACAGAGCGAATCAGAAAAGAAAGGGGAGAGGAAAAATGAAAATAGAACTTCTTTACCCCGAGCTTTCCACTGTTTACGGTGACGCAGGCAATATTCTTTACCTTAAGAAAACCTGCAAGGACGCTGAATTTATTGAAACTCCTTTGCAGAAAAAGCCCTATTTTATTGACAACGATGTTGATATGATTTACATCGGCTCAATGACCGAGAAAAGCCAGCTTTTTGCCATAAATGCCCTCAGACCCTATCTTCAGCGAATCAAAGAGATAATCGAGGCAGGGGTGGTTTTTCTCTGCACAGGCAATTCTATGGAGCTTTTCGGCGAATATATCGCAGAGGATGAAAAGAAGTGGGACGCTCTGGGTGTCTTTCCTTTCTATTCAAAGAGAAGTGCTGAGTATTTTCGCCACAACTCAATGTTCTTAGGCGATTTTGAGGATATCGAGGTTGTAGGATGTCGCTCTCAGTTTGCTTATATTTACAGTAAATGCGAAACTCCCTTTATGACTGTAAAGGGTGGTATCGGCAACAATCCCGAGGACAAGAGCGAAGGTATTCATTATAAGAATTTCTTTGCAACCTATGTTTTAGGCCCCATTTTGCCTCTTAATCCCAAGCTTACAAAGCGTATTCTCTCTTTGGCAGGCTTTAATGGTGATGTAGCTTTTGAAAAAGAAGCTCTTGACGCCTATAACCTCCGCCTCACAAAGCTTAAAGAGGAAGGCGTAAACTTTATCCTCGGCGAGCACTGGTAAGTGGGTCAGCCACCCACAGGGCAATTCCGACCGTTAGCCACGGTAGGCAATTCCGACCGCTAGCCGCGGTAGGCAATTCCGCCTTTTGAAAGGGACATTTAAAAATAAACTCCGATTAACGGCGGGTGTAAACCAACATAAAAAAGCACTTACAGTTTTATAGCTGTAAGTGCTTTTGTGTTTAGTCTGTATTCTTTTTATTCTGATATTCCTTAAGCTTTTCTGTGTATTTTTTGCCTCTGATAAGCTTCTCAATGAAATTGATAATAAGAAAAATTACAAAGCAGCCTGCAAAGCACACAAGGAAAATTGTGATAAAGATCGCCCAGGATTTGATATTGCCTGTGGAAAACCAGGAAAAAGCCAAAGCGAATACAAGAGTTGTTATCATAAGGGGAATCATAAAGATAACTGCTCTTAAAATCTGATTCATCTTTTTGATAAAAATATCGCTGAAAGCAACAAGCATTAACGCTCCTGCAATTACCGCAATGCCCAAAAGTTGAAAAATTCTGTATACGGACACCGTCTCAAAGCCGTTTATAAAAGCAACGCTTGTGAACACAATCATCATAATACCAAAAATAAGCATAATTGACTGGGGAAGTTTTGCAAAAAACTCCTTCATTTTCTTTTTCATTTTATTTACCTCCGATACCAAGTTTGTTTTTAAATTCATTTGCATATTGTCTGGACACATAAATCTTTTCGCTGTTTTCCATTGTGGCAAGAATCTTGCCGCCAAAGTCAGGTCTTATAGATTTAATGCGGTTAAGATTTACTACCGTAGATTTTGAAATCCTCATAAAATCAGTATAAGCAAACTCCTCCAGTTCGTAGAGCTTCAAATCAGTTTCAAAAACAGACTTTTCTGTGTAGCAGAAAGTTTTTCTGTCCACCGATTCAAAATAAAGAATTTCATCAGGTTCTAAGCAGTAGGTTTCGTCATCTTTAATGCCTACTATCTTCTTGCCTTTGGCGTCAGCACTTTTTATAAGATGAATTATATGAAGAATCTTTTCGTCTGTTTCTTTACATTCTATTGTGATTATTGTTTTGCTGAGTTTTGGGTTTTCTATAAGTTTAATTTCCACTATCCACACCTCTGTTTAAGTTTCGTAGCTACTGACATTATTATATTAAATTTAATTTTAAATGCAATACTTCAAAACGCAAGTTGCCTGCACAGATACACAAGTTGCCAAATTAGGCAAATAAAAAGCACTTACAGTTAAATAAAACCGTAAGTGCTTAATTTATGTTGGTTTATAACCGCCGTTAATGAAAAGTTGACTCTAAAGCAAGCCTTTCAAAAGGCGGAATTGCCCACCGTGGCTAACGGAAAAAGCACTTACAGTTAATTAAAACCGTAAGTGCTTACTTTATGTCGTTTTATACCCGCCGTTAATCAGAGTTCATTTTTAAATGTCCCTTTCAAAAGGCGGTGTAGCCCCGTGGGTGGCTAACCCACTCAGGCCCAGTTGAGAGTGTCCTGATATACTACGATGTAGTCGTTGGCACTTCTGTCCCAGGAGTTGTTGCTCATCATAGCTCTCCACATAAGGCTCTTCCAGCCTGCTTCGTCCTGAATACCCCAGAGGGCACGTCTGAGAGCGTGAGCCATATCGTCAGCAGTGTAGTTAGCAAATGTGAAGCCGTTGCCGTGACCAGAAGCACTGTCAAATACAGAGTTCTTAAGACCGCCAACTTCTCTTACAACAGGAATTGTACCGTATCTTAATGCAATCATCTGTGCAAGACCGCAAGGCTCAGACTTACTGGGCATAAGGAAGATATCAGCACCGGAGTAGAACTTTCTTGCAAGCTCAGGGATAAAGCCGTTGCAGAAGCAAACTCTGCCCGGATATTTCCACTGCATTGTTCTGAAGAAGTCCTCGTACTCCTTGTCGCCTGTACCTAAAACGATAAACTGCATATTCTCTGTGTTAAGGAGATTCTCAAGGCTGTCACGAACAAGGTCAAGACCCTTGTGAGAAACAAGACGGGTAACCATAGCAACAAGGGGAACATCCCATCTCTGCTCAAGGCCAAGTCTTTCCTGAAGTGCACGTTTACACTCGCCCTTACCGCTCATATCGTCCATAGTGTAATTCCTGTAAAGGTGATAGTCGGTAGCAGGGTCCCAATCTCTGGGCTCAATGCCGTTTAAGATACCGCAGATTTTGTAGTGATTGTTGTTAAGAGGATGGTGAAGACCGTGAGAGAACCAGGGGTCTTTAATCTCCATAGCGTACTCGGGAGAAACAGTTGTAACTCTTACAGCAGTTTGGATAGCACCCTTAACCATATTGAGCTTGCCGTCCATCTCAAGGATTTTCTGCTCACTCTCGGGAATACCAACGCACTCTGTGTTAACATCCCAGCCGTACATACCCTGATACTGAATGTTGTGAATTGTAAAGATATTTTTGATGTTGTAATACCAAGGATTCTTGGAGTAGAAGAGGTAGTAGTAAGTGGGAATCAAGGCAGTCTGCCAGTCGTTAGAGTGGATAATGTCGGGATGGAAGTCGATGTAAGGAAGCATTTCAAGAACAGCTCTTGAGAAGAATGCAAATCTCTCGGCATCGTCATAGAATCCGTAAAGCTTATCTCTCTGGAAGTAGTACTCGTTGTCAATGAAGTAGTATGTGCAGTCGTTGTGTCTTGCCCAGAAAAGACCGCAGTACTGATGACGCCATGCAACGGGAACAGTAAAGTTTGTGATAAAGTTCATAGAGCACTTGAGCTCATAGGGGATAGTACCGTAAAGAGGCATTACGATTCTGCAATCCTGACCCTTTCTGCAAAGAGTAGGGGGAAGGCTGCCTGCTACGTCAGCAAGACCGCCTGAGCCTGCAAAGGGGTTAGCCTCAGAGGTACAATAAAGTATTTTCATATGAAACCATTCCTTCCTGAATGTATTTGGTTAGATAATTGTCTGCTTGGCAATGTAGATGGGATATGTTTCAAAGCCCATTAAAGAGCGGTTAGGCTGAATAACAACATCCTTGTCAATGATTGCGTAGCTTAAGTTGCAGTTTTCGCCGATTTGGGTGTCCTGCATAATAATGCAGTTCTTGATAACACTGCCTTTGCCTACTGTTACGCCTTTGGAAAGGATAGAGCCCTCAACCTCGCCGTCAATCTTACAGCCCTGAGCTACAAGAGAGCCCTTTACCTTACTGGTTAAGCCATAGCGGGTAGGCATATCGTCTCTTACTTTGGTGTAAATAGGCCTTAAGGGATTGAAAACTTCTTCTCTTACCTCACTTGACATAAGGCTCATATTAACTCTGTAGTAATCAGCAATGGAAGCTATATGTTCGCAGTAGCCTGTTACTTCGTAGCCGTACATATTCAGCTTCTTAACGTTATCCTGAAGAACATTTTGTCTGAAGTTAAGAGTATTTGCGCTTACGCACTTCTTAACCAGATTCATAAGCAAATCCTTTTTAATAAGAACAGAGCTGATAGCCATATTGCACTCTTCGCCGCCGTTAAACTTAATGAGCATATCAGTGATTTTACCCTGCTCATCAATATCAAGGGCAAGAGGAGCGGTTTCGCCCTCGGGAATAGTCATTTTCTGGTATGCAATAGTAATGTCAGAGCCCTTCTTCAGATGATATTCAAAGAACTTCTGATAGTCAAAATTCTGGATACACTCGCAGGAAGCGATTACAATGTAATTTTCCTTAAGGTGCTCAAAGTAACCGTGAAGCTGATAAAGAGCCATAATACGGTTTTCGAAGGAGTTGCCGTTATAAGGGGAGAGGATGGAAACGCCGCTTCTGCGTTTAGATAAATCCCAGGCTTGACCTGAGCCTATGTGGTCCATAAGAGAGTGGAAGTTGTTTTTTGTAATGATACCAACATTGTTGATACCTGAGTTACTCATATTTGAAAGAGAGAAGTCAATAAGACGGTACTTTCCACCGAAGGGCACACTGCCCAGACTTCTTTTGGAGGTAAGCTCAGGAAGCTTTTCATCACCTAAATTTGCAAAGATAATACCTGCTAATTTATTTATTGACATATTTACACCTCCACGTCTTTCTCGATCATAGCTTTAGGCACAACCTTTGTACCCTCAGCAATCTTAACGCCTGCACCAATAACTGCCACGCCCCAGTCGTCCCTGTTGGGATAATCCTCGGGATAACCGCCGATAACGGCGTTTTTGCCGATGTGAGCATTTTCAGCTACGATGGAGTACAGCACCCTGGCACCCTCTTCAATAACTGCACCGGGCATAATTATAGAAGAGTTTACCTCAGCGTTTTTGGCGATTTTAACGCCTGAGAAAAGAACAGAAAACTCAAGCTTGCCGTCAACATCACAGCCGTCAGTCAGCATAGAGTTCTGAATCTCTGCATTTTCGCCGATGTGATGAGGAGGCATCATTGGGTTTCTGGAATATACATTTTTAAGGTCAAGACCTACATTGGGATTAAGAATATCCATATTTGCGTCCCAGAGGCTGTCTATAGTACCAACATCCTTCCAGTAGCCCTCAAAGGGATAGGCAAACATCTTCTCTCCAGCTTCAAGCATTTTGGGAAGAACGTTCTTACCGAAGTCGTGACTGGAGCTTGAGTCAGCCTCGTCCTCAATAAGATACTTTCTCAGCTTATCCCAGCTGAAAACATAGATACCCATTGAAGCGTTGGTGCTCTTGGGATGAGCAGGTTTTTCGTCAAATTCATAAATAGAGCCGTCGGGATTAGTGTTGAGAATACCGAAACGGCTGGCTTCTTCTATAGAAACATCAATAACCGCAATGGTACAGTCAGCACCCTTTTCCTTGTGGTAAGCAATCATTTCGGAGTAGTCCATCTTGTAGATGTGATCGCCCGAAAGAATAACCACATAGTCGGGATGATATCTGTCTATGTATGCGATGTTCTGATAAATGGCATTGGCTGTGCCTGAGTACCACTCTGCACCCTCAACAGCCTGATAAGGGCTCAGACAGGTAACACCTGAGTGCATACCGTCCAGATCCCAGGGCTGACCGTTGCCTATATATTCATTAAGCACCAAGGGCTGATACTGTGTAAGAACACCAACAGCCTCGATACCGGAATTTGCACAGTTAGAAAGGGGAAAATCAATAATTCTGTACTTACCGCCGAAAGGAACGGCAGGCTTGGCAAGCTTTTTTGTAAGTACACCGAGTCGGGAGCCCTGACCGCCTGCCAGCAGCATGGCTACCACCTCTTGTTTAGGATACATAGTTACACCTTCTTACCTTTTAAGTAATTGAGTTGCTTAAAATTCAATAAATCGGGCGAAGCATAAAGGTATTATACTTCGCCCGTTAATTTTACACGAACCGAGGCTTACTTTTTGTCAGCTTCTGTCTTTTCAACCTTAGCTTTTGTTGTTTTGGGTTTTGCAGCAGCCTTAGTTTCAGTCTTTTTTGTTGTTGTCTTTTTTGTTGCGGGCTTTTTCTCTGCAGTTGTTTCTGCTTTTGCAGTTGTCTTCTTTGCAGTAGTTTTCTTTGCGGTTGTTGTTTTCTTAGCAGCCTTTTTCTTGGCAGCAGCCTTCTTTTCGGCTTCAGCCTTCTTGGCGGCCTCTTCTGCTTCTCTCTTAACACGGGGATTCTCAGCCTCAGAAGTACACTTGAGGTAAATTGCACTCATAGGGGGCAGGTTAAGTGTAATGGACTGGTCAAGACCGTGTAAGCCGTCTTCAGAAGTTTTGATTTCCTGACCGTTAGAAATACCGTTACCGCCGTACTGAATATCGTCAGAGTTAAATACCTCTGAGTATACACCGTACCTGGGAACGCCAATGCTGTAATTCTCACGGTACATAGGCTGGAAGTTGCAAATTACAACAATGTCATTGCCCTCTGTGTCGATTCTGCGGAATGCAATAACAGACTGGTTGTAGTCATCGTGATGAATCCAGTTGAAGCCTTCCCAGTTGAAGTCAACAGTGTGCATAGGAGTGTTGTCCTTGTAGAACTTGTTGATATCAGCAAAGAAGTGGTTCAGCTTCTGGTGCTTCTCATACTGGAGCAAGCCCCACTGAATCTCGTTCTCGCACTGCCACTCGTCGAACTGACCGATTTCAGAGCCCATAAATGTGAGCTTTTTACCGGGGTGAGCCATCATATAGGAGTAGAATACTCTTACACCTGCGAACTTCATATCGTAGTCGCCGGGCATTTTGTTAATGAGAGAGCCCTTGCCGTAAACTACCTCATCGTGGGAGATGGGCAGTAAGAACTTCTCAGAGAAAGCATAAAGGAAGCTGAATGTAAGGTTGTCGTGGTGGAAAGGTCTCCAGAGGGGATCAAGGGACATATAATGAAGCATATCGTTCATCCAGCCCATATTCCACTTGTAGTCAAAGCCTAAGCCGCCGTCATAAACAGGGCGTGTAACCATAGGCCAGCTTGTGCTTTCCTCAGCAATCATCATAATGCCGGGGTGGTGCAGATGTAAAGCTGTGTTGAGTCTCTTAAGGAACTCAACAGCCTCAAGGTGCTCCTTGCCGCCGAAGCAGTTGGCAACCCATTCACCGTCTTTGCGGTTGTAGTCAAGGTAGAGCATAGAAGCAACAGCGTCAACACGGATACCATCGATATGATACTTGTCAACCCAGAACATTGCAGAGGAGATAAGGAAGCTTACAACTTCGTTTCTTGCATAGTCAAATACGTATGTACCCCACTCTTTGTGCTCGCCTTTGCGGCTGTCCTCGTACTCATAGCAGTGGATACCGTCAAAACGGCCTAAGCCGTGAGCGTCTTTGGGGAAGTGAGCAGGAACCCAGTCAATAATAACGCCGATTTCAGCCTCGTGGCACTTGTCGATAAACTCCATAAAGTCATCGGGAGAGCCGTAACGGGATGTGGGAGCAAAGTAACCTGTTACCTGATAGCCCCAGCTTCCGTCAAAGGGATACTCGGTCATAGGCATAAACTCAATGTGAGTGTAGCCCATTTCTTTAACATAGGGGATAAGCTCTTCAGCCAGTTTAGCATAGGAGAATGTGTTGCCGTCGGCATACTTTCTCCAGGAGCCTGCGTGTACCTCATAGATGTTGAGAGGCTTTTCAAAGTGGTGCTTCTCAGCCTTCTTGATGTACCAGGGTTCATCTCTCCAGATATGATTGTTGTAAGAGTAAACAACAGAAGCGTTGTCGGGTCTTGTCTGAGTGTGGAATGCATAGGGGTCTGACTTTAAGAGCTTCTCGCCCCAGGGAGTTTCAACACAGAATTTGTAGATTGCGAAAGCACCGATACCTTCAACGAAAACTTCCCAGATTCCGCCTTCGTTGATTTTATACATCAGGTTAGCTTCCTGATTCCAGCTGTTGAAGTCACCCACAACAGAAACGGATTTTGCGTTAGGTGCCCAAACTCTGAACACTACGCCATCTCTGCCGTCCCAGTTCTCCAAATGAGCACCGAAAAAGTCATAGGCTCTGACGGCGTCACCGTCGTAATACAGCTGAATGTGGTCTCTGTCTTCATTAAGTTGATAAATCATTTCTATCTCCTCCATTATGCGTTAATTTCGCAAAATAAGATATACTATTTCACGCTTATTATTTTACCAAACTTATATAATTTTTTCAACCTTTAAGAAAAATAATAATGACGAAAATCCAAGTGTTACTTTGGTAATATTAACCAATACTTTAAGGCTAACTTTATAAAATTGGTGAAAAAATAACAATACCCAAAAAAGTTCTCAATTTTTGGTTATTTTTACATAAATGGCTAAATTTTTTTGTTTTATTAAATAAAACAAAAAACGGGCAACCCCGAAGGATTACCCGTTAAATGCAAACTTAAAATTAAAGCTCTGCGAAGTACTTGATAGTTCTTACCATCTGAGATGTGTAAGAGTTCTCGTTGTCGTACCAGGAAACAACCTGAACCTGAGTTGTATCTGTCTCAGGCATATAAGTTGCCATTGTCTGAGTAGAGTCGAAGAGAGAGCCGTATGTGATACCGATGATATCGGAAGAAACGATCTCGTCCTCGTTGTAACCGAAGGACTCGGAAGCAGCAGCCTTCATAGCAGCGTTGATGTCGTCCTTAGTAACGTTGCCCTTAACAACAGCTGTGAGGATTGTTGTAGAACCTGTGGGAACAGGAACTCTCTGAGCAGCACCGATGAGCTTGCCGTTGAGCTCGGGGATAACAAGACCGATAGCCTTAGCAGCACCTGTGGAGTTGGGAACGATGTTAACAGCGCCGGCTCTTGCTCTTCTGAGGTCGCCCTTTCTGTGAGGACCGTCGAGGATCATCTGATCGCCTGTGTAAGCGTGGATTGTAGCCATAATACCGCTCTGGATCTCAGCGAGGTCGTTAAGAGCCTTAGCCATAGGAGCGAGGCAGTTTGTTGTGCAGGAAGCAGCGGAGATGATCTGATCATCTGCTGTAAGTGTGTTCTCGTTTACGGAGAATACAACTGTCTTGAGGTCGTTGCCTGCGGGAGCAGAGATAACAACCTTCTTAGCACCTGCATTGATGTGAGCCATAGACTTCTCCTTGGAGCAGTAGAAACCTGTGCACTCTAAAACTACGTCAACGCCGAGCTCACCCCAGGGGATGTTGTTTGCATCGGGCTCTTTGTAGATTGTGATTTCCTTACCATCAACGATGATGGAGTTGTCTGTGCTCTGAACCTTGTCAGCGAGAGCGTATCTGCCCTGAGCAGAATCGTACTTGAGAAGATGAGCAAGCATCTTAGGAGCTGTAAGGTCGTTGATAGCTACAACTTCGTAGCCCTCAGCACCGAACATCTGTCTGAATGCAAGACGGCCGATACGACCGAAACCGTTAATACCAACTTTGATAGACATAATAGTTTGTCCTCCTTGTAATTTTTGGTAACTATATTGTAATGCTTTTTATCAAAGATTTCAATACTTTGATAAAAATTTAACTTATTTTGTAAAAACTAAAGACAATATGCTCTGCGATTATATAAAATTTATGCAAAAAACACATCTCTTTAACAATATAACCGATTTCTTTCTTTATTTATGTGAATTTTATAGTAAAATATTCTTGACATTTTTATATATTTACTTTAGTATTATAAAGGACGCAGTATTTGCTGCGGCTAAAGCGGTTTTTCCGCAAACTAATTTATGAACCTTTAATATCCCGATTTTTCTTTTTGGGTGACAATCACCTTAATATTGTCGCTTTTTGTCGGGAGATTTTGGGGTTTAAACTTATTTTATTGGACTCTTAGTGAGCCGTTATATATAGATATCCATTTTTCTGATTTAACTTTTTTAAAAATAGATTTTAGACGGATATCCCAGCACGGTGCTTAAGCCTTGGGCTTTACCGTGCATTTTGAGTTTCGTCTTTTTTATTTTGAGTATATTGGGATTTGTTTATCTTTATAATTTAACGGCACCGCAAGTTGACTCTGATGAAAAGAATCAAATCAAGGAGGTGTCACAAAATGGAGTTGTGGTTAGCACTTGTACTAATCATAGCTGCCGCAGTTGTTTTTGCAGCCGTTGGTGTGGTTGCAGGTATGGTTTACCGCAAAAATGTAGCGGAAAAAGAAATCGGCAGTGCCGAGCAGGAAGCCAACAGAATTATCTCTGAGGCTATGAAAACAGCTGAAGCTAAGAAAAAAGAAGCCGTTATTGAAGGCAAAGATGAAATTCATCGCTTAAGAAATGAAGCAGACAAAGACATTAACGAAAGACGCAAAGAGGTTCAGCGTCAGGAAAGACGTATCCAGCAAAAGGAAGAGTCTTTAGACAAGAAGATGGACCAGCTTGAGCGTAAGGAGGACAATGTCAACAAAAAACTCAAGGATGTCGATAACCGACTCCTCGAAGTAGAGCAGGTCAAGAAAAGCCAGTTTGAAATGCTTGAGCGTATCTCGGGCTACACTCAGGAGCAGGCAAAGACCTATCTTCTCCAGAAGCTCGACGACGAGCTTGACCACGAGAAGGCAACAAAGATTATGGATTTTGAGCAGCAGCTCAAGGACGAATCAGACAAAAAAGCCCGTAACATTATCTCTCTTGCAATTCAGCGTTTAGCTGCTGATCACGTTGCAGAGGCGACAGTTTCTGTTGTTCCTCTTCCAAATGATGAGATGAAAGGCCGTATCATCGGCCGTGAGGGTAGAAATATCCGTGCAATCGAAACCTTAACAGGCGTTGACCTTATTATCGATGACACACCCGAGGCAATCACTCTTTCCTGCTTTGAGCCCGTAAGACGTGAAATTGCTCGTGTGTCCCTTGAAAAGCTCATTTCCGATGGTCGTATTCATCCTGCAAGAATTGAGGAAATGGTTGACAAAGCCAGACGCGAGGTAGAGGCTACTATCAAGCAGTCCGGTGAGCACGCAGTTATCGAAGCAGGTGTAAACGGCGTACACCCTGAGCTTGTAAAGCTTTTGGGAAGACTTCGCTATCGCACAAGCTACGGTCAGAACGTACTCAACCACTCCCTTGAAGTTTCTTACCTTGCAGGTATTATGGCTGCTGAGCTGGGAATGGACCCTGCTACCGCTAAGCGTGCAGGTCTTCTTCACGATATCGGTAAGGCACTTGACCACGAAATGGAAGGCAGCCATATCGAACTCGGCGTTGACGTTACAAGAAAATATAAGGAAAGCGACGCAGTTATCCACGCTATTCACGCACACCACGGCGACATTGAAGCAAAGACCGTTGTAGCTTGTCTTGTTCAGGCAGCCGACGCTATTTCAGCCGCTCGTCCCGGTGCAAGACGTGAAAATCTGGAGAACTACATCAAGCGTCTTGAGAAGCTGGAAGCAGTTGCTTCAGGTTTTGAAGGTGTTGAGTCCTCTTATGCTATTCAGGCAGGCAGAGAAATCCGCATTATGGTTAAGCCTGAGGTTGTAAGTGACGAGAAAATGATTCCCCTTGCACGTGAGATCTGTCAGAAAATCGAAGCTGATCTGGAATATCCCGGTCAGATTAAGGTAAACATTATCCGCGAGGCAAGAGCAGTCGACTTTGCAAAATAAGCAAATTAAACCCGTGCCCACGTTTATGTCGGCACGGGTTTCTTAATGTAATAAGTAATAGTAAATAGTGAAAAAGCTTTATATTAGTGCTATCCGCTTTATGCGTTAGCTATATAGCTCAGTAGAGGGGGCTTAAGGCTTAGTTACTCCGCCTTGTAGTCCCAGTCGGGGATGTATTCTTCAGCGGCGGCTGAAAGCTCCTGGGAATATCCTCTGATTTCCAAATCCAGAAGGTGATTCAAAACCTTTTGATACTCTCTTTTGGTGATTTTTCGCGAAAGCTTTGAATACTCACAGGCCTTGCCCGCAGGAGTATATTGACCCATCAGGCTCAGCGTCAGTAAATCGCCAAAATTCTCTTTGAGAATATTGAGCACTTCTATGCTGTTTTTTGTGTGATTAGGCAGCACAAGATGACGCACCAAAACGCCCTTTTGTGCTATACCTTCATCATCAAGACTCAGCTCGCCTTTTTGCCTGAACATCTCACTAATGGCAGACAGGGCGACTTCTCTATAATTTTCAGCACCCGAATACTCAAAGCCCAGTGCGTTGTCGGCATATTTGAAATCCGGCAGGTAAATGTCCACAATACTCTCCAGTGCTTTAAGAGTTTCTACTCTTTCAAAACCACCGCAGTTATAAACCACGGGGATTTTTGGCTTGTAGATTTCAAAGCTCCTTATAATCTCAGGCAAAACCTGAGTGGCACTGACTAAGTTTATGTTGTGAACACCCTGTTCTTCAAGCTTTTTGTATTCATCGGCGAGCTTCTCAGCGGTGATTGGAGTTCCCAGATTTTGGGCTGAAATTTTATAGTTCTGACAGTAAACACAGTTTAAGGTACATCCGCTGAAAAACACCGTGCCGCTGCCTTTTACTCCGCTTATAGGCGGTTCTTCCCAGAAATGGGGAGCAATCCGAGCCACCTTGGGCGTGAGGCTCAGGCCGCATTTTCCGCCTGCTGTATCTTTAGTTCTGAAAGCCCCACATTTATGGGGACAAAGTTTACAATTCATAAAATCACCTTTATTATTGTATCATAAAGTGTGAAGCAAATAAAGGTATTATTTTAAGTGAGCTCTGCTTTCCTTTGAAAGCGAGAGGAGGTAATTATGGAAAATTCAATGATTCACGTGGAGAATCTGCACAAGCACTTTAAAAAGGCTATTAAAGAGCCCGGTCTTAAGGGTAGCATAAAGGCACTTTTCAAGCCTGATTACAGCGTTGTCAAGGCGGTTGACGGCATTGACTTTGATGTTCAGGCAGGGGAGATGATTGGTTTTATCGGCCCAAACGGTGCAGGCAAATCCACAGTTATTAAAATGCTTACAGGTATTCTTACCCCCAGCGAGGGTTTCTGTCGTATCAACGGCCATATTCCTACCCAGAGCCGTAAGGAGTATGTTAAGGAAATCGGTGTTGTTTTCGGTCAGAGAACTCAGCTTTGGTGGGATTTGGCATTGCGTGAAACCTATATGGTTTTAAAAGAGATTTACGATATCCCTCAGGAAGATTACGAGAAGAGGATGGCTTTTCTCAACGAGGTACTTGACCTTGAGGACTTTATCTCAAGTCCTGTACGAACTCTTTCTCTTGGTCAACGAATGAGGGCTGACATTGCGGCGGCACTTCTGCATAATCCCAAGGTGCTTTTCCTTGATGAGCCCACCGTTGGTCTTGACGTTGTGGTGAAGGATAATATCCGAAAGGCAATCAAACGGATTAACGAGGAAAGCGGCACAACCGTTATTCTCACAACCCACGACCTTGAGGATATTGAGCTTTTATGTAATCGTATTGTTATGATTGATAAGGGCAAAAAGGTCTTTGACGGCGAGCTTTCTACCCTCAGAGAGCGTTATGGACAAATGCGTGAGCTCAGCTTTGAGCTTAACAGAGCCGAAGACCTTGAAAAGCTTACATATCAGGAGAAGTTCAACTTTGCCGAGGATGATTTCAGCGTAAAAGCAGAGGGGACAGGAGTAAAGGTGCGTTTCAATACAGAGATTGCCTCTGTGGAGAATATGCTCAGCTTTACTCTTTCCAAAGTTCACGTTAAGGACATCAGTGTCAAGGACGCAGATATTGAGGAAATCATCCGCCGTCTTTATAAAGGGGGAGGAGAGGCAAAGTGACAAAAATCAAAAAGTACTTTCCTTTTACCCGTGCAGGCATAATGGAAAGCGTAACCTACCGTGCAAACTTCCTTTTCTTCCTTTTGGGAGAAATTATGAAGTGCTTTGTTATGTTTTTTGTATGGAAAGCGGTTTTTGACAGCTCTTCTCAGGAAACTCTCTACGGCTTTTCCTACGATAATATGGTAGTTTACCTTTTTATTTCTTTCCTTTCGGGTTACATAACCTACTCCGACGGCTCTTATGCCATCGGCAAGGAAATTCTTGACGGCTCGGTTGTTATGCGAATGATTAAGCCCATTGACTTTGATATGTGCTTTCTTTTTCAGGAGCTGGGCAACAAGATAATCAGCTTCTGCCTTATCTTTCTGCCTATTACCGCAGGCGTTGAGATTTACCGCTTTGTTATAAACGGCAGGTTAATGCTTGACATTCCTATGCTTTTACTTTTCCTTTTAAGTATGGTGCTTGCTTACGGCATTAACTTTTACTTCAATCTTTCTTACGGCTTTCTTGCTTTTTTCCTCAAAAACCTTTGGGGAACAGACATTATAAAAGGTGCAGTGGTGGATTTCCTTTCGGGTGCAACCATTCCTCTGGCATTTATGGGAGGCTTTGGCTATGTGCTTCAGTTTCTGCCTTTTGCGTCCCTTTCATACACACCTGTTATGATTTATATGGGACTTTACAGCCCCTGGCAGATTGCTTTTTATATGAGCCTTCAGGTTATCTGGCTTGTGATTTTTGCCCTTATTTCTAAGCTGGTTTTAAAGCTTGCTATGAAACGACTTGTGGTACACGGAGGTTGATGATATGAGAAAATATTTAAGACTTCATCGCATTTTCGTGGCACAGGACCTGAAAAAGCTTATGGAATATAAGGTTGACTTTTTAATGGGTGCAATCGGCTTTGTGCTGGTGCAGGCAGTAAAAATCCTTACTCTCGGTATTATCTTTTCGGCAATCCCTGCTCTTGTTTACAAAGTAAACGGCGAGGTGCTTGACGCCTGGACCTTTAACGAAGTGCTCTTTATCTACGGCTTTTCCCTTATCCCCAAGGGAGTTGACCATCTTCTCTTTGATAACCTCTGGGGAATGGGCTACTGGGTTGTGGCAAAAGGTGACTTTGACAAGTACCTGACCCGACCTGTTAACAGCTGGTTCTATGTGCTGACAGAAAAGTTCTGTGTTGACGCATTTGGTGACTTGTTTGTGGGTATTGTTCTGGTAGCTTACAGTGTTTTCTCAATGCCTGCCGAAATTGCCGCAGATATAAACTGGCTCAGACTGATTCCTGTGGCTTTTGTGCTTCCCTTTGCAATTATGATTTACACATCAATCAAAACAGGCACTGCCGCAATTTCCTTCTGGACAAAGAGAAGCGGCCACATTACTCATATGTGTTATATGACAAATGAGTTTGCAAGTTATCCCGCAAAGATATATAATAATGTTGTAAAGACTATTATTACATACATCCTACCCTTTGCTCTTACGGCTTATTATCCTGCTATCTATATTTTAAGAGGGGAGAGCCCTTGGAGCTTAGCGGTGACAGTTGGTGTGTCTGTGGCACTTTTCCTGCTTTCTCAGCTTATCTGGAAGTTGGGTATCAGGGCTTATGAATCCGCAGGCAGCTAAGAACTTTATGGGAGATCAGTTATGAAAAATCCTTTCCTGTCCTTTTCAAAGGAAGCTAATTGTGAATATGTAACCTCTCTTTGTTCTGTTAACAGAGGTGTTGTTGCTTACATCCCTGTAAAAGGAATTTGTGACGATATAATCGGCAAAAGTGCAAATCAGATTTTTTCTGCCAAGCTTATAACTCAGGAAATCAAAGAGCAGGCTAAGAAAAAGGGAGTGGATATTTCAGCTTATACTGACCAGAATCTCCCTAAGTTTCTGGATGACGCCACTTACAGCGAAGACATTGTGGCAAAGCTTATGGCTGACGCCATTATCCGCAAATACGGCAATCGTCTTGGAGTTATTCTGCTTACCTTAAAGCAAGGCCACCCGAAAAACAGAGCTATCAGATACGACTGGCAAAGTCAGCACTGGAAATATTGGGCAAACCTGAAAACCATTATCCTTACAGGAGGACTTTCAGGCGGACTTCTGGGTAGAAGACTTAAAGAGCAGATACTTTACGTTTTTGATATGGCAGGAGAAACCCCTTATGATATCAGACTTTATGATAACGGCTCTCACATCGGCACAATGGGCTGTGCCAAGCTTTTGCCGGAAACCTGCGAATCAGCTGCTGTGCTGGATTTTGGTCAGACTAATCTGAAGCGTTGTGTCATCAAAAAGAAAAACGGTGATATCTCAGAGTTTACAAAGCTTCCTACAAAGCCCTCTATGCATATGGAGCTGGATACCTCTCAGAGCCCCGAAAACTGTGCACGAGCTATTGAGCTTCACAGGTATCTCACCAATGTTGTTGCCGATACCTGTAAAGAGGCTATGGCCTCAGGCGGTTTCTGCGATAAAGTTATCATAAGCATTGCCAACTACACTGTTGCCAACAAGCTTTGCAGGGACAGGGGAGGATACGCCAAGCTGTTCAACCTTACAGAAGATTACGGCTCCCTTCTGGCTCACGACCTTTCCTCAACCTTGCACCGTCAGGTGGAGGTAAGACTTATCCACGACGGCACTGCCATAGGTCTGTATTTTTCCGATGTCGAAGCAAGTATCTGCCTTTCTTTGGGCACTGCCTTCGGAGTAGGCTTTACAGACATAGATTTACGCTAAAATTTGTGAACCCTTTTGCGATTATCACTATAATCGCAAAAGGGTTTTGTTTATGTTGCATAAATACTTATTGAAATTATTGGTGAATTAGCGAGACTAAAAAGATAATAAAAGTATTTATTTGTGGTTATTTTTGTGCTACAATTTTATTGAGTAAATTGCACAGGTGTGTGCATTAAAAAAGGAGAGGATTTAATGAAACTCAGAAGATTGATTTCTCTCGTAATGGCAGTTCTTATGATTGCAAGCATTTCTACAGTTTGCATAACAGCCAATGCAGCAGAAATCGAAACAGCCGAAACAGGCGCAGTTCTCGGTAGCTACTATAATGTAAACTATCTTGAGAACAAAGCTTACAACGGCACAGATTTGGGTAGCACCTATACTCCTTCCAAGACAACTTGGAAAGTATGGTCTCCTGAAGCTAAGAATGTAACCCTTAACCTCTACGCAACAGGCTCTGACCTTGAGAATGGTGCTGAGAATCTGGGTTCACACACATTGGATAAGGACAACGCTACCGGCGTTTGGACAGTTGCTCTTGAGGGCGACTTTAAAAACGTTTACTACACCTACACCGTTGACTCCAAAATCGGTGCAAAGGAAACCTACGACATCTACGCAAAGGCTTGCGGTGTAAACGGTAACCGTTCTATGGTAGTTGACCTTGACTCCACAGACCCCGAGGGCTGGGAGAACGACAAGCACGTTTTCCAGGACCAGATGACAGACGAGGGTATCTGGGAAGTTCACATTGCTGACCTTACATCTTCTGACAACTCCGGTGTTTCTCCCGAGTATCAGGGCAAGTTCCTCGGCTTTATCGAGGGCGGTCTTAACTACAAGGGCAAGAGCGTTGGTGTTGACTACCTTGTAGAGCAGGGTATCAAGGCTGTTCACATTCAGTGCCCCTTTGACTTTGCTTCAGGTGATGAAAGAAACAACGAGTCTTACAACTGGGGTTATGACCCCAAGAACTACAACGTACCCGAGGGTCTTTACTCCACAAATCCCTATGACGGTAACGTAAGAATCAGAGAATTCAAGCAGCTGGTTCAGGCTCTTCACGACAGAGGTATCTCTGTAATTATGGGTGTTGTATATAACCACACCTTCGGTTCTGACCAGTCACCCTTTACTTACACTGTTCCCGGCTACTACTACAGAATGGAAAGTGCTACACAGTATATCAACTGTACTGCCTGCGGTAACACACTTGCTTCCGATAAGGCAATGTTCAGAAATTATATGAAGCAGTCCCTTAAGTACTGGGCAGAAGAGTATCATATCGACGGTTTCCGTTTCGACCTTATGGCTGCTCACGACTGGCAGATTATGAACGAAATCCGTGATATGTTCAACGCTATGTACGGCGGCGAAGGCAAGAAGATTATTATGTACGGTGAGCCTTGGACAGGTACAGGCGGTAACCCAGGTATCTATGCTTCCAACTCCTGTACAATTTCCAACGCTTCCAAGCTTAAGGAAAACATCGGTTGCTTCAACGACGCAACAAGAGATGCTATCCAGAAGTGGTTCAAGAGCGACGCAACTGCAAGTACATCAACAGTTAAGGCAGGTATCACCTCCACAACAAAGGGAGGCCTTAAGCCCAACAAGTCCATTACATACTTCGATTGCCACGACGGCGTAACCTGGTGGGATAACCTTATGGGTGCCAACGGCAAACAGTATGATTCCACAAATGCTTCTCATACAATGAAGCTGAGAACTTCAATGACATATCTCTTCACATCTCAGGGCGTTCCCTTTATGCTTGCAGGTACAGAGTTTGCTCGTACAAAGTACGGCGAGGGTAACTCTTATAACCTTGGCGACGTTAACGCATTTGATTGGAAGAGAATTGAAACCTACGCAACAGAGGTTGCTTACGTTAAGGGACTTCGTGAAATCAGAAATGCTTTCAGCCCCTTCCGTTCTTCCTCCAACGTTGTAAATCCCGGCTACCTTTCCACAGGTAACAACGTAATTGCTTACACACTTAACAACTCCAAGGCAGGGGAGTGGAGCAAGGCACTTGTTATCGTAAATAACGGCGGTGCTGCATCCGTATCACTTCCTGCAGGTAACTGGACAGTTGTAGCCAACGGCACAAAGGCAGGTCTTACATCTCTGGGTACAGCTTCCGGCTCTTACTCAGTTCCTGCTAACGGCTCTGCAATTCTCGTTCAGGGCGAAACAACTGCTAAATCCGCAACCTATGAAAAGGTTACAGTTAAGCACGTTGCAGACGGCAAGACAATCAAAACAACAGAAGCTCTCTATGCAGTAGGCGACACCTGGCGTGCAGTTCCTGACAACTACACACTCTTCAACCACACTGTTGAGAGCATTGAAGCAAACGCAGGCACAAAGCTGGGCAACACATACTATGGCACAGTTGAGGCAGGTAAGGATGTTGTAGTTACTATCAACTACAAGAGCTTTAATACAGACGGTTACCTCACAATCAAGTATGTTGACGAAAAGGGCAATTCTGTTTCCAATGACATCACATTCCGTATGCTCAATGGTGAAGAGTTTAACCTTCCTTTCTCCAACGTATCCGGTTACGAATTAGTATCTTCTAAGTATCCCTCTAACTTCAAGGGTACATTTGACTCATCCAAGCCTGCTACAATCACTTTCGTATACAAGCAGCTTGAGGTAGAAAGCATTGATGTTTACTACTACAACACCAAGTGGGGCTCAAACGTGGGTATGTATGCATATACAGACAATGAAGACAAGCCTCTTGGTGCTTGGGGTGCAAAGGCACAGCGTATGACAAAGGTTACAAATGCTGCTGAGCTTCCCAAGGGCGAAACAGTTGGCAACTGGTACAAGAAGTCCATTTCCGACGCAAACAGTGAGCTTGATTATCATATCACAAGCTGTAACGTAATGTTCCACAATATGGGTCAGGGCGACCAGGAACCCCTTAACGGTGAGCCCGGCTATGTTGCTTCCGGTACAGTTTACGTTAAGAATAAGGTGTTAAGCTTCAACACTGATATCGTTGTTTCTCATATTGACGTAGCAACAGGTAAGAAGCTTGCAGAGGACGAGCGTATTTCCTTTACAAACGTTTCTCTTAACGACACTTACGAAACAAAGGCTAAAGCAGGTCTTGGCGAGGCTATCGTTCCCACAAATGCAAAGGGTAACGTAGTTGCAGGTTCTATCTGCGTAGTTTACCTCTACGGCGATAAGCCTGAACAGCCTACAACAGTAGCTACTCAGCCCACAACAACAGAGGCAACAGAGCCTGCTACAACAGTTACAGTTCCTGCAACTACAAAGGCAACAGAGCCTGCTACAACAGTTACAGTTCCTGCAACTACAACTGCTCCCACATCTACAACTGCAACAACTACTGCTCCTGCAACAACTGTTCCCAAGACTACAGTTGAGCCAGGTACAACAGCAACCAACCCCGGTTACTATGTTGATCCTCTCATCCTTGGCGATACAGACCTCAGCGGAGTTGTTAACATCAAGGACGCAACTCTTATCCAGAAGCACGCTGCAAATCTTCTCACTCTCATCGGTGATGGTGAAATTTGTGCAGACGCTTACATTGATGGTAAGATTAACGTTAAGGACGCAACAATTATCCAGAAGTATCTTGCCAAGATGGCTATTGACTATGCAGTAGGCGAGAAGATTGAAGGCACAGGCGAGTGGGTAACATATCCTGTTACAACTCCTGCTACAACTGCTCCCAAAGTAACAGTAGCTCCCACAACAGCTAAGCCAACAGAGGCTCCCACAACAGCAGAGCCTACTGAAGCTCCTACAACAACTGAGCCCACAGAGGTTCCCACAACTGCTGAACCTACTGAAGCTCCCACAACAGCTAAGCCCACCGAGGCTCCCACAACAGCAGAGCCTACTGAAGAGCCCACAACAGAGCCCACAGAAGCTCCTACAACCGAAGAGCCCACTGAAGAGCCCACAGAAGAACCCACAGAGGAAGATCCCTACTATCCTCCTATGGACTCCTATACAGTTTGCTTCTCCAATAACAAGCGTTGGAGCGGTACAGTATATGCCTATTGCTGGGATCCCGTTGGCGGCAACAATGGCGAGTGGCCCGGTGTTCCTATGACCTACTACGATACCAACGAATATGGTGAGGACAGATACATCTACGAAGTTCCTGCCGGTATGACAAACATCATCTTTACAGACGGCTCTGCAAAGTCTGTTGATATTGACCTTACACAGATGGTTGACTTTGGTTTCTATCTCCTCGATACTCAGAATATCGAAGGTGCATACGATATTGGCAACTTTGTTTTTATCTGATAATTAAACCAAAATAAAACTCAGGGCACACTCCAAAAAGTGTGCCCTGATAATTTTTGCATAGAAAAGGCAACAGTACAATGGCTGTTGCCTTAATTTTTATGTTTAGTTTTGTTTTCTTACAATTTTATACTCATCGTAAGCTGAGAAATAGTGACATTCAAAATCCGAGCCTCTGAGAAAGCTCTCCATTTCGTCCTCGTCCAGATTTATCTCACAAATATAGCAGTCGTAAGCCTCGTCGTACATATAGTGAGCGCACATCTCACAACAAGAATTTTTTGACATATAATCACTTCCTTTAAGTTGATTTTACCATATTCAGTCACTATTATCAAGTAACAATTCTCTCAAAAATCGCATAGTATAAACCGATAGCACCAATAAAAATATTGGTAAAATCAAATGTGAAAGGAGCAATAAATTTGAAATCTACAGAGCAAGAACTTATGGCGTTGGCAGGCCTTTCTTCCTTGCCTAAAAAAACAGTTGAGGCAATGGCTTATGTGCCATTTCAGCCTGATAATGCAGAAACCTATGCTGTGTTCAGAGGCTTTGAGGCAGGAACAATGTATAAAGCCCTAGACAAGCCTTTCTGCCCTGAAAGTTGCGGAGGTTATTATTTATGACAGGCAGAGAAATTTTGCTGAAAAAGCTTTCCTCCTATGCTTTTGCTGCCCACGAGCTGAAGCTTTTTCTTGATACCCACCCCAATGATAAGGAAACCCTAAGAAAGCTTAAGGAGTACGAAGAAAAATACAAGGAATTAAAAAAAGAGTTCGAAGAAAAATACGGGCTCATTAAACGTAAAAATGATAACTCGAATTTCTGGTCCTGGGTAAATGACCCGTGGCCTTGGGAGGTTTAACGGATGTTTGTATACGAAAAACGCCTTCAATACCCCATAAAAATCAAGCAGACAAATCCAAAGCTTGCAAAAATTATTATATCTCAGTACGGCGGTCCTGATGGTGAATTGGGAGCTTCTCTTCGTTACCTCAGTCAGAGATTTTCAATGCCTGTACCCGAGCTTAAGGCCACCCTTACGGACATCGGTATTGAAGATTAAAATTGTTTATGATATAATAATAACACAAGGAGGTATAAAGATATGTTAGAAAACCTTTACAACTACTATCACAATGATATGACACGAGAGCAAATTGAAAATGCCTACACCCTACTGAATGATGATAACAGGTTATTATACTACACCTGTTATGCATATAATTGCTATGAATTATTACATAGCAAGGGGCATTTATCATTGATACTAAATCCAGATGCTTTGTTTATGACACCTGAAGCAGAACGGCAATTCGTTATGGAAATGAAAAACTACATAAGGGATGTAATTGGTATCAAGAGAGAGGATGTTCAATATGGCACATTTACAAGTAATAGAACCGAACAAAACAACACTCAAAACTGAGGACTTTGAACCTCACAGAGTTTGTGCCTATTGCCGTGTTTCAACCGATGAAAAAGACCAAAAAAACTCACTTATAGCACAAAAACAGTTTTTTGAGAGTTTTTTTGAAATGCACAGTAATTGGACAAATATAGGCATTTTCGCAGATGAGGGACTTTCAGGAACATCACTTGAAAAAAGAGATGATTTCAACCGAATGTTATTTGAAGCAAGGCACGGCAATATTGACATTATACTCACAAAAGAAGTCTCCCGCTTCTCGCGTAATGCTCAACACCTTTTGAATATCGTTGAAGAATTACGGAACAGAGGTGTCTATATTTGGTTTTTATCAGATGATATTTACACAGAAAAAGACGATTACAGAGAGGAACTTTCAAAGGCAGCATCAGATGCCGAACGAGAAAGTTTGAAAACCTCTCGCCGTGTAAAATGGGGACATAAACAACGGATGCAAAGTGGTGTTGTTTTTGGTCGCAAGGAAATGTATGGGTATAATATTGTCAAGGATGAAAAAGGCAAACAACACTTTGAAATCATCCCCGAAGAAGCAGAGGTAATAAAACAGATTTTTGAGTGGTTTGCAAGTGGCGAAGGCACTCACAGGATAGGCAGAAGATTAGAACAAAAAGGAATTGACACTAAACGATATGCAAAGGGTTGGACACCCATTGTTATCTTACGAATATTACGGAATGAGAAATATGTGGGTGATTTAAAACAAGGAAAGACCTACACCCCCAACCCATTAGACCACAAAAAGAAATACAACACGGGCGAATCATACCAATATGTTATTACAGACCACCACCCCGAAAGTGCCATAATTGACCGAGAATTGTGGAACAAGGTACAAACGATTTTACAGGAAAAAGCACCAAGCGAAGAAATCAAGGCAAAGCACTCAAACAGATATTGGACAAGTGGCAAGGTTTATTGTGGTCTTTGTGGTGGTAGGTATGTCAGTTATGTAAAGAAACAAAAAAACATCCCTTATCGTGCTTGGGTGTGCTTTGAAAATCATCAAAGGGGAAAATACAAACTAATAAACCTTGAAACAGGCGAAACAGAAATAGTTGGTTGTAATGCTCTGCGAGTAAATGACAGGGTGTTACAAACAGCAATTCACGATATTATTGCCGAATACATCATTCCATACAGAGAAACACTACTCGATGAAATGAAAAAGGAAATTGCCGAACTGTCAAAACCCAAGGACACCACCAAGCAAATTGCCAAACTGCAAACGGCACTTGAAAAGAAGCAAGGCGAAATCTCCAAACTTACTTTGGGTTGGACAAGTGGTAATGTACCTGATATTGCCTATTATTCAAGCATAGGAACACTTAACAAGGATTACGAAGAATTACAGGCAAAACTACGTCAAATGCAAGAACAGGGCAATTCTGCGAGTGCAGAGGTGCGAATATACACCGAATATGTAGACCAGCTTGAGTCTGTACTCGCACTTTCCGAGAATGACCTGAACGAAGCATTTTACGAAAGAGTTACAAAGCAGATTTTTGTCTATCCCCTTAACCTTTTGGAGTTCCGTTTATCGTTTATCCCTATGCCTATTTATATGCAATATAAAACTTCAGGCAGAGGAAAAGACTATACGGCAGAGTTCACTATTCTATCAAAAGAACAGTTTGCAGAACTGCTTGAAAAAGCACCTAAAAATGAACTCGAAGAACAGGAAACAGAATAACAAGAAAAGGATAGGCAGATTAGTTCTGCTTATCCTTTTTGCTTTTTTCATTGTTATAAATCTGCTCTGCCTGTTCATAGGTGCAGTTTATTTCTTTTCGTATTTCTGCAATGCGGAGTGCCTTTTTCCATTTCTCAACATTACACCGTTTGCACTCTTTTTCAAAATCGTTCATTCGGCATATTACCTCAAATCATCAAAAATATCGTTTCCGAGGGTATGCGTGTTGATTTCCTTTTCTTCTGCGAAAATACCCTCGGTCATTTCTTGAAGTTCTTTTTCCAACCTCTCACACTCTGCCTGTCGCCATTCTTGTAGTGTTTGGTGTCTTGCTCCCGTCTGCTCTTTGCTTTCGCCACGAACAAGACCAAACGGTGCCATTGCAGCCGCATAACTGTCCTGTAATGCAATGACCTGACTTTTCTTATTGAAAAACCTTGATGAATTGAACTTGCCTTGCTCATCTGTCATTATCACAAAGCAATGCAAGTGGGTTGTAGTTTCATCTCTATTCAAATCTGCTCGTATCATTTTACCTTTTCCAAAGGTATCACGAACCCAAGCAAAGTTTGCTTTTACCCATTCAGGCAATTTGATTTTATCTTCCATTTCAGGCGAGAAAGTCAAAACCAACTCACAAAGCACATTCGCATCTTTACGAACTTTCTTGCCGGTTGTTCGCTCCTGCTCTTTGATTGCCTTTTTAATGGTTCGTGCCATTGTTCGCTCACCCCTTTGCCAAGTGTGGTTTTCGTTTTCTCGTTCAGGGTGTTTTCTGTTTCGTAGTCGCTCCCTGTGTTTTTGGTGTCGCTCTATATTCGCAACCGAACCCACCTTGTATTTTGCAAATCGCATTATTGCATAATTGCTCATTCAAAATACCCCCTTTGCTCTTGATATGCGAGAGCAAAGGAACGGCAACACACGAAAGGAAATTTGTTGCCGTTAAACCTTACTGAAAAAATTTCGATCGAAATTTTTTCAGTAAGGTCATATCTCTGCTCCTAAAAATCAGTATGGAAAAACCGATTTTATTTCGCAGAAATATGACTTACTACGATTTATACTAAATCAGTAAGGTCTTGCAGACCGCTATTCACAATAAATATCAATCATATTTATTGTGAAGAAAACGGAAAGGAGCGACACAATATGAATGAAACACTTTACGATTTAGAGCAAAAACGAAATGCCGTTGAAATTGATATACAGGCATTGTATGAAACATTGCAACAGGAAATCAACGAAAACAAAAAAGATGTGAGAGAATGAACTCTCACATCTTTCGTTCTATTCGACATATTGGAATTTACTTTGTCAGCATTTCGATTGCTTCTTCCTTGGTGGAAACAAAAAACACACTCTTTCCCTTATTGCTCTCATAGATAAAATCTTTGAGAGGTTTGCTGGTATAGCGAGAGTAATCGCCATAAATTGCAATGCGTCCACCATAGTTGGTGTACTTTTGCAGAATCTCACCAGCAAGGCCAGTGCTGAGGATGAAAAAG